>NZ_JBEUOQ010000013.1:0-169403 GCF_040489275.1 Rhodococcus baikonurensis | reverse complement strand
CTCGAACTGCAACGCCGCGGCGGCGGCATCGGCGCAGCCGCACTCTGCGGCGGCGGCGGACAAGGCGACGCACTCATCATCCGCGTCCCCAAGGCCTGAGTGTCTCAATACACCTGAACCAGTGCTCTCGCTCAGCGGCGCCCCGTGGTTTTCCTCACACAACTACGGGGCGTCGTAGTTGTTCGGGCACAATGGCCTCATGGCGAACATCTTTGACGTATCCACTCCCGCGAAACGCTTCCGTCTGGTGGCGTGGTGGGAAGCTGTGACCTGGGCGGCTTTGCTGGTTGCCATGTTCTTCAAGTGGGTCCTCGGACACGAAGAAGCGATTCGCATCCCCGGAATGGTCCACGGAACCGCCGGCTTCCTGGTGTTCATCGTTGTTGCCCTCCTGACCGCGTGGTCGCTCAAGTGGGACATCAAGACCACGATCCTTGCGCTGATCTCGAGCGTTCCGCCGTTCGGCACCGTCATATTCGAGCGCTGGGCAGTGCGAAACGGCAAGCTCGGCGAACTGTCCACGGAGTTCGAGGCATCCAAGGGAAACGCTGCGCTCGTCTGAGTGCTGCATCCCTCTACGTAGCTCCGCGCAACTCGTGACAAACTGGGAGTCGTGACTCGACCAGGTTCCAGGCCCCCCGCGCGTTCGTCCGCAGTTGCTGCCGCCATGAGCGGCGCAGTCGACTTGTCCGCCTTCAAAGAGCGGGCCACGGCCCCACCACCGCCGCGTAACACCAGCGGCGACGGGGCCGTTTCTGCTGTCTCCGGGGCAGTGATCGAGGTGACCGAGGAGAACTTCGAAAGCGAAGTCCTGCTCAAGTCGAGCCAGGTGCCGGTCATCGTCAACATCGGTGGCCGCGCATACGAGCCCTCGGTCGTGTTCACCGAAGTTCTCGAATCATTGGCCGCGCGTGCCGGCGGCAAGTGGATTCTTGCCAACGTCGACGTCGACGTGAGCCCTCGTATCGCGCAGGCGTTCGGCGTCCAGTCGGTGCCGACGGTTGTTGCCGTCGCGGCAGGTCAGCCATTGGCCGATTTCCAGGGCGCTCAGCCGGAGGCGCAGCTCAGTCAGTGGTTCGACGCAGTGCTCCAAGCTGTCGAGGGCAAGTTGAGTGGGCCTGTGCCCGACGGTGACGAGCCCGTGGAGGAGGCCGAGGATCCTCGCTTCGTCGCAGCTGAAACCGCGCTGGACGAGGGCGATCTCGACGCCGCCATCGCCGCGTACCAGGTGATTCTCGACGCCGAACCCAACAACGCGGAGGCCAAGAGCGCTGTCCGCCAGGTGAAGTTCATGGCTCGGGTTCAAGGCGTCGATCCCGAGTCGATTGCGGCCGCGGATGCTGATCCGTCCAATCTCGAATTGCAGTTCGCTGCGGCCGACCTGGAAATGTTCGCCCAGCAACCCGAGGCGTCGTTCGCCCGCTTGATCTCGGTGGTCTCGCGAACTGCCGGCGACGACAAGGCTGCTGCTCGGACGCGCTTGCTCGAACTGTTCGAACTGTTCGACCCGGCAGAACCGATCGTCATAGCGGCCCGACGTAAGTTGGCTTCCGCTCTCTACTGACGTGTGGACCGGCAGCCGCTACTCCGTGTAGCGGCTGTCGCACACTTCCCGGCCGCCGAGTACACCGGTCCGGAACGCGTCGACGCGCGCAAACCCACTCGGAACCGTCTCACCGTTGACGTCACTGGCGGCGAGGCCGTCGGTCAGCAGCCCCGATACGGCTTCGTCGAGGTCGCCGGGGGAGAGTGTGACCTGTGCTCCGGACGCCGCCGCGTTGGTGGGACTGAGCGCTGCGGTGATGACGCCGGACAGGCAGGCGGCGCGCAAGGCCGTCTGCGGGGTGTCGAGAGATTGGCCGTTCTCCTTCTGCATCGCGAGGGTGTACCTCGACGCGAGCAGGACGTAGGCGTTGTAGTCACCGGTGATGTTGGTCTGGATCAACTCACGTCGCCCGACGCGACCCGGCGTGCCGCGCTCGGCAAGGTCGTCGACGCTGATTCCGATGGTGTTCGTCGACGGGCAGTAGGACACGGGTTCGGTCGCAACGGCATCGCTGCACCCGGTGTCGGCGCCGGTGAACACGACCTTCGGCGGCTCGGGCAGATCGAAGATCGCTTGGAAGGTCTTCACGAACTCGTCGAGAGTTGCCTCGGTGACGGGCAGTTCTCCGGAATCGTTGCCTTCGGCGAACTGCTGCGGGAGGTCTGCGCGTCGTGACTCGATTTCGTCGGCGTCCATCTTCGCGCACGCACCGGCGCCGTCGGTGAAGCCGATCTGAGTGGCGGTGACGCGCTCGAAAGCCGAACCATGATGGCTCTCAGGATCATTAGGGTCTTCGTCGCGGATGGCGACGGCCGACGCCAACACCTTGTTGAGTCCGTCGGAGGTGTTCATCGTGAAGTGTGCGGCCTTGTCCTCCGCGACGTGCCGCAGGAAGGCACCACCGAAACAGTCGGCTTGCTGTTCTCGAACCAGGGCCGCATCTCGTTTACCGCCGACGATCCCGGCTTTGCGTTGAACCGCGTGGCCGTACTCGTGCGCAAAGATGAACGCGACGGCCACTTCGCCGAACTTCTCTCGAACCTCGGGCAGCAGCAGTTCGCGATCCCAACCGATGGTGTGATCGATGCTGCAGTACCCGGCGTTGATGAGTTCTTCGGTGGTCTCCTCGCAGAAGTCCGGTCCGTTCGATTCGGTGGGGTCCCACGAGATCAGCTCGTCGACCGGCTCGAAGGGCTTGTCGAACAGAGCCGGGTACTCGGCGGCCCAGTAGGTTTCGATGTCGGTGATCGCGTTGGCCGCCAGGGCGTCGATGTCCCCGCCGTCGGTACCGGTAATTGCTCGGTCGGCGTTGGGGGCTCCCGGACGCAACCCACTTGGTCCCGCTGTCGCGTCGAGTCCGGCAACACGGAACGGGTCGTGATAAATCGAGACGGCGTGACCGTTCGTTCCGCCGGCACAACCGGCGAGCAGTGCGGCCACCGCCAACAGTGACGACGTGACAATGACTACTCGCCGGCCGACCATCAACGCTCCAGACTTATCCAAATCGCTCCAGCAGCTGGCAGCGCCACCTGTGCGGAGGCTGGCCGACCGTGCCACGAACGCGACGTTGCCGTGACCGCTCCGAGGTTCCCGACTCCGGAGCCGCCGTACACCTCGGCATCGGTGTTGAGAATTTCCACCCATCGGCCGGGCTCTGGTAGCCCGACGCGGTAGCTCGAGTGCTCACTGCCCGAAAAGTTGAACAGGCAGGCGACAATCGAACCGTCAGTACCGTAACGCAGAAAACTGAGGACGTTGTTCTCGGTGTCGTTGGCGTCGATCCAGGAGTATCCACCGGGCGAGGTGTCGAGGGTCCACATCGCCGGATGGCGTCGGTACGCGGAGTTGAGATCGCCGACCAGTCGCTGGACGCCGCGATGGAGAGTGCCGGTGTACTGATCGTCGAGCTGCCACCAGTCGAGGCCGCGTTCTTCGGACCATTCCGCGCTCTGGCCGAACTCCTGTCCCATGAACAGCAGTTGCTTGCCCGGATGCGCCCACATGTACGCAAGCAGTGACCGAAGACCGGCCGCCTTGGCGAAGTCGTTGCCGGGCATCCGGGTCCACAGAGTCCCCTTGCCGTGCACCACCTCGTCGTGGCTGATCGGTAGCAGGTAGTTCTCGCTCCACGCGTACATCAGCGAGAAAGTGATCTCGTGATGGTGGTAGGTCCGGTGCACCGGGTCGTGACCGAGGAACCCGAGGGTGTCGTGCATCCACCCCATGTTCCACTTCATGTTGAACCCGAGGCCACCGACATTGGTTGCCCGAGTGACTCCGGGCCACGCCGTCGACTCCTCGGCGACGGTGACGACACCTCGATGGTTCTTGTGGACGGTTGCGTTCATCTCCTGCAGGAACGCAACGGCTTCGAGATTCTCGCGGCCACCGTGAATGTTGGGAGTCCACCCACCTTCCGGACGTGAGTAGTCCAGGTACAGCATCGATGCGACGGCGTCGACGCGCAGTCCGTCGATGTGAAACTCCTCGAGCCAGAAGAGCGCGTTGGCGACGAGGAAGTTCCGGACCTCGCGGCGGCCGAAGTCGAATACGTATGTGCCCCAGTCCAACTGCTCGCCGCGTCGCGGATCGGCATGCTCGTACAGGGGAGTTCCGTCGAAACGGGCCAGCGCCCACTCGTCCTTGGGGAAATGCGCGGGTACCCAGTCGACGATGACGCCGATTCCTGCGGCGTGCAGGTGGTCCACGAACCACCGGAAATCGTCGGGCGTGCCGAAGCGGGACGTCGGTGCGTAGTACGACGTGACCTGGTATCCCCACGATCCGCCGAACGGGTGCTCGGAGACCGGCAGCAGTTCGACATGGGTGAATCCGGTTGCGGTGACGTACTCCGCCAGCTGTTCGGCCATCTGCCGGTAGTCGAGACCGGGGCGCCACGATCCGAGATGCACCTCGTACACACTCATCGGCGACTGCGAAGGGTCGACACCTGCACGGGTTTCCAGCCAGGCAGCGTCGTTCCACACATGGGAACTGGTGGTCACCCGTGAGGCCGTCGCCGGTGGAACCTCGGTACCGAACGCCATCGGATCTGCCTTGTCGCGAACCGAGCCGTCGTGTCCGTGGACTCGGAACTTGTACAGCGAACCGACTGCGATGTCGGGCAGGAAGATCTCCCAGACTCCGGTGGAGCCGAGGACGCGCATGGGAGCGAATTGCCCTCCCCACCCGTCGAAATCGCCGACGACGGTCACACCGCGGGCGGCCGGAGCCCAGACGGCGAACGAGGTACCGTCGACGGGTCCGTCCGGCGTTTCGTAAGAACGCGGGTGTGCACCGAGGATGTCCCACAGGCGTTCGTGTCGACCCTCGCCGAACAGGTGTAGGTCGAGTTCGCCGAGGGTTGGCAGGAATCGGTACGGGTCAGCCGCGAGAACGGTGTGTCCACCCGGGTACGTCACCGAATAGCGATAGTCGATCAGGTCGGGATAGGGGACCAAGGCAGCGAAGATGCCGTTCGAAACATGTTCGAGGGGAAAGCTTTTGCCGCCGATGACTGCGCTGACGGACTCGGCGTGGGGACGCAGCGCTCGCAGAACGGTCCCGTCGGCGTGGGGATGTGCGCCGAGGACGCTGTGTGGATCGTGATGTTCACCGCGTGCCAGCAGATCCAGATCGTGACTGTCCGGGGCGATACCCGAAGGGGACTTGTCTGTTGGCATCACTTGCCTCCACTCGCGCGGTGCGCGTTGCGTGCTTGGTAGGCCAGAGAGATCCGGGCCGGATACGGAACGGGTGGGAGCGCGAGGATGTGCGCCACCGAACGCCAGGGCTCGAGCCGGACGAAATTGGCCTGGCCCCAATTGAACTGCTCACCGGTTACTTCGTCGAGCACGGTCATGTGGTCGTGCCACTCGCGTCCGAGTGCCGGCATGTCCAACCAGACAGTGCCCTCCTCCGCCGCGAACGGGTTGAGGTTGATCACCGTCAGGACGGCGTCGCCGGTCGAGGCGTCGAACTTCGAGAACGCGATCAGTGCGTCGTTGTCGATGTGGTGAAAGTGCAGGTTCCGCAGCTGCTGCAGGGCGGGGTGTGCACGCCGGATGCGGTTGAGCGCGGTGATCCACGGCTCGAGAGATTCGCCTCGCGCTGCTGCTTCGGCGAAACGGCGCGGACGGAGTTCGTACTTCTCGGAGTCGAGGTATTCCTCGCTGCCGGGGCGAACGGCTTGGTGTTCGTAAAGTTCGTAACCGGAGTAGACGCCCCAGGTCGGCGCCAGTGTAGCGGCGAGAGCTGCTCGTAGAGCGAACATTCCGGGCCCACCGTGTTGGAGGGATTCGTGCAGAATGTCCGGGGTGTTCACGAAGAGGTTCGGTCGGGCTTCGTCGGCCTTCGCCGCCAGCTCGTTACCGAATTCGGTGAGTTCCCATTTCGCCACTCGCCAGGTGAAGTACGTGTACGACTGGGTGAATCCGCGTCGCGCCAGACCGTACATGCGTGCCGGACGGGTGAATGCCTCGGCGAGGAACAGGACGTCGGGGTCGGTCTTCTTGACCTCCGAGATCAGCGTCTCCCAGAAGTTGGGCGGTTTGGTGTGCGGGTTGTCGACCCGAAAGATCTTGACACCGGCGCTGATCCAGTGACGGACGACTCGCAGGATCTCCTTGTCGAGGCCGCGAGGATCGGTGTCGAAGTTGATCGGGTAGATGTCCTGATACTTCTTGGGTGGGTTTTCGGCGTAGGCGATGGTGCCGTCGGGAAGGACGTTGAACCATTCCGGATGCTTCTTGGCCCACGGATGATCCGGGGCGCACTGCAGCGCGAGATCCAGTGCCACTTCGAGATCGAGCTTGCGAGCGGTGGCGACGAAGGCTTTGAAATCCTTGAGGGTGCCGAGCTGAGGGTGGACTGCGTCGTGCCCGCCGTCGACCGAGCCGATGGCCCAGGGCGAACCGACGTCACCGGGCTCGGGGGTGAGGGTGTTGTTGCGCCCCTTGCGATTGATCTCCCCGATGGGGTGGATCGGCGGTAGGTAGACGACGTCGAAACCCATTGCCGCGATGCGGGGCAGGTCCTCGGCCGAGGTGCGGAACGTGCCGTGTTGCGGGACCCCGTTCTCGTCCCAACCGCCCGTCGAGCGGGGGAAGAACTCGTACCAGGAGCCGAACAGTGCACGGTTGCGATCGACGACGACGGGGTGGGACTCGCCCTTGGTGACCAGTTCGCGGAGCGGAGTGGCGCGGAGCAATTCGGCCACGTCGGAGGCGAAGGCCGGAGCGACGCGAGCAGTCAGCGCCTGATCGCTGCGCAGCGACGCCGTGACGGCCTCGAGCCGGGACCTGTTGCCCCGCGGCACCTCGTGCGCGGCCTGTTCGAACAGGCGCGCACCGATTTCCAGGTCGTTGGCCAGCTCGACAGCGCCCTGCCCGACGGCCAGCTTTGCTTCCACCGCGTGCTTCCAGGTGGCGATGGGATCGCTCCACGCCTCGATCCGGAACGACCACATGCCTTCGGCGGACGGCGTGAACACCGCGTTGACGGTGTCCGGTTCGGTGCCGGGATCCATCGGAATACGCAGCGGCTTGGTTCCGCGCGGACCACGCACCACCAGAGTTGCGGAAATGGCGTCGTGGCCTTCTCGCCACACGGTGGCATGCACCGGAAAGACTTCACCGACCACGGCCTTTGCCGGATAGTTACCCGAGATCTCGGGTACCACGTCGTCGATACCGAGGCGTCCTGACACGGGAAGCTCCATTTCTGGTGATGGATCGCGGTAAAACTTTCTTTCGCCGGTTCAACCGTAGTGGGTGTCGCGCCGGAGCGCTGATAACGGCGAAGCCGGGTCTGTCGGTGGTCAGGTCGGCTCGGACGTGAGGTTCCACCAGACAGAGTGCAAGGAACTCGACTAGGGTTCGCGGGGTGAAAGCCTTGCGTCGGTTCACTGTCCGAGCCCACCTTCCGGAGCGCCTTGCCGCGCTCGGCCCCCTGTCCACCAACCTTCGTTGGTCGTGGCATCCCGAGACACAGGATTTGTTCTCGCGACTCGACCCCGAACTCTGGCAAGCAGTCCAGTTCGACCCGGTCCGGATGCTCGGGGAAGTCGACCCCGCCCGGCTCGACGAACTCTGCAGCGACGAGGCATTTCTCGGTGACCTCGACACTGCAGCAGCCGATCTCGACGCTTACCTGAGTACGCCGCGCTGGTATCAGTCCCAGCAGGCCAAGGGCACGTCGTTGGCCGGCGGAATCGCGTACTTCTCCATGGAGTTCGGGGTCAGTGAAGTTCTGCCCAACTACTCCGGTGGATTGGGCATCCTTGC
Organism: Rhodococcus baikonurensis; assembly: GCF_040489275.1. Classification (NCBI taxonomy): domain Bacteria; kingdom Bacillati; phylum Actinomycetota; class Actinomycetes; order Mycobacteriales; family Nocardiaceae; genus Rhodococcus; species Rhodococcus baikonurensis. The sequence goes on along the minus strand of NZ_JBEUOQ010000013.1, from coordinate 161,570 downwards.
CGGTGATCATCTCAAGGCCGCGTCCGATCTCGGGCTGCCGCTCATCGGCGTCGGACTGCTCTACCGATCCGGGTACTTCCGCCAGTCGCTGACCGCCGACGGTTGGCAGGCCGAGCACTACCCACCCCACGACCCTCAAGGGTTGCCTCTTCGTTTGCTGACGGACGCAGGCCCGGCCTCCGACGACGGATCTCCGGTCGTCATTCACGTGGCCATGCCCGGTGGCCGTGTGCTTCGTGCGCGAGTGTGGATCGCTCAGGTCGGCCGAGTGCCGTTGCTGCTGCTCGATTCCGACATCGCCGAGAACGACGCGGACCTTCGCGGCGTCACGGACCGCCTCTACGGCGGGGACCAGGATCACCGCATCAAGCAGGAGATCCTCGCGGGTATCGGCGGCGTGCGCGCGGTCCGCGCCTACACCGCGGCTTACGGATTGCCCGATCCCGAGGTGTTCCACATGAACGAGGGGCATGCCGGATTCCTCGGTATCGAACGGATTCGGGAACTTGTCACCACCAGTGGTCTGGACTTCGATTCCGCTCTGGCCGCGGTTCGAGCCGGAACCGTCTTCACGACGCACACCCCGGTACCTGCCGGAATCGACCGCTTCCCGGCAGATCTGGTCCGTCATTACTTCGGCGGCACGAACGGCGAGAACGAATCGACGTTGCTTCCTGGCCTGACCGTCGACCGCATCGTCGGGATGGGGCGCGAATCCGATCCGTCGATCTTCAACATGGCGCACATGGGCCTTCGTCTGGGGCAGCGCGCGAACGGCGTCTCGAAGTTGCACGGCATCGTCAGCCGCGACATGTTCAACGGACTCTGGCCGGGATTCGACGCCGACGAGGTGCCGATCGGTTCGGTCACCAACGGTGTGCACGCACCGACGTGGGCGGCGCCGGAGTGGATGGACGTGGCCAGGCGGATCGTCGGGCAGGAGCAACTCGAAGAAGCGCGCGGGTGGGAGCGCCTGCACGAGTTGTCGGCCACGGAACTGTGGGAAACACGTAATGCGTTGCGCGGCAAGTTGGTCGACGAAGTTCGTCGTCGCGTCCGGGCATCGTGGCTGGAACGCGGCGCGACCGAGGCTGAACTCGGCTGGACCACTGGAGTTTTCGATCCCAACGTTTTGACCGTCGGATTCGCCAGGCGCGTTCCGACGTACAAGCGGTTGACGCTCATGCTGCGTGATCCCGAGCGTCTGCGTGCGATGTTGCTCGACGAGCAGCGTCCGGTGCAGTTGGTGGTGGCCGGTAAGTCGCACCCCGCCGACGACGGTGGCAAGGCACTCATTCAGCAGGTCGTACGGTTCGCCGACGAAGCGGATGTCCGTCACCGCATCGTCTTCCTGCCCGACTACGACATGTCCATGGCCCGCTACCTCTACTGGGGCTGCGACGTGTGGCTCAACAACCCGCTTCGCCCACTCGAGGCATGCGGTACTTCCGGCATGAAATCCGCGCTCAACGGTGGACTCAACCTCTCCATTCGTGACGGATGGTGGGACGAGATGTACGACGGCGAGAACGGGTGGGCCATTCCGACGGCCGACGGTGTTCTCGACGACGTGCGGCGTGACGATCTGGAAGCCAGCGCGCTCTACGAACTTCTCGAGCACGCGGTGCTGCCGACGTTCTACGACCGTGATGCAGCCGATCTGCCGACGCGCTGGGTCGAGAGGGTTCGCCACACCCTCGAAAACCTGGGCCCGAAGGTGTTGGCATCACGCATGGTTCGTGACTACGCGGTCGACTACTACGCCCCTTCGGCGGAATCAGCTCGAGCGGTAGTGGCGGATGATTTTGCCGGTGCGCGTGAGGTGGCCGAGTTCCGTCGCCGCATCGAATCGCAGTGGCCGTCGGTCGCCGTCGAGCAGGTGGACGGTTCCGGCCTGCCGGACACTCCGGAGATCGGTGCGACCATCTCGTTGACGGCCAAGGTCCGCCTCGGCGGCTTGTCGGTCTCGGATGTCGAGGTTCAGGCAGTTCTCGGACGCGTCAGCCCGGGCGAGGAACTCACCGACGTGGTGACGTTCCCGATGACACACTTCGGCGCCGAGGACGGAACCGAGATCTTCGAAGCCGAGGTCGCCCTTCCGGTCTCCGGCTCCGTCGGCTACACCGTACGGGTTCTGCCACATCACCGGTTGTTGGTCAATGCGTCCGAACTCGGATTGGTGACCACACCGAACGTCTGACGTTGTGCGTTCTGCCCCGGGCCGTTCGGTCGGTACCGGGGCAGAATTGTGCCCGGGTGAAACGTCGGTCAGGGACGCGAGTCGCGGATGCGGGTGAGTGCCTTGCGGACGACTTCGGGGTTGGTCGTCTCCCAGAACGGAGGCAGTGATGCGCGAAGGTAACCCGCGTACCTCGCCGTGGCCAGACGCGGATCGAGCACGGCGACCACGCCCTTGTCGTCGGTGCTGCGAAGCAGACGGCCCACGCCCTGTGCCAGGAGCAGCGCCGCGTGATTGGCCGAGACGCTGAGAAAGCCGTTACCGCCATGGGATTCGATGGCTTGTTGGCGGGCCATCAGCAGTGGGTCGTCCGGGCGCGGGAACGGAATCCGGTCCAAGATGACGAGGCTCAGCGACGGCCCCGGAACATCGACGCCCTGCCACAGGGACAACGTGCCGAACAGTGACGTGGGTTCGTCCTTGGCGAAGGCCTTGACGAGGGTGCCGGTGGCGTCGTCCCCCTGACACAGGATCGGTGTGTCGAGGCGTTCGCGCATGGCCTCGGACGCGGCTTTGGCGGCGCGCATCGACGAGAACAAGCCGAGGGTGCGTCCGCCCGCAGCCTCGACAAGTTCGGCGATCTCGTCGAGATAGACCGGGGAGAGGCCGTCGCGGCCGGGCGTGGGCAGGTGGCGGGCAATGTAGATGATGCCGGCCTTGGCATGGTCGAACGGCGACCCGACGTCGAGCGAGTTCCAGCGGAAAGCCGAAGCGTCGGAAGGGGCTTCGGTTCCGATGGCGGTACCCGAGTCGGGGCGCGCGGACGATTCGGCGGGGAGACCCCAGTTGACGGCGAGCCCGTCGAACGATCCGCCGACGGTCAGTGTCGCGGAAGTGAGAACGACGGTGGATTCGGCGAACAGTCGCGAGCGCAGCAACCCGCCGACCGAGAGCGGAGCCATCCGGACGGAGCGCCGCACCGATCCGCGGAACTCGTCCGAGGACAGCCAGACGACGTCCTTGCGCTTGGCCGGGTCGGGTTCGTCGAAAGCAGTGAGAATGCGCACGGCGCTGTCGTGGACGTCGTCGACGGACGAGAGCGCGGCGTTGCGGGCGGCAGCGGCTTCGGGGTCTGCGGCCGCCATACCCGGTTTGGCCGGGCCGATAGCGGTGCGCAGCGACCAGGCCGCGTCGCGGATCGCGGCCAGTGCGGGCGCCGCCCCGTCCGGGAGGCCTTCCCATCGACCTGGCCGTAATTCTTCGAGGAGCCCCGCCCAACCCTCGCCGGCAGCTTCGAGTCGGTCGGCGTCCTGTTCTTCGGCGATCTTGCCGCAGCGCCTGGCCGCGGCACTGATCGAGGCGGCAGTGAGATCAGCCGTGGCAACGCCGGTGACGCGGTCGACCAACTCGTGGGCCTCGTCGATCACCACGACGTCGTGGTCGGGAAGGATCTGGATGCCGGTGATGGCGTCGATGGCGAGCAGTGCGTGGTTGGTGACCACGACGTCGGCTTTCGACGCCTCGACTCGGGCCCGCTCGGCGAAGCAGTCCTCACCGACCGGGCACTGGTTCTTGCCGATGCACTCGCGGGAGGTGACGCTGACCTGCCGCCACGCCTGATCGGACACGCCCGGCACCAATTCGTCACGATCACCGGTTTCGGTGTCGGAGGACCATTCGGTAAGGCGTACGACCTCCCGGCCGAGACGCGAGACCGTGAACGGATCGAACAACTCGTCCTCGGGTGGCTGCTCGGACGCGCCGGTGTGGATCTTGTTCATGCACAGGTAGTTGTTGCGGCCCTTGAGGATTGCGAACTCGGCGCGTCGGCCGAGTGGCTTCTTCAGTGCGTCGGCGAGCCGCGGCAGATCTCGATCGACGAGCTGACGCTGAAGCGCGATGGTGGCGGTGGACACGACCACGGTGCGTCCCGATTCGACCGCGTGGCGCAGGCTCGGAACGAGGTAGGCGAGCGACTTACCGGTACCGGTGCCGGCCTGGACGGCAAGATGCTCGCCGGTGTCGATCGAGTGCGCCACGGCGGACGCCATCGTCAGCTGACTGGTTCGTTCGGCACCGCCGAGCGACCGCACCGCTGTCTGGAGCAGTTCGGGAACGTTCGGGAGTTGATCGGCCACCCACGAAGGTTAATGGATCCCTACGTCAGAAACGTCCACGGATGATTCCCGGGGTAGTTCCCCGGCATTCGAGTCTTCTTCCGACGACGCCTCGTCTCGCCCGATCAGCTGCACTCCCGCCTCCTGCATCTGCACCAATGCCGACTCGATCGTGGCGGTCGACACACCAGCGGTGAAGGGGAGAAGAACTGTCGTGGCGAACCCCGCGCGCGCGGCGTCGACGGCCGTGGCCTTGACACAGTGATCCGTGGCGATGCCGATCACGTCGACGTCGGTGATCTCGTGGGCGCGGAGCCAGTCCTCGAGCGTCGTGCCGTCCTCGGTTACTCCCTCGAAACCGGAATAGGCCGCGCTGTAGGCGCCCTTGGAGAAGATCGCCGAACCGGCGACAGAGGCGTCGAACGCCGGATGGAACTCGGCGCCGGCCGTCCCGACGACGCAGTGAACCGGCCAACTGTCGACGAAGTCGGGAGTCTCGGAGAAATGCGCCCCAGGGTCGATGTGAAAATCGCGAGTCGCGACTACGGCGTCGTACTCGTGGGAGTTGACGAAATCGTTGACGGCCGCTGCAACGGCAGCACCGCCGTCGACCGCGAGAGCACCACCTTCGCAGAAATCATTTTGAACGTCGACGACGATCAGTGCTTTTGCACTCACCGGTGCTCACCTCCGGAGAATCGAACGGGCACTGCCGAGTCTCCGCGCGAGAGCTTGAGTCCTTCCCACGGCAGGCTCACGAGCCCAGCCTTCAGAACTGCGCGGCTCTCTTCGAGCGTCGGTGCGCTCTCGACGACTTTGCCTTCGCGAACCAACGGGATCAACAATTCGGTCGCGCCGTCCGCCTCGGAAACCGGAGCGGGCGAGCCGGCGGGGTAGATGACTTCCTCGACGATCGTTCCGGTCGGACGCACCACGCGCAGTGCCTTCTTGGCGCCGCCACGAGATGCCTTGTTGGTGCTTCTCTTCTCGACGGCGATCCCGCCCACCTCGACCAACTTGTAGACCATGCCCGCTGTGGGCGCGCCCGATCCGGTGACCAGTGAAGTGCCGACGCCGTACGAGTCGACGGGTTCGGCCCGCAGGGCCGCGATGGCGTACTCGTCCAGGTCGCCGGAGACGACGATGCGCGTCTTGGTGGCACCGAGGTCGTCGAGTTGTTGCCGTACCTGGCGAGCCAGGACGCCGAGATCACCGGAATCGATGCGAACTCCGCCCAGTTCGGGACCGGCAACGGCGACAGCCGTTTTCACACCCTCGGTGATGTCGTAGGTATCGACGAGCAACGTGGTGGATACGCCGAGTGCCGCGACCTGACCGCGGAATGCCGCTGCCTCGTCCGGACCGTCTTCGGTGGTGTGCAGGAGAGTGAAGGCGTGTGCACTGGTACCCGCGCTGGGTACGTCGTGACGCCGCGCGGCTTCGAGGTTGGAGGTGGCGTCGAACCCGGCGAGATAGGCGGCACGTGAAGCGGCGACGGCTGCCTGTTCGTGTGTGCGACGCGAGCCCATCTCGATCATCCGTCGGCCACCCGCTGCGCTCACCATGCGGGCTGCGGCCGAAGCGATCGCGCTGTCGTGGTTGAGGATCGAGAGAATCAAGGTTTCGAGGATGACGCACTCGGCGAAAGTTCCGCGGACCGAGAGAATCGGTGATCCGGGGAAGTAGAAGTCGCCCTCGCGGTAGCCGTCGATGTCACCGGAGAATCGATAGTTGCGCAGCCACTCGACCGTCGTGTCGTCAAGGAATTTCGCAACGATCGCCAGTTCCGGTTCACCGAACCGGAACTGCTCGAGTGCGTCGAGCAGGCGTTCGGTACCGGCGACGACGCCGTAGCGACGACCGTCTGGCAGCCGCCGTGCGAATACCTCGAAACTGCAGTTACGGAAGGCAGATCCGTCGGCGAGAGCCGCCGAGAGCATGGTCAGTTCGTACTGATCGGTGAGCAGTGCGGTGCTGGCACCGGCGTCGCGGATGTCGGAAATTTGCGTAGGCACGCACACAACTCTATGCGCGAGACGACGTGGGTGGGTGTTGTCGCCTCTCGTCGCGCCGTACCCTGGATACATGGTTTTCGGCGGCGCGACCGTGTCCGGCACTTACTCGGCGAACGTAACGATGAGAGGCGCTACGGCTTCCTCTCCTCAAGCCACGCCCGAGCAGTCGGAGGCTGTGGCGACCATCGAGGCCGCCGATCGGCCCTGGGTGACCATCGTCTGGGACGACCCGGTCAATCTCATGCACTACGTGACCTACGTGTTCCAGAAGTTGTTCGGTTACAGCAAAGCCAAGGCCACCGACCTGATGATGCAGGTCCATTCGGAGGGCAAGGCCGTGGTCTCGAGCGGATCGCGCGACAAGATGGAGGCCGATGTCCGTCGCCTCCACGCTGCCGGTCTCTGGGCCACGATGCAACGCGACGACACCTGAGAAAAGCCTTTTTCGACCGATTTGTTCGCCTAACTCGTAGACGGGAGTCCGACGCGTGCGGACGTGGAGTAGGAAGAGTTCACTTGGCGGAGTCAAGTTCAAGTCCGAGATGGACGGCCACGAGGCGGCAGTTCTGCGCTCGCTCGTGGAGTCGGTGACCGGGCTTCTCGACGAGCGTGCGTCTTCGGCGCCGCAGGACGAGCTCGCCGCGCTGACGGGCCTTCGCACCGGAAATTCGGAGACCCCGGACAATCCGGTGTTGGCACGTTTGCTTCCCGACTTCCAGCGCACCGATCCGGACAAGGTCGCTCCGGACAGTGACGATCTCGACGACGCGGGTGCCAATGTCAACGGTGCGCTGCGAAGTTTGCACGAGCCCGAGATCATCGACGCCAAACGTGAGTCCGCTCGAATGCTTTTGGCTTCGCTTCCCGAGGCAGGCGGCAAGGTCGTTCTCACGCAGGAACAGGCCGACGCCTGGCTGTCCTCGCTCAACGACGTCCGTCTCGCGCTCGGCACCAATCTCGGCATCGACGCCGACACCCCGGAGAGCCTCGAACCCGACGACCCGCGAGCCCCGCATCTCGACGTCTATCACTGGTTGACGTGGATGCAGGACTCCCTCGTCCAGGCGCTCATGCCATGACCACGACGCGGACCGGGCCCACTGATTCACTGACAGATGTCGCCGGCCTCGCCGTCGGTCATCACCACAAGCTCGACGAGGGAGCCACTCTCGGAAGCGGCGCAGCCACCGGCTGCACGGTCGTGCTCGCGTCGGCCGGTGTGGTTGCCGGAGTCGACGTCCGGGGCGGCGGTCCGGGTACCCGCGAGACCGATCTGCTCGACCCGAGCCATTCGGTCCAGCAGGTCAATGCCGTGCTGTTGACCGGCGGTAGTGCCTACGGACTTGCCGCGGCCGACGGAGTGATGCGCTGGCTCGAGGAACACGATCACGGGATCGCGATGGGCGCTCCTGGTCAGGTGGTACCGATCGTGCCCGGCGCCGTGATCTTCGATCTGCCGGTTGGGGACTGGAACGTTCGTCCGACCGGAGACTTCGGATTCCTCGCTGCCGACACCGCTTCGCGCGAATTCGCCACGGGCACGGTCGGCGCCGGGGTAGGTGCCAGAGCCGGAGCGCTCAAAGGTGGGGTGGGAACGGCCAGCGTCGTGATCGCCGACGGCCCCGCCGAGGGGACGACGGTCTCCGCCTTGATCGTGGCGAATCCCGTGGGTTCGGTCTTCGATCCGCGAACAGGTTTGCCGTGGGGCATCGGCTCGGACGGCGCGGAATCTTTCGGACTCAGGCCTCCCGACGCGTCCGAACTCGCGGCAGCCAACGCCGTCGCGGCCAAGGGAACCGTCCTCAACACCACGATCGGTGTGGTCGCCACCGACGCCGCCCTGACCAAAGCCGGGTGCCGACGCGTCGCTGTCGCAGGTCACGACGGTCTGGCTCGTGCGATTCGGCCCGCACATTCGCCGCTCGACGGCGACACGATCTTCGCCCTCGCTACCGGTGATCACAAGCCGAATTCGGAGATCGCGGTTCCGGCCGCCTTCCCGAACGATCTGCCCGTACTCGACGCGGTGTGCGCAGCTTCGGCGCAGGTGGTCGAACGTGCGATCGTCACAGCGATTCTGGACGCCACGTCGGTGGCCGGAATCCCGAGCTACCGCGAACTCTTCCCGTCCGCATTTCTCTAGGCAGCACTCCTGGTGTCGGCGGTAATCTCGAATTGAGCCTGGTCGCCAGTGAGCGAATCAGAAAAACCGGATCGACGGTGGAGGACGCACACGATGACGATGGATTTCAACAATCCGGACTTCGGCACCCGGACGCCGGCACCGAAATCCGGTCCGCCCTCGGTGTGGAAGCAGTCGGCCGTATTGGTGGGCGGCTTCGCGATCCTGCTCTACGTGATCGAGATCGTGGATGTCATCTCCGGTCAGAATGTTCAGAATGCCGGCGTCACCCCGCGCACGCTCGACGGTCTGTGGGGAATCCTGTTCGCCCCGGTACTTCACGACGACTGGGGCCATCTGATCGCCAACACCATTCCGGTGCTGATTCTCGGATACCTCGTGCTGGTGACGGGAATCGCGCGCGGACTCGCGGCGACCGGCATCATCTGGGTGATCGGCGGTGTCGGGACCTGGTTGTTCGCCGGCTCGAACTCGAATCACGTGGGTGCGTCCGTGCTGATCTTCGGCTGGGTCACCTACCTGCTGGTGCGCGGGTTCTTCACGCGCAGCTTCACCCAGATCCTGATCGGCGTTGCCGTCTTCGTCGTGTACGGCGGAGTGCTGTGGGGCGTACTGCCGAGCGATCCACGGGTTTCCTGGCAAGGACATCTGTTCGGAGCGATCGGCGGCGTGGTGGCCGCCTGGGCGCTGACGTCGGGGGAGAGGGCCAAGCGCGCAGGGTCGACGCCGGCCGTTCGACCACCGAGTTTCTGAACGGACGTGGGTCACACCCTCACTGCTGTGTGACTTCGACGCGCCAAAACCACCAAGAGCTTTTTCCCAGACGGGTAGACGTGGCAGCATGACCGGTATGCGCATGACCGTCCTGGGGTGTTCCGGCAGCGTCACGGGTCCGGATTCACCGGCTTCGGGATACCTGCTCACGGCACCGGGAACTCCGCCGCTCGTGATCGACTTCGGCCCGGGAGTTCTTGGGGCGTTGCAGCGATACGCCGATCCGGGCGAGGTAACCATCCTGCTTTCGCACCTTCATGCGGACCACTGTCTGGACATGCCCGGCCTGCTGGTCTGGCGTCGCTATCACCCCAACCCGCCGGTCGGACGGGCTCTGGTTTACGGCCCCACCGACACCGCGTGCCGCATCGGAGTGTCCTCCGCCGAGTGCGCCGGCGAGATGGACGACATCTCCGACACCATCGACGTCCGGCTCTGGGCCGAGAACGAGCCGGTGACATTCGGAGAACTGAGCGTCGTCGCCCGTCGGATGAATCATCCACCCGAGGCTTACGGATTCCGGTTCACCGGCGCCGACGGCCGCGTGCTCGTCTATACAGGCGACACCGGTATGTGCGACAACGTCGTCGAACTCGCGCGTGGTGCAGACGTGTTGCTCTCCGAAGCGTCGTGGACCGACAGCCCCGATCGACCTGAGGGAGTCCATCTCTCCGGCAAGGAAGCCGGCCGTGTGGCTGCGCTCGCCGGCGTCAAGGAACTTCTCCTCACCCACATCCCGCCGTGGACATCGCGTGAAGACGTGATCGCCGAAGCGAAATCCGAATTCTCCGGACCGGTTCATGCCGTCTCCGCCGGAAGTGTCTACGACATCTGATTCCCCTCACATTCGATGCAGCGCCGACCGGGCGACCGCTAGGCTCACGAAGGTGACTACACGAGAAGACGGTAGGGCGGACGACGAGCTCCGCACGGTCAAGATCACCCGCGGGTTCACCAGTCATCCGGCCGGATCCGTTCTGGTCGAGTTCGGGAACACACGCGTCATGTGCACGGCCAGTGTCGAAGAAGGTGTACCCCGCTGGCGCAAGGGCTCCGGCTTGGGTTGGCTGACAGCCGAATACGCGATGCTTCCGGCCGCCACGCACACACGCAGTGGCCGCGAATCGGTCAAGGGCAAGGTCGGCGGACGCACGCAGGAGATCAGTCGACTCATCGGCCGGTCACTTCGGGCGTGCATCGATCTCGCGGCAATCGGTGAGAACACCATCGCCCTCGACTGTGATGTCCTCCAAGCCGACGGTGGCACTCGCACCGCGGCAGTGACGGGGGCATACGTAGCCCTGGTCGACGCCGTGACGTACCTGCGCGCAGCCGACCTGCTTTCCGACCCACAGCCCATCTCGTGTGGCATAGCGGCCGTCAGCGTCGGCGTCGTGGACGGGCGAGTTCGTCTCGACCTTCCGTACGAAGAGGATTCGCGTGCCGAGGTCGACATGAATGTCGTGGCCACCGATACCGGCACGCTGGTGGAAATTCAAGGAACCGGTGAGGGCGCCACCTTCCCGCGCTCGACGCTGGACAAGCTGCTCGACTCCGCTCTGGCGGGTTGTGAGCAACTTTTCGAGATACAGCGTCAGGCGTTGGCCGAGCCGTATCCCGGGGTGCTCCCCGAACCGAAGAATCCGGAACCCAAGAAGAAGTTCGGTGCCTGAGCTGTGAGCGTACGAGTATTGGTTGCCAGCCGAAATGCCAAGAAACTGAAGGAACTTCATCGAGTTCTCGACGCCGCCGGAGTGAACGGAATCGAACTGGTCGGGCTCGACGAGGTTCCGCCGTTCCCCGAAGCCCCCGAGACCGGAGCGACGTTCGAGGAGAATGCGCTCGCCAAAGCCCGTGACGGGGCCGCTGCAACCGGAATGGCTTGCATCGCAGATGATTCCGGTGTCGAGATCGATGCACTCAACGGGATGCCGGGTGTGCTGTCCGCGCGGTGGTCGGGCACTCACGGGAACGACGGCGCGAACACCGCTCTGGTACTGGCTCAGCTGGGGGACGTGCCCGACGAGCGGCGGGGCGCGGCATTCGTCTCCGCCTGTGCACTGGTGATCCCTGGCGGCGACGAGACTGTCGTGCGCGGCGAATGGCGCGGGGTGATCGGCCGAGAACCGGCCGGCGACGGCGGATTCGGATACGACCCCATCTTCCGTCCGGACGGCGACACCCGCTCGGCCGCAGAACTCACCCCGGCCGAAAAGGACGCGGCGTCACATCGAGGGCGCGCGCTCGTGCAGCTCGTTCCGGCATTGGCCGCACTGGCCGGCTGAACCGAATCCGAAAAGTAGAGCCCTGAACGCGTCTGCGTTCAGGGCTCTACTTTTCGAAACTCTCAGAGCTGATAAGCCTGCTTCACCTGGGCGGTTCGCTTGTGCTCGAACACGAACGACAGGAAGGGGATCGTGCCGGCGAGCGCGGTGGCAACCGTCGTCCCGGGCTTCCACCGGGCCTTGATCGCCAAGTCGATCGTGAACACGAGGTAGAGCATGTAGAACAGGCCGTGGATCTGACCGATGTAGAACAACCACGACGGTGCGTCCGCGGAATTGTCGAGAATCAGGTACTTGTAGACCATCTCACCGGTCAGGAACAGCAGCCAGAGGCCGGTGATCCAGGCGAGAACGCGGTATCGGACCAGCGCCGACGCAACCTTCTTCTGTTTTTCTGCGTTGACTGCGGGGGTAGCGATGCTCGCTTCCGAACCGGTACTCACGTCGTGCTCCTATCGGACTCGCGAGCGGCGAGCTGCGCAAGGTAGTCGTTGTATTCCAGCATTTGGCGGGCTTCAGGATCGTCGACGTCGAGGTTCACATCGTCGAACTCGGCCTGCGGGCGTTGCGGCAAGAGGTCGGCGGGAATCTCACGCGGCTCCGCGGCGGCTTCCTCGGCCTCGGCCTCTTCGGGGTCCACGTCTTCGAGCTGAACGAACTTGCGATACGCGTACACGACAAACGCCGCGAACAGCGGCCACTGGAACGCGTACCCGAGATTCTGTCCGGACCCTCCGACGGCTTCGAAGCGCTCCCACTGCCACCAGCCGAGCGCGAGGCAGCCGGCGGCTGACACGATGACCAGCAGAATCAGCGCAGGTCGGCGTTTAGTAGCGTTCTTGGACACACTAAGACGGTACCTGAGAGCTATAGTGCCTCGCCCTGCGATCTCCGACACGGTGTCGTAGAGGCCGTGCCACGGCGTGTCGTAGAGGCCGTGCCGCAGCGCCTGTGCGCTATGCCCATCCTCACCCGCAACGCCAGGCACTGAACACATTTTCCCAGCTGTGCTGCATCGATAACCTCGGGCGTATCCGACAACAGGGGAGCGTTCATGCACATCAGAGTGATTCGTCCGGTCATCGACACCACACTCACGCCTGCTGTGACAGCCGAGGTGGAGCACTGGGCAGCGCCCGGTACGAGGGTCGACGTCGTTTCGCTGCGTTCCGGAACGGAGAGCATCGAGAGTGAGTACGACGAGGCGCTGGCCGGCCCCGGGATCGTGCAGAGGGTAGAAGAGGCGGCCGCTGACGGCGTCGACGGTGTATTCATCACGTGTTTCGCCGATCCCGGAGTGCATGCCGCCCGAGAGATCATCGACGCACCGGTGGTCGGCGGCTTCGAGCCGTCCTTCCTGACGGCGATGAGTCTGGGCGATCGGGTCGGCGTCGTGACCATCCTGCCCAATGTCGTGCCGATGCTTCGATCGCTCACTCGGCGATACGGGCTGGACAATCGGCTGGGCAGTATTCGTGTCGTGGACATGCCGGTGCTCGGACTCACCTATCGGGAGGTTCTGATCGATCGACTGGCCGATCAGGCGTCTGCGGCCGCGGAGAACGGGGAGGCGGACTCCATTGTTCTCGGTTGTACCGGCATGCTCGGTGTGACCGGCGCAGTCCGAGACAGGCTGCATGACACAGGGATTCATGTTCCAGTTGTGGATCCGACGGCAGCGGCGATCACGTGGTTGGAGAGCTCGGTCCGTCTGGGGCTGACGCCGAGTCGGACGACGTACATGACTCCACCGGTCAAGGATCGAAAGCGCTGAACGTGATCAAGAACTGAAAAGCCCCGCCGGATCAGATCCGGCGGGGCTCTTCGTTGTGCGCGAGGGGGGACTTGAACCCCCACGTCCTGAGACACTGGAACCTAAATCCAGCGCGTCTGCCAATTCCGCCACTCGCGCGCGGAATTCAAAGGATACGCGAGTGGAATCGCTCGCGGGAACACCACCCTGGTCGGGATGTGCCCGCCTGCTCTCAGGCCGATTCGGCGAGCGGATCCGCTGCCGGCGAGGTGGTCGTTTTCTTCGATCGGCGCGGTTGTTCAGCGGTGCGTTGATACCGCCACACAGCGTGGGTGAGTGTCCGAACATCGACGTCGAGGTGTTCCGACACCGCAACAAGCAATTCGGTTGCGTCGGTGCTCGACAACAATTCCTCGCTGCTGCTCGCCTCGGTGGCGAACCGTGCGAGCAGATCTATCGAGGTTGCCGACAACTTCCCGGACAAGAACACCAGCGTTTCGAAGGTCCTGGGGCCGAGGCCCGGAACGGAGACGACTGCCGAGCGGAGGCTTTCGGTGTCCTCGACGTCGGAACTGGACCGGCAACCGGCGTCGACGAGCGCCTTGGCTGCGCGAGCTACACCTTCGGCCTTGGTGGAGTAGTTGCCCGGCACGCGCTGGCGATTGCCGAGAACCGTTGCGAGTTCGTCGCCACGGTCGGTGAAGGCGGCGAGAGCGGACAGGCTGTCGAGATGTTCGCCGGCGGCTACCGAGCGGTGTGTGCGCCAACGGTCGACGACGGCGCGGACTCCGGTCTTCGGCGTTCCGTAGGCGGCGCGCGACGAGAAGATCGCGTCGAGAAGGGCGGCTTCGGACTCGCGCGGCCATCCCTGATTCCAATGCGGCCACGCCTCGCGCGGAAGTTCGGCGGCGATGAATTCGACCGCCCTGGCTACGTCTGTGTCTTTCATGATTTCTCCCCCGAGAAGTTGTCCTGTGTGGACGCGCTGAACGTAGCGAGAGGGTCCGACAGATTGTGGCCGCGAACGCACGGGATCGACTGTCCGTCAAGGAGGTCACGAATTGGTAACAATAAATATGAGGGGTTCCTCAGGTTTCTGAAAATCCCGGTAACAGTCCCAGGCAGGGCGTTCGCGACCTACTCACGAGTCACTTTCTCGAAGTCCCGTGAGGAAGATCACGGCCCTGAAAGTCCAGATTTCCAGGGCGCCGACAAACGTGAGGAAATCCTCATGATTCTGTGTAAACCTTGTCTTGCACGAACGCCCTGACTCCGTCGATTCTCTCGACGAATTCGCGAGCACTTCAGCCGGGCAGCACACCGCAAATCCCACCTCGCCGCAGAGGTGACCAGGAGAGGACGTACGCGTGACGATCGATGACACGACACCTACAGGAAACGGACGCGACTCGAAGGGTGGGCGCCGTTTCGGCGTCGATGGGGGACAGTCCCGCACGACCAGTAAAGGTGCCCTCGTCGATTCGCTGAACAACGGCGTTTCCTACGCAATCGCTTTCGGTGGTCAGGGCGCTCCCTGGCTCACCTCGCTCGAGGAGCTCAGCCGCGACAACGGCCTGGAGCCCGTTCTGACCGATCTGGTCAACGACGCAGCCGCACGCCTCGCGCCCGTTGCACAGGATCTTCTCGTGGTTCGCCCGGTCGGATTCGATCCGATCGCGTGGATGCTCGAAGCCGAGATCGTCGACGAAGAAGAAGGCGAGAAGTCGGCGGGTCCGTCCGCTGCAGCGCTCACCGCAGCTCCGGTGTCACTCCCCGGCGTCTTCCTCACGCAGCTTGCGGCGTTGCGTGCACTCTCCGCTCAGGGTCTGGATGTAGCCGGTAACCCGCCGGCCGCCGTCATCGGCCACTCGCAGGGCCTTCTGGCCACGGCTGCCGTAGCCGCGCAGGGCAACGACGACGGTGAGCTCCTCGCCGTCGCGCAGCTCGTCGGCGCCGCTGCCAGCCTCGTCGGCCGTCGCCGTGGCGTCATCGCCGGCGCCTCCGCGAAGCCGATGGTTGCAGTTTCGGGCGTCGATCCCGAGCGTCTCGCTGCCATCGTCGCCGAGCTTGCCGAGGGTGTGGCGCCCGAGCGCGCGGCTGTCCTCGCTATTCGCAACGGCCGTCGCCGCGTCGTCCTTGCCGGGCCGCCCGCTCAGCTGGCACGCGTGCAAGAACGCTGCGAGCAGATCGAAGCCGAAGAAGCCCGTGAGCGTGAGGGCAAGAAGCGTGGCGGTTCCGTCTTCGCTCCGTCCTTCGATCCGCTCGACACCGAAATCGGCTTCCACCACCCCGCATTGGCCGAGGCCGTCGAACTTGTCGGCAGCTGGGCAACCCGTTGCGGTCTCGACGCGGACCGTGCGCGTGAACTTGCGCAGGGTGTCCTCGTCGATCCGGTCGACTGGGTCGAGGCTGTCGACGGCGCAATCTCCGCCGGCGCCAAGTGGATTCTCGATCTCGGACCCAGCGATCAGCTGACCCGTATGACGTCCTCTTCGCTGCGTGGACAGGGCATCGGCATCATTGCCGCCGCCACCCGTGGTGGACACCGCAATCTGCTCACTCCCGGCGCTGCGCCCGAGGTCTCACGTTCGTGGTCCGAGTTCGCGCCGAAGCCCGTTGCGCTTCCCGGCGGCCGCATCGGCGTCGAGACCGCGTTCACGAAGCTGACCGGTCGTTCGCCCATCCTGCTCGCAGGCATGACGCCGACGACGGTCGACGCCAAGATCGTCGCCGCGGCAGCCAATGCCGGTCACTGGGCCGAGCTTGCCGGTGGTGGACAGGTCACCGAGGAGATCTTCGAAGACCGTGTCGCAGAGCTGAAGATGCTGCTCGAGCCGGGCCGCGCGGTCCAGTTCAACTCCTTGTTCCTCGACCCGTACCTGTGGAAGCTGCAGCTCGGTGGCAAGCGTCTGGTGCAGCGTGCCCGTACTGCCGGTGCTCCCATCGACGGCGTCATCGTCACCGCCGGTATCCCGGAACTCGAAGAGGCAGTTGCCCTCATCGACGAGCTGTCCGAGATCGGGATCACCAACATCGCGTTCAAGCCCGGCACCGTGGCGCAGATCCGTTCCGTGATCCGTATCGCCAACGAGGTTCCGAACTTCCCGGTCATCGTCCACATCGAAGGTGGCCGCGCCGGTGGACACCACTCGTGGGAAGACCTCGACGACCTGCTCCTCGACACGTACGCCGAGCTGCGTACACGTCCGAACCTGGTCATCTGCGTCGGCGGTGGTATCGGAACACCGGAGCGCGCAGCCGATTACCTGACCGGCCGCTGGTCTGCCGCAGCCGGTTTCCCGGCCATGCCCGTCGACGGCATCCTGGTCGGCACCGCAGCCATGGCGACTCTCGAGGCCACCACCTCTCCCGAGGTCAAGCAGCTTCTCGTCGACACACCCGGTACGCCGGACTGGGTCGGTGCCGGTACCGCTGAAGGTGGAATGGCCTCGGGCCGTAGCCAGCTCGGTGCCGACATCCACGAAATCGACAACGCGGCTTCGCGTACCGGACGCCTCCTCGACGAGGTTGCCGGTGATTCCGAGGCAGTGGCCGAGCGCCGCGAGGAGATCATCGCCGCCCTCGACGTCACCGCCAAGCCGTACTTCGGCGACGTCGAGACCATGACGTACGCGCAGTGGCTGCGTCGCTACCTCGAGCTGACCGTCGGCATCGACGCCGCGAAGGAATTCGACTGCGGCGCAGATCTTCAGGACGCCATCGTCGAGGCGACCTCGAGCCCGTGGCTCGACATCACCTGGCGTGCTCGCTTCGGCGAGATGCTCCAGCGCACCGAGGCGCGTCTGCACCCGGTCGACCGCGGCCCGATTCCCACGCTGTTCGGCGACGCCGAGACTCTCGAGCGTCCCGAGGCTGCGATCTGCGCACTGCAGGCGTCGTACCCGGACTACTCGACGACCGTTCTGCATCCCGCAGACGTCTCGTTCTTCATCTCGCTGTGCAAGACGCCGGGCAAGCCGGTCAACTTCGTTCCCGTCGTCGACGGTGACGTGCGTCGTTGGTGGCGCAGCGACTCCCTGTGGCAGGCTCACGATCCCCGCTACACCGCCGATCAGGTTTGCGTCATCCCCGGCACCGTTGCCGTCGCAGGCATCACCCGTGTCGACGAGCCGGTCGGTGACCTGCTCGATCGCTTCGAGAAGGCCACCTACGACGAATTGGTCGCTGCCGGAACCACTCCGGTTGCACTCGCGAGCCGTCGCCACCAGGATTCCGCACCCGGACTTCTCGACGCCGTCCTCTCGGCTCCCGACCTCCAGTGGGCCGGCCGCCTGACCCAGAACCCCGTCCGTCGTCTCGGCGACCTCGACGAGTGGAGTGCAGAGTCTGCCGACAAGGCAGTTCACGGCACCACCGGTTCCAGTCTGACCGTCGTCGATTCCTCGCACGTGCTGCTTTCGGTTCCGTTGGTGGCAGACAAGTCCGTCGACATCACGATCACGATCCCTGAGTCCGTCGTCGACGGCGGCGCTCCGGTCGTCACCGAGGCAGACGCCGAAGGCGCGATGTCCGCGCTGCTGGCAGTTGCTGCCGGACAGGAACTTCCGGCAGTCAAGAACGGCAAGGCCCGCCTCAACGTCGCGTGGGTTCCCGATCGAATCGCCGATCACGCCGGTGTCACAGGTTCCGGCCTGCCCGCCACGCTCAGTGTCAGCGGCAAGGCTGTTCCGGACGTCGTCGTCGGAGCATGCTGGCCCGCCGTCTTCGCGGTCCTCGGCGCAGCCAAGCTCGACAGTCTTTCCGTCATCGAAGGCATGCTCGACCTGGTCCACCTCGACCACACCGTCGACTTCGTCGGTGAGCTGCCTTCCGAGACAAGCATTCTCGTCGTCAACGCCGAGGTCGCTTCGGTTCTCGACACCGACCTCGGTCGCGTCGTCGAGGTCAAGGTCGAGGTCGGTGCCATGCTCGGCGAGGGCCTCGACGCCCCCGCAGTCGTCACCATGACCGAGCGTTTCGCGATCCGCGGACGTACCGGCGCAGGCGAACTCGCCGACCCGGCTCGCGCCGGTGGATCGATCAGCGACGCGGCTGTCGACACCTCGCGTCGTCGTCGCCGTGACGCGAAGATCCTCGCGCCGGTCAGCATGGGCGCCTTCGCTCAGGTTTCCGGTGACCACAACCCGATTCACACCTCCGACAACGCCGCTCTGCTGGCCGGCCTCGGAACCCCGATCGTGCACGGCATGTGGCTCTCCGCCGCAGCGCAGCAGGTTGTCACCGCAGTCGACCCGGCCGAGACCCGCGTCCCGCCGCGCCGCCTGACCGCCTGGACCGCCCGCTTCCTCGGGATGGTTCGCCCCGGCGCCGAGATCGACGTCCGCGTCGATCGTGTCGGTATCGACCACGGTGCCGAAATCGTCGAGGTCGGCTGCCGCATCGACGGTGAACTGGTCATGGTTGCCACCGGCCGCACCGCTGCGCCGAAGACCGTCTACGCCTTCCCCGGCCAGGGCATCCAGCGCCCGGGCATGGGCCTCGACGCTCGTGCTCGCTCCAAGGCCGCCCGCGACGTCTGGGAGCGCGCGGACAAGCACACCCGCAAGGCACTCGGATTCTCGATTCTCGCTGTCGTGCGCGACAACCCGGTGACCGTCAAGGCCCGTGGTGTCGAGCACAGGCATCCCGATGGTGTCCTGCACCTGACGCAGTTCACCCAGGTGGCCATGGCCGTTCTCGGTGTTGCGCAGGTTGCCGAGCTGCGCGAGTCCGGAACCTTCATCGAGGATTCGCTTCTGGCCGGTCACTCGGTCGGTGAGTACAACGCACTCGCCGCTGTCGCCGAGGTCTTCCCGCTCGAAGCGCTTCTCGAGGTCGTCTTCCAGCGTGGCTCTGCGATGCACCAGCTCGTTCCCCGCGACGAAGCCGGACGCTCCGACTACCGCATGGCCGCTATTCGCCCGTCGCAGATCGGTGTTTCCGACGACGACGTGCAGGACTTCGTCGCCGGTGTGGCCGAGGCTTCCGGAGAGTTCCTCGAAATCGTCAACCTGAACCTGCGCGGCAGCCAGTACGCCATTGCCGGTTCGGTAGCCGGTCTCGACGCTCTCGAGGTCGAAATTGACCGTCGCCGAGCAGAATTCGGTGGCAAGCGGGCATACATCCAGGTCCCCGGCATCGACGTGCCGTTCCACTCCACGGTCCTTCGCGGCGGTGTGGCGGACTTCCGCGTGTGCCTGCAGGACTTGCTCCCGCACGACATCGACCCGGACATCCTGATCGGCCGCTACATCCCGAACCTGGTTCCGAAGCCGTTCTCACTGCGTCGTGACTTCGTTCAGGAAATCGCCGACCTGGTGCCGTCCGAGCCGCTGCAGGAAGTCCTCGCAGACTTCGACAGCTATGCAACGCGCACTCACGAGTTGTCCCGCATCATCCTGATCGAGCTGCTGGCTTGGCAGTTCGCCAGCCCGGTCCGTTGGATCGAGACGCAGGACTTGCTCTTCAGCGACGAGTCCGAAGGTGGACTCGGAGTCGAGCGCTTCGTCGAGATCGGCCTCGGCGCTGCCCCGACCGTGGCGAACCTCGCGTCGCAGACCCTCAAGCTGCCGGGTCGCTTCGGCTACCCGGTCGAGGTTCTCAACGTCGAACGCGAAGCCGCGATCGTCTACGGCACCGACGTCGACCCCGCTGTCGATGACGACGACGAGATCGAAGCCCCTGCCGCGCAGGCCACGCCGACCGCCGCAGCCGCTGCTCCGGTTGCCGCTGCCGCTCCCGCTGCACCCTCGGGCGGACCGCGTCCGGATGACCTCACCTTCAAGGCACCGGATGCCACGAAGGTCCTGATCAGCCTGTGGACCAAGCTCCGTCCCGATCAGGTCGGCCCCGCCGACACGATCGAGGCACTGTGCGACGGCGTCTCCTCGCGTCGTAACCAGCTTCTGGTCGACCTCGGCTCCGAGCTGTCCCTCGGCGCCATCGACGGTGCCGCGGATGCCGACATGGGCTCCTTGGGAGCAACCGTCGACAAGCTCGCCCGTACGTACAAGCCGTTCGGACCGGTGCTCTCCGATTCGATCAACGATCACCTGCGCAAGGTCTTCGGCCCCTCGGGCAAGCGTCCCGGCTACATCGCCGACCGCGTCAAGAAGGTCTGGGAACTGGGCGACGGCTGGGCACACCACGTCACCGCAGCAGTGGCTCTCGGCACCCGCGACGGCGCCAGCATCCGCGGCGGCGACCTCGGTGGCCTGAGCTCCGGCGCACTGGCCGACGCTGCAGCAGTGGACGCAGTCATCGACAGCGCAGTTGCCTCGGTCGGCTCTGCTCGCGGAGTCAGCGTCTCGCTGCCGGCCACCGGTGGCGGAAGCGGCGGAACCGTCGATGCAGCCGCTCTGGGCGAGTTCACCGAGAACATCACGGGCCGCAACGGCGTTCTGGCCTCGGCCGCCCGCCTGGTGCTCGAGCAGCTCGGACTGAACGAAGAAGCAGCAGTCGCGACGGTCGAGGACACCGAACTGGTCGACTTGGTCTCGGCTGAACTCGGCTCCGACTGGCCGCGTCTGGTTGCTCCGGCATTCGACGCGCAGAAGGCGGTCCTGCTCGACGACCGTTGGGCAAGTGCGCGTGAGGATCTCGCTCGCATCTGGATCCGGTCGAGCGAAGCGAGGGGTGGTGTCTCAGGTGACACCGCGTTGTCGGTCGAGAACTTCATCGGTGCCGGTTCCACTGTCGCCGCACAGGCGAAGTGGTGGGCCACCCGCGCAACCGACGAAGGCCGCACGGCGCTCGCCGAGGTCTACACCCGCATCGCTGATGCGGCCGTGACGACAGAATCCGACGCACCCGAGTGGGCAGGCGAGGTCGCAGTAGTGACCGGCGCCAGCAAGGGCTCCATCGCGGCAGCGGTCACGGGCAAGCTCCTTGCCGGTGGTGCAACGGTATTCGTGACCACCTCGCGACTCGACGGTCAGCGCCTCGGCTTCTACCGCGAACTGTACCGCGAGAACGCTCGCGCCGGTGCAGCCCTCTGGGTGGTTCCCGCGAACATGGCGTCGTACACCGACGTCGACGCACTGATCGACTGGATCGGCAACGAGGCCACCGAGAACGCAGGTGGCGCAAAGAAGCTCATCAAGCCGGCCATGACGCCGACGATGCTCTTCCCGTTCGCAGCTCCCCGTGTCGGCGGTGAACTCTCCGACGCCGGCGCTCGCGCCGAAATGGAAATGCGCGTGCTGCTCTGGTCGGTGGAGCGTCTCATCGGCGGTCTGTCCAAGATCGGTTACGACAGCGACGTCGACACGCACCTGCACGTAGTGCTGCCCGGTTCGCCGAACCGCGGAACGTTCGGCGGCGACGGTGCTTACGGTGAGGCAAAGGCTTCGCTGATCGCCGTGGTCAACCGTTGGAAGGCCGAGCGCAACTGGGCCGAGCGGGTCACGCTGGCACACGCGGTCATCGGTTGGGTTCGCGGAACCGGTCTCATGGGTCACAACGATCCGATCGTCGACGCAGTCGAAGCTGCGGGCGTCCGCACCTGGTCCACCCAGGAGATGGCCACCCAACTGCTGAAGACGGCAACCCGCGAATCGCGACGCGCCGCTGCAGAGGCTCCGCTCGAGGTCGACCTGACCGGCGGACTGTCCGAGGCCAACCTGGATCTGGGTGCTTTGGCCAAGGAAGCTGCCGAGGTGGCCGAGATCGCCGAAGCCGTTGACGAAGCCGTCGACGAGTCCAGCATCCTGGCGTTGCCGGCGCCGGCTCGTCTCGACGACTCGGTCAAGGCTCCGAGCTGGCCCGAACTGGACGTCACTCCCGCGGACCTCGTGGTCATCGTGGGTGCCGGAGAGCTCGGACCCTACGGTTCCTCACGTACCCGCTTCGAGATGGAGGTCGACGAGCAGCTCTCTGCCGCAGGCGTTCTCGAATTGGCGTGGAACACCGGACTCATCGTCTGGGAGAACGACCCCAAGCCGGGCTGGTACGACGTCGAATCCGGCGACCTGGTACCCGAGGCGGAAATCGCGGACAAGTACCACGACGCAGTCGTCGAGCGTTGCGGCATCCGTCGTTACGTCGACGAGGGCGCGATGATCGACAACACCGCTCCGCTGCTCACCTCGGTGTTCCTGGACAAGGATCTGAGCTTCGTGGTCGGCAGTGAGGCAGAGGCGCAGGCCTTCGTCGAATCCGATCCGGAGAACACGACGGCCACGGTTTCCGCCGAGTCCGGCGACTGGACGGTCACTCGCCGCGCAGGCACCGAGATCCGCGTCCCGCGCAAGATGAAGCTGACTCGTAGTGTCGGCGGCCAGATCCCGACCAACTTCGACGTCACCAAGTGGGGCATCCCCGCCGACATGGCGGATTCGGTCGACCGCGTCGGACTCTGGAACATCGTCGCAACGGTGGACGCCTTCCTTACCGGCGGCTTCACTCCGAGCGAACTGCTCCGTTGGGTACACCCGAGCCTGGTCGCCAACACGCAGGGCACCGGCATGGGTGGTATGACCTCCATGAGGAGCCTGTACATCGACACGCTGCTCGGCGAGAACCGTCCGAACGACATCCTGCAGGAAGCGCTGCCGAACGTCATTGCAGCGCACGTCGTTCAGTCGTACGTCGGCGGTTACGGCGCGATGGTTCACCCCGTCGCAGCCTGCGCCACGGCAGCAGTATCCGTCGAAGAAGGCGTCGACAAGATCCGACTCGGCAAGGCACAGTTGGTTGTTGCCGGCGGGTTCGACGATCTGAGCACGGAAGGCATCATCGGCTTCGGTGACATGTCGGCCACTGCCAAGACCGAGGACATGCACGCCAAGGGCATCGAGGATCGCCGCTTCTCGCGGGCCAACGATCGTCGCCGCGGCGGCTTCGTCGAGTCGGCCGGTGGCGGAACGATTCTCCTCGCTCGTGGTGACCTGGCGCTCGAGATGGGTCTGCCCGTCCTCGGTGTGGTCGCCTGGGCCGGATCGTTCGCCGACGGTGTCCACACCTCGATCCCGGCACCGGGACTCGGAGCACTGGGCGCCGGACGCGGGGGAGCGGATTCGCAGCTCGCACTCTCGCTCAACGCTCTCGGTGTGAGCGCGGACGACATCGCCGTGATCTCCAAGCACGACACCTCCACGGCCGCCAACGATCCCAACGAGGCAGAGCTGCACGAGCGCCTCGCCGGGGCGCTGGGACGCAGTGAAGGTGCGCCGATGTTCGTGGTCTCGCAGAAGAGCCTGACCGGTCATGCCAAGGGCGGTGCCGCAGCCTTCCAGTTGATCGGGCTCTGCCAGGTATTGAGCCAGGGCATCGTCCCGCCGAACCGCAGCCTCGACTGCGTCGACGACAAGATGGCCGAGTTCGAGCACCTCGTGTGGGCACGTCAGCCGCTCAAGTTCGGTGATCAGCTTCCGCTGCGCGCCGGTCTGCTGACCAGCCTCGGCTTCGGTCACGTCTCCGGACTGATCGCCGTCGTGCACCCGCAGGCATTCGTCGAGTCGGTTCCGGCTGACAAGCGTGCGGACTACGTTGCTGCGGCGCAGCAACGGACGATCGACGGTCAGCGTCGCCTCGCCAAGGCGATGTGCGGTGGCGACAGCCTCTACGAGCGGCCTGCGGATCGTCGTCTCGGTGCCGACGGAACGCCGGCCAAGGCGTCGCGTCAGCTCGAAGCGGACATGCTGCTGAGCGAGGACGCACGACTCGGCGCAGACCAGGTGTACCGCTCGAATCTGCCCGGCTGCAAGTAATAATCACGGTATGGGAGTTCTGGGTATCGGCTTCGACCTCGTGACGGTGTCGGAGTTCGCCGAGCAATTGAACAGGCCGGGAACGGCAATGCTCGACAACTTCACACCGGGCGAGCGTCGAGACGCCGCTACCCGGAGCTCCGAACCGGCACGACACTTCGCCGCACGGTGGGCGGCGAAGGAAGCAGTGATCAAGGCATGGTCGACTGCTCTCTTCGCCAGCCCGCCGGTGCTGGGGGAGATGATCCACAATCAGATCGAAGTCGTCTCGGACGCCTGGGGGCGCCCCGGCATTCGGCTTCGTGGTGACGTGGCCAAACACCTCACCGGCGTGAAGATTCATATCTCGCTCACCCACGACGGGGACATGGCCGGCGCGTTCGCGGTCATCGAATCCGATCCGGAGTAACACCGCCGGACACGAAAGAGCCGGTCTCCCAAGGGGAGACCGGCTCTTTCGTCGTTCGACTAGTCCTTCGTGCGGGACTCCTTCTCGGCGACGAGAAGATACGCGATCATCAACCTCTTCAGTTCGGCGACGGCGTCTGCATGCGACTGGCCGTCCTGAACCGAGAAATTGAGCATCGAATACACCACGTGGACAAGAACTTCCGCCATCATCAGGCGGCGATCTCGCCGCGTACGAGGCGTCAGCGGACCCAGCATTTTCGCGACGGTCTCGGCGAACTGCTTCTCGTGAATGACTCCGGTGGCCCGCGTGGACGGCGTCGACTGCATCGCCAGCCAGACTTCGCGACGCGACGGATCAGACGTCCACAGCCCGGCCATGTGATCGACGAAACTGTTCAGGAACCGCAACCAGTCGAGTGAGGGCACCTCGCCGCCGAACTGCGCAAGCTCGTGCTGGACCCCGACGAGGTCCTGGCGGTTCAATTCGCACACGATGACGTACTTGTTGGCGAAGAACTGGTAGAGCGTCCCGATCGGGACGTCAGCTCGTGCCGCGACCTCTTCGCAGGTGAACGATTCGAATCCGACATCGGTGAGGAGTTCGCGTGACGCCGCCAGGAGTGCGTCGAATTTACGCTGGCTGCGCTCTTGCGTCGGACGCTTGCGCGGCAGCAGTTCCTGCGGTTCTTCGAGGCTCTGGGGATTCTCCAGTGCCGGGTCGACTCGTCGCCGCGCGCGGTTACGAGTCGTGGGCTGCACGTCTTCCAGGCTATCGGTGTTTTCTGTCGAATTTGGGACTTGTGCATTATCCGGTGTCATCGGCCACCTACTTCGGCGGTCGTGATCGGTCGACACGCACCGCGCAGGTGCGCGCACGCGAGTACCGATGCTGTTGCCACACCTCGATACTAGGTGACCACCTGTCCAGTAGCCGAAGAGGTTGCTGCGCGGTGTGGCGAAAGCGGCGATCCTCCCGACTCCCTACGTCCGATTCGGGCACACTGAGATTCTTCGGGCACACCGAGATTCGATGCCGAGGAAAGGGAGACGATGACGGAAGAACTGCGAACCGCGGTACGTGGACTCATGCCGCGTGCCCGTGAAGATCTCAGCGCACTTGTGGCGATGAAGTCCGTCGCCGATGCACGGCAGTACCCGCCGGAAGAATGCGCGGCCGCAGCACATTGGGTCCTGGAGGCATTCCGCGATCAAGGTTTCGCCGACATCGAGGCGATCGAGACCTCCGACGGCTCGGCCGCCGTCGTCGGCCGGCGACCAGGTCCGGCCGGTGCCCGGACGGTTCTGCTGTACTGCCACTACGACGTTCAGCCGCCGGGAAACGAAGAGCTCTGGGGCTCGCCGCCTTTCGCACTCACCGAGCGCGACGGACGGTGGTACGGACGTGGCGCTTCCGACTGCAAGGGCAACGTCGTCATGCATCTGACGGCGCTGCGTGCGCTTGTCGCCGCCGGTGTCGATCCGAGCGCACATCTGACGATCGTCGCCGAAGGTTCGGAGGAGATGGGGACCGGTGGTCTCGAGGATCTGGTGCGAGAGCGGCCCGAACTTTTCGCGGCCGACATGATTCTGATCGCCGATACCGGCAACACCGAGGTGGGGGAGCCGACGATCACGACGTCTTTGCGCGGGATCGCCAACGTGGTGGTCCACGTGTCGACACTCGAGGGTGAGATTCACTCCGGCGTCTTCGGTGGGCCGGCGCCCGATGCGATCACCGCGCTGGTGCACATTCTCTCGACCCTGCACGACGGCGCCGGAAATACCACAGTCGAAGGCTTGACCAACGACCAGGAATGGGCCGGGGTCAGCTACGACGACGATCAGTTCCGTTCTGATGCGGGAGTGCTCGACGGCGTCCAACTGACCGGTTCCGGTTCGGTGGCAGAACAGGTGTGGGCTCGTCCGGCGCTGACCATTCTGGGAATCGACTGCCCGCCGGTGGTCGGTTCGGCGGCGGCGATCACGCCACGCGCGTCCGCACGTCTGAATCTTCGCGTCCCGCCCGGCACGGATCCGGCGCAGGCACAGAAGTTGTTGACCGACCACCTCCGCGCAGCGGCGCCGTGGGGCGTCCACATCGAGGTCGTACCGGAATCGACGGGCTCACCGTTCTCGTCGTCGACCGAAGGAACGGGGTTCGCGCAACTGAAGTCTGCGCTGACCGATGCCTACGGCCGGGAAGTGGGATTTGCCGGCCAAGGCGGATCGATCCCGCTGTGCAGCGCGCTGGCCGAGCAGTTCCCCGACGCGGAGATCGCATTGATCGGCGTCGAGGAACCGCAGTGCCGCATTCATGCGCCCGACGAAAGCGTCGACCCGTCGGAGATCGAGAATCTCGCTTTCGCCGAGGCGCTGTTCTTGAGCAGATACTGAAGTCAGACCGACAAATCGCGTCGTAGCTTGGCGACGTGACCGGTGGCCCGGACGTTGTACTGGGCCACCTCGATCTTGCCTTCCTCGTCGACGAGGAACGTCGAGCGGATGACGCCCTGCACCGTCTTGCCGTACATCTTCTTCTCACCGAATGCGCCCCAGGCTTCGAGCGTCGCCTTCTCGGGGTCGGAGAGAAGCGGGAAGGTCAGTTCCTCGGTATCGCGGAATTTGGCGAGCTTGGCGGGCTTGTCCGGCGAGATTCCGATGACCTCGAGGCCGGCGCCGTTCAGTTCGGCGAGGCTGTCACGGAAGTCGCAGGCCTGCTTGGTGCACCCCGGCGTGCTGGCCGCTGGGTAGAAGTACACGATGACCTTGCGGCCGCGGTAATCGTGGAGTGAAACCTCGTTGCCGTCGGCGTCGGGGAGCGTGAAATCCGGCGCGACGTCGCCGGCGGACAATCTACTGTTCTCGGTCACGGGAATCGAGGTTAGTCGAGAAATTGCGCGGCAGGTGGGCGCGAGGGCATTCTGCTCCTCTACGGTAGAGCGAAGTGTCGGCGCGCTGCGTCCGCACAGCAGACCCGCACACAGAGCAGCAGAACACAGACAAGTTGGAGGACACGTGCCCAGGGACACCGAGAGCATCGAGCGCGAGATCGAGAAGGCGCGTAATCAGCTCGCGAGCACACTCGACGAACTGACGGTCCGCACCAACCCGAAGCGGCTGGTCGAGAACACCAAGAAGACGGTGCTCGCCAAGCTCAACGAGCCGGCAGTGAAGTACGCGCTGATCGCAGTCGGTTCAGTGGTGGGACTACTCGTGGTCCGGAAGATCATTCGCTGACCCGAGTTTTCGAAGACAGAACATGAAGAAGGCCCCCACCTGGTGAGGTGGGGGCCTTCTTGCAAGTGCGCCCACAGGGACTCGAACCCCGGACCCAGTGATTAAGAGTCACTTGCTCTACCAACTGAGCTATAGGCGCTCGCTCTTGCGAGACAGAACATTAGCCGACAGGCTCAGGAGTTTGCAAAACGCGTGTTCATCGTGGTGACGATGGTTACATCGCTTCCGTAATTCAGGAGTGTGGCGGGCGCGAATCCGGCCAGCGGACGGTGCTTTCCAACTGCTGTGCTAGGGCGAGAATCGTCGGTTCACCACCGCTGCGCGCGACCAGTTGGACGCTCAGGGGGAGCCCGCGTTCGGAGAACCCGGCGGGTACCGCGGCCGCCGGGTTGCCGCAGACATTCCAGATCGAACAGTAGGCGGCGATCGGCAGTGCCTTGCGGACTGCGGAGAGAAGGCCGGTTCCTTCGAGTTGTCCGATCGGGCGAGGCAAGGCAGGCGTGGTCGGCATCAGGACCAGGTCGAAGGTGTCGAAGACCTGGTTGACCGTCGCTGCAATTCGCTCGCCTTTGCGGTAAGCGAATTTCCCGACGCGCGCGGGAGCGGCTATCCGGCCGATCGACGCGAGTGCTCGTGTGCGCTTCTCCAGGAGTGCTGGCTGGTCGACGCGCAGTGCTTCGTCGCGGACGCCGCCGAGCACCTGCGGGAGAAAAGCGGCAGTGGCATCCGGGTACTCGGGATCGTGTTCTTCGACGTGATGTCCCAACGCGCTCAACATCTCTGCGATCGAGAGCACCGCGGCAACGATCTCCGCTGACGGGCGGACGCCTCGGACCGGACTCCGGGTGGACACCGCGATGCGAAGCGGCCCGGGCGCCGACACGGCCGCGTCGGCAAAGCTGGTGCGGATCGTTTCGGCTGTGTAGTCGTCGGTCGCGGTGGTGCCGGTGATTGCGTCGTATACGAGTGCGCTGTCCTCGACCGAACGAGTGAGAGGCCCGAGCGTGCCGAGTCCGCGCCAGAGGTTTCGGTTCGGCGCGGTGCTCACCCGACCGCGTTGCGGCTTGAGGCCGAACAACCCGCAGAATGCCGAAGGCAATCGAATGGAACCGCCGCCGTCGCCGCCTATTGCCGCCGCGACCATTCCCGACGCGACGGCCGACGCAGATCCTCCGCTCGATCCGCCGGTGGATATGCCGGTGTCCCAAGGGTTTCTCGTGTAGCCGTTTGCGGCAGTCTCGGTGAAGGGCCAGATGCCGAACTCGGGCATCGTCGTCTTGCCGACGATCACCGCACCCGCCTCGCGCAACCGGCGGACAACCTCTGAATCGGCCGGTGCGATGCGCGTTGCTGCCGCACCGCCGTATGTCGTGGGCGTTCCGGCGACGTCGTTCTCGTCCTTGATTGCAATCGGGACTCCGTGCAGTGGGCCCAGGGTTTGGCCGTCGGCCTGACGTTGATCGAGCCGCGTCGCCTCGTCGAGTGCTTCGTCTGCGAGAACTCGCACAAATGCATTGAGCGTCGAATCGAGGCGTTCGATCCGGCGAAGTGTGTTCTCGGTGAGTTCGCGGGCCGACAATTCTCCGGACCGGATCAGAGCTGCCTGACCTGCCACCCCGGCAAATGCCAGCTCGCTGTCAGGTGTGGTTCCGCGCTCAGTCATCAGTCCTCCAGGCCGTGGTTCCGGTAACTGTGAAGTCTATTCACCACAACCTGGTCACCACGACACAAAGAAAAATCCCCACCTTCCGAAGAAGGTGGGGACCTTTGCAAGTGCGCCCACAGGGACTCGAACCCCGGACCCAGTGATTAAGAGTCACTTGCTCTACCAACTGAGCTATAGGCGCTCGCTCTTGCGAGACAGAACATTAGCCGAATCGCCGGTTCGGGAGCAAATCGCCAGGTGGAGGCGTCGCCGCCGTAGTCCGATCGGAGGATATCCGCTGAAATCGGTAACAAAACGGACGGTTCGGAGCGATTGATACTTGAACGTTACTGACGGCGTGGCCCTTCATGACCGTTGGTAACGAGCGCGCCTGGCATCATTGGTGCAGCGCAGTCATACCGCAAGTCCCACTTGCCTTCCGGTAAGTGGGATTCGCATGTCGCGCGGAAGTTAGTCGGAGAAATTGTGAAGCGGAGTCGAACGATGAGTCGTCAAAGGTGGGGTCTGTCCGTGCGCGGGGGGAACGGTCGAGCGTCGAAGGGCGCGGCGATGATCGCGGTGTCTCTCGGGGCTCTCGTTCTGATGACCGCGTGCACGTCGGGCGGCAAGGACGTCAGCACCGAAGGGTCGGCGCCGATCGATTCCAATCCGCTCACCGAACTCATCAAGCCGAAGCTCACCTCGACCGCTGCCGACGGCGCTGTCGGATTCTCGCCGGGCGACCCGGTCAAGATCAACGTCGCCGACGGCGCCCTGTCCGACGTGACGATGGTCAATCAGGACGGCAAGGCAGTTGCCGGCGCGATTGCTGCCGACGGTGCGTCGTGGACGACCACCGAACCTCTCGGCTACAACCGCAAGTACAAGATCGAGGCCCGCGCATTCGGGTTGGGCGGCGCCAGTACGACGGTCACGTCCTTCACCACCAGCGCACCCGGCAACGTCACCAAGCCGTACGTCTTGCCGAACGAGGGCGACGTGGTCGGCATCGGTCAGCCCATCGCGGTGCAGTTCGACGAGAACATCCCCGATCGCAAGGCTGCCGAAGCTGCGATCACCGTCACCACGACTCCGACCGTCGAAGGTGCGTTCTACTGGGTCAACAATCGTGAGGTCCGTTGGCGTCCGGAGAACTACTGGGCACCGGGCACCAAGGTCGACGTGAGCGTCAACGTGTACGGGCGCAATCTCGGCAAGGGAGTCTTCGGGCAGGAAGACGCGAAGAGTTCCTTCACCATCGGTGATGCCGTCATCGCCACGGCAGACGACAACACCAAGCAGGTGACTTTCCAGGTCAACGGTGAGACCGTCATGACCATGCCCACCTCCATGGGCAAGGACAGCACTCCCACCGACAACGGCGTCTACATCATCGGTGACCGCTTCGCGAACATGATCATGGACTCGTCCACGTACGGCGTCCCGGTCACCTCCGCTCAGGGCTACAAGACTCCTGTCGACTGGGCGACCCGAATGTCCTACAGCGGCATCTTCTTCCACTCGGCGCCGTGGTCGGTCGGGCAGCAGGGCTACTCCAACACGAGCCATGGCTGCCTCAACCTGAGCCCGTCCAACGCCAAGTGGGTCTACGACAACACCAAGCGCGGGGACATCGTCGTCGTCAAGAACACCGTCGGCGGCACGCTCTCCGGCACCGACGGCCTCGGTGACTGGAACATCCCCTGGAGCGTCTGGAAGACCGGCAACGCGGACGTCTGATCGCGTCCCTGAAGCACTGAACGTCAGAATGCCCCCGACCGTCCGGTTGGGGGCATTCTGCATCTGTATTCCCTTTGCGAGCGAAAGTGCCTCTCGGTCTATCTGAGGCGACGGGAGGTACGTTCGCTCGGTGTCAGCGCCGACCGAAGGCGTCCACTCCGGTCATTTCAGCGGACAGTGCCCATAGTCTGCGTGCGTCGTCGCGATCGGTAGCCCAAGGCTTCACGCCGCCGACGCTCATGTCATCCGTCTGCGCAACGTCCGCGATGTTGCAGTCTTGGAGGTACGCGCCGGCGTGATCGGCGAGTATCGGCGCCGTCGCCGCCCACACCGCTGTAGCGGCGCCCTGGGCGGGAGTCTTGAATCCCGGCACGGCGTCGCCATTCGACGTAGTCCATCCGAGTTCGTGTTTCTCCGATGCGGAGAAGTGACGTTGAAGGGGAGTAAGGATGCTCCCGGGATGGACGGAGAACGCAGTGATTCCGCGTGAAGCACCGGCGCTCGCCAGCTGTACAGCGAAGAGAGCATTTGCAGTCTTGGCCTGACCGTACGCAAGCCATCGGTCGTAGCCGTTGCGGAAATGTATGTCGTCCCAACGCACCCCCGACAGAAAATGTCCCGCCGACGAGACAGCGACCACGCGAGAACCGTTTGCGGGCATGGCAGGCACAAGCAGGTTCACCAGTACAAAGTGCCCGAGGTGATTGATCGCGAACTGTGATTCCCAGTCAGACCCGACTCGGATCTCCGGGCAGGCCATGATTCCCGCATTGCAGACGATGATGTCCGGACTGATCCGGGAATCGAGAATTTCTCGCGCACACGATCTGACACTGCTCGGGTCCGACAGGTCGCACGCTTGCACTTCGATACCTGGAAAGTCGGCCACGGCACCCCGTGCCTGCTCTGGTCGGCGGGCAAGCACCAGCACTCGCGCGCCGGCCGACGAAAGCGACCGCGAAATCTCGAATCCGAGTCCGGAGTACCCGCCAGTGACCAATGCGGTGGTGCCGGTCAGGTCTCGCCCGGCAAGTACGTCGTCGGCGGTGGAGGTTCGGGCGAATCCGGTGTTGATCTTGCGCTGAATCGAAATCATGGCAGCACCGTAAAATCTGGAGTGCACTCCAGGTCAAGGAAAGGTCGTCAGGCAATGCGTGAACTGTCAATCGGTGAGGTCGCTGTCGAGACCGGAATCAGCATCGATTCCCTTCGATACTTCGAACACGAGGAACTGTTCGTTCACGAGGTTGCACGCTCGGCAGGTGGGCGTCGGGTCTACTCCGAAAGCGATGTCACTTGGTTGAAGCTGTGCAATCGCTTCCGAGATTCGGGTATGCCGATCGCCACGATCCGTGAATTCGCCGCACTCGTCAGGTCCGGTCCGGGAAACGAGAAGGAACGGCTTTCACTTCTACAACAGCATGAGGTGTTGATTCGATCCAGGATTTCTGCGATGCAGGACAACCTTGCCGTCATCCACGGCAAGGTTTCGGCATACGAGCGACACGTGAGGGACGGGACCGTAGTGGGCGTCTGGGAGCCCGGCCCGCGGCCCGAGTGATCGACGGCTGGGCCATCTGTCGTGATCTCCAGCTACCCCGATGTGAGCGAAAGTGGCTTTCGGTCTATCTGAGGCGACGAGAGGTACGTTCGCTCGGATCGGGGTGGGGCGGGCGGGCGGGCGGCTAGGGGATCGGGGCGGGGCGGGGAGGTAGCCGACCAGACGTGCAGGGGCATTCAGGCTGGCGCACAAACCAAAAGAACCCCCGAGAATGTCTTTCGACATTCTCGGGGGTTCCGCTTGGGTGAGCGACGGGACTCGAACCCGCGACAGCCAGGATCACAACCTGGTGCTCTACCAACTGAACTACGCCCACCATTGCCTCGGCCACCGGTTTGACCCGGCTGCTTTGACGAAAGAGATACTAGCGCGAAAGTCGGTCAGGAAGCCAATCGGCAGGTCAGGCGGGACCCAAGCCCTCTACGACGGCTGCGATCTCCGCGCTCGACGGTCCGGGCGCCGCGACGAATGCGGTGCCGCGGTAGTACTTGAGTTCGCGGATGGATTCCTTGATGTCGGCGAGCGCTCGGTGGGCGAGACCTTTTTCGGGCTGGCCGAAGTAGATCCGCGGGTACCAGCGGCGCGAAAGTTCCTTGATGGAGCTCACGTCGATCATCCGGTAGTGCAGGTAGGTGTCCAGTGCCGTCATGTCGCGTGAGATGAATCCGCGGTCGGTGGCGATGGAGTTGCCTGCCAAGGGCGCCGTACCGGCGACGGGAACGTGCTTGCGGATGTACGCGAGCACTTCTTTCTCCGCCTCGGCGAGGGTGACCGTCGACTTCCTGACCTCTTCGGTCAGTCCCGACTTCGCGTGCATCTTCTTCACGACGTCGGGCATTGCCGCCAGAGCGTCGTCGTCGGCGTGGATGACGATGTCCACACCTTCGCCCAAGATGTTCAAGTCGCTGTCGGTCACCAGAGCCGCAATCTCGATGAGTTTGTCCGACTCGAGTCGCAGCCCGGTCATTTCACAATCGATCCATACCAATTTGTCCTGCACCAGGAACACAGTAGTGCGCGCGGCCGCGGGATAAGGTCTGCGGTGGAAACTCGGGTGCGTGCAGGACGGCGCTCGGGTGATGACAAGATCTTCGCCGCACTGCAACGAGGAGGGCTTTTCGATGACCGTGGATCCGAAGGACGGAGCCGCGCCGCTGACGCCGGCGGAGAAGGCGAAAGCTGCAAAGGCCGCCGCTGCCGAAGCCGCCCGGATTGCAGCTGAAGCCGCCGCAGCAGCCGAGGAAGCGGAGAAGGAAGCGGCTGCCGCTGAAGCCGAAGCATCTGCAGGTGCTACCCCCGCCGCCCCGGCGCCGTCCGGTGCTGCAGCTGAAATCGCGGCGGGCTACTCATCCGAAGGTCGAGCACTCGAGCTGGGCTCGGTGGTGATCGACGGGGTGGCAGATCCCACCGCGCGGGTGCGGATTCCGTTGGCGACGATCAACCGTCACGGCCTGATCGCCGGTGCGACGGGTACCGGCAAGACCAAGACGTTGCAGGGCATCGCCGAGCAGCTGTCTGCCGCGGGTGTGCCAGTGGTGATGGCCGACGTCAAGGGCGATCTCTCGGGTCTGTCGAAGGCAGGGGAGCCGAGCGAGAAGATGAAGGCTCGCGCAGTCGAGACGGGTGACGATTCGTGGACTCCCGCAGGGATGCCCGTGGAGTTCTTGTCGTTGGGTACTGACGGAATCGGTATCCCGGTGCGCGCGACGATCACCAGTTTCGGGCCGATCCTGCTCAGCAAAGTGTTGGGCCTCAACGAGACACAGGAATCGACTCTAGGGCTGATCTTCCACTGGGCCGACACTCAGGGCCTCGCTCTGCTGGACCTCAAGGATCTGCGTTCGGTCATCGCCCACCTGACGAGCGCTGAGGGCAAGGCGGATCTGAAAGGTATCGGTGGAGTTTCCTCGGCAACCGCCGGAGTGATTCTGCGCGCCTTGGTCAACCTCGAAGCCGACGGCGGTGACACCTTCTTCGGCGAACCGGAACTCGAGACCGAGGACCTGTTGCGTGTCGTCGGCGGCGCCGGCGTGATTACGCTGTTCGAACTCGGCGCTCAGGCGGCACGCCCGGCGATGTTCTCCACCTTCCTGATGTGGGTGCTCGCGGACCTGTTCCAGACGCTGCCGGAGGAGGGAGATCTGGACAAGCCGAAGCTCGTGTTCATCTTCGACGAGGCGCACCTTCTGTTCGCGGACGCGTCGAAGGCCTTCCTTCAGCAGGTGGAACAGACGGTCAAGCTGATTCGTTCCAAGGGCGTCGGCGTTTTCTTCTGCACGCAGCTTCCGACCGACATTCCCAATTCGGTTCTGTCGCAGCTGGGCGCGCGGGTTCAGCACGCCTTGCGTGCCTTCACGCCCGACGATCAGAAGGCACTCAACAAGACCGTTCGCACGTATCCGAAGACCGAACACTACGACCTGGAAAAGGCACTGACTTCACTCGGTATCGGTGAAGCGATCGTGACCGTGCTGTCGGAAAAGGGCGCGCCGACGCCGGTGGCCTGGACCAAGATTCGGCCTCCCAGGTCGCTGATGGACACCATCGGCAACGACGCGATCAAGGCGGCCGCATCGTCGAGCCCGCTGAATCAGAAATACGGCCAGACCATCGACCGCGAGTCGGCATACGAGAAGTTGACGGCGAAGGTTGCCGGTGCTCCGACGGCGGATCAGTCCCTCGATCTTCCGTCGCTTCCGGATCTGCCGCCACCGCCGCCGGCCGAACCGGAGGGCCCCAACATCGCCGAGCAGATCTTGGGTAACTCCGCCGTCAAGAGTTTCCTGCGATCCGCGGCTTCGGCTGCGGGACGGGAGATTTCGCGAAACATCTTCGGCACCGGTAGTCGCCGTAAGCGCTGACGCTTGGGCGCCCGCGAGGTCAGATGCCGACCTCGCGGGCCAGGAGGTCGTTGATCGATTCGCGCCTGATCAATGGCCGCGCAATCCCGCCGAGCACAGCGACGACAGGTGGCCGGCCGACGCTGTTGTAGGTGGAGGCCATGCTGTGGTGATAGGCACCCGTGCACGGCACTGCCAACAGGTCCCCTTCGTGCAAGTCGGCGGGAAGGCTTGCACCGACGGCGATTTCGTCGCCCGATTCGCAATGGCGGCCGGCGACCGTGACTTCCTGGAGCGGCGCAGTCGAATGTCGATTCACCAGTTCGACGTCGTAGTGGCTGTCGTACAACGACACCCGAGGGTTGTCGCTCATCCCACCGTCGACGGACACGAAGGTTCGCCCGCCGCTGATCGTCTTGATGTTCTGTACGCGATAGAGCGTGACTCCGGCCCGCGCAGCGATCGCTCGGCCGGGTTCGAGAACGATTTCTGGTCGAGGGAAGCGGTTTCGGGTGCACGCGTCGTCGAGAGTTTCGTCGATGACGTGGGCAAGGCGGGTCAGATCCAGTTGGGCGTCTCCCGGTACGTACGCGATCCCGTGGCCACCGCCGAGATCGAGTTCGGTGAGGATGATTCGATGCGTGCGTCGTATGTCGTCCATCTGCGCGATCATCGTCTCGATCGCGGGGCGGAAGAGTTCGGGATCGGTGATCTGGGAGCCGAGATGACAATGCAGGCCGATGAGTTGCAGGTGCGTCGCGTTGGCGACGACGGATACCGTACGTTCCAGTTCTTCGGAAAATGCCGGTAGTCCGAACTTTTGGTCGAGTACTCCGGTCGACACTGCCTTGTGCCCGTGAATATCGATGCCGGGTGTGACTCTGATCAACACCTTCTGCCGGTGGGTACACACCGACGCGAGCCGTACCGCTTCGCTGGGGGAGTCGAGGACGATCCGGCCGACGCCCGCGTTGACCGCCGCCCTCAGTTCGGAAACCGATTTGGCATTGCCGTGCAGAATGATTCGTTTCGGGTCCACGCCGGCGGCAAGCGCGATGGCGAGTTCACCGGCGGAACAGACATCCACCCCGAGTCCCTCGTCGGAAACCCAGGTAGCCATCGCTCGAATCATCAGTGCCTTGCCGGCATACACGATCTCCGAGTCGGGAAAGATCTCTCGATACGTGCGGCAGCGGTGCCGCACGTCCGCCTCGTCGACGACGTACGTCGGTGTGCCGTACTGGTCCGCGATCTCTTCGAGGGAGACGTCTCCGATGCAGACACGCCCGCGGTGGTCGTGGCGAGTACTGATGGGCCACAACGCAGGATCCATACGCGGTGTCATTGCGCCGCGTAGGGAGGGGAAGATTTCGAGTAGCGTCACGTCGATCTCCTGAAGGTGACCCGCCGTGTTGCGGGCTACCTTCAGATCTACTCCCGAAGATCACCCGTGGGGCGGTTCTTGACGCTTACTTGACGCGCCGCCGAACGAGGTTGACGCGGCCCTGACGTCCTCGACTTCCTGTGCCTGTCGACTCACTGTGCTCGCCGCCGCTTCCCTCCGAACCAACCGAGCACCGCGAGCAATGCCACCGCGGCGACTCCGCCGATGACCGCCGATCTGTCGGCGGACACACCAACGGACGGAGTTCCGCCGACTCTCGGGGCGTAACCGTCGCCGTACACGGACTCGACCGCCGCTTGGACGTCGAAGTCGGTCCCGGTGTAAGGCTCGCAGCCGTACCCCTCGTGCTCGGCGTCGACGTCGTACGGCGCAGAAACGAACATCAGCCGCTCGGTACCGAGCACGTAGCTTGTGCCACAACCGTTCCCGTTCGCGAGTGTCCCCACCGACGTCACCGATGCCAGATCGCCTTTGTAGACCCGGCTGACGTCGAACAGGTAGGTGTCCTCGAACCCGTCCGAAGTTTTCTCCGTCGGGGTTCCGAGGAAAACAGTGCTGGATACGCTCACGGCTTCTTCCGGGGACGCAAAAGAAGCGCACGAGCACGCATTCGCTGCGGTAGGCAGCAGTAAGGGCAACCCTCCGGCCAAAAGAAGGATTGCCCCGACTGCCAGTGTTCGTCGCATCGCCATTAACCGACTTTACGGTCTGCTATGGCCTGCTCTGAGAAGTTTGCGTGAATCAGCCGCCGAGCTTCTTGTAGAACGTGCCCACGATGGGCGCAACGACGGAGCGCGGGCTGTAACCACCCGCGACTGACATCGCCTTGCTCAAGATGCCCGGTACGACGCGCATCTTGTTCTCGGCCAGGCCGTCGAGCGAGACCTTGGCGGTGTACTCGCTCGAGATCCAGAAGAAGTCCGGGACCAGCTTGTCGACGATCGACGCTTCGGCCGGGTCCGGAGTTTCGGTGCGTACAGGGCCTGGGGCGAGCAGGGTGACGTTCACTCCGGTGCCCTTGAGCTCACCGCGCAACGATTCCGCGAAGGTGTTCACGAACGCTTTCGTGGCGGCGTACGTCGCGTTGTTGGGGATCGGCATGTTGCCGGCCGCGGATCCGACCATCAGGATGGCTCCGGACTTGCGTGCGAGCATGCCCGGAAGCACGGCCAGCGTGAGGTCGTGCACTGCAACGGCGTTGAGCTCGACCTGGTCGCGCTCGTATGCCGGGTCCAGCTCGGCGATCGGCCCGAAGGTGGCGATACCGGCGTTGTTGCACAGGATGCTGATGTCGCGGCCACCGAGCTCCTCGACGAGAACGGCACGCGCCGCGCTGTCGGAGAGGTCCGATGCACGGACCTCCACCTCGACGCCGTGCGCGGCGCGAAGCTTCTCGGCGAGGACCTCCATGACCTCGCCGCGACGGGCGACGAGAATCAGGGAGTGTCCGCGTGATGCCAGATCAGCGGCCAGTGCCTCTCCGATGCCGGAGGAGGCGCCGGTCACGACGGCGCGGGCTGTGGTTGTGGGTGTCGGCAGGCTCACGATCAGTCAGCGTAGCCGGTCAGATCTTCGCGGCCAGTCGTGTGCCCTGTTCGATGGCACGCTTGGCGTCGAGTTCTCCGGCCACGTCGGCGCCGCCGATGATGTGGGTCACCACGCCCGCGACGGTCAGCTCGTCCACGAGGTCACGAACCGATTCCTGCCCGGCGCAGATGACGATGGTGTCGACCTCGAGGAGTCGGGGCTTCTCATGCTTCTCACCGAACGTGATGTGCAGGCCGGAGTCGTCGATGCGCTCGTAGTTGACGCCCGAGAGTTCGTGCACGCCCTTGTTCTTGAGTGCTGCTCGGTGGACCCAGCCCGTGGTCTTCGCGAGTCCGGCGCCGATGCGCCCGGGCTTGCGCTGGAGGAGGTAGACCTCACGTTCGGAGAGCTCCGGTACCGGGGTGGTGAGAGCACCCGGCGCCATCTCGGGTTCGGTGACGCCCCATTCCTGCTTCCACTCCTTCAGGTGAAGGGTGGGGGAGGTCGGGTGGGTGAGGAATTCGCTCACGTCGACGCCGATGCCGCCGGCACCGATGACGGCCACGGACTTACCGACCGGCTTGCCCTCTCGGACGACCTCGGCGTAGGTCAGCACCTTCGAGTTGTCGATGCCGGGGATC
This sequence comes from Rhodococcus baikonurensis, assembly GCF_040489275.1. Classification (NCBI taxonomy): domain Bacteria; kingdom Bacillati; phylum Actinomycetota; class Actinomycetes; order Mycobacteriales; family Nocardiaceae; genus Rhodococcus; species Rhodococcus baikonurensis. Next base: position 122,588 of record NZ_JBEUOQ010000013.1, on the reverse strand, counting down.
TTGGGAACGCGCGGCGTCACGCCGGTGGCAACCACGACTTCGTCGAAGGAGCCGATGAGGTCTGCCGGTGCGACGCGGGTGTCGAGCTTGACCGTCACTCCGGCCACGTCCAGCATGCGGGTGTAGTAGCGAATGGTCTCGGCGAACTCTTCCTTACCCGGAATGAGCTGTGCGATCCCGAACTGTCCACCGATCTTGTCCGAAGCCTCGAACAACGTGACCGCATGACCTCGCTGAGCAAGGTTGAGTGCTGCCGAAAGTCCTGCAGGACCGGCACCGACGACGGCGAGGTTCTTGGCCCGCCGGGTGGGGGAGAGGATCAGCGTGGTCTCGCGGCCCGCGCGCGGGTTGAGCAGGCAGGAGACCTGCTTGTGCACGAAGGCGTGGTCGAGGCAGGCTTGGTTGCAGGCGATACACGTGTTGATCTCGTCTGATGCTCCGCGCTCGGCCTTGTTTACCCAGTCGGGATCGGCGAGCATCGGCCTTGCCATCGAAATCAACTGTGCGTCACCGCGGTTGAGGATCTCTTCGGCAGTCTCGGGCATGTTGATCCGGTTCGAGGCGGCAACGGGAATGTCGACGTGCTTCTCGAGCTTGCTCGTGATGTCCACGAAGGCTGCTCGGGGGACCGAGGTGACGATGGTGGGCACCCGTGACTCGTGCCACCCGATGTCGGTGTTGATGATCGTGGCGCCGGCGGCTTCGACTTCCTTTGCCAGTGAGACGATTTCATCCCAGGTCTGGCCGCCCTCGACCAGGTCTGCCATCGACAGCCGGAACACGATGATGAAGTTCGGGCCGACGGCCTTGCGTGTGCGTCGCACGATCTCGACTGCGATGCGTCGACGGTTCTCGGAGCTGCCACCCCACTGGTCGGTCCGCTTGTTCGTGCGCTCGCAGAGGAACTGGTTGATGAAGTAGCCCTCACCGCCCATGATTTCGACGCCGTCGTAACCGGCGGACTTGGCCAGACGCGCGCAGCGAACATAGTTGCGGATCTGCCATCGCACGCCGCGGCCGGTCAGCTTGCGCGGACGGAACGGATTGATGGGCGCCTTGATCGACGACGCGGACACACTGAACGGCTGATAGCTGTAGCGACCCGCGTGCAGGATCTGCATGGCGATCTTTCCGCCCGCGTCGTGAACCGCCTTGGTGATCCGGCGGTGACGGCGCGCTTCGATGCGGTTGGTCAGCTTGGCACCGAAGGGCAAGAGCCAACCGGTGCGGTTGGGCGCGTAGCCGCCGGTGATGATCAGACCGACACCGCCACGTGCGCGTTCGGCGAAGTACTCGGCCAAGCGATCGGTGTCCTTCGCGCGATCTTCGAGGCCGGTGTGGATCGATCCCATGACGACGCGGTTCTTCAGCGTCGTGAATCCGAGGTCGAGCGGTTCGAGCAGGCGGGGGAACTGTGTATCCGTCATGACTGAAGATGTCCTTCCGTGGCGTACTCGCCAGTGGGCAATGCGTCCAGAACTTCCTGGCACCAGTCGGTGAATCCTTCTTCGACGCGAATACCGCCGCGAAGTACGAGGTATTGGTGCAGGGAAGAGCCGGAAAGTGCTGCTGGATTGGGGAAGTCACGCTTTTCGATGAGTCGGTAGACGTCGAGGCGAGCGGCGTGGCCGTCGCGGTGGCGAGCGACTTCGCGGCGTAGAGCGGGGAGATCGGCGTGCGCTGCGGCCCTGATCTTGATGGCCAACTCGTTGCGCAGGTGGTTCGGCTCGGACGGCTCGGCGATCCATCGGGTCAGTTCGGCGCGGCCCGCGTCGCTGACGCGGTACATCTTCTTGTCCGGGCGGCCGTCCTGCGCGATGGCCTCCACCTCCACCCAGCCTGCCTCGTCCATTCGCTTGAGGACTCGGTAGATCTGCTGGTGCGTCGCACTGTGGAAGAAGCCGATCGACTTGTCGAACCGGCGTGTGAGGTCGTATCCCGACGCATCCTGTTCGGACAAGGAGACGAGCAACGCATGTTCGAGAGCCATGGAAAAAGTATCTATGCACTCAGGTGCGTATGCAACTAAGTGCGTACTAACTCGGGTGCATAGAACGTCCTGTATGTCGATCTCGGAGAGAGGCGCCGAGTCGCCCGCGCGCAGTTAGGCTTCGCCGTATGAGCGCCGAGTCCACCAGCACCCAGGCCGAGCCACCCGCAGGCATCGGTGGTGCGGCCACGAAGAGTCAAGTGATCGCGTGGGGGCTGTGGGACTGGGGATCGGCCGCGTTCAATGCGGTGATCCTCACGTTCGTCTTCTCGGTCTATCTCACCGACGCGGTCGGCGACGACCTGCCCGGCTCGATATCGGCAACTACGTGGCTCAGTTGGGCCCTCGGAATCGCCGGCTTCTTCATCGCGATACTCGCACCGATCACCGGACAGCGTTTCGATGCGTCGGGTAAACGCAAACTCTCGCTCGCGATACTCACCGGCATCACCGTGCTCTCGATGGCGGGTCTCTATTTCGTCGAAGACAACTACCGCTACCTGTGGCTCGGATTGGTTCTGCTCGCAATCGGCTCGGTGATCTTCGAGCTGGCCGGCGTTCCCTACAACGCCATGATGCGGCAGGTGTCGACGCCGGAGAATCTGGGTCGAGTGTCCGGCTTCGGCTGGGCCATGGGATATTTCGGCGGAATCGTGCTGCTGTTGCTGTGCTACTTCGGCTTTATCGTCGGAGACGGCGACACTCGAGGATTCCTGGGGTTGACCACCGACGGCGGCATGAACATCCGGATGGTGGCACTGCTGGCCGCAGTGTGGTTCGCGGTCTTCGCGATTCCGGTGTTCTTCAAGGTTCCCGAGTTGCCCAGCCCCGCCGTCGATCCGGGAGCGTCGAAGGCCGGGTTCCTCGACTCCTATCGGGTGTTGTGGCGCGATCTGCGCGAACTCTGGAATGTCGACAGGCGCACGATCTGGTACCTGATCGCGAGCGCACTCTTTCGTGACGGTCTGGCGGGCGTGTTCACCTTCGGAGCCGTGCTGGCTGTCAACGTCTACGGAATCAGCGCGGCCGACGTCCTGCTGTTCGGTGTTGCCGCCAACGTGATTTCCGCAATCGGTGCATTGGTTGCCGGACGCTTCGACGATCGGATCGGACCGAAGCAGGTCATCACCGTCTCTCTCGCGTCGATGATCGTCGTCGGCGCGATACTGATCGCGGTGTCCGGGCCGGTGATGTTCTGGATCTTCGGACTCGCACTCTGCCTGTTCGTCGGGCCCGCCCAGTCTTCGGCACGAACCTTCCTGGCGCGCATCACCCCGCCTGGGCGTGAAGGTCAGATGTTCGGCCTGTACGCGACCACAGGCCGAGCAGTGTCGTTTCTGGCGCCGACACTGTTCGGCCTGTTCGCCTGGCTCTTCGGTGCAGACCGCGCCGGCATCATCGGACTGCTGGTGGTTCTCGGCGTGGGCCTTGCCGCGCTGTCGATGGTGAAGGCGCCGGAAGGCGACAGCGCGCTGCCCGTCAATCCTTGAAGTAGACCAACTGGTGAGTTGTAGCGAGCAATGCGCCGTCAGTGCCCCAAATTTCGGCCGACTGATCGAAGTACCCGTTGCCGAACCGTTGAGTACGCGCGGTTCCCAGGACGGACTTGTCCGCCTGTTCGGTCAGTGCCGGAGGGTCGGCGTGGAAGTAGATGGTCATCGAGACCGTTCCGGCCGGTGCCATCTTGCCTCGGCGCAAGAAGACCCGCGGGAAGAAGACATCGCACAGTGCGGTGAGTGACGTGAAGTCGAGAGCGCGTGCCGGCTGGTCGCGCACCCAGAGTGTCGTGGTCGAGTCGGGATGCTCGCCCGACTCCAGATCGGGGATCGCACCTTCGACAAACCGCATCTCGTAGTTCTGTGCCCAGGCGATGAACTCGGGGAACGGCAGCAGTGCAACGTTGTCGGCCGACGGAACCTCCGGCATCGTGATTTCGGTCGACGACCAGGTTTCACGCCTGGTACCGAACACTGCCGTCGCGGTGGTGGCGACGGTTCCGTCCTGCGACAGTTCGATGGACCAGTGCTGCGTCGAGCGGTTGGTGCGCACCGGCCGGGCGGAGATCTCGAAAGCGCCTTCGGTGATCGGACCGGCAAAGTTGACGGTCAACGACAGCGGATCGCCGAGGCGTTCGGGGTGCTTCAGCACGGATTCGAGCAAGGTGGCAGCGGTGACGCCGCCGAACGGGCCGACCATGTTGTTGTACGCCGGATTGGTTTCGCCGGTCGACAAGCCGGCGGTGAGCGACGTCAATCCGACAGCAGCGTCAAAAGGATGGGGTGGTGCAACGGTCTCGGTCATCGCAGAACTCCTGGTGGTGGAATCAATTCGGCTCTATGTATGACAACATACATAGAGCCGAATTCCACGCGGCGATCAGGATCCTGCACGCGCGAGGATTGCCTCGGCCAGCTCTTCGGCTCGCTCTTCCGGAATCCAGTGACTTCCGCCCTCGAGCACGACGAACTCGTAGGGTGCGTCCACGAATTCACCGCAGCGCTCTGCGCCTGCACGGCCGAGCGCTGTGTCGCCGGTGCTCCAGACGTACGTGGTCGGGACGGTGGTGCGATCGATGTCGCCGAAGTCGCGGGTCATCGCGCGGTACCAGTTCAAGGCGCCGGTCAGCGCGCCCTCACCACTCAGGACACGAATGTGCTCGTCCGCGAATTCAGGATCGATCTGTCCGTCGAACATGGCCCGCAGCCGGCGGAAGTTGTCCTCCGACAACACTTCCTCGGCCTTGCCCTCCTGCCGGAGAAGTCCGATGTACGACGAGCGCTGCTTCTGGTCCTCGTCCTCGCGGAGTGCCCAGCCGAAGGCGGTGGGGTGGGGGACCGAGATCGCGGTCAGGCTGCGGATCCGGTTCGGATGGCGACCGGCGACCTGCCAGGCGACCGCCGAACCCCAGTCGTGACCGACAAGATGCGCGTCGGGCAGGCCGAGCGCGTCGAGCAATCCGACGACGTCGGCGACCAGGTGCTCGATCTTGTAGGCATCCACCCCTTCGGGGCGTGCGCCGGCGGAGTAACCGCGCTGATTCGGTGCGATCACGCGGTAACCCGCCGCGGTGAGCAGTGGTGTGACCTTGCCCCAGGATGCGGCGCTCTCCGGGAAGCCGTGCAGCGCTACCAGTGGAATGCCGTCGTCCGGGCCCGAGATCAGTACGTCGAAGGTGAGGTCGCCAACGGGGATTTCGAATGTACTCGTGGAAGACATGACTCTCACCGTACGTCGAAAAGGTGAACCCGAGGTCAGTTTCGAGGTGGATTCCAGGTGGCCATTCCGAGCATGATGATTCGCAGTTGCTTCTCGGCCCGGGTGATGACGGCGGCTTCGTCGCGATACCCGGCCGTCCCGGCGTCCAGCAGTTCGACGACAGCACTGAACATCGTCGAGACGATCAGGTCGGCAGACATTTCCAGATCGTCCGACGACCAGCTTTCCAGCCCGGTAATTCTGGAGAGGTCGATGGTCAATTCGCTGACGAACAACCGCATTTCGGTGGCTATCGCGCGTCGCACCTCACTGACGCCGCTGTAGCGTTCACGGCAGAGGAACCGAAACTGCCGCTCATGTGAATGTACCTGTCGCACAAGGATCTCCAGCGACGTGGTGGCGTCCTTGGTGCTGGGATTGCGCCGTGCGTCGCGAAGCATCTGACGCAGCATGCGCATGCTTTCCTCGACAAGGACAACGCCGACGTCCTCCAGTGAAGCGAAGTGGCGGTAGAACGCCGTCGGAACGATCCCGGCTTCCCGGGCTACCTCTCGCAAGCTGATTCCGGCGAAGCCGCGATCGGCCGAGAGGTCCATGGCAGTGTCCAGGAGCGCTTGGCGTGTGCGTTCCTTCTTGGCGGCACGACTTTCCGGTTCCCTGTTCTCAGGTTCCCTGCGCTCCGGGTTCACCGGTCCGGCCTTCGTCACGACGTCGAGTGTAGGTACAGGCATTCCGGCTCCTTTCGGCAACTCGTGTAACTCGGGTCACATTCTTGTTGACATGTACTTGTGTGCACCTGTCACACTATCTTCGGTGAACATTTGTACACTGAATTCACGCAGTCGGGGAAAGTTAGCTCAGTAATCGATTCACCCGGCAATCGAAGTACGAGGAGGGTCATGACAATCGCATCAGCTCCTGAGAACACGACACCGAAATCCACACCTCGGCGTGGACTGTCCTTGGTGGGACTCATCGAAGCCATGGCCGCTCCACATCAGATCGACCGCTACCTCGAGTTGGTCAACCCGATGGCGACTGTTCGTGACATCCGCGCGCAGGTTGTCTCCGTCGACCATCCGACCGCTGACTCCGTCACTCTGACGCTGCGCCCGACTCGCCAGTGGCGCGGTTTTCAGGCGGGCCAGTTCGTGCAGTTGGGCGTGGTGATCGACGGTGTTCGTCACACTCGGTGCTACTCGCCGGCCGGGGGCGCGTCTACGCGCAGTGGGCTGATCGAGCTCACCGTGAAAGCGCATCCGGGTGGCCTGGTGTCGCAGTATCTGTACGCCAACGCCGCGCCCGGACTCGTTGTCAGCCTCTCGCAGGCAGACGGGGTGTTCTCCCTTCCCGCGGACCGCCCGCGCCGGGTGTTGTTGATCAGTGGCGGCAGTGGAATCACCCCGGTCATGTCGATGCTTCGGACGCTGGTGGAGGAGGAGCACTCGGGCGAGATCGTGTTCGTGCACTACGCGAACACCGACGCGGACGTGGCGTATGCACGCGCCCTGAAAACCATCGCGGAGCAGAACCCGAACGTGAAACTGGTACTCGTGTACACCGAAACCGGTGGAGGTGACCTCGAAGGTTTCTTCGATCGTGGGCACCTCGACGCGGTGGCGCCGTGGATCGCCGATCCGGACACGATCGACGCCCAGGCATACCTCTGCGGGCCTCCCGGACTGATGCGGGGAGTGCGTGAGGTATTCCGTGAGGTCGACGTCGAGCACCTGCTCAACACAGAGGAGTTCGCGCCGGCGGTGGCCGAACCGGGTGAGGCCGGCGGCGAGGTGTCCTTCACCAAAAGTGGGGTGGCGGCCGAGAACTCCGGCGAAACTCTTCTCGAACAAGCTGAAGCTGCGGGCCTCAATCCCGAATACGGATGCCGGATGGGAATCTGCTTCTCCTGCACCTCCGTCAAGAAGGCCGGTCGCACTCGCAACGTTCGCACCGGTGAGACAGACGACGAGCCGGACAAGAAGATCCAGCTGTGCGTCAGCGCTCCCGTCGGCGACGTCACCGTCGACATCTGAAGTCCCATTTTCCACACGACTGTCTGGAGACCGACATGTTTGGACTTTCACTTCCCACCCTCCCGTTCCTCGGCAACGGTTCCGATGCGAAGGCCGATGCTCCCGTCGTCCTGACGTACGAGCAGGTCGAGGAGATCGGCCGTGAGTTGGATGCATTGCGTGATCGCACCGTCGCCTCGCTCGGTGCGGAGGATCGGGAGTACATCTACAAGATCATCAAGGCTCAGCGTGGTTTCGAAGTCGCCGGTCGCGGCTTGATGTACCTCGGCTTCCTACCGCCGGTGTGGCTCGCGGCAGTCGGCGCACTGAGTGTGTCGAAGATCCTCGACAACATGGAGATCGGCCACAACGTCATGCACGGTCAGTACGACTGGATGCGTGAACCCGGGCTCAATTCCGAAGTCTTCGAATGGGATACGGTGTGCCCGGCCGACCAGTGGCGCCACTCGCACAACTACATGCACCACACGTACACGAACATCCTCGGCAAAGACCGCGACATCGGATACGGAATCCTGCGTATCGACGACGCGCAGAAGTGGAACCCCTACTACCTCGGTAATCCGGTCTGGGCCTTTGCCTTGATGGTGCTCTTCGAGTGGGGCGTGATGATGCACGACCTCGAGATCGAGAACGTCATCCAGGGCAAGCGCAAATGGCACGACGTCAAGCCGCTCCTGAAGGGCTGGTGGAACAAGGCGGGCAAGCAGGTCCTCAAGGACTACGTCATCTTCCCGGTTCTCACGGGGCCGCTGTTCGTGACCACTCTGGCGGGGAACGTCACTGCCAACCTGGTCCGGAACGTGTGGACGTATTCGATCATCTTCTGTGGCCATTTCCCCACCGGCGTACAAAGCTTCACCGAGGACGAGACGGCCGACGAGACTCGCGGCCAGTGGTACGTACGCCAGATGCTCGGTAGCGCCAACATCGAGGGGAGCCCGCTCTTCCACATCATGTCGGGCAACCTCTCGCACCAGATCGAGCACCACCTGTTCCCGGACCTGCCTGCGCATCGTTATCCGGAACTGGCTCCCCAGGTGAAAGAATTGTGTGTGAAGTACGGTTTGCCGTACAACACCGGTGGGTTCTTCAAGCAGATCGGTTCGGTGTGGGGCAAGATCTTCAAGCTCGCTCTTCCGCCCGGTTTGGTCAAGTCGAAGACCCCTCCCGGTGTTATCGTCGAGCGCCAGCGAACAGCAGCCTGAGAGGCACACACTGATGGTCGGGAAATTCGAACGCCGCAAGGACACGGTCCAGGAACTGACCGAAAGTGCAGCCAACCACGTGGGCTCGATCGCGATGATCATCGCCGGGGCTGTTCGAGACGTGACGCGCGAGATCGGTGACTGGGTGTCCGACGGAATCGAGATGCGTGAGGCAGCGAAAAAGGCTGCGGCTGACGATCGTTCGGAGTCCGTGACCATCGAGCACGACGACACTGATCCGCCGAAAGGCTGGCGTTGATTCCAACTCTTCGATCGTCGAGACAGTAAGGCCGACGACCGGATCGCCCAACCGGGAGCCGTTTCGCCCGAACGACCACGTTGCCCTCCGTCATCGATGACGGAGGGCAACGTGGGTTTCATGGACTGTTTCGGCGATCGAAGACGCGGATCGACCGCCGATCCGATCACAAGTGAGGTCCTAAGCAGCGCTTCCGAGGCTCGCCGAGTCGAAGCTGCCGAGCCCGGTGCTACCGAGACCGCTGCTACCGACCCCGCCCAACGCGAGCGCATTGCTGCTGCCCGCGCTCAGAAGCTGGACGATGATGTTGATGACGATGGGGTCGCCGGTGAGCGGAATTGTAGGCACGGGGGACCTGCTTTCTGTTTCGAGATGTGGTGAGAATGTGAGCGGCGACGGGATCGTCGACGTGGTCGGGAAGGCTGTTTCAGGCACTTCCGGTGCTGCCGAGCGACACGATCGAGCCGTTGCCGAAGCCGAGTGCTCGGGAGAGTGAGCCGAAGTCGATGACCAGGCTGCCCAGGGTGTGCTGGTTTATCACGGTGGTTCCTGTCTGTGCCGCGACTTGGTGATGCGAGCGGATAAGTCGATCAGGGAGCAGGCGTCGTGGGAGTTTCGCCGCCGCCGCCGATCGGAGAGTTGTCGGTGTAGAGGAAACTGCTGCCGGCGTTGAACATCTGTAGGACGGTGTTCAAAACGACGGCCAAAGCGCCTGTGGTTGGTGCGGCGATCATGTGCTTGCTCCTGGTTTCAGCGGTGGCGACGTGGTGGTCACCGTGGTCACCGCCCTCACAGTGTCAGGCGGCTTGGAGCGGGCCCTGTGCGAGAGATTCTCTCGCACAGGGCCCGAGATTCGTCCTAGGAGACGCCGCCGCCATCCGTCGAGCCCGTGCCGGTGCTGCCCGCGTTGAACAGCTGCAGGATGGTGTCGAAGAAGGCACCGAGGAGAGCGTTATCCTGGCCGTTGATCATGTTTTTCCCCTTAATTGTTACTGGTTTGCGCGGTGATTCGCACCACACTTTTATAGCCCGGCTCGATACGAAAAAGTGGGGTCGAGGCTCTATGCGTGGACAGCTAATAGCGAGGATGTGAGTGTTCACACTTTCGCTGGACGATTGTCCATATCAGTGCTGGCGAAGGTCAGAGAGATCATGGCAGCGCGCAGTTTGAGCAGCTCAGAGGGTAGTGCCGGATCCAATCCGGTCAGGGTTGCGATGCGCTTGATGCGGTTGTCGACGGTGTTCGTGTGTAGACCGAGCGCCGACGCGGTGCGCTGACGGTGCTGGCCGTTGGCGAGGTGGATGGACAACGTCTGCAATAGTTCTGGATTTCCGTCGAGCGGCTTGAGGAGATTGATCAGGCTGTCGCGGCCTGCGCCACTGCGAGTCAGTTGATACTCGAGCGCGAGGTCTTCCATTCGGTACGACCGCGCCGGCAGTCTGAGCCGCCGCACGAGTTGCGCTAATTCGTGAGTGGTTGCTTGGGCGGCGGCGATATCACCGACGGCGGCGCTCTCGGCGATCGCTGTGATCTCCACCCCCACAGTCGCGCGCGCACGTTGGATGACCTCGCACACCGTTCTCCAGTCGGGTGTGCCTTCGATCAGGACCAGACCACGTTGCGGTGCAGGCGCTTCGAGCAATGCCGACCCGAAGTGGGCCGCGATCTTCGACTGAGCGACGGAGAGGTCACGATAGGCCTGTATGCGCTGGTGATTGCCATTTCGGGCTCCCGGACGAGTGGGCGGCAGGTTCACCAGGAGCCGTAGGACGAGATAGCGGGGTGCGAGTTCGATGCCCATCTGCAACGCAAGTTGGGTGGGATCGTCGCCGTCCAACATGGCTTTCACGAGCGCGCCGGCGGAGTATTCCCCGAGTTGGGAACCGGCTGGAAGAGCCGAGAGATAGCTGATCGATATGAACGAGTGAAGCCGCTGCGCGAGTGCGAACAAGAACTCGTTGAGATCCCCGAGATTGTCGGAGTCCTCGGCGTCGGCCCTGCTGAGGATGAGGGTGCGAAAAGTGCTGATGCCCTCGTTGGTCAAGTTGAGGATCGCGCTGAGTGGCACCCCTTTCAATGCCTGTTGGACGGTCATCGTATGAATGCCGTCCAACTCTTGGTCGGTAGGGAGTTTGCGGTGATCCAACAGCTGGATCCCCACTTGGAGCCCCTGCACGATCACCGCAATCAGTTCCCGACGTACTGCCTCCGTTTGGAGGGAAGTCAACGTCGGGTTGGCACGGGACAGGTGATCTACGAGATCGCTTGCCAGTGGGATGACGTCGTTGACCGCTGTGGAGGCGGGCTTGCCTCCCAACATGAGCGGTCCCGGGTTGTTCAGCAGCGCTGGGGACATGGGGTGGCCTCCTCTAGACAGGTGCGTCGCCTGGCACAGGCACCCGGAGGCTCGGCGCGTCACGAAGCGGGATACACGCTGAGGCCTTGTTCGGGGGCATACTCGCCGCTGAAATTTGCGGATCGAATTGCGCCAGGCGTTGTGATTTCTACCACATGAACGACTGTCCAACTGTGAAATGGACAAATGTGAAGATAAGTCCATATGCCCCACGCGCTCCGGACCTAAACAATCGTCCACTTACGCTGTTTTTCGACGTCAGAGCGGAAAACGATTCGGCAGACACCACGAGTCCCGTCTGGCATCATTGCCGGCGCCAACGGTGATCGTCGCGGGTGATTTGCTCAGATCGAGCTCGAGGGCCCTGGGTCCTCGAGGACCCAGGGCCCTCGAGGCCTAGGTGGTGATTCGACCAGTCCGACGTACGGGAACCGGATCAGGGTGAAGTCACCCTTTTCTGTACTGCTGTCTGTGTTGCGGAAATCCCTAGATGACGCCCAGCGAAATCATGGCGTCGGCCACCTTCACGAAGCCGGCAATGTTCGCGCCGTGCACGTAATCGCCAGGCTTGCCGTACTCGGCAGCGGTGTTGATGGTGCGCTTGTGGATACCGCGCATGATTCCGGCGAGGCGCTCGTCGGTGTACTCGAAGCTCCAGGAATCACGCGAAGCGTTCTGCTGCATTTCGAGAGCAGAGGTTGCCACGCCACCGGCGTTGGCTGCCTTGCCGGGTGCAAAGGCCACGTTCGCGTCACGGAAGAGCTGGATGCCGCCGGGGGTGGTGGGCATGTTCGCGCCTTCGGCAACGGCCTGAACGCCGTTGGCGATCAAGGTCTTTGCGGCATCTTCGTCGAGCTCGTTCTGAGTCGCGCAGGGGAGTGCGACATCGCACGGCACATCCCAGATGGATCCGTCGGCGATGAACTCGGCGTGCGGAACTGCGTCGGCGTACTCGCTGATGCGGCCGCGGCGAACTTCCTTGATCTCCTTGAGGAGGTCGAGATCGATGCCCTTCTTGTCCACGATGTATCCCGAGGAGTCCGAGCAGGCGATTGCGACGCCGCCGAGCTGGTGGATCTTCTGGATGGCGTAGATGGCGACATTGCCGGATCCGGAGATCACGACGTTCTTGCCCTCGAGGCCTTCGCCCTTCGCCTTGAGCATTTCGGCGACGAAGTACGCGACGCCGTAGCCCGTGGCCTCGGTGCGAACCTGTGATCCGCCCCAGGTGATGCCCTTGCCGGTCAGGACGCCCGACTCGTACGTGTTGGTCAGTCGCTTGTACTGGCCGAACAGGTAGCCGATCTCACGACCGCCGACGCCGATGTCACCGGCCGGAACGTCGGTGTATTCACCGATGTGGCGCTGCAGTTCGGTCATGAAGGACTGACAGAAGCGCATGACCTCCGCGTCGGTGCGACCCTTGGGGTCGAAGTCCGAGCCACCCTTGCCGCCGCCGATGGGAAGACCGGTGAGGGAGTTCTTGAAGATCTGCTCGAAGCCGAGGAACTTCACGATGCCCAGGTTGACGCTGGGGTGGAAACGCAGGCCGCCCTTGTAGGGGCCGAGTGCACTGTTGTACTGCACGCGGAAGCCGCGGTTGACGTGAACGTTGCCCTCGTCGTCGGTCCACGGCACGCGGAAGATGATCTGGCGTTCCGGCTCGCACAGCCGCTCGATGAGTCCGGCGTCGGCGTAGCGCGGGTGGCGTTCGAGTACTACGTGAAGAGACTCGAAGACCTCTGCGGCGGCCTGATGGAATTCGGGCTCTCCTGCATTGCGAACCAAAACCTGATCGTAAATCTGCGCTACGCGGTCACGTACGGACACCGCTCACCTACCTCGTTGTGAGAACTCTTTTACATTTCCGTTACATACTAGGCGCCTTTATTGCTGTATCGGACAACTGTCCTGTGAAGGTGAAATCGGACACAGCTGCCACTTGTGTCAGTTGAACGGGCGATTTATAACAATTTGCTCAGCTTTCACTCTCTTAACACAGTCCAAATGGTTTGCTTCTGCGGTCGGGGATCACTGTGCCTGTGGTCCGAACGCGAGTCGAAATGATCAGAGGGGCTGCACGTGCGTAAAAAACACTCCATGTCGGCGATGTTGTCGATAGGCGTCGTCACGATTGCCGCGACGATCGCCGCAGCACCGTCTGCGTCGGCGATCGGTGGACCGTGTGGTTCGGGAGGGAGTGGCTCCGCCGGATCGATGACGGGTTCGCTCGGATCCCTGACCGGATCTCTCGGCAGTGGTTCAGCAGGTACGGGATCCCTCGCCAACGCGTTGCCGTGGATCACCGGCGCTCCCAACGGCGCTCTACCGGTGCTGACCGGCCGGACCAAGGCAATCGAAATGGTCACCGGCCCGGGCAGCCCGAACAACACCATCGAGCGGTTCAACGTGTCGGGAACCGACCTCGGAATCATGTGGGACAACGGTCTTTCAGGGCCCGATCACGACGTTCTGATGGCCTTCGGCGACACGGTGGGTGATTGCGACACCCCAGGAGACGACTGGCGCAGCAACGTGTTGTTCCGCAGCAACGACACCGCCATTGCCGACGGAATGAAGATCGACAGCTCACCTTTGGACGGACCCAATCATTCCAAGGAGATCATTCCGGGATTCGGTATCCCGGGGGAGTTCACGACCATCCCCACAGCTGGAATCTCCTACGGCGGTGTGCAATACATCAGGTTCATGTCTGTTCGGTCCTGGGACGAACCCGGTGCCTGGACCACCAACTACTCGGCCCTGGCTTTCTCGACAGACAACGGTGAGAACTGGGAACTCGATCCCGCGACAGTTCGCGCCAATACGGAAGGACTCGGTATTCCGGGGATTCCGGCAGTATCTCCGATCAATTCCAACTTCCAGCAGAGCGCCTTCCTCGACGGCCGGGACGGCTACATCTACGAATACGGAACTCCCTCAGGTCGTTTCGGCAAGGCGATCCTGGCGCGGGTGGCCGGAGCGGACATCAGAAACCTCGGCGCCTACGAATACTGGGACGGATCCGGTTGGAGCCCACGCGATACCGATGCCGTTCAGGTCATCAAGGCACCCGTCAGTGAGCTCGCAGTGCAATGGAACGACTACCTGAACAAGTACGTCGCCATGTACACCAGCGCCGAGGGCAATCTCGTGATCCGTCAGGCTGATCAGCCGCAGGGACCGTGGAGCGGTACCCAAACTCTGCTGAGCGGAATCACGTTGCCCGCGTTGTACGGCGGATTCATGCACCCGTGGGCGAGCGGACAGTTCCTCGAATTCGTTGCTACGACGTGGGACCGTTACAACGTCATCTACATGCGGACCGATTTGAACGGACTCAAGATGGCGTCGTCCGATTCTCGCGATCGGCCGGACCCGGCGACGACCGGCGAGGCACGCGTCCTCGAGGTCACGATGCCGGAAGACCGCTAGCCGAGCAAGCTTCGACAACTATGGCCTGCAACTCGATCGAGTTGCAGGCCACAGTTTTGTGGGCGTTGATTTTCGGTGATGCTCAGAGAATGAACAGCATCTCCTGATATGTCGGGAGTGGCCAGTGATCGTCGGCGACGATGGTTTCGAGGAAGTCGGCCGCTGCACGTACTTCGGCCATCGCGGGCAGGAGTGCGTCCTGGGCGTGCTTGGCCTGATCGAACGGGGACTCGCCGGCGTCGGCGTCGATGGCTGCACGCAGGGTCGCCAGCGCAGTTCGTAGAGCCGCAACGGGCGCCGACACTTCTTCGAGCGGAGCTGAATCCGGTTCGAGGCCGGCGGACTTCAGCGCGACGAAGTTTTGAGCAACTTCCGTCTGGTGGCGCACTGCAGCCGGAAGGATCAGCGTCGTACCGATTTCGGCGGCCAAGCGTGCCTCGACGCCGATGCTCAGTGCGTACTGTTCGAGTCCGACCTCGTAGCGACTGTGCATCTCTCGGTGGTTGAAGACCTTGTACTTCTCGAAGAGTTCCATCGAGGGCTCGGTGATCAGTTCAGGCAGCGCGTCCAGCGTTGTGCGAAGGTTCGGCAGGCCGCGAGACTCGGCCTCGATCTGCCAGTTCTCCGAGTAGCCGTCGCCGTTGAAGACAACCGCACCGTGATTGGTGATGATTTCGGTGAGCAGATTCTGGACGGCGGTGTCGAAATCGGCGCCGTCTGCGACTGCCGATTCCAGTTCGGTGGCCATGTAGTCCAAGGCCTCGGCCATGATCGTGTTGATGGTGACCATCGGACCGTTGACCGTCTGCATCGATCCCGGCGCGCGGAACTCGAAACGGTTGCCGGTGAAGGCAAACGGGCTGGTGCGGTTGCGGTCGCCCGGATCGGTCGGTAGGACGGGAAGGGTGTCGGCACCGATCATCATGGTGCCCTTGTCCTTCGACGACGTCGCCGCGCCCTTGGCGATCTGCTCGAAGACGTCGGCCAGTTGATCGCCGAGAAAGATCGAAATGATGGCCGGGGGAGCCTCGTTGGCACCGAGACGGTGATCGTTGGTTGCCGAAGCGACAGATGCGCGCAGGAGTCCCGCGTACTTGTGGACGGCCCGGATGACTGCGGCACAGAAGACTAGGAATTGCGCATTGTCATGCGGATTGTCGCCGGGGACAAGCAAACTACCGAGTTCGGAGCTGCCCAGGGAGAAGTTGACGTGCTTGCCGGAGCCGTTCACGCCGTCGAACGGCTTCTCGTGGAAGAGGCATTCCATGCCGTGCTTCTTGGCGATGGTCTTGAAGGTGGTCATCAGCAACTGCTGGTGATCGGCGGCGATGTTGCCGCGCTCGAACATTGGGGCGATCTCGAACTGGCCGGGCGCAACCTCGTTGTGCCGTGTCTTGGCGGGGATGCCAAGTTTGAAGAGTTCCCGCTCGGTGTCCATCATGAATCCGAGCACACGTTCCGGGATCGCCCCGAAGTAGTGGTCGTCGAACTCCTGGCCCTTGGGCGGCTTTGCGCCGAAGAGTGTTCTGCCGGCGTTCAGTAGGTCGGGGCGCGCGAGGAAGAAGTGTCGATCGATCAGGAAGTACTCCTGCTCGGGACCGCAGAACGACACGATGTGCTCGGGATCGTTGTGCCCGAACAACTTCAGGATTCGTTCGGCGTGGTAACCCATGGCCTGCTGTGAGCGCAACAGGGGAGTCTTGTGGTCGAGTGCTTCGCCGGTCATCGAGACGAACACAGTCGGGATACACAGTGTGTTGCCGTTGGGGTTTTCGAGTACGTAGGCCGGGCTCGTGACATCCCAGCCGGTGTATCCGCGGGCCTCGAACGTGTTGCGCAGCCCACCGTTCGGGAAACTCGAAGCGTCGGGTTCACCTTGGATCAAGGTCTTGCCGGCGAACTCGGCCAACGCACTGCCGTCGCCGACCGGTTCGAGGAAGCTGTCGTGCTTCTCGGCCGTCAACCCGGTGAGCGGATAGAAAACATGGGCGTAGTGGGTCGCGCCCTTTTCCAGCGCCCAGTCCTTCATCGCGGACGCGACTGCGTCGGCGACCATGGGATCGAGTGGTTTGCCTTGCTCGATCGTCGCCATCACCGACTTGTAGACGAGCTTGGGCAGCCTCTTCTGCATGACCACCTTGTTGAAGACGTTGGCTCCGAACACCTCGCCGGGAGTTTCATCGGTCGTGAAGCTGACCACCGGCGGTGTGTAGGCCTCGACGTCCTTGATCGCTTGCAAGCGAACTGCATTTCCACTCATGTGCTTACCCCTCGCCCGGGCCCAGGGCTGCGCTGCTGATTGCGAGCCCGACTTCGGCAAACCCTACGAACCTTCGGTATCGGGGGTGTTTCGTAGATATTGCGCCTGTCCGCAAACTTCGAGTCACAACGGAAATCTTGATCTGTCGGGGGTCTACGGCAGACTTCGAGCGGAGGGGTCAATGCGGGACAGTGGAATCGGAGAGTCTTTGTGATCAGGGTTTTGGTGCCAACCACAGTGGCGCAGGGTGATCTCGCGGAAGTGCTTCGGCTGTACGACGAACTTGTCACCGAGACCCGAAAAGAAGACGGCTGCATCAATTACGAGTTACTGCAGCGCACCGACAATCCGTGCGAGCTCGTGTTGGCGGAGGAATGGGAATCGCAGGAGCACCTCGACGCCCACACCCATACCGAGCACTTCGTGAGGTTGGTTGCGGCACTGGACAAGCTGGAGACGGCAGCGCCGGCGCAGATCTTCACGAAGGTTCTGTAGCGGCGGAGTCAGGTTTCAGTGCTCGCTCAGGTCGTTCCGACACGTGGAAACTGGTTCATCGGCACGCCGGAATCATCGTAGGTCCGTCGATTCCGATGTAGGACAGCGCCTTCGGGCTCCAGCCGGGTCTTGTGCCGGTGTGGCCGACCTGCACGGGCGCTTTATACGGTGACGTCGGAATAGGGCATGTGCTCTGACACCCAAGGAAATACGACTTCCATGAGTAGCAGCACGACCGCAACCACGAGAACGATCGCCAGCAGGGCCTTCACTGGTCGGGGGCCGGGGAGCGCGCCCCAGAGGTAGCCGTACATTTCATTGCTCCTGGAGTGCCGCGGGAATGGTGCCCGAAGTCTTCGAGATTGTTTCGACGAGAACAGCATGGACGATCATGCGTTCGCTGTTCGAGTAGAGCGGATGGCACGTGGTCAGTGTCAACATGCTTTCCAGTGTGGTGTCAGGCTCTGGCCAAGGTTTGCCGGGGAGCGGGTTGACGACCGCAACGTCCCCCGGCACGGTGATGTGCCGCCCGAGGAGATGTGCGTAGTCGCCGTCGGACACGCGGTCGGCTTGCTCGGGGCTCAAGCAGGCTTGCGCCGCTGTGCGACGTTCGGGCGAAGCCTGGTCGAGTGGGAGTAACCGGTACGTCATCCACTGGAACTCGGTCTCCACGACGACGGCATCGCACGCATCGAGTCGATCCAAGTGTTGGAAGACTGCGCCGAATCCGATGCGATGCCCGGCGAGCGCGAAATTTCCTGCTTCGCCGGGCATCTGCGATTCGGGGTAGTGGCCGGGGCCGGCCCGTAGGTCCTCGTTGCGTGTGCCTTCGACGACGGCGGATACGACGTCGGCACCGAGTGTCGGGAGGTACACGCGCGCGAATCCCTCGCCGAGCACCGGGGCCGGCGGTGCAACAGGGTTACCGGCCGCAACCTGGTCTTTGTCCTTGCCCCACGATTCCTCCAGTTGGGCGTTGACCTCGTCTTGCAGTCGCCCCGAGGTGATATTGGTCCAGAACGCCTCGTAGGCGACGAAAAGCAGGATGAGGACCCCGGCCGTGAGGAGCAGCTCACCGATGACCTGGCCTAACCGCGGCCGCCCAGGAACCGGATGCTGTGAATCTCTCATGGACCGGGACTCCTCTCCGCCGTCGGACTAGTTGCCCGCGCTGATCGTGGCGCTTCCGGTACCTCCGAGAAGGTCGTACAGGAGTACGGACAGGCGACCGAGGCCGTCGATCGCCGCAGAACCGGTGGTCTGGATGTCCTTGATGACGATCGGGAACGGGAGGATGGACATGGTGTTTCTCCTTCGAGGGATGAGCCGCAGGGGCGGCCGCGAGATAGATACGTCGTGACGGTGAACAGGGCGGGTGCGACCAGGTGTAGGTCGCACCCGCGCTGTTTCGGTATTCCTGGTTGGGAGTTACTCCTGGCCGGGTGCACGCTTGCGGTTACGCAGGGCGAGCCACGTGCCACCGCCGATCAGTGCCAGCGCCAGACCGGCGAGCCAGATGACGTTAGCGCCGGTTACCGGCAGGGACGATGACTGGTCCGGTTTGGCCTGAGCAGGATTTCCCGGAGCAGGCGTGCCCGGAGCACCGTTGTGTCCACCACCGTTATTGCCGGGAGTGTTGTTTCCGGGAGTCGACACGTCAGTGCCTGGTCCTCCGGGTACTTCGGAGCCCGGCCATGTCGGGATTTCCCACGGCGGCAGGGGGATCGGGATCGGGATGATGATCAGGCCATTGCTGCTGGTTTTGTTCTCGAGTCCCAGAACCACTGACTTGTTTGCTTCGCTGGTGAGCTTGACGGAAGCTCCGGTCGGTTCACCCGCGATCTTCGAGACGTCCGCCTTGCCTTCCTTGACGCCCCAGATCACTTCACCCCACTTGACGTTGGTGACGTCTGTGTGAGCACCGGTTTCGACGAAAGTGATGTCGGTGTCCAGCGGGAACTGGACCCGGCCGTCGATGACGGCTGCGTCGCACTGGGCGGTCGGAGTGACCGAAGCGCCCGGTTTGACATCGAGCACGCACGAACGCGCCTCGTCGTCGATGTCCGTCCATGTAGCCGTGACCTGGAAGATCGTGGATCCGTCCTTGGCCACCTGGCTGCCCTTGGGGCCGGTCACGATCTTGTCGATGTCCACGTCGGTGGTCGGTATCGGGCGGTTGTGGATCTCCACCACAGCCTGCTCACCGGCCACCACCTTGACGGTGTTGCGGTGTTCGGGGTCTCCGGCATCCGCGGACACGTAGTAGTACGGCCGCGCCCAGTCGATACCGGCCAGGGGCTTGGGGTCGACCTCGGAGAAGGTGATCACGGTGTTCCGTGGAACAACCTCGCCGGACGTCCAACTCCAGTCGTTTCCGGCATCGAGGGTGATGGTCTGGCCCACTGCCGGGAAATCGGTTCCAGCGGGGAGTGGCGGGTCGATTCCGTCGATACGGACATCGAACGTCGCGCTGTCGGGTAGGTCGGTCTCGGGGGCGCGGACGGGATTGCCGTCAGCGTCGAGGATGAACTTCGTGAATTCGACCGAGCCGAACTTCCACAGCGCCTCGTTCGACAGCGTGATCAGTCGACCGTCGGTCGGGTCGTCGGAGACTATGCCCGTTGCGGTTCCGTCGAGGTTCGAGTGCAGCCACGATTCGCCTTCCGGGCTGGTGCCCCAGGAGATCGTGCCCCATTCGACTCCGGCGACATCGGGACGGCCGGTCTCGGTGAAGGTCACCTCGGTGCCGACGGGGAGGTCGACGCCCAGCGGTGTGGTCTGTCCCTGCTTGACGCTCAGCACCTGGGTGCGGTAGTCCACACCGTCGCGCCAACGCGCCTCGACCGTGAACTCCACGTCATCACCGACAGCCTCGGCGGCCTCGCCGCTGACCTGCTTGGCGACGCGCAGAGTGCCATCGTTGATGTCGACGAAGTTCGACACCTCGACCTTGCGCAAATCCTTGCCGATGGTCACCACGGCAGCGTTGTCCGCATTGATCCGGATATTCCCGGAGTATGCGGGCACGCCGTAGGCGAGACCGTCACCGTTTGCCGGAACCAGTTCGGTCAGTGCAACTTCGGTGCCGCCGGGCAGGTTCTCACCGAACGGAACCGAGGTGCCGTCGGACGGGAGCGACAGTGTCTTGCTCTGTGGGTTGTCGTCCGTATCGAGCCAGGTGGCAATCACGTCGAAGCTGGCCGGTACGGCCTTGTCGGACGCCTTCGGGCCCGTGAGCTTCTTGCTCACTTCGAAGGTGCCTTGCGTGATCGTGGCCTCGTTGGTGACGGAGACCGCGTTCGCCGACGCGTCTGTGCCGATGGTGAGCGTCTTCGGGCTGATCACCGGCTGCGACCACGTCACGAGGTCGGTGTTCGTCGGTTGGACCTCGGTGAAGGTGACTTTCGCTCCGATGGGCAATTTGCCCAGATCGTAATGCTGGCCGTCCTTCAGAGTGAATTGACGCAGTTCGTTGCCGGCGTCGTCGTCACCGAAAGCGATCTCTGCGTTGATGACGAAAGCCTCCAGTCCCGTGCGCGCTCCGTCGCCGATGACGGCCTTGGTGATCCTTGCCGATCCCAAGCTCGCTTTGTTGAGCAGTGTGACACCGACATTGCTCTTCGGCGTGATGGTCACCAGCGCCTCGGTCCGGTCCACGTTGAGCGTCACACCCTCTGAATGGCGGAACGTTCCTCGCTCGAAGTACACACCGTCAACGGTCGGGAGGTTGATCTCGGACAGGCGGATCTGCCAGCCGGTTCCGCGGGGGTTGATCCCACTGACCGGTGTCCCGTCAGCCTTCACCTTGATCTCGTAGGAGCTCACCGGGGCGTCGGTCGCTGGATTTTGCCCGGGGGCGAACTCTTCGACTTTCACAGTGAACTCGGTGTCTTCCGGGAATTTCTCGGAGAAGGGAGCGATCTCCTTCAGAAGTGAGAACGAGCCCCGTGACACGCCTTGGCCGGTACCGCCGCCGCCCCATTCCTGCTTGACGCTCTGCGACAGCGTCTGCTTGCCGGCATAGGTGAGGGTGTTGGAGTATTCCGTGTCGCGCTGGTCCAGTCCGCCGCTGCTGGTGCACAGGGTGTAGCTGACGAGGTACTTCGTCTGACGGCTGTAACCGTCCGCGTCACGCGGGAGAGTGAGATCGAAACCGCCGTCGGCGCGCGCCACCGATGTGGCATCGGTGATATCGCGTTTCTTGTTGCCGTCGAAGAAGTCTTGCGCGACGACCTTGAGATTGAGGTTGCTCTTGAGATCGCCGCCGATTTCACACACCGTCATGTTCGGTGAGAACCTGTCGTTGACGACCGCCGGTTCCGTAAGGCCCTCGAGATCGTGTCCGGAGATTTCCACGGTCCAATTGAGTGTGGTGCCTGCCGGCTGCTCCACGCCGCCGACAGTTTGCGACGTGGTGTTGATCGCGCCGCTCTTGCCGCTCGTGAACCTAGGCCCCTCAGTCTTTCCCGTGATCGACGTCTTGTTGACGACCGCCGAGTTGGTGAGATGGTCCTCGGAGTCTGGCACCTCGGTGGTGGTCAGGCAGGTCCGGTACGTGACGTAGTAATACTGCTCTTCGTTGAACGTGTCCGGGTTATCCACAGTGATCGCCGCGGTGAAGGTACTCGCGCCGGCTACTGCGCCGATGGGAGCAATGGTGAATCCTGCGGCAGGAGTGCGGTAGTTGGGTTCGTTCTCCCGCCCTGGGAGGTAGTCAGACTTCTCGATGACTACCTGCACGCCCGAGGCACAGACCGCATGGGGGCCGCCGAAGGTGTCGGTGATGTCGATCTTGTGGTTGTTGGCGGCAATGTCGGTGCCCGGAACCACAATCGTCCAGACGGCTTCCATATTGCGCTTACCGCCGTCGAGGTAGCCACCCTTCCAGGGCTTGGTCTGCGGCGCATAGTCCTGTCCCACGCCATCCGAAGCCACCGTGTTGTCACCGATCGTCACGGAGTTCGTGTACTGAGTCCCCTCGAGATCCACCACGCCGCTGGTCGTGCATGAGGTGTACTCGATGCGGTAGAGCTTGTTGCTCTCGAAGGGCGCGCCGTTGTCGATGTTGATGGTGACCTGATCACCCGCGTCGGGTTGGGTGACGGTGACGCCGCCGGGGGTCTCTTTGAGATCGCCCGGGCGACCGGACCACAGCTTCGCGTTGAGCAGGCTGCCCGCACACACCTTCATGTTGTCGGAGAGCTCGTCGCTCAGGGTCACCGAACCGGTGTTGCCTGCGTCCAACTTGGCCAGATCGGCGCCGGGGATGTCGATGGTCCACCGCACTGACTGCTTGTTGTCCTGGAGTTTGCCGGACTTCGTCGACTCTCCGATTACGCGGCCGTCGGTGATGCCGCCCGTGCCGGGCAGGTCGACCGGCGTGACCTTGTTGTTGATCGTGAAGTCCACAGTCTCTGACGTGGTGTATTCAACCGCCTTGGTGTAAACGAAGAAATCGCCCTTCACCTCGTCCGGGCGATCTGCCACGGCATCGGAGAGAACACACGTCATGAGATTGGTGGAAGCAGCCAGATCGCATGTGCCCCAGACCGTCCCATCGTCGCCCTCCAGCGCGATCATCGGGTTGGACTGTAGCTTCAACTCGTCAGGGAATTGAATCGTGAACTGGTCGCCCGGCAGCGGACTCGCGCTTGACGCGTCCCAGGTGCCGCGCACAGTGACGGAGTCACCGACCGTAATCTGCTGGTCGTTCTTTCCCTCGACCTGGATGTCGGTGATTTTCACATCGATGCCGGGATTGACTCCGCGTGCGGCCAGTCGCTGCGCCGCCACAGAAGTCGTAGACGGGGGCGCCGTGGTTGTGATCGGCGGTTTCGCAGACGTGGGTGACTCCGACGTGGAAGTAAGCGGCGCAGTC
The DNA here is from genome assembly GCF_040489275.1 of Rhodococcus baikonurensis. Classification (NCBI taxonomy): domain Bacteria; kingdom Bacillati; phylum Actinomycetota; class Actinomycetes; order Mycobacteriales; family Nocardiaceae; genus Rhodococcus; species Rhodococcus baikonurensis. Next base: position 99,457 of record NZ_JBEUOQ010000013.1, on the reverse strand, counting down.
GTTTTCAGCGGCGCCTCCGTCGTAGTTGCGGGCGGCTTCGTTGTGGTCGGAACTGTTGAGGTCGGAACTGTGGCGGTCGAGGTCCCGAGGTCATCTGCTGAGGCAACCTGGACGAATGAGAACGACGATACGACCAGCGCCAGGACCGCAACAATCATCCCCAAAGCTGCCCACCGAGACACCACCCCCTCCCCGGCACGGCGCGGGAAGACACGGTTACGCATGACGAACACCTTTCGTTCAGAAACACATGATTCAGGCCCCGTTTCCGGGGCCGTCGAATAGCGAAATGGGACCTTTGAGCAGCTCTGGAGCCTGGATGCGAGCGTTGGTGATTCTCAGGCGACCTATTGCGGAGCCGAACAGTTGGTAATCGGACCCGGCTGACGCCGGCGCAGACTGACGGCCGGCTCTGGGTAGCCAGGAAATTCCAAGAAAACTCGACCGCCGGTGTTACCTAACGCGACGACCTACGAGGTACTAAAGGCCGCGGCCGAGGATCTTTCCTGCGCGATTCATTGCAGTTCGGGCATGAGCACCATCCCGGATAGCAATAGCAACAGTGCGATGGCTCCGAGGGGGAGTCTTCGTGCTGCGTGCTTCGCTGCCGTGACGGTTTTCATGAAATTCCTTTCTCTGGCACAACGTGAAGAAATTTGCGCGGGGCCGTTCGCGAGAAGATGCAAATTCCGCGCAAACAACGCAGAAGGCGCAAACCGGGCGATGCGCAATCAGGAATCTAACACGAGCAAATCGCATAGCTGGACACGCCATGGACGTCCGTCCATGTAAGAAAAACTCCTCTTACCTGGCTATATGCATCTTCCGTTGATTTCTGTCAAGTTAACTGGCTGGTTCATCACAATTCGATCTCGACCATCAGTTGCATGCCTGTCTTGGACCTTGCCGACAATCGGTGAGCGGCCGAGCCGAGTCGGCGCTGCTGTACCGAATGAGCCTTTATGCAGTTCACCGCCCCTTATTTGCTGTCGGAACGACAAGGTGTGGAGCGAACTATCTGTGCACACACGCTCGACAAAAAGGCAAATCATTTTTCTGCGTATAGGAGGAGGGTGAATTAGGGGGTGAATTCAGTCGCGGGTCATAGAAACCCCTGTTCTGAAAGGATCCAGAGATAGGGGTCACATTAGATTCGTTTTTCTTAGCAGATTGGATTCCGGCCCGAGTTAACCGTCGATAATGCTTCGGCGGCCGACATGGCATTTCGAGACAAAGAATCGCCCAGCTTTTCGTAGAAAGCCTTCGGTACGGTTACGTCAGTCCAGCTGATCACGCGCCGCAGCGACTTTTGGCGTCGCTCGTGTGCGCACGGATGATGCACTACCTGGGATGTGTGTGGATCTCGGAAGATGCCATGCCGGAGGCTTCTTCAAAGATCTCGAGACCTCGCAAGTTCAGGTCGTTCTCGCGCACCTCGGCACGATGAAATGGCTTACTTTTCAAGCGCTTTCGATGCCCGGAGTCAAATGGTGACGGTCGTTGCGTAGTCGCTGACGGCGGATGCGGCCGGTTCGATCGGTGCGCAGTCGCCACATCCGAGCAACCGCACCGAGTAGCCGCGAGGTCCCACAGCAAGTGCTTTTCGCAGCTCTCTGGACACTTCGCGAAATCGGACCTTCGAATCGAGTTCTCGCGCAACCATTCTGACGCAGCTTGTGTCAATGGTGCTACACCCACGGCTGCCCGCAAGGTTCGACTGCCCCGGCGGCTTTTACACCTCTGGGCTCCAGAGCCCAGAGGTTCTGTGACACTCGCGGCCGCTCTGTTTAGCGCGGTGCATGCGGCTCAGCCGGCGTTGGCGGGCAATTGCCTACCGGCTCTCGTCGTAGAACTTCGTGAGACGGCCTTCGTCGCAAGGGAAGGGCTACAACGATTGGTCCGGCCCGGTCAACGACGCGGGACCGGTCGTCGGTTGGTGTGCGCCGGTGAAGCGCTCGACCACGGATACCACGACGATCGCGAGTGCCAGGATTCCAACAGTTCGGGCGAGTGACTTCAGCGTCTTCGGAAGTGCCTTCTTCATGTGTGGCAGATTACTGCGGACGGCACGAAATTTGGGGGCTAGGTTCCGATCCGAATGGGATCGGTCTGCACAGATACCCGAATCTGGAGGCCGATCCCGTGTGGAAGTCGCCCAACCCGGCTTCCGAAGATAGTTCGAAGATTACGGATACCATCGCAGGACTTCCGGATGGCAACTATGTCGCCGGAATCTACTACGTCAGTGACGGACCCACCCCGGCCGGATACAACAAGACTCACAACTTGGTTGAGCTTCCGTTCACTCTCCCGCAGGCGCCTGCGAAGCCGGGCGGGGGATTCGGATCCATCCAATTCCCCGCGTTCGGCTGGTAGAAACTCACGACAAAGCCCCCAACTTCGCAAGGAGGTTGGGGGCTTTCGTCATCTGCAGAAGGACTGTTGCTGCTAGCTGCCGAAGACGTCGCCGAGTGAACCGAGTGAACCGGTGCCTGTCTCAGGCTTCGGATCCTTCTTGGCGAAGTTGGTGGTGCAGCCGTTGAACTTCACAGCGTCGACGAAGACGCTCGAGGCTTCCGAGCCGGTGCCGACGCTCACACCGTAGTGCTCGACCTTTGCGCCGGGGTTGGCTGCCACTATGGCATCGAGTGAGGTGGGCTCGCCCTTGACTGCACCGCCGATGGTGCGGGTGCTCCACCAGAGTCCGTCCTGGATGTTCTCGTGCTTGACCGCAGCGTCCGTCACGGGTGCGCCGTTCTGGCTCGGCACCCACACCAGGGTGGTGAAACCGTTGTCGTCCGGGTTCGTGGTGCCGGTCAAACGCAGCTGGAACGCAGCGCTGGTGGTTACGGCACGCTCGGAAAACCCGATTTCCTTGGCAGCCGCGTCGGCGAGCTTGATGCTTCCAGCCGCGTGGTACGACACGGAGCGGTCCTTGACGTCGGTGACTTCGAGTTTGAGTGAGCCGTCCTTGTCGAAGACACTGTCTGCCGCATACGAAGCCGTCTGATTCTTCTCGTCGGTGAACGGGATTCCCCAGCCGTTCGCGGTGGTTTCGGTAGACGTTGTGGAGCAGGTGAAGCCCGCTTCCGGCTCTGCGGAACCGAGTGAACCAGTGGGCGCTGCGCCCGCGAAAGCCGGTGCAATCAATGCGGCGGAGCCGACAAGTGCGGCAACGATTCCGGCGCGGCGGGTGGCTTGAGACATGCGTGATGAACCTCTCGGAGGGTAAAACGGGGGTGAAGGTCTGTAAAAAATAGCACAGACTGTCCGGTTTGTGAATGTTGAGGATGGGAAACGATTGCCCAAAGTCGTCCAGGGAAAAATGCTGGCAAGTAACGCATTTCGGTTTTCCGCGCGATTTACGATCGCAGCATCGGTGAATCGGCACTCGTGATTTCTCAGTAAGTGAGAACGAGCTACCTCGTCGTCGAACCCCGCAAGAACGGCACCGCAGTGTCCGGCACATCGACCACGATCGGACGGTGACGTACTCACTGTGTATGTGACCGGCGTTGGAACATCCCCCGGCAAGGGTCTCGTCGCCGACCTGGAAGGACTCGTGCCACCCGCGATCGCGACCGAGCTGGGGTCTCGGTTGGCACTGCGGGCCTGCTGTCCTCAGCATTTGCGGTCGGTACGGTCATCGGTGCGACAGTGATGGCGGTCTTCTCTGCGGTGCCAGGCTGGCGCGTTTCCTTTCGCGGCCAAGACTTCGAACGCATTAGCGGTACTCCGGAAACAAGTGCACGCAAGCCTGTGCGCCGAGCACCACCGCAACGCCGTCACGCGAACGTGCCACTACCCAACCGAGCCACGACCTCCCCTCAGCGCCCGCTCGTCGGAGCTTTCGTTGCGCCGGTTGCGAATTGGTGCATCCCATCCGCGTCGAGCCCTCGATGCGCCCAACCGAGCTCGCTGAAGAAGCGGTAAGCGGGCTCGTTCCTCTGGTCAACGAACGCAACCCACCCTGTCGTCGGCGGGTGCTCGGGCCACGAACGGACGCAGTCGATCGTTGCCCGGCCGAGCCCGTTCCTGCGCCGGCGCGGATCGATCGCGAGATCAGTGATGCCATGCTCGTGTCCGTTTGGGTCCCAAGCGCAGCCGACGAGCGCGACCGGATCGACACCGTCGAGCACCACAAGCTGCACACCCGAGTGGGTGGCGAGGACATACTCGAGCCACTCGTCGTCAAGCGGACCCAGCTCACGGTCTAGCGTCTCATCCTCGTACCAGCGCTGGATCCACGGCCAATCGGCACGGGTCATTAGCCGCGCCGCGAGGGTCTGCTCAGTCATGAGGTCTATTCTCTCGTTCTCGTTCTCGTTCTTTTTCAGGGCTTACTCTCATTCGGCGTTGGCAGCAGCTTGATCACGCGTGTGCCGTATGCAGCACAAGAATGCCGCCAGCCTCACCCGAGATAAGGGAGACGCGCTCTAGTCAAGTTTCGCTGGCGGACAGTCCCCGTAGACGCCTTCGTCGCGGCCGGCTAAGTACTGCTGATGCTGCAGATTCGTGCGCTCGTCGAGGCCTTTGTAGTAGTCGGTCTTCACCTTGCGCATGTCGGCGCGGTACTCGCGAATGAACTTGAAGCCTTCGTGCATCATCGGGATAACGAACGCCGCGATTAGAACCCAAAGCAGGATCCACAGCAATGTCTGCCAGTAGTTCGTAATGAAGACAATCAGCAAGAATGCCACGATGAATCCGACGAGGGCGTCCGTTATTTCGAGATGTATTCCGCGAAAAGTTCTTTATCTGATCGTGCATCGCAATCGTACGTGTGAGTACGGCGACCGTCATCGGTCGTGCGTTTCATGATTCGCATCGATGCGTCAGTTCGCTCTTCCAAGCTTGAACCCTTGTCGCTAATAGTCTTTTGGTCCGCTTGAGTCTCCAGATATCCGGGCGTCAGTTCGGCGAAACCCGCACACTGAGTTGCCCTCACTTCCTCGGCGGTGGGACCCGCGGGCTCGCTACTGCATCCGCTGATGAGTAGCGCCGCTCCGATAGCCGCGACTGCGGCGAACGGCATTTTCATGCCGGAATAGAACCAGACGGACCGGTCGTAACTGACATTTGATCTGCCTCAGTTGGTAGTAGTCTTCGGCTCCAGCGGCTTCCTGTTCGGCGACCCATGCGGGTGCGACACTCTTGCGCCCGACGCACCGGCGTCCGAGTTCGAAGCTAGTGTCCCGCGCCGGTAGTAAGTTTCCGATATGGCTCTCGGAAACGGGTTGGTCGCTCGGATCGAGCGGACCGTGGACTTCTACGGTCCCGGCCGTCCGATTCCGGCAGACGAGCTTCACGCGCGATTGCATGCGCTCGACATCGTCCCGGACAAAGACTTCACCGAGTTCGTGGGACGTTGGGGTGGATGCTTCGTGGGCGTGTCAGTGCACGCATGGGACAACGCCGAGCTTATCGGTCGTGAGACATGCATCGAGCTGACCATTGAGGCGCGTGACGCATACGGTGCCCTCATCGACGGGGTGGTGTTCGCTGACGACGGGTCGGGGAATCCGATCTGGATCGCTGCGGACGGAAGCGTGTGCTTGGTCGACCATGACAACGGGAACACAGTTGTCCGACTGGCGGCCAGTTTCCGCACGCTGTTGGAGGAGAACGTCGACGACTGACTCGCGCGACTAACCCTTCCTCGGGGGTCGGATCTTCTCGGCTTACTTGGTCCAGATGAACGGCTTCGGGTTCTCATTCCATCCCTTGACCCCTGCCGTTGTTCGGCAAGATTGTCGACGATGAGTCGGAATTCGGCGCCTAGCTTGCGTCGAGAGACGTACATGCTCACCTGCGAACCGCTCAACACTTACTCAACACTTTGGTCGGGATTGCGCGGGATAACGCAGGATTATTGCATTGGTCGTATCTGCGTACATGCTGGCCTAGAAGGTATTGAGTCCTGCGTAAACGGTACGAAAAGTGCCCCCGGCAGGATTCGAACCTGCGACCAAGAGATTAGAAGGCTCTTGCTCTATCCCCTGAGCTACGGAGGCGCGTGGAACATCATACTCGAGGGTTCGGGATGTGACGCGTGCCGCCCAACTCCGACGCGTTGTCGTAGTCGGTTCGCGAAGGTCCTACCCTTGAGGTATGGCTACACCCGACCTCGCGCCGACAGATTCCTCACCGGAGTCCACTCCGCACAGCGGTGCACCCGCTTCTTCGACCGCCATATTCGTGGTCAGTGGACTCATCGCAGGGCTCACCGCAGCCGTCGTGGTGGGATTCTCCGCGTCGCAGGCACTGACTCTTCTGGGCATCCCTGATCCAGGTCCGATCACTACGTACGGCCTGCCCGCGATGCGCGCACTGGGGGAGATCGCCGCGGTCATCGCGATCGGGTCACTGCTGTTGGCCGCTTTCTTCGTGCCACCTCAGAAGTCGGGCGTCCTCGACGTCGACGGCTATCGAGCAGTCCGAACCGCATCGCATGCCGCGATCGTGTGGGCGATCTGTTCGTTCATGATGGTGCCTCTGACGCTCTCCGACACCTCGGGTCAGCCGTTTGCCGAAGCGATCAAACCGGCAAACCTCTGGTCGGGACTCGACCAGGTGGAGATCGCCGGCGCCTGGCGCTGGACGGCCATCATCGCGGTTGTTCTGGCGATCCTGGCCCGGTTGACACTGCGCTGGTGGTGGACTCCGCTCCTGCTGCTGGTCGGTCTCCTCGGACTGATGCCGCTCGCTCTCACCGGTCACTCGTCTTCGGGCGGCTCGCATGACATCGCTACCAACAGCCTGATCCTGCACCTTGTGGCAGCTTCGCTCTGGGCCGGCGGCTTGTTCGCGCTACTGGCCCACGCGCGGCGCGGCGGCGATTACACCGACGTAGCGGCCCGACGCTTTTCGACGGTCGCATCCATCTGCTTCGTCGTCATGGGATTCAGCGGTGTCATCAATGCGATTGTCCGTCTACCTCTCGACGACGTGTTCACCACGACCTACGGACGATTGATCGTCGCCAAAACAGTTGCACTGATCATCCTCGGGTTCTTCGGTTGGGCTCAGCGGAGTCGGGCGTTGCCGGCGTTGGCGGAGAACCCCAAGAGTCGCTCCGCGCTGATTCGTTTTGCCGGCGCTGAAGGCATCGTGATGGCGGCGACCATCGGTCTCGCGATCGGCCTCGGTCGAACCCCACCGCCCCCGCCGCTGTCGATTCCCTCGATCCCCGAGGTCGAACTCGGTTACAACCTCCCGGACCCGCCGTCGTTCATGGCCTTCGTGACGGACTGGCGATTCGACCTCATGTTCGGCACTGCCGCAATCGCTGCGGCGATTCTGTACGGAATCGGCCTGCGCAAACTGGCCAAGCGTGGCGATTCCTGGCCCGTCGGCCGAACCATCGCCTGGATGAGCGGTTGTGCGGTGCTCTTGATCGCCACGTCGTCTGGTGTAGGCAAGTACGCGCCGGCAGTCTTCAGCGTTCACATGGGTGCGCACATGGCGCTGTCGATGTTGGGCCCAGTCCTGCTGGTTCTGGGTGCGCCGATCACTTTGGCTCTGCGGGCCCTCGATCCGGCAGGCAAGGACGGCGTGCCAGGCATCCGCGAGTGGATTCTGACCGCCCTGCACAGCCCGTTCTCGCGTTTCATCACCCACCCGATCGTGGCGGCCGTTCTCTTTGTCGGCGGCTTCTACGCGCTCTATCTCGGCGGAATCTACGGCGCGACGGTCGACTCGCACAGCGCGCACTTGCTGATGAATCTGCACTTCATCCTGAGCGGCTATCTCTTCTACTGGGTGGCGATCGGAATCGACCCGTCACCACGTCAATTGCAGCCGGTGACCAAGCTGGCAATGGTCTTCGGTTCGCTTCCGTTCCACGCGTTCTTCGGTGTGGCCTTGATGAGCACCACCGCCGTCATGGGTGGCGCCTACTTCCGTTCGCTCGGCCTTGGCTGGAACAACGATCTGATCGGCGATCAGCAGTTGGGGGGCAGCATCGCCTGGGCGACCGGCGAGATCCCGCTCATGGTGGTCATGCTTGCGCTTCTGGTTCAGTGGTCGCGCAGTGACGGCAGAACGGCGCGCCGAACCGACCGTGCGGCTGAACGTGACCACGACGCCGACCTCGCCGCACACAACGCGATGTTCGCCGAATTGGCCAGGCGGGACCGCGAGGGGTGGAAACCCCGAGAGGCGGCTGACACGGAGACTGCCGACGAGGACACTGCCGATGGGGCGCCCAGCGAGAAGAAATCCGACGAGTCCTCCACTAGCACTTAGCACCGACACTGCCCGGGCCGTTTGGCTCGGGCAGTGCTGTTTCTCCACAGCGGTCCCGCCGATGCACAGGTGGAAATCGAAATCCCGAGCCAGGCGTTTGCCGTTCCACAATCGAAACTGCCGACGCAATGATCGGCCCCGCGGCAGTTGGCGGGATCTGAAGTTCGAAGGGGGATCGGACATGTACGAAACGCATGCAACCGTTGTCGGAACCGTCATCACCAATCCGGTGAAGCGGCAGACCACCAATGGTGAAGAGGTGCTGAGCTTTCGGATGGCGAGCAATACTCGTCGCAAAGACGCGGTGACCGGAGAGTGGACTGACGGTGCGACCCTGTATCTCACGGTCAGTTGCTGGCGGCGGTTGGTCACCGGCGTCGGCGCATCCATCATGAAGGGTGATCCGGTCATGGTGGCGGGGGAGTTGCGCACCAACGAGTACACGACCAAGGAGGGTGTGCCTCGTTCCGATCTCGAGTTGCGGGCAACGGCAGTTGGCGCGGACCTTGCTCGTTGCATCTCGAAGATCGAGCGTCAGAGCAAGCCCACGTCGGCGGAGAATGTCGAGGACGCAGTCGACACCGTCGCCGCGTGAGAACTCAGATCGAGGGTGTCGGGCAGTCGCGGGGCCGAGAGTCGTGCCCCGCGTCCACTCGCTCGAGAAGTTCGGTGAGAGTTGCTCGCTCCGACTCGTCGAGGTCGTCGAACACATCCGAGGATTCGCGTCTTTGAGCTTTCGCGACGTCGGCGGCCAGCGCAGCGCCGGCGTCGGTGAGCTCGAGTAATACAGCGCGGCGATCGTTCGGATCGGGAGTGCGGCGTACCCATCCGGCATCTTCGAGGGAATCCACGACGTCGGTTGCCGACCGCGGAACGATGCGCAATCGCTCGGCAAGAAACCCGAGTCGAACCGGTTCGCCTACTCGGGTCAGCACTCGCAGTGCTCGGCTTTGCGACGGCGAGAGGCCGAATGGTTCCAGCGCTGCCACCTGGCGTCGGCGGATGAGCCGTGCCACGGATATCACGACATCGGTGAGTTCGCGCTCTCGGGAATGCATGGCGTCAGTCTAGCGTTGTTGGTGTCAGCCTCATAGTGAGGTAACCTCATCAATATGAAACTAGGGTGAGAAAGCCTCCAGGAGGTAAACGTGAAACCAGATAACATGCGAAACATCGAACGATCCGCTGTCGAGATCACTCCGGCGGAATCCGTACCGGCAAAGCGCGTACTCGGACTGTTCGCGCCGTATCGAACTCAGATCGCCATCGTCACTGCGGTCATCACCCTCAGCGCGATCGTCGCGTTGGGCAGTCCGCTGCTCCTGCGCGAAATGCTCGACAAGGCGATCCCGGACAAGAACCTCGGACTCGTCAGCGTTCTGGCCATCGGCATGATCGCCATCGCCGTGATCACGAGTTGTCTCGGCGTGGCGCAGACCTGGATGTCCAACAGCATCGGCCAAAAGCTGATGCACCAACTGCGCGTGCGGGTCTACTCGCACCTGCAGAATCAGTCGCTCGGATTCTTCGCTCGAACCCGAACCGGAGAAGTTCAGTCGCGCATTGCCAATGACATCGGCGGTATGCAGTCGGTGGTCACCAACACGGCAACGTCCATCGCGCAGAATGCAACGACCGTGGCGGCCACCATTGTTGCTCTGTTCCTTCTGGATTGGCGACTCGCCATCTTCTCGCTGGCGATCTTGCCGGTGTTCATCCGAATCGCACGCAAGATCGGTGACGAGCGCCGCAAGATCTCGGGCAAGCGGCAGAAGTTGCTCAGTGATCTGTCGGTCCAGGTGGAGGAATCTCTCTCCGTCAGTGGCATTCTTCTCGGAAAGACGACCGGCGCGAAGTCGGCTCTGACGGATCGATTCACCGAGCGTTCAGCGGAAGTCGCGGACGTCGAACTCCGGGCCATGATGGCCGGGAAGTGGCGCATGGCGACCATGTCGATCACTTTCGCGGCCATGCCCGCACTGGTCTACTGGTTTGCCGGTTTCACTCTCGATCACGGAAACACCATCACCGTCGGTACTCTCGTCGCATTCACCACACTGCAAACACAATTGTTCCGACCCACCATGATGCTGCTCAACACGGGCGTCGAGGTGCAGAGTTCGATGGCACTGTTCAGTCGCGTGTTCGAGTACCTGGATCTGCCGATCGACATTGCCGATCCGGAAGAGTCGAAGAGTTTCGATCGCACCACGATGTCCGGCGAACTTCGGTTCGACCACGTCGACTTCTCGTATCCAGGAACCGACAGCAAGACTCTCGACAACATCGACCTCACGGTCCCAGCCGGCGGAACCTTGGCGCTGGTCGGCTCCACCGGTTCAGGCAAGACCACTCTGGGATACTTGGCCGCACGTCTGTACGACCCGACTGCGGGATCGGTGAGAATCGACGACGTCGACCTGCGGGACCTCGATCTGGCGACGGTCTCCGATCTGGTGGGTGTGGTCTCACAGGAGACGTATCTCTTCCACACGACGATTCGTGAGAACCTTCGGTTCGCGAAACCCGACGCCACGGACGCCGAGATCGAGCAGGCGGCGCGCATTGCGCAGATCCACGAGTTCATTTCCGGTCTCGACGACGGGTACGACACCATGGTCGGCGAGCGCGGCTACCGATTCTCCGGCGGTGAGAAGCAGCGCATCGCGATCGCGCGCACAGTCCTGCGGAATCCGCCGATCCTCGTCCTCGACGAGGCGACGAGCGCCTTGGACAATCGCACCGAACGTGCGTTGCAGGACGCGCTCGACGAGCTGATGGTCGGGCGCACCACTCTTGTTGTAGCGCACAGGCTTTCCACGGTTCGAGACGCAGACCTCATTGCGGTGCTCGACCGGGGCGTGGTTGTGGAAAAGGGCACCCACGACGAACTTGTGCAACAAGGTGGGCGGTACGCACAGCTGCTTGCGGCTTCGGGTAGTGACGCAGTCGAACTCCCGTCGGAACTGCAGACCGTCTGAGTGCAAGAAATATCGGCCATTCACTTCCGCAGGTTTCTAGAACGTGTTCTACTTTAATGGTAGTTGGGCGACTATCAGTGGAGGCGGGAAGATCATGGGTCAGGTTCTGGACAACATTTCACAGTTCGCCGACGAGATCCGCGCCGACGGAGTCGAGGGCGACAAGCTGATGCGCTTGACGGACGGCAGCGCGAAGCGACTGCGCGACTCCGGCGTCATCCGGATGTTGCAGCCGAAGGAATTCGGAGGCCTCGAGGCGCATCCGCGTGAATTCGCCGAGACGGCAATGGCTATCGGCGCGATGGACGGTGCCACGGGTTGGGTCAGCGGCATTGTCGGTGTGCATCCGTGGGAGCTTGCGTTCTTCGACCGCAAGGCTCAGGAAGAGGTGTGGGGAACCGATCCTGATACGTGGATGGCGTCGCCGTATGCGCCGATGGGCGTTGCGAGGCCGGTCGAGGGTGGGTACATCCTCAACGGCCGCTGGTCGTTCTCCTCGGGTACCGATCACTGTGACTGGATCATGATCGGCGCGATGGTCGGTGACGAATCCGGTAAACCGTTGATGCCGCCGAAGATTCTGCACGTACTGCTGCCGCGCTCCGATTACGACATCGACCAGGACAGCTGGAATGTCGTGGGCCTGCGCGGAACCGGGTCGAAGGACCTGATCGTCAAGGACGCATTCCTGCCCACCTACCGCACGATCGACGCCGGAAAGGTGTTCGACGGGACGGCGTGGAAGGAAGCGGGCCGTACGGAGACGCTGTACAAGTTCCCGTTCTCGTGCATTTTCCCGCTGGGAATCACCTCGTCGTTGATCGGTATCGCGGAGGGTGCGTTGGCGTGCAACATGGCTGCGCAGCGTGAGCGTGTGACGGTCAGTGGTGTTCCGATCAAGGAAGATCCGTACGTGCTGTTCGCGATCGGTGAGGCTGCGGCCGAGATCGCTGCTTCTCGGGCTGCGATTTTGGAGACGGTGGATCGTTTCTGGGACATGACGGAGAAGGGGCAGGAAGTTTCGTTCGAGCTGCGTGCGGTCGGTCGGCGTACGCAGACTGCTGCGGCGTGGCGGGCGGTGCGGGCGGTGGACGAGATCTTTGCTCGTTCCGGTGGTGGCGCTTTGCAGTTGAACACGCCGATGCAGCGGTTCTGGCGTGATGCGCATGCTGGTTTGGCGCATGCGATCCACGTGCCTGGTTCCATCTTCCACGCGTCGACGCTCTCGCAGCTCGGTGGCGAACCGAAGGGCATCCACCGGGCAATGATCTGAGCCGTCCTGGGGACACCCGGAGGTGTCCCCATCGCGGTTTTCGTGGGGGTCGAGAAGCATGTCGGTGAATCTGGTCGGTGACCTCGGACTGTCCGCAGAACCCGCAGTGGAGTGACGGCCAACGCGCAATGTGGGTTATAGGACAAACACCGATAGGCTGGCGGTCATGGCTGAGTTCATTTACACGATGAAGAAGGTGCGCAAGGCGCACGGTGACAAGGTCATCCTCGATGACGTCACGATGAGCTTTTACCCCGGCGCGAAGATCGGTGTCGTCGGACCGAACGGCGCTGGTAAATCCAGCATCCTCAAGATCATGGCCGGACTGGACCAGCCGGGCAACGGCGAGGCGTTCCTGGCTCCGGGCGCGACCGTCGGCATCCTCATGCAGGAGCCGGAGCTCGACGAGACCAAGACAGTTCGCGAGAACGTCGAGGACGGCCTCGGAGAGACGATGGTCCAGCTCAAGCGGTACAACGAGATCGCCGAGCTGATGGCCACGGATTACTCCGACGAGCTCATGGAAGAGATGGGCGAACTGCAGGAGAAGCTCGACCACGCTGACGCGTGGGAGATCGACTCGCAGCTCGAGCAGGCTATGGACGCCCTGCGCTGCCCCCCGCCGGAAGAGATGGTCACCCACCTCTCCGGTGGTGAGAAGCGACGCGTTGCGCTCTGCAAGCTGCTGCTGAGCAAGCCCGACCTCCTGCTCCTCGACGAGCCCACCAACCACCTCGACGCCGAATCTGTCCTGTGGCTCGAGCAGCACCTCGCTGCTTACCCCGGCGCAATCCTCGCCGTGACCCACGATCGTTACTTCCTCGATCACGTCGCGCAGTGGATCTGTGAAGTCGACCGCGGACGCCTGTACCCGTACGAGGGCAACTACTCCACCTACCTGGAGCAGAAGGCTGCACGCCTCGAGGTTGCCGGCAAGAAAGATCAGAAGCTGCAGAAGCGCCTCAAGGACGAGCTCGCCTGGGTACGTTCCGGCGCCAAGGCTCGCCAGGCCAAGAACAAGGCTCGTCTCGATCGCTACGAGGAAATGGCGAACGAGGCCGAGAAGACCCGCAAGCTCGACTTCGACGAGATCCAGATCCCGGCACCGCCGCGCCTGGGTGACGTGGTCGTGGAGGTCTCGAACCTCGACAAGGGCTTCGACGGCCGCGTGTTGATCAAGGATCTCTCGTTCACGTTGCCGCGCAACGGAATTGTCGGCGTCATCGGCCCCAACGGTGTCGGTAAGACGACGCTGTTCAAGACCATCGTGGGTCTCGAGGAGCCTGACGCCGGTGAGGTCAAGATAGGTCAGACGGTCAAGCTGAGCTACGTCGACCAGAACCGTTCCGGCATCGACCCCAAGAAGACGGTCTGGGAGACAGTGTCCGACGGGCTCGATTTCATCGTCGTCGGCCAGACCGAGTTCCCGTCGCGTGCGTACATCAGCTCGTTCGGTTTCAAGGGCCACGATCAGCAGAAGCCGGCCGGCGTTCTCTCCGGTGGTGAGCGCAACCGCCTGAACCTGGCGATGACGCTCAAGCAGGGCGGCAACCTGATCCTGCTCGATGAGCCGACCAACGACCTCGACGTCGAAACCCTCGGCTCGCTGGAGAACGCTCTTGAAGAGTTCCCCGGTTGCGCCGTCGTGATCTCGCACGATCGCTGGTTCCTGGACCGCACGTGTACTCACATCCTCGCGTGGGAAGGTGGCTTCGGTGACAACGAGGCTGCTTGGTACTGGTACGAAGGCAACTTCGAGGGCTACGAGGCGAACAAGGTCGAGCGACTCGGCCCCGACGCCGCGCGCCCGCACCGTGTGACGCACCGCAAGCTCACCAGGGACTGATCCGGTGTCCGACGTATACACAGCGCAGATCCAGGTCCGGTGGGGCGATTCCGACCGGTTGGGTCATGTCAACAACACGCGTTACGTCGAGTACATGCAGGAAGCTCGCATCCAGTTCCTGGAAGCGAAACTGGCGCCGCTCGGCGGCCGGCCGGGGTACCTCGTGGTTCGAAAGATGACCGTCGAGTTCCTCAAGCCGGTCACCGACCGGTCCGGTCCGTTGAACGTGGAGATCTTCACGACTCACGTCGGGACTTCCTCGTTCACGGTTCGGCACGTCATCCGTGACAACGCGGGTGTCGAATGCGCATTCGGTGACGCGTTGATGGTCGGATTCGACACGGTGTCCGAAAAGTCCAGACCGCTGGCGGACAGCGAACGCGCGGTGCTCGAAGCATCGCTTGTTCAGATGACGACATCGTAGATTTCGTTTCTCAGTTCACCCTAGGTACTGGTTGCCGCGGCTAGTCTCGAGTCAGAGATTGGTCGCGGCGATCAGAACCCACAAGGATGTGAGCCAGGAATGACAGACCGTGTACGGCAGCAGGGCACAGGCCTCGACGAAGCGACGTTGTTGACGCGTCTTCGCGAGGCCTTTTTCACGCACATCGACGAGGGTGACAGCGACGACGTCATCAACGGTCGGTCGGATCGAGTTCTGCTCGCGCATCTTGCGCTCGGGAGGCGGCGGACGCCGGGCACGGCCGAATGGCGTGTGTACCGCCCGTCAGGATCCGAGGGTCTCGGCGCTGCCGTCCAGATCGTCACCGACGACATGTCGTTGCTCGTCGAGTCCGTTACCGCGATGCTCAACCGACAGGGTGTGGGAATCAGTCAATTCGCCCATCCGATTCTGACGGTTGAACGCGACGACTCCGGCAATCTGATGTCCTTGGGCGACAGGGGTATCCAAGAATCCTGGATGCATGTCCAATTGGACTCCGAAGTCGAGGATTCCGCTCTCGACGCGATCGAGGCCCACCTCGGCAAAGTGCTCGCGGACGTCCGTCAGGTGGTTGGTGACACCCCGGACATGAAGGCACTGCAACTGCGCATTGCCGACGAGTTGGCGAGTGCCGCAGAAACTGCCTCCGGGAGGATCACCCCCGAAGAATTCTCCGACACCGCTCGACTGCTGCGGTGGATGGCGGACGGAAACTACGCCGTACTCGGATACCGGCGATTCGAGGGCACGAAGGACGGCTCACGCACGGTCGCCGGCAGTGGACTCGGCGTGCTGCGTTCCGACGCGGTCACCGAGGGCCCGATGAGCTTGCCTCCCGTTGCGGACCTCCCGGATCGACCCCTTCTGGTCCTGACGCAGGGATCGTTCCCCGCCACGGTGCACCGCGCTGTCTACCCGTACTTCGTGGGTGTGTCGATCCTCGACGACGAGGGAAACATCGTGGGGGAGCACAGATTCCTGGGTGTGTTCACCGTGGTCGCTCTCCACGAGAACGTCCTCGCGATTCCTCTGATCGAGCGCCGCGTACGCGAAGTCATCGCGCGTGCCGGTGTCGACCTGCATTCGTACTCCGGTCAGGCGATGCTCGAGGTCATCCAGTCGTTCCCGCGTACCGAGTTGTTCTCGAGCGATGCCGAGACCCTGTTCGAGACCGTGCACGCCGTGCACAGCATCGGGCTTCGCCGACAGGTGCGACTCTTCGTCCGTGAGGACACGTTCGGCCGCTTCGTGTCCTGCCTGGTGTATCTGCCTCGCGACCGGTACACGACGCGAGTTCGACTCGCGATGCAGCATCTACTCTGGCGTGAGTTCGGTCCGGGCACAGTCGATTACACCGCCAGAGTCACCGAGAACGACCTCGCGTTGCTGCACGTGACCATCCGGCGCGATCCGGACAGCGAACCGGTTCGTCTGGATGTTTCCGAGGCCAATCGCGAGCGCGTTCAGGCACTGCTGACCGAAGCCAGTCGTAGCTGGGACGACCGCATCACCGATCTTGTTCGCGAAAGCCCGGGTGTGGATCCGGAACTGGTGCAGCGGTATTCGCGGGTGCTGCCGGACGGATACAAAGAAGACTTCGAACCTTCGCGTGCGCTCGCCGACATCGCCAGGCTCGAGGCGTTGGCACCGGGTGCGATCGACGTTCTGCTCTATCGCGCTGTGGACTCCGCGCCCGGTGCCTGGCGCTTCACGCTCTTCGTCGGCGGCGACGGTATCTCGTTGAGTCAGGTGCTGCCGGTGCTGCAGTCACTCGGCGTCGAAGTTCTCGACGAGCGGCCGCACGTCGTGCAGCGCCTCGACGGCGTTCAGTGCTGGATCTACGATTTCGGACTGTCGGTGCCGGCCGATCTTCGGGCGTCGGTGGAGGTCGATCTCGATGCGCAGGTGCCACTCGAGACCAGTACCGCCCCGCTGACCGAGGTTCAGAAGCGATTCACTGCTGCATTCGGTGCAGTCTGGTTCGGCCGGGCAGAAGCTGACCGATTCAACGAGTTGGTGCTGCGGGCCGGAATGTCCTGGCGGCAGGCCGTCGTGCTGCGTGCTTACGCAAAGTATCTGCGCCAGGCCACATTTCCGTACAGTCAGTTCCACATCGAAGGAATCGCGCTCACGCACCCGCAGACCGCGTTTGCATTGGTGCAGTTGTTCGAGGCGATGTTCGACCCCGAGAAGCAGGACGACATCCGCGTCGCCGAATTGGACGAGCAGTTGCGTGCGTCCATCGACGAGGTACTCAGCTTGGATGCCGATCGCATCCTGCGCGGAATGTTCTCCTTGGTGAAGGCGACCTTGCGCACCAATTTCTACGTCGTCGACGCCGATGACCGCTCTCGCGACTACCTGTCGGTCAAGCTCGATCCGTCACGGATCAGCGAGTTGCCAAAGCCGCGGCCGGCTTTCGAGATCTACGTGTACTCACCCGAGGTCGAAGGTGTCCACCTGCGATTCGGTGCGGTCGCGCGCGGTGGGCTCCGCTGGTCCGACCGGCGCGAGGATTTCCGCACCGAGGTGCTCGGCTTGGTGAAGGCTCAGGCCGTCAAGAACGCGGTGATCGTCCCGGTGGGGGCCAAAGGTGGCTTCGTCGTGAAGAATCCGCCTCTGCCGACGGGTGATCCCGTCGCTGATCGAACGGCGACGCTGGAAACGGGTAAGGCCTGCTACACCACGTTCATCTCCGGATTGCTCGACATCACCGACAATGTGCACGCTGCCACCGGAGAAGTTGTGACGCCGGATCGAGTGGTACGCAAGGACGATCAGGATCGCTATCTGGTGGTTGCCGCGGACAAGGGCACGGCGACGTTCTCCGATCTCGCGAATTCGGTTGCCGCCAAGTACGATTTCTGGCTCGGCGACGCGTTTGCCTCCGGTGGTTCCGTGGGATACGACCACAAGGGCATGGGTATCACCGCCCGGGGTGCCTGGGAAAGCGTCAAGCGGCACTTCCGCGAACTTGGTGTCGACACGCAGACCGAGGATTTCACGACGGTAGGCGTCGGAGACATGAGCGGAGACGTGTTCGGCAACGGAATGCTCCTCAGTCGGCACATCCGATTGGTCGGCGCATTCGACCATCGACACATCTTCCTCGATCCGAACCCGGATGCAGCGAGTTCGTTCGTGGAGCGTCAACGACTGTTCGAGTTGCCACGGTCGTCGTGGGCCGACTACGACAAGAGCCTGATCAGCGAAGGTGGCGGCGTCTGGGACCGCACGGTCAAGTCGGTTCCGATCGCCGAAAGCATCCGGATCGCACTGGGTTTGGCCGAGGGCGTCACGAAGCTCTCGCCGCCGGAATTGATGCAGGCGATTCTGTCGGCACCGGTGGATCTGCTGTGGAACGGCGGAATCGGTACATATGTCAAGGCGTCGACCGAGACCAACGCGCAGGTCGGAGACAAGAGCAACGACGCCGTGCGTGTCGACGGTCAAGACCTACGAGTCAAGGTGATCGGTGAGGGCGGCAACCTCGGCGTGACTGCTCTGGGACGAATCGAGTTCAGCGCCAACGGTGGTCACATCAACACCGACGCGATCGACAACTCGGCAGGCGTCGACTGCTCCGATCACGAAGTGAACATCAAGATTCTTCTCGATTCACTCGTGCGCTCGCAGTTGCTGCCGACGCAGGAACGGAATCCGTTGCTGGCGTCGATGACCGACGACGTGGCTGCGCTGGTGTTGGCGGACAACATCGCCCAGAACGCGCTGCTCGGAATCTCCCGCGTGACCGCACCGCAGATGCTCGGTGTTCACCGCCGTCAGCTGACGGATCTGACCAGGGCACGTGGCCTGGACCGCAAGCTGGAGGCGTTGCCGACCGACAAGGAGATCGAGCGTCGACTCGAGGTCGGTGTGGGTCTGACATCGCCGGAATTGGCGACGCTGACGGCGCACGTCAAGCTTTCACTCAAGGACGATCTGCTCGCAACCGAGTTGCCGGACAACGATTTCTTCGCCCAGCAGATCCCGCAGTACTTCCCGACCGCTGTTCGTGATCGGTTCGACACGGAGATCAAAGCACACCCATTGCGGCGGCAGATCGTCGCGACGATGCTCGTGAACGAAGTGATCGACAACGGCGGAATCACGTACGCCTACCGCTTGGCCGAGGAGACCGGAGCGAGCAGTACCGACTCGATCCGTGCCTACGCCGCTGTGCGAGAGGTCTTTGCGCTCGACGAGGTGTGGTCGCGAATCCGTTCGGCCGGCGTCAGCGCAGAGATCGAAAATGAACTGATCGTGGAGTCCTGCCGCCTGCTCGACCGCGCGTCGCGCTGGTTCCTGGCCAATCGACCCCAGCCGATCGCCGTCGGCGCCGAGGTAGCGCGCTATTCGGCGGCGTATCGGGCGACGGCGCCTCTGGTTCCCGGGCTGCTCGCCGGCCATCAGCTCGACGATCTGCTGGTGCGGGCCCAATCCGTGATCGATCGTGGGGCTCCGGAAGCGTTGGCACTGGACGTGTTCCGACTGCTCGACGTCTACTGCTTACTGGACATCGCGGATATCGCCGACATCGCAGATCACGACATCACCGAAGTCGCGGAGTTGTATTACGCCTTGGATGCGCATCTCGGAATCGACTGGTTGCTGAGCGCCGTTTCGGGACTCGAGCGCGGCGATCGCTGGCACTCGCTGGCGCGGCTCGCGTTGCGAGACGACCTCTACAGTTCGCTTCGGCAGCTGACGATGGAGGTTCTGGCCGGCGGCGAGCCGGGGGAGTCACCACAGGAGAAGATCGACGAATGGGAATCGACCAACGCCTCGCGGCTGAGCCGAGCGAGGGCAGCTCTCGTCGAGATCTTCGAGTCTGGGACGCTTGACCTCGCGACGCTCTCGGTGGCGGCGCGTCAGGTTCGCAGCATGGTGCGCAGCATGGGCACCCGATCGGAGGTAGGACGTTGAGCGAAGGATTCCACGCCGAAGTTGTGGTTCGGTGGTCCGACATGGATGCCTTCCAGCACATCAACCACGCACGGATGGTGACGTTGCTCGAAGAGGCGCGGATTCCTTGGTTGTTCGAAGACTCGCGTCCAACGGTCACCCTGCGTGACGGGGCTGTGATTGCCGATCTCCATGTGAGGTACCGCGGGCAACTGCGGCACGACGATTCACCGCTCGACGTCTTCATGTGGGTGGAAAAGGTTCGCGCGGTGGACTTCACGATCGCGTACGAGGTTCGCCCCCGCGGTGCGGATCTCAGTGTCCCGCCGTCCATCGTGGCATCGACTCAGATCGCGGCCTTCGATATCGACACTCAACGTCTGCGTCGCCTCAGCGGGCCCGAGCGCGAGTACCTGGAGAGCTGGCAACGTGCATGAACGTGTACTGACCGTGCCCGAGGAGGCCGAGCGAAAGAACTTGGCCGGCTTCATCGGTCACGCCTTGCGTTTGGACGAGTCCGCGGTCATCCGAATGCGTCGACGCGGCGATGCGCACCTGAGCGTCTGGGCGTCAACGGGTTTCGACGCTCTCGCTACGCGAACCGTGGCGGGCACCATCAACCCTGACGACACCTCGGCTGCCGGCGATCAGTTGCTCACGGCGGTGGAACAGGCAACGGGTGAGCTGATCGATCCGGGGTTTGCCATGGATTCGGCGTGGCGCGGGGCGTTGCCGCCGATGGACGGCTTCGAGCACCTGGACGACGTACCCGCCCGGGTGCTGATCGAACTGGCGCAGCGGGGCAACGCCTTGGCGCTGGAGCACGGCAGTAGTCACGGTCCGCCGGCGTCGTTGCTCGATCAGGACGTGCTCGAGGTCAGTGGTCCATCAGGCACGGTCGGGATCTCGATGCGAGTTATTTTCGCCTTGACCGCAATGGGATTCGTTCCGCACGCTGGATCCGAAGCGATGACCGCCGACATCGATCTCGAGCAGATCGACGCGTCGGAACTGGTTCGGGTACGGGCGGGTAGATCGTGGGTGCGCCTGGATGCACGGTTCGGTTCGATCTACCGCCACCGCGGTGGTTCGATACCGCTGATGGTTGCACGGTAGGAGTTCAGGCGGCGGCCACCACCAGTGCGATGGGGCCGCCGCCTGACGACGTGCGAGAGTGTTCGGTCAGATCAGCCACGCCGCAGCGTTGACGGGCAACTGACCGTCGACGAGTGGTGCGCTGCTCAACAGCAGCTGCCCGCTCGGCAATGCGATCGGCACCTCCGTGGTGTTGAGAGCACAGATCAGGCCACCGCGTCGACGGAAAGCGAGGCAGCCGGGGGGACTGCCGTACCAATCGATGTCGGTGCCGGAAAACTCAGGCCTGGCGCTACGAAGTTCGAGGGCGGCGCGATAGAGCGAAAGCATCGAGTCCACGTCCTCGATCTGAGCCTCCACGGTGAGCGTCGACCACTCGGCCGGCATCGGCAACCAGGTGCTCGCACCGGTGGTGAATCCGAACGGGGGTTCGCTCCCTTCCCACGGAAGGGGCACTCGGCAGCCGTCGCGTCCTCGCTCCGCATGTCCGGATCGTTCCCAGACCGGGTCCTGTAGTGCGTCGTCGGGAAGCTCGACGTTCGGCAGGCCGAGTTCTGCGCCGTTGTAGATGAAGCTCGCGCCCGGCAGCGCCAACTCGACGAGAATCATCGCCCGTGCGCGTTGCGTTCCGATCTCGCCCCCGCCGTAGCGCGTGACTTCACGTTCGACGTCGTGATTCGACAGTGTCCACGTGGGCACACCCCCGACCTCTGCGACGGCCGCGAGGGAGTTCTCCACGGCCTCTCGGACGGACTCGGCCGAGAATTCGGTTTCTGCAAGCCGGAAGTTGAATCCGAGATGCAGCTCGTCCGGCCGGATGTATTCGCCGAACTTCTGGTTGTCCTTCACCCAGATCTCACCGACGGTCATCGCCTCCGGGAACTCGTCCATGACCTTGCGGATGCCGCGGTGGATTTCGTGAACTGCCGGGTTGTTGAACCGTGGGTCGTCGTCGGAATTGCGCATGAGCTCGTTGAGCTCCCAGTCGTGGTCCGGCAAACCGTCGGGCTTGGCCATTCCGTGGGCCACGTCGATGCGGAATCCGTCGATTCCGCGCTCGAGCCAGAAGCGCAGAGTCTTGGCGAGGTCGTCGAAGACCTCGGGGTTGTCCCAGTTCAGGTCTGGCTGTTCCTTGGCGAAGATGTGCAGGTACCACTGGCCGGGTGTTCCGTCGGCTTCGGTGACGCGGGTCCACGCCGGGCCGCCGAAGATGCTCGGCCAGTTGTTCGGTGGTTCGTTGCCGTTCTCACCTTTGCCGTCTCGGAAGATGTAGCGGGATCGCTCCGCAGAACCGGGCGCCGACGCCAGGGCAGCCTTGAACCACTCGTGCTGATCACTCGTGTGGTTCGGGACCAGGTCCATGGTGACCTTGATTCCGCGTTCGTGGGCTGACGTGATCAGCGAATCCATCGTCGCCAGATCACCGAACAGGGGATCGATGTCGCGAGGATCCGAGACGTCGTAGCCGTGGTCTGCCATCGGTGACTTCATCACCGGGCTCAACCAGATCGCGTCGATGCCGAGCAGTTCGAGGTAGCCGAGTTTCTCCTCGACTCCGCCGAGGTCGCCGATACCGTCGCTGCCCGAATCGGCAAAGGAACGCGGATAGATCTGATAGAAGACCGCCTCGTTCCACCACGGGGCTTCTGGCCGGCTTACAGAGGACGAATCCGCGGGGGTGCTCACAGCAGTTCATAGTGCCAAACGTCCGGCACTCTCACGACTTGGACACGGCAAAAGCGTGACTCTTTACCTAGCCTTGGTGTACTTTGCATTGACGCGGTGATGCCATGTGGCAACTTTGGTGTTACTGCCGGGGGAGAAGTATCGAGAATTCAACCAAGGGGGCTTGGCCTTGACTTTGTCGGCAATCGAAGCGGTCAATTTGGACAACGTGTTACTCGACGAGGATCCGATCAACCGGGACTGGATAATCTCCGGCACACCGGTTGCGCGCTCGGCGCAGTGGTCGGTGAGTAAAGACGGAACCACGACCACGCACGTCTGGGATTGCACGAAGGGGCGCTTTCGCTGGTACTTCCACGCGGACGAAATCGTGCACATCATCGAAGGTTCGGTCACCGTTCAGGCCGACGGAATCGCGAAGCGAACCCTCGGAGTCGGCGATGCCGCACTTTTTCGTGCGGGCAGCTGGTCGGAGTGGGAGGTCGAAGAGTACGTGCGCAAGCATGCAATCTTGAGTTCACCCCTGCATCCCACGGTGTCGTTCGGGGTACGAGCAGTTCGTCGGGTCGCGCGCGTTTTCAGGCCGAAGGCGAAGTAAACGGTCAGATGGCGGAGTTGACCATGGACGCGGCAGCCATCTCCATGTAGTCGATCAACTGCTTTCGGTGCACCGGGCTCAGAGTCTTCTCGTCGATGGACGCGATGGCGACGTGCATGCACCGCAGCCACGCATCACGCTCGATCGGGCCGATCACGAATGGATTGTGGCGCATCCGCAGACGCGGGTGTCCACGCTCCTCCGAGTACGTGTGCGGCCCGCCCCAGTACTGCTCGAGGAACATCCGCATCCGCCGCTCGGCCGGGCCGAGATCGGCCTCGGGGTAGAGCGGGCGCACAACCTCGTCCTTCGCGACTTCTTCGTAGAATCGCGCGGTGAGCTTGTGAAACGTCTCGGCTCCGCCGACGGCGTCGTAGAAGGTCTGCTGCACGTCGTGCTGTACGTCATTCATGGCAACTTCCATTGTGCCTGACGGCCGTAGTGGTCGGTTTCCGGGTCGACGACGGTGGTATCGGGTCGGACTGCGTACCCATTCACCGGAAATTCACCGGCCGTCCTGGCAATTTTGTTCGAAATGGGAGTGCGTAACGCGATCATCCGTGGTCAACTTGGGGGCAGTCTCCCGGAGGTCGTATGAAGAACCGACATGCTGCACGCAATCACCGACAACTCCAGCCCACTAGCGCGCGGAACGACCACGCGTTAGGGGCTGTTCTGGAAGTTGTTCCTGACGGGTTCGCGCACACTGCCGACCCACTCTTTTCCGAAGAACGTTCTCACCTCGAGATGTTCCCTCCCGATCGCGTCGTGCCCGAGTGGGTAAAACGTCGGGTGCTACTGCTCAACGTCACGTACGAACCGCTGACCGCCCTTCCTGCCCGGCGCGCGGTCGTACTGATGGCCTGCGGCAAGGCCGATACTGTCCACGAGGACGCACAAGGCCCGGTAGTCCATTCTGCGGACTGGTCGGTGCAGGTTCCCTCGGTCATTCGATTGCGCACCTACGTGCGCGTTCCGTATCGCGCCCGTATCCCCATGACTCGTGCCGCACTGATGCATCGTGACCACTTCCGATGTGCGTACTGCGGAGCCAAAGCCGAAACCATCGACCACGTCGTTCCTCGCAGCAGAGGTGGCGGGCATTCGTGGGAGAACTGCGTCGCGTGCTGTGCCCCCTGCAATCACCGCAAGGCAGACAAGATGCTCAGCGAACTCGGATGGACTCTCCGTGCGGAACTGGTTCCGCCGTCCGGCCCGCACTGGCGTCTGCTCGCGGCGACCAAGGAATTGCATCCGGCGTGGATGCCGTATCTCGGCGTGGGCGCAGCCTGAGCTATGTGTCGGCGTGGGCGCAGCCTGAGCTATGTGTCGGCGTGGGCGCCGCCTGAGCCGCGTTCTGTCGTCACCGAAACGAAATTGCCCGAGAATTTGTGGCCCTGACGCTTTCCTTCCTGGCGTTCTGGGCTACGTTATCTGGTGTGAGCATTCTCGAGGTAGTACTGATATACGTTGGGATTCCGGCCTTGATCACCGCGTTCTTCGCGGCTGCGTCCTTCCTCGGGAAGAAGACGCCGGGACCGGTTCCGCCGGCGTTCCATCTCGGTGAGTCGTGGGATCACGCTCCCGTGCTGTGGAGTGCTGTCGACGAAGTCACCGTTCGCGGTGGCCATCACGGCAGTGCGCACGCAATCGAAGCCGGTTCGGCTGATCTGATCGGAGGGTCCGCAAGTGGCAAGTGGTGATCATTCGACCGCGCTCGCAGTAGCGCCCGAGGACCTGCCGGTCGGCAGCGTCGTCACGTCCAGCGGACGTGTTTCCGGTGTGCACCGCATCGGCGAGCCGTTCACCGACGATCTTCCGTTCGAGACCAGGGATCTGGTCGCGCTCGACGTCGCGATGACCGAAGCGACGCGCGCCACCAAGGTGCGATTCAACGCTTACATCGGTGATCTCGGTTCCGATCCGGCAGCGGGTGCCGACGCACTGTTCCCGACCACGCCCGAAGCCGAGCGTTCCGTGCTGATCGCTGTCTCGCCCAACCAGCGCACCGTCGAGGTACGCAGCGGGCGGGCAATCGCCGATCGGGTCACTGATCGCGTTACCCAGCTCGGAGCAACCGCAGCTGTCGCATCGTTCAGCGAAGGCAATCTGATCGACGGACTGATCAGCGCAATCCGCGTTATGGCAGCCGCAATCTCAGCGCCGTAACTTTTTGTCGCACAAAGGCCGGTGCCCGCGTCGATTCGTGAGAATCGACGCGGGCACCGGCCTTTCGCATGTCAGCTCGCGTCGAACTTCCGTGCGGCGAGCGAACGAACCACACCGGCCTGGCCTTCGACGACCAGACGACGGAGCGCGGGAGGGATGTCGCCTTCGAGGAATCGGTCTGCGGCCGCGACGGATTCTGCAGAGATCGACCACGACGGGTACAGCCCGATGACAACCGTCTGTGCCACTTCGCTCGAGCGTCGTTCCCACACTGCCGCGATGTCGGCGAAGTAGCGGGAGACGAAGGGTTCGAGCAATTCGTCCTGGCCTTCGCGAGCAAACCCGCCGATGATGGATCGCGCGGTGATGTTGGGCACCGAGTCGTCGCCGACGACCTTCGCCCAGACCTCTTCCTTGACAGCGGCCTGCGGACGTCCGGCCGCGGCAGCCGCGGCTTGACGAGCGCCCGCCGCGGTCGGGTCACGCTGGGCTTCGGCGTCGATGAACGGAGTTGCAGTTCCTTCGGCGTCGATCTCACCGGCAGCTGCGAGTGCCCCGACGATGCGCCAGCGAAGATCCGTGTCGACGATCAGGCCGTCGAGCCCAACGGTGGAGGGATCGGCGTCGAGCAATTCGCGCAGAACCTCGGTGTGCCACGGGGAGAGTGCGGCGCCGGTGAGTGCGTTGACGAATGCCAGCTGGTGGTCGGACCCGGCCTCTGCCTCACGTGCGAGTTCGAGCAACCGATTGGCGAAGCTCGCCGCGCCTTCGGCCTCGGCCCAGGCAGGGTCTGCGTAGGAGCCGATGGCGGTCTGGGCCTGGAGCAAGAGACGTTGCACCACACCGACTTCGGTCTCCGAACTGATGCCGCGCTCGACCAGTGCGACGAAGTCGCGTGCCTTCAGTTCGGCCTGACGGGTCATTTCCCACGCCGCCGACCAGACCAAGGTGCGGGGGAGCGACTCGGTGATGTCGCCGACTCGCTCGATCGCGGTCGCCAACGATTCGGGATCGAGTCGCACGGAGCCGTAGGTGAGATCGTCGTCGTTGACCAACACGAGTGCACCGCGGGCGACGCCGACAAGTTCGGGGACATCGGTGCTCTCCACAGCATCGAGGTCGAGTTCGACGCGATGGCTTCGCACCAACTTGCCGTCGACGTCGTCGTAGATGCCGATGGCGATCCGGTGGATTCGACGCTCCCCGGCGCCGGGGGCGGCACCGTCCTGCAGGACGGCGAAGCGGGTGAACTTTCCGTCTGCGTCGACGTCGAAGTCGGGTCGCAGGATGTTGAGGCCGGTGGTCTTGAGCCACTGTCGACCCCAGTCGGAAAGGTCACGGCCCGAAGACTTTTCGAGTGAGCCCAGCAGATCGTCGAAGGTTGCGTTTCCGAATGCGTGCTCACGGAAGTACTCACGCAGTCCGGCGAGGAACGGCTCGAGTCCGACGTAGGCAACCAACTGCTTGAGTACGCTGGCGCCCTTGGCGTAGGTGATGCCGTCGAAGTTGACCTCGACGGCGGCCAGGTCCGGAATGTCCGCGGCAATCGGGTGCGTCGACGGCAACTGATCCTGGCGGTATGCCCACGACTTCTCGACGTTGGCGAACGTCGTCCACGCGTTCGTGTACTCGGTCGCTTCGGTCTGGCACAGGACCGAAGCGAAGGTCGCGAACGACTCGTTGAGCCACAGGTCGTCCCACCACGCCATCGTGACGAGGTCTCCGAACCACATGTGCGCCATTTCGTGCAGGACCGTCTCGGCACGACGCTCGTACGAGTAGCGGGTCACCTTGGAGCGGAAGACGTAGTCCTCGAGGAAGGTCACGGCGCCGGCATTCTCCATCGCGCCCGCATTGAATTCGGGGACGAAGAGCTGGTCGTACTTGCCGAAGGCATAGGGAACGCCGAAGTTGCGGTGGTAGAAGTCGAATCCCTGCTTGGTCTCGGTGAAGAGCCGCTCCTCGTCCATGAACTCGGCCAGCGAAGAGCGGCAGAAGATTCCGAGGGGGATGTCGCCGTGCTCGTCGGAGTAGTTGTCGGTCCACTGCGCGTAGGGACCGGCGATGAGCGCCACCAGGTACGTGCTCATCTTCGGGGTGGTCCGGAAGACGTGCTGGCCTGGATCGGCGGCGAGTGTCTCGACGACAGCGGAGTTGGAGATGACCTTCCACGACGTGGGAGCGGTGACGCGGACATCGAACGTGGCCTTCAGATCGGGCTGATCGAAGCACGCGAACATGCGCTTGGCGTCGGCCGTCTCGAACTGTGAATAGAGATAGACGGCGTCATCGGTCGGGTCGACGAATCGGTGCAGCCCCTCGCCGGTGTGGGAGTAGATGCAATCGGCCTCGATGACCAGTTCGTTGTCGGCAGCGAGGTCGGGCAGGCTGATGCCCGTCGACTCGTCGTAGTCGGAGACGTCGAGCGCGGTGCCGTTGAGGACCGCGGAATGGACTCGGGCCGCGACGATGTCGATGAAGCTGCTTGCGCCTGCCGTCGCCGTGAACGTGACGGTGGTCTTCGAGGAGAACGTCTCCTCGCCGGGTGCGTCATTGCCGTCGGTGAGATCGAGTTCGATCAGGTAGTTCTGGACGGTCAGGATTGCCGACCGTTGCGCTGCGGTTTCGCGTGTCAGGTTAGGTGCGACCACAAAGATCTCCTCGTAGATGGTGCGGATCTATTACGTCCATCCCATCACGAAGAGAACGACTGCACTCAAGCGGACACTTCTGCCAGCGGAATCTCCGGATCGGCCAAACGCTCCGGATCGACGGGGCCTGAAGACGCGACCAATTCCTTGATGGCGTCACCGGCGTCCCAGATGTTCACGTTCATGCCGGCGAGCACCTTGTTCGCGGAATCGAGCCAGAATGCCAGGAACTCGCGCTTGTCGACGTCGCCGCGAGTGACCACACGGGAGTAGCCGCCGTGCGGTGCGTGACCCACGTATTCCATCCCGAGGTCGTACTGGTCGGTGAAGAAATACGGCATGCGCACGTACTCGGCAGGCCGCCCCAACATGGTGTCTGCGGCCGTCTCAGGCTGGTTGAGCGCGTTTGCCCAGTGCTCCACCCGAATTCGTGCGTTCAGAATCGGATGCTGTGCGGCCGCGATGTCGCCCACTGCGACGATGTCCGGGTCGCTGCTCTGCAGACCGGCATCGACGAGAACGCCGTTGTCGACGTCGATACCCGCCCCCGACGCCAACTCGGTGTTCGGCAACGCGCCGACAGCGATCAACACGGCGTCGGCCGGAATCACGGTGCCGTCGCTCAAAGTGACACCCGAGGCGTGATCGCCGTCGACAGAGATTGCGCTGACGTCCGTGCCGGTGCGCAAGTCGAC
This sequence comes from Rhodococcus baikonurensis, assembly GCF_040489275.1. Classification (NCBI taxonomy): domain Bacteria; kingdom Bacillati; phylum Actinomycetota; class Actinomycetes; order Mycobacteriales; family Nocardiaceae; genus Rhodococcus; species Rhodococcus baikonurensis. Next base: position 70,866 of record NZ_JBEUOQ010000013.1, on the reverse strand, counting down.
GCCGTTCTGGCGGTGCAGAGCGGCGAAGACCTCACCCATTTCCGGGCCGAGGGTCGATTCGAGCGGAAGGCCGGCATGTTCGAGCACGGTGACGTCGACGTCGAAACCGCGGGCCGACGCGGCAATTTCGAGACCGATCCAGCCGGCACCGATCACGACGAGCTTCTTGTCGGCGGCCAGGGTGCGCAGCAGCGCAGCGGCCTGATCGACTGTTCGTACGTAGTGAACGCCTTCGGCGTCGGACCCCGGGATGTCGAGGCGCCGCGAACGTGAACCGGTGGCCAAGGCGAGCTTGTCGTAGCTGATCGTGGAACCGTCCGGAAGTGACACGGTGTGCGCAGCGGGGTCGATGGCCGTTGCCGTCGTTCCCGGACGAAGATCGATGTGATGGTCGCGGAACCACTCGCCGTCGTGGACGGTGAATTCGGGGAGTGTCTTCTTGCCCGCGAAGAACTCCTTCGACAGTGGCGGCCGCTCGTACGGGAGGTGGTCTTCTTCACTCAAAACGGTGATCTCACCGTCGAAATCTCTGTCACGCAGGGCTTCTGCGATCTTTGCGCCCGCGAGCCCGCCGCCGACGATCACGAATCTCCGGTTGGTGCTCATTACTGAACCACTCCTTCGTACTCGTTTCTTTTCGACACTACTGCGATCGGAAGGTAGTTCGGGGGAAAGCGCGGGAAGGATTGCGGGTTCATGATTGTTGGCAGAACGGGAGTATGTCCCCGAACTGATATGACCTGACCGACATGAACTGATAGGGAGTTTCTTCGTGAGCGCAACCTCGAGCAAGACCACGGACACTGCTGACTTCTGGTTCGACCCGCTCTGCCCGTGGTGCTGGATCACCTCGCGCTGGATTCTCGAAGCCCAGCAGGTACGCGACATCGAGGCCAAGTTCCACGTGATGAGCCTTGCGGTTCTCAACGAGGGCCGCGACCTTCCCGACGAGTACCGCGAGATGATGACCAAGGCCTGGGGCCCGGTCCGCGTCGCTATCGCTGCAGCGCAGCTGAAGGGTGACGAGATCCTGCTGCCGCTGTACACGGCCATGGGTACGAAGATTCACAACGAGGGAAACAAAGATTTCGCCGACGTCATCAAGTCGTCCCTCGCCGAGGTGGGCCTGCCCCCTGAATTGGCCGAGGCTGCCGACACCGACAAGTACGACGAGGCACTGCGTGAGAGCCACCACAAGGGTATGGACGCCGTCGGACCCGACGTCGGAACCCCGACGATCCATGTCAACGGCGTGGCGTTCTTCGGTCCCGTGCTGTCACGCATCCCGCGCGGCGAGGATGCAGGCAAGGTCTGGGACGGCGCCGTCGCGCTGGCCGGTTACCCCCACTTCTTCGAGCTCAAGCGGACCCGCAACGAGGATCCTCAGTTCGACTGAGCGGCAGTGAGCGCCGGATTTCGGTAGAGCTGACCGGGCCGGAAGAACAGACGCCCTGAGTGCGTGCGGTTGCGAAGCGCGGCCGCACGCCAGGTCAGCACCGGATGTGACGACAAGATGTTGACGAACCACGGGAAGAAACCGGATTCGAGTGTCGCGCGATCGGCGAGTTCGTCGAACCCGACCAGACTCACGAGATACTTTCCGGCGCCGAGGACACCCATGGCGCCCGGTGCTCCCTGGGGGCGCATGTGGAAACCGAAGTTGTCTGCCGTGTACTCCATGGAACGAGACAGCGAAGACCCGATCACCGGAATGTAGTTCGACGCGAACTGTCCCCACTGACGCCAGTAAGACGCATGCCCAGCAGCGATGTGGCCGACCTCGTGGCCGATGATGAATGCGAGCGCATCGGGCTCGCGAGCCTTCCCACCGACTTCGAACAGGTCGCTGTAGACGACGACGAAACGGCGAAATCCGTGCCCCGACGCAAACGCGTTGATCCGTCCGTTCCCCAGCACGACGTAGGCATCCGGCGGAGTTTGCATGCCGAACCGTGCCGCAGCCTCGGCAACCAGCTGATACCCCTCCGGAAATTGTGAAGGCGTCATCTTGATTCCGTTGACCTGTTGCGATCCGTACAGCTGTCCTCGCGCGAGGAACAGCAGGATCGGAGCCGCGAGCACCACGAGGATCCATGTCGACAGATCACCCGCAGCGATCAGGACGATCGCCACCACATAAGTGACGACCGTCGTCAGCACCGCGAGCACGAGTAGCGGAATTTCCCACGGGTGGCGAACGGCGTCACCGCCCGGTGACACACGAACGGCGGGTGCAGCGGCCTGGCCGTTGACGGGGTACATGGGCACCACGATAGGTGCGCTCGCGCGGTGATGCGTGTTCCTGAAAGTGTGACGTCGACCCGGGTGCGCCCGGCTGGTCGGGCCTGAGAGAATTGTCGCCATGCGCGTATACCTGGGTGCCGACCATGCCGGATTCGAACGTAAGAACGAGATCATCGAACACCTGAAAGCGAACGGCCACGAGGCCGTCGACTGTGGTGCTCACGAGTACGACGCCGTGGACGACTACCCGGCATTCTGCATCGAAGCCGCAAAGCGCGTCGTTGCGGACGAAGGCAGCCTGGGAATCGTCCTGGGCGGCAGTGGCAACGGCGAGCAGATCGCAGCGAACAAAGTCCCCGGCGCACGGTGCGCCCTCGCCTGGAGCGTCGAAACGGCGAAGCTGGCCCGCGAGCACAACAACGCTCAGCTGATCGGCATCGGCGGACGTATGCATTCCCTCGAGGAGTCGCTTGCCATCGTCGACGCTTTCCTCGCCACCGCATGGTCGGGTGAAGAGCGCCACCAGCGTCGTATCGACATCTTGTCCGAGTACGAGAAGACCGGCGTCGCACCGGCTCTGCCGCAAGCCTGATTCGAAAGTTGTTCCGTGCCTGAAGGTCATACCCTGCATCGGCTGGCACGGTTGCATGCCCGCAAGTTCGTCGGTTCACCGGTCCGCGTCCTCAGTCCGCAAGGCAGATTCGCCGAGGACGCGCGGTTGGTGGACGGACACGTACTCACGTCCTCGGATGCCTGGGGAAAGCACCTCTGGCACACCTATGACAACGGATTGACAGTTCACGTACACCTCGGGCTGTACGGAAAGTTCACCGACTCCGCCCTACCGATGGAAGAACCGGTAGGCCAGGTCCGGATGCGAATGGTCGGTGCCGATTTCGGCACCGACCTTCGTGGTCCCACTGCCTGCGAAGTCCTGCTGCCCCCTCAGGTCGCCGCGATCGAGGCGAGACTCGGGCCGGACCCATTGCGCCGCGACGCGGATCCGGAGAAAGCCTGGTTGCGAATCTCCAAGTCCAAGAAGGCGATCGGCGCGCTGCTCATGGACCAGGCGGTCCTGGCGGGTGTCGGCAACGTCTACCGCGCCGAACTTCTCTTTCGTCACGGAATCAACCCTGAACGACCGGGGAATCTTCTCTCTCACGACGAATGGACTGCCATGTGGGCAGATCTTGTCGAGTTGATGAAAGTCGGTGTCAGGCGCGGGAAGATGCACGTCGTTCGCGCCGAGCACGACAACGGAGATCCGGCGTACGCGAAGGATCGTCCGCGGACCTACGTCTACAGAAGAGCAGGATCGCCGTGCCGCGTGTGCGGCACGCCGATCCTGCATTCCGTCATGGAGGCGCGAAACCTGTTCTGGTGCCCGGTGTGTCAGTCGGCTTAGAAGTCGAAGCCGCCGAAGTCCCCACCGCCGAAATCGCCGCCTCCGAAGTCCCCGTAGTCGCCGCCTCCGCCGTCTGCGGTGAAATCGGTGTTGTCGATACTTCCTTGGTCCGTACCGGAGTCACCGGCGTCCATACCCTGATCTCCCGAGTCGCCGGAGTCACCCTGGTCTCCGGAGTCACCGCCGGCTCCCGTATCGCCACCCTGCGCGAAAGCTTCTGCGCTGTAAGGAACCCCGGCCATTCCGGAGAACATGGTCGAGAACAGCATCATCGAACCCAGACCCCACGCCCCGGCGACGAGGGCAGGCTTCCACCACGGCTCGGAGTACCAGCCGGCCGGGACCGGGCGTCCTGCGACTCGGCCGCCGGGGTAGTAGTTGGGTGTGTGCGACGACGGATTGGGTGATGCGGCGACCTTGCGGCCCTCGAATTCCACCTCGCGATCTTCGGTGACCGAACCCGCGGCCTTCTGTCCGTCGATGGAAGGAACGTCCGGTCCCGGATCCATGCCCATCGCCACCCGTGCCGCGCGGATGTAGTAAAGCCCTTCCAGTGCAGTCTGTTTCGCGAGACGTGCCTGCACCGGCGTTGCGGCCTGATCGATCTGCGAGCCTGCGGCGTTGTATCGTTCGGCCGCGTCGGCGAGGGCTTGGCGCGACGCGTCGTCACTGCCGGTCAGGTTGTAGACCTGACCGCCGAGGCGTTCGATCGCCTGCCGGGCATCGGCTTTCGCGTCGTCGAGTTGCGTTGCGCTGTGGCCGGAACCGCGTTGCTGGCTTTTCATGACCAGAAATACGACTACGGCCAGAACGACGAGTATGAGAAGAATCGTGGTCACGAGTGGCCTCCCGAGCAGAATCGATCCGGACAACTCCAGGATACGGACTGCAGGGGAGTGGTCTGAGCGGGCAAAGTCTGAACACAAAAAATCCGCACCGGCTGGGCCGGTGCGGATTTTTGTGGAGTTTCCCTCCTGATGGAGGGGATGACGGGAATCGAACCCGCGTGATCAGTTTGGAAGACTGAGGCTCTACCATTGAGCTACATCCCCGTGCATACGACAACTCGGGATCGCCGTGTTCGTCGTCTGCGATACGAAACTGTACCCAATGCCCCACCGGATTTCATAATCGGGGGGTCGGAGAAGTTCGAGACCGTCGTTCACCTGGGGAATTTCGATTTGCCCGGCGAGTCGGGGTGTCTTTTCCTTCCGGCCCGGCCTCTGATTCCGGCTCGCATCACGGTTCAGGCAAGGCTGTATGTGGCGGCGGTGGATGACATAGTTGAATGACATACTTGCGGGGGCGGACAGCCGGGCCGTGTACAAACGGCGGTCGGGTTCGTGAGAGAGTAGTGAGCGCGATAGGGTTGTGCGCGGTCACCGATGGTGGCTGCCTTTGTGGCCCGCTGTCTTTGTGGCCTCGGATGGCCGTATCGTGTGTTTCATGTGATCGGAAACGGGATGTAGCGCAGCTTGGTAGCGCATCCGCTTTGGGAGCGGAGGGTCGCAGGTTCAAATCCTGTCATCCCGACAAGTACGTACATGGCACTCACCTCCAGCAAGTACGGGAGTGGAGTGCCGCGCCAGACAGCAGTACCGATTCAACACAAGTTGTGAGCAAGACCAGACGAAGGAGCGAAGTTTCGTGAAGAGCACCGTCGAGCAGCTCAGCCCGACGCGAGTCCGTATCAACGTTGAGGTGCCCTTCGCGGAACTCAAGTCTGATTTCGACAAGGCCTACAAGGCCCTCGCGCAGCAGATTCGTCTCCCCGGCTTCCGCCCCGGTAAGGCTCCGGCCCGACTCCTCGAAGCGCGTGTCGGTCGCGGCGCAGTGCTCGAGCAGGTTGTCAACGACGCTCTGCCGTCGCGTTACTCCGAGGCTGTCACCAGCGCCGGCGTGAAGGCCATCGGCCAGCCCGAGATCGAGGTCACCAAGATCGAAGACGGCGAGCTCCTCGAGTTCACCGCCGAGGTCGACGTGCGCCCCGAGATCGAGCTTCCCGACTTCAGCTCCATCAACGTCGAGGTCGATCCGATCGAGATCACCGACGAAGCCATCGAAGAGCAGCTGCTTTCGCTGCGTCAGCGTTTCGGCACCCTCACCGGCGTCGACCGCGCAGTCGAGGACGGAGACTTCGTCTCGATCGACCTGTCGGCCACCGTCGACGGCGAGAACGTTGCCGAGGCAACCGCGAGCGGACTGTCGCACGAGGTCGGATCGGGCCAGCTCATCGAGGGCCTCGACGAAGCCATCGTCGGCCTCAAGGCGGGGGAGTCCAAGGACTTCACGTCGACGCTGGTCGCCGGCGAGTACGCGGGCAAGGAAGCTGTTGTCACCGTGACCGTGCAGACGGTCAAGGAGCGCGAGCTTCCGGCTGAGGACGACGAGTTCGCTCAGCTCGCCAGCGAGTTCGACACCCTGGAAGAACTGAAGGCTGACCTCCGTGAGCGCGTCGCACGCGTCCGCAAGGTCGAGCAGGCCGGTCAGATCCGCGACAAGGTTCTCGAGCAGCTGCTCGAGACCGTCGAGGTTCCGTTGCCGGAGGCCGTTGTCAAGGCTGAGGTCGACGCTGCACTGCACGACGCCGTTCACGGTCTCGATCACGACGAAGAGGCACTGAACAAGCTCCTCGAAGAGCAGGGCAGCAGCCGCGAAGAGTTCGACAAGGATGCACAGGAAGCCGCTGAGCGCTCCGTCAAGACGCAGCTCTTGCTCGACTCGATCGCCGATGCGGGCAACGTCACCGTCGGTCAGGACGAGCTCACCGAGCGCATCCTGTTCCAGGCGCAGCGTTACGGCATGGCTCCCGAGCAGTTCATCCAGCAGATCCAGCAGGCAAACCAGCTCGGCGCCGTCTTCGCAGACGTCCGTCGTGGCAAGGCTCTCGCGTCCGTCGTCGAGTCGGCCGGTGTCAAGGACACCTCCGGCGCAGTCGTCGACACCGCTGAACTGTTCGGCAGCAGCGAGGACGAAACCGAAGCGGATGCGTCTGATTCCGCCGAGAGCGAAGACAAGTAAAAACGCAGGCGGACGGGTGTTTTCACCACGATCGACTGCACTGAGTTTTCCGCTTTGAGCGAAGTAGGGCGGCACCGGGACTCCGGTGCCGCCCTACTTCGTTACTGTCTGTGTCAGTAGATGTGTTTCGCATAGACGATCCACCGCACAAGTAGATCCACATAGAAGGCAGGTACCGTGACTTCCAATCACCTGGAGACTTTGCAGAGTCCCGCCATGACTTCAGCGACCGCTGGGTTGAACCTCAGCGACTCGGTGTACGAGCGCTTGCTGCGAGAGCGCATCATTTTCCTCGGTACCCAGGTCGACGACGACATCGCCAACAAGCTGTGCGCACAGATCCTGCTGCTCTCGGCCGAGGACCCGACGCGAGACATCTCGCTCTACATCAACTCGCCCGGTGGATCCGTGACCGCAGGTATGGCGATCTTCGACACGATGCAGTTCGCCGAGTGCGACATCGCCACCTTCGGCATGGGCCTTGCGGCGTCGATGGGTCAGTTCCTGCTCTCGGCAGGCACCAAGGGCAAGCGTTACGCACTGCCGCACGCTCGCATCATGATGCACCAGCCGTCCGCCGGTATCGGTGGTTCCGCCAGTGACATCGCGATCATGGCCGAGCAGTTCAAGCACACCAAGCGCGAGATGGCCGAGCTGATCGCTCAGCACACCGGCCAGACGGTCGAGCAGATCACCGCGGACTCCGACCGTGACCGTTGGTTCACGGCGAAGGAAGCTCTCGAGTACGGCTTCGTCGACCACGTCGTCTCCCGTGCGAATCAGGCCGGCGGCACCGGCAACTGAGCCGGTTCGTCCATCCTTTCGCTGCCCAATTCATACTTTGGAGAACTGATGACCAATCTTTTCGGAGCTAACTCGCTGGGCGGCCAGGCGCCGTCGGGCCCCCAATCGCGTTACATCCTGCCCCAGTTCACGGAGCAGACCAGCTATGGCGTCAAGACGTCCGACCCGTACAACAAGCTGTTCGAGGAGCGCATCATCTTCCTCGGCTCGCAGGTCGACGACGTCTCCGCCAACGACCTCATGGCCCAGTTGCTGGTTCTCGAATCGCAGGATCCGGACCGCGACATCACCATGTACATCAACTCGCCCGGTGGTTCGTTCACCGCGCTGATGGCGATCTACGACACGATGCAGTACGTCCGTGCCGACATCTCCACTGTCTGCCTCGGTCAGGCTGCTTCGGCAGCTGCTGTGCTTCTCGCCGGTGGTACGCCGGGCAAGCGCTTCGCGCTTCCCAACTCGCGCATTCTGATTCACCAGCCGGCCACGGGCGGCATCCAGGGTCAGGTTTCCGATCTGGAGATCCAGGCTGCGGAGATCGAGCGTATGCGTCGGCTCATGGAGAGCACGCTGTCGCTGCACACGGGTAAGGATCCGGAGACCATCCGCGTCGACACCGATCGCGACAAGATCCTCACGGCCGAGCAGGCCAAGGAGTACGGCATCATCGACGACGTGCTGGCTTACCGGAAGCTCAGCGCACAGAAGTAGTCGATTTCCGCCTCGTGTCGTGGATCTGTATCGCGATTCCCGACACGAGGCGGACACGTCGAAAAGTGCCTGGTGGAGCGCTCGCCAGGCTGAAATCTCGACTCTTTTCTTTTTTATCCGCAGGCGAAACGCCGAGAACAGGTCGACCCCGTTCGGGATCTGCGGGTACCGTCACTTCACGGGCTGGTTCTCGACCGGCGTTCTGCGATTGTTCGACCAGATTTGTTCGATCAGTTCGTCTGATCTGACAACTACCGATCTGACAACTACCGACGTACTGCGGAGCGTCTCGGCCGATCGAGTGGCGGCGAGTGCACGTACATGATGGAAAGTAGGGACCTCACGAGATGGCACGCATCGGCGACGGCGGGGATCTGCTCAAGTGCTCTTTCTGCGGTAAGAGTCAGAAGCAGGTCAAAAAGCTCATTGCAGGACCCGGGGTGTACATCTGCGACGAGTGCATCGACCTCTGCAACGAGATCATCGAAGAGGAATTGGCCGAGTCGAGCGAGGTAAAACTCGACGAGCTTCCCAAGCCTGCGGAGATCCGAGAATTCCTCGAGAACTACGTCATCGGTCAGGACTCCGCCAAGCGGACGCTGGCCGTCGCCGTCTACAACCACTACAAGCGCATTCAGGCCGGAGACAAGGGCCGTGATGCGCGGGGTGAGACGGTTGAGCTCGCAAAATCCAACATCTTGATGCTCGGCCCCACCGGCTGTGGCAAGACGTACCTCGCTCAGACTCTCGCGAAGATGCTCAACGTCCCGTTCGCCATCGCCGATGCGACGGCGTTGACCGAGGCGGGCTATGTCGGCGAGGACGTGGAGAACATTCTGCTCAAGCTGATTCAGGCTGCCGACTACGACGTCAAGCGCGCCGAGACCGGAATCATCTACATCGACGAGGTCGACAAGATCGCGCGTAAGAGCGAGAACCCGTCGATCACGCGTGACGTGTCCGGCGAAGGTGTTCAGCAGGCGTTGCTGAAGATCCTCGAAGGTACGCAGGCGAGCGTCCCGCCGCAGGGCGGTCGTAAGCATCCGCACCAGGAATTCATTCAGATCGACACGACGAACGTGCTGTTCATCGTTGCGGGCGCGTTCGCCGGTCTCGAGCGGATCGTCTCCGATCGCGTCGGCAAGCGCGGTATCGGATTCGGTGCCGAGGTTCGGTCGAAGGCCGAACTGGATACGGTCGATCGTTTCGCCGAGGTCATGCCGGAGGATTTGATCAAGTTCGGTCTGATTCCGGAGTTCATCGGCCGACTGCCGATGATCGCGTCGGTGACCAACCTCGACAAGGAATCGCTGGTTCAGATCTTGTCGGAGCCCAAGAACGCTCTCGTCAAGCAGTACCGTCGTCTCTTCGACATGGACGGCGTCGAACTCGAGTTCACCGAAGAGGCTCTGGATGCGATCGCCGATCAGGCGATCTTGCGTGGAACCGGTGCTCGTGGCCTGCGCGCCATCATGGAAGAGGTTCTTCTTCCCGTGATGTACGACATCCCCAGCCGTGACGACGTCGAAAAGGTGGTCGTCACCGCGGAGACCGTCAACGACAACGTACTTCCGACCATCGTTCCGCGTAAGCCGGAACGTGGCGAGCGCCGCGACAAGACGGCGTAGAAACTTCAAAACGACTGTGGCCCGGCATCTCTCGCGAGATGTCGGGCCACAGTCGTTCGTGCAGGGCGTCTGCGGGGTGTTCGACTAGATCGGGTTGCCGAGTTCCTTGAGGGGAGTGCGGAACGTCTCCTTGGCGGTGAACGCCGAGATCGCGCAGATGACGCAGGCCACCGACGTCAGAATGGCAACGGGCATCCAGTGCGTCTTGTCGCCGCCCATGAGGGCGTTGCCTATGGCGGGCGCAAAGCCTGCGAGGGCGAAGCCGACCTGGGTGCCGATCGCGATGCCGGAGTAGCGGACCTTGGTGTTGAACATCTCGGAGTAGAACGACGGCCAGATGGCGTTCGGTGCAGCGTAGAAGACGGACATCAATCCGATTGCGGCGAGAAAGATCAGGGGAACGTTGCCGCTGGCGATTGCGCCGAAGTACACGTAGATGAACACCGCACTACCGAGGGCGCCACCGATGAACAGCGGCCTGCGACCGATCCTGTCGGAGAGCATCGCCCAGGCGGGCTGACTGAGCAAGGCCACGGCGTTGGCTGCGATGGCCACCCAGAGCATGGTCGACTTCGGAATCCCCACTTCCTCGGTGGTGGCGAAGGCGAGTCCGAAGACGGAGAAGATAGTGGAGACGACGGCGATGAAGGCGCAGCAGATCACGCGAATCAGATTTGCGCTGTGGGTGCGAAGAAGATCGGCGACAGGCAATTTGGCGACGGCCTTCGACTCCTGCTGCTCGGTGAACTCTTCGGGCTCTTCGAGCTTGAGACGCATGATGTATGCCGCCACGAGAACGATCAGGCTGCCCCAGAACGGGATTCGCCAGCCCCACGTGTAGAGGATGTCGTCAGGGAGTGCGGCGATGGGCAGGAAGACGAGGCTGGCGAGGATGAAGCCGGCCTGGGTGCCGTTGAGGGTCCAACTGCAGAAGAATGCGCGTCGACCTTCGGGAGCATGTTCGAGTGTCAGTGAGCTGGCACCGCTCTGTTCACCAGCGGCGGAGATGCCCTGGGCGATTCTCATCAGGACGAGAAGTATCGGTGCAAGAACTCCGATCGAATCGGCGCTGGGAATACATCCGATGAGGAACGTTGCCGCGCCCATCATGATGAGGGTGAGCAGCATGATCTTCTTGCGGCCGACGCGGTCACCGAAATGGCCGAGGACTACAGCGCCGAGGGGACGCGCGACGTACGCGACACCGAAGGTGGCCAGCGAAAGCAGTGCCGCATGTCCGCTGTCCGGGAAGAACACGGTGGGGAAGATGAGCGCAGCGGCGGAGGCGTAGATGTAGAAGTCGTAGTACTCGAGCATGCTGCCGAGAAACGACGATGTTGCGGCGCGCTTGACCTTGGTCGTATCCGGCCTGGCCAAGGACCCTGCCTCGGGCCCGGATGGTGTAACCGTGCTAGCTGACATGCTCAACTCCTGGGTGGAAGCGTCGTGGAGGCTCTACATCCGCCGATTGTGTTCGTATAAAGAACGTCTGTGCGGAGAGCGATACAAGGAATGTAACCGACGCCACAGCAACTACACAAGATTTGTAACCAAATAGTTCATAAAAATCTACTGGCGGTCACGCCGCGCGTCGAAACCGCAGTTCAGGGAGTTAGGAGGCCGGCTGTGCTGCCGCCGCCACCAACTGCTCCACCTGTTCCTCGGTGATCCCGAGGCCGAAGGTGGCGAGCTTTCCGAGCGGCATCGAACCGGCGAGCGCCATCATTTCGGGGCTGACCGATTGCGCACCTTCGCCCGCTGCGGCAGACATGGCGGCGCCGAGAACGGCACTGCCTACGGGATGGGCGAGCCATTCGCCGATGGTCGACATGGCGTCGAGCGTGCCGACGCCGACGTTTCCGGCCAGAGTGATGGTGTCGGTTCTCGCGATGTCCCGAGACGAGAAGCCGACGCGGATCTCGTAGTCGCCAGGTTCGATCGCCCAGTCCTGCGCCGCGACGGACCAATAGGCAAATGCTCTGGTGTCGAGAGTGATGTTCACAGTCGCAGATTCGTCGGGGTCGAGGTGGACCTTGGCAAAGCTCTTCAGTTCCTGCTCGGGACGGTCGATGCTTTCCGAGGCGTCGTGGACGTAGACCTGCACGACGGTGCTGCCCGCTCGATCGCCGCTGTTGCGCACGGTGACCGTCACTTCGGCGGAGTTCTCACCGGCCTCCACAGACGTATCGGTGATGTCGAAGGTGGTGTAGCTCAGCCCGAACCCGAACGGGTACGCCACTTCGCGCAGAGCGGAGTCGTAGTAGCGGTATCCCACGTACAGGCCTTCGCCGTAGCGGACGTGCTGCTGTGATCCCGGGAAATGCAGATACGACGGATTGTCTTGGAGGCGAAGCGGAATGGTCTCCGTGAGGCGGCCGGACGGATTCGTGATGCCGAACAGCAGATCGGCAATCGCCGAGCCGCCCGCCTGGCCGAGTAGCCAGCCCTCGAGGATTGCGGCGGCATGATCCTTCCAAGGCTCGATCGAAACCACACCGCCGTTGGCGAGCACGACGACCGTGTTCGGGTTCGCGCCGTGGACCGCTTCCAGCAGGGCGATCTGGTCAGCCGGCAGTTCGATGTCGGTTCGGTCGAATCCTTCGGATTCTGTGGCGGACGGTAGTCCGAGGAACAGCACCGCGACGTCAGCGCGGCGTGCGGCGTCGACAGCCTCGGTGACCATGTCGTCGTCCGGAGTGCCGTCGAAGGTGAAGCCCGGTGCGAAAGTGACGCGGTCGGCGCCTTCGAGGTCGAGGATCGCGTCCAAGGCATTGTCGAGCTTGGTTGGAACCACCTGTGAACTACCCGCCCCCTGGTACCGCGGGCTGCAGGCGAATTCGCCGATCACCGCGACAGTTTGCCCGCCGGGGGTCAGCGGCAGTAGTTCTCCGTCGTTGGCCAGCAATACAGCGGACTCCGCTGCAGCGGTCCGTGCCAGTTCGTGGTGACGCTCGACGTCGTACGTGTGGCCCTCGGTGCGCGCGGCGGCGGTGTGTTTCACCAGCGTAGACAGGCGCTCGGCCGCAGTGGTGAGCACGGATTCGTCAAGGTCGCCGCCGCGCACGGCGTCGACGATCTGGGTATCGGTGCCGGTCGGCGGCATTTCCAGGTCGAGGCCCGCGGCGAGTGCCGCCACGCGGTCGTTGACCGCTCCCCAGTCCGAAACGACGAGGCCGTCGAAGCCCCACTGTTCGCGCAGTACCTCGGTGAGCAGCCAATGGTTCTGGCTCGAGTACACACCGTTGATCTTGTTGTACGAGCACATGACCGTCGTCGGGGCCGCGGTCTTGACGGCGTATTCGAAGCCGGCCAGATAGATCTCGCGCAGCGTGCGTTCGTCGACGTCGGCACTGACTCTCATCCGGTCGTGTTCTTGGTTGTTGGCAGCGAAGTGCTTGAGCGAGGTTCCGACGCCGCGAGACTGGATACCGGTGATCAGCGCTGCCGCGACGCGGCCGGAGAGGAATGGGTCCTCGGAGACGTATTCGAAATTCCTGCCACACAAGGGTGATCGTTTGATGTTGATGCCTGGGCCGAGGAGGACCGAGACCTGTTCGGCTTTGGCTTCGTCGCCCAGAGCCTCACCGACCTGGCGGATGAGGTCGAGGTTCCACGACGAGCCCAACCCGACCGCCGGTGGGAAACATGTCGCTGGAATGCTGTGGCCGAGTCCGAGTGCGTCGCCGCCCTCGGGTTGTTTCCGGACTCCGTGCGGACCGTCGGTCAGGAGTATCGATTCGATTCCGGCAACGGACTGGCTGTGCCAGAAATCCGAGCCGGACGTCAACGACGCCTTCTCCTCGAGTGAAAGCCCGTCTACGTAATTCTCGGTCACGTCATTCCTCCCGGTGGCAGCTGTGAGTTCCACTCACCACCGTAGGGGGATTTTTCGGACTTCGGGGTGGGTCAGGACGGCGCCTTCGAGGTCAGGAACGTAACAACCATGTCGCCGAGCATTGTTCGAAGATGCTCACGATGCGTCGAGTCGGTCAGATCGCGGTCGAAGAGCGCTTTGAAGGTGTATCGGTTGGCGATCCGAAAGACGCAATAACTGCTGATCAACATGTGAATGTCGAGAGCATCGACGTCGGAGCGAAATACTCCCGCCTGCTGCCCGTCGTGGAGAATCTGCGAGACGAGATCGGCGGCAGGGGCGCCGAGGCCACTGAGCAGCTCGGACTTCTCGATGTGCTCACCGCGGAGCATGTTCTCGTTGGCCACCAGGCGAATGAAGTTCGGGTGCTGTTCGTGGTGGTCGAAGGTGAGTTCTGCCAAGGCGCGGACTGCTGCGGTGGGGTTCAATCCCTCGAGATCGAGTTCACGTTCCTGCGCACGAATGACGCTGTACGCATGCTCGAGGACGGACTTGTACAGCCCTTCCTTGTCGGTGAAGTAGTAGTAGATCATGCGCTTGGTGGTGTGAGTCTTGGTTGCGATCTCGTCTACCCGGGCGCCGGCGAATCCCTTGTCGGCAAACTCCTCGGTGGCGACGGCGATGATGTTCACCCTGGTCAGATCGCTGTTTCGGCGTCGCTTCTCCGGCTTCGACACCACGGAGTTCACTGACTGCTCGGAAACCATGTGCTCACTCTATCTGTCAGCAGTTTGTCGACTTTGCTTGTCGAGTTCGCGTCGGGGGAGTAACGTCCAGTGAACTAACTCACTAGTTCGTACATTAGTTTCGAGCGTCAACCCCGAGGTGCCCCTGATGACTTCATCTCTACCGGTTCTGGTCCTCAACGGACCCAACTTGAATTTGTTGGGACAGCGCCAACCGGAGTTCTACGGGAGAGGCACCCTGGACGACGTGGTTTCCCGTTGTGAAGCGGCGGCTGAGAAGTTCGGAGCGGTGGTCGAGGCAAAGCAGTCGAACCACGAGGGTCAACTGATCGATTGGATCCACGAGGCCAGGGGAAATGTCGCGGGCATCGTGATCAATCCCGGTGGGTACTCCCACACCTCGGTTGCGTTGCGTGACGCTCTGGTCACACTCGATGCCCCCGTTGTGGAGGTGCACATCAGCAACATCCACAGCCGCGAGGATTTCCGTCACCACTCGTACGTCTCCGGCATCGCCGACGCTGTCATCTGTGGGTTGGGAATCGACGGCTACAGCGCCGCAGTCGAATTCGTCTGCATCCGAGAAGGGAAGAACTGATGAGTGATTCGATCCTCTGCGGTCTGATCGGCACCGGTATCGAGGCCTCCTTGACCCCGGTCATGCACGAGGAGGAAGGGCGCAGACAGGGCCTGCCGTACGTCTACCGCATCCTCGATCTCGACGTGATGGGAATGGGGCCGTCGGACATCGGTGAACTTCTCACCTATGCACGACGTTTCGGTTTCCGCGGTCTCAATATCACTCACCCGTGCAAGCAGTTGGTGATCGAGTATCTCGACGAACTCTCGCCGGATGCAGACAGGCTCGGGGCGGTGAACACGGTTCTCTTCGACTGCGGCAAGGCGATCGGACACAACACCGATTGGTCGGGCTTCGGCCGGAATTTCGACGACGGGCTTCCCGGAGCACAGCTCGATCGTGTCGTCCAGCTCGGTGCGGGTGGAGCCGGTGCGGCTGTTGCCTATGCGGCACTCACCCGCGGCGTGGGGACGCTGACGTTGGTCGATTCGAGCCTGGCTCGTGCGGAAGAACTCGCGCGAACTTTCTCGCAGCAGTTCCCGGCGCAGATCGTCGAGGCGCGCCACACGAGTGACCTCGCCGAAGTGCTCGGCAATGCAAACGGTTTGATCCACGCGACGCCGATGGGGATGGCGGCCCATCCTGGGATGGCATTCTCGCCGGATCTGCTCCGTCCTGATCTGTGGGTGGCGGAAATCGTCTACCGTCCGCTCGAAACGGAGCTGTTGCGTCAGGCCAGGCTGATCGGGGCGCCGACGCTCAGCGGTGGCGGAATGACCGTCTTCCAGGCCGTCGACGCGTTCCGGATCTTCACGGGCATCGAACCCGACAGTAAGAGGATGCTCGCTCACATGACCGAACTGGTGCACGGCGAACAGACTGCGGCAGCGCTGTGAGTGGCCCGGTCCGGACGTCGATCGCGACTGTATCGCTCAGCGGCACCCTCGAGGAAAAGCTCGACGCCATTGCTGCTGCCGGCTTCGACGGCTTCGAAGTGTTCGAGCCGGATTTTGTCGCTTCTCCCTGGTCGCCCGTGGAATTGCGAACGAGGGCTGCGGATCTGGGGCTGAGCCTGGACCTGTATCAGCCGTTTCGTGACTTCGACACGGTGGACGAGGCCCAATTTGCTCGGAATCTTGTTCGAGTGCAACGCAAATTCGAGCTGATGGATCAACTGGGGTGCGAGACGCTCCTGGTGTGCTCCTCGCCCCTGCCGACAGCAAGTCACGACGACGGTCAGTTGACAGAGCAATTCGGAGCTCTCGCCGAACTGGCGTCCCAGCACGGCAAGAAGGTTGCATACGAGGCGCTCGCGTGGGGTGCCCACGTCAACACGTACGGTCATGCATGGAAGATCGTCGAGGGAGTCGATCACGTAGCGCTCGGAACCTGTTTGGACAGTTTCCACATCCTCTCGCGCGGTGACGATCCTGCCGGAATTCGCGAGATTCCCGGAGAGAAGATCTTCTTCCTCCAGTTGGCGGACGCACCGTTTTTGGCGATGGACATCCTCCAGTGGAGCCGGCATCACCGAAACTTCCCGGGGCAGGGCAGTTTCGATCTGAGCGCGTTCGCTCAGCATGTGTACGTCACCGGTTACGACGGACCGTGGTCGCTCGAGATCTTCAACGACGTATTCCGCCGCGCTGACACCCAGCGGACGGCAATCGACGCTCATCGGTCGCTCCTCCATCTGGAAGAACAGGTCGCTGCCGCGAACCCTGCCGCCGGTGGACCCACGCTGTTCACCGCCCCGGAGCGCACCCCGCTCGAAGGAATCGTGTCTTTGCGAATCGCTGCGGGTCCGGCTAAACAGGACCAGGTCCACTCGATGCTCTCCCGTGTCGGTTTTCATCTGGTCGGACGGCACCACGATCACGACCTGCAGCTGTGGCGGCACGGACCGCTGACCGTTGCCGTCGACGCGACAGCGGGCACGGTGTGGACGGCGCCCGGGCTGCCCGCAGATCTGCCGGTTCTCACTCAGATCGGCATCAGGGCAACCGAACCCGAAGTGTGGGGAGAGCGCGCTCTGGCTCTCGAAGTACCGGCGACGCGAGTGCAGTTGCCCGGTTCGAGTGACGAGAACATCGCCGTACCGGACGTCGTACGCCTGAAGGTCACCGATGCGACATCGATCGACCTTCGTGGCCCCGGCAGCGCTGCGGCGTGGGAATCGGCCTTCGAGATCTACCCGCTGCCCGCCGAGCGCAATCGTGAACAGGGCGCAGTGTTCACCGGGATCGACCATGTGGCACTGGCAGTTCCGGCCGAGAGCTGGGACGGCATCATGCTGCTCCTGCGGTCTGTGTTCGAGATGCAACCGCACGAGGGGCAGGACGTCACCGATTCGGTCGGCCTCATGCGGAGTCAAGCGCTCACGCTTGTTCAAGACGGTGACGGACATGCCCTGCGTATCTCGCTGAACATGGTGGAGGGCAGTCGAAGCGGGCTGCCGACCGTCCGCCGCGGCGGCGTCAGCCACGTCGCCTTCGCGTGTGAGAACATCTTCGGTGCCGCTGCGTCCATGCAGGAGTGGGGGTTTGCTCCGCTACCCATTTCCCCGAACTACTACGACGATCTGGACGCACGTTTCGGGTTGAACTCCGAACTGCTCGACCGGATGCGCAGCGCCGGAATCCTTTACGACGCGGACGCTCACGGCGAGTTCTTCCACCTGTTCACCCCGACGGTCGGGGGAGACCTGTTCTTCGAGGTCGTGCAGCGAGTGGGTGGGTACGAGGGCTACGGGGAGGTCAACTCCGCTGTGCGACTGTCGGCTCAACTGCGCGCGAGTTCGTGACCTCGACTCGGTGCGGGTGCGAGTAGACGTTCATCGAATCGCCGCGGATGAAACCGACGAGCGTCAACCCCGATTCCTGTGCCAGTTCCACGGCCAGCGACGACGGCGCGGAGACCGCACCGAGTACCGGAAGGCCGGCCATGACGGCCTTCTGGACGAGTTCGAACGACGCCCGCCCACTGACGATCAGGATCGTGTCGTAGAGGGGCACTCTGCCGTCGGTGATGGCCCAACCGATCACTTTGTCGACGGCGTTGTGACGGCCGACATCCTCGCGCAGTGCCAGGAGTTCTCCGGTGGCGGTGAACAATCCGGCCGCGTGCAGGCCACCGGTGCGCTCGAAGATCCGTTGGCTCTCCCGCAGCGTGACCGGCATGGCCGACAGGACGGTGGAGGTGACGGAAGTCGTGTCACCGACCAGTGGATGCCGCGTCGTGGTGCGGACGGCATCGAGTGACGTCTTCCCGCACACTCCGCACGCGGAACTGACGACGGTGTTGCGGTCGGTGGTGTGATCGGGCAACGGCACTCCGGGAGCGAGCGCAATGTCGAGGACGTTGTACGTGTTCGCGCCGGTTTCGTCGACGCCGTCGCAATACCGGACGACGCTCACGTCGTCGCGGGTGCCGATGACTCCTTCACTGAGAAGGAATCCGTGGACGAGGTCGACGTCGTTGCCGGGTGTTCGCATCGTCACTGCCAGCACCTGACCGTCCACTCTCATTTCGAGTGGTTCCTCGACGGCCAGCGTGTCGGGGCGCGTGACGACCCGATCGCCCGAGATTCGAACGACCGGCGTGCGGGCGGTGACTCGTCCCATCTCAGGCCCCCGATGCCTCGAGTCGAACGGTGACGGCCTTCGAGACCGGCGTGTTCGACTTGGCTGCAACGTGTTCGAGGGGAACGAGGGGATTTGTCTCGGGGTAGTACGCTGCCGCGTTGCCGCGCGGGGTGTCGTAGGCGACGATGCGGAATTCGGTGACCCGACGCTCTTCGAGTGTGCCGTCGGGTGTTGTCCACTCGGACACGATGTCGACGAGATCACCGTCGCGGAATCCGAGTGCGGTGATGTCTTCGCCGTTGACGAGGATGACTTTGCGGCCGCCCTTGATGCCGCGGTATCTGTCGTCGAGGCCGTAGATCGTGGTGTTGTACTGGTCGTGGCTTCGCATGGTCTGCAGAATCAGGCGCCCGCTCGGAGTGGGTATCCAGTGCAGGTCGTTCACACCGAAGTTGGCTTTGCCGGTGTGCGTGCGGAATTCGCGCGAGTCACGTGGCGGGTGGGGGAGTTGGAATCCATCCGGCTGACGGACCCGGGTGTTGTAGTTTTCGCATCCGGGCACCACCCGTGAGATGGAGTCACGGATCAGGTCGTAATTGCCCTCGAAGGCCGACCAGCGGACGGAATGATCGTTGCCGAGTAGTTCGCGGGCGAGTTGGCAGATGATGGCGACTTCGCTACGCAGGTAGGGGCTGACCGGAGTGAGACGTCCGCGGGACAGATGCACCATGGACATCGAATCCTCCACGGAGACAAGCTGCTTTCCGCCGGCCTGGACGTCGAGGTCGGTGCGTCCGAGGGTGGGGAGGATGATCGCGGTCTGCCCGTGGACCACGTGACTGCGATTCAGCTTGGTGGAAACCTGCACGGTGAGTTCGCATTGACGCAACGCTGTTTCGGTGGCTGCGGTGTCCGGGCTTGCCTGGATGAAGTTGCCGCCCATCGCCATGAAGAAGCTCGCCTTGCCTGCGTTCATGGCGCGGATCGCATCGACGGTGTCCCAACCGTGCTTGCGGGGGCTCGAGATCGAGAACTCGGTGTCGAGCGCGGCCAGGAACTCTTCCGGCATCTTCTCCCAGATACCCATCGTGCGGTCACCCTGGACATTGGAGTGCCCTCGCACCGGGCAAACCCCGGCACCGGGTTTGCCCATCATCCCGCGCATGAGCAACAGGTTGACCGCTTCTTCGATGGTGGCGACGCCGTGGGTGTGCTGAGTGATCCCCATGGCCCAGCAGGTGACGGTTCGCTCGGACCGGGCAAGCGCGGCAGCCGTTTCCTCGAGCTGCGCCATCGACAGACCCGTCGCCTCGAGTACCGTGTCGAGATCGACCGCACGGATGTGCTTCTCGTATTCGTCCCAACCGGCGCAGTACCGGTCGACGAAGGCGCGATCGACGACGGTGCCGGGAGCGCGATCCTCCAGCGCGAGCAGCAGCTTTCCCAGGCCTTGGAACAGCGCCATGTCGCCGCCCAGCCGAATCTGGAGGAACTCGTCCGCGATGTCGACTCCGTGCCCGATCACGCCGGACACCTTTTGTGGATCCTTGAACCTGCGCAATCCCGCCTCGGGCAGAGGATTGATGGCGATGATCTTGGCGCCGTTGCCCTTTGCCTTCTCGAGCGTCGAGAGCATTCGAGGATGGTTGGTACCGGGATTCTGTCCGGCGATGAGGATGAGATCGGCGTTCTCGAGGTCGGGAACCGTCACCGAGCCTTTGCCGATGCCGATGGATTCGGTCAGTGCACTTCCGGACGACTCGTGACACATGTTGGAACAGTCGGGCATGTTGTTGGTGCCGTAGCTGCGAATCATCAACTGATAGAGAAATGCTGCTTCGTTGGACGTACGACCGGAGGTGTAGAACACGGCTTCGTCCGGTGAGGCGAGGCCGTTCAGATGTTCGGCGATGAGTGAGTACGCGCCGTCCCAGTCGATCGGCTGGTAATGGGTTGCTCCCGGGGTCAGGACCATCGGGTGCGTCAGTCGACCCTGTTGGCCGAGCCAGTAATCGGTCTTGCCTTCGAGGTCGGCGATCGAGTGCTCGGCGAAGAATTCGGGTGTGACCGTGCGAAGCGTTGCTTCCTCGGCAACGGCTTTCGCTCCGTTCTCGCAGAACTCGGCGGGCTTGCGATGCCCGGGAGTCTCCGGCCACGCACACCCCGGGCAGTCGAAGCCGTGACGCTGGTTGAGCCTGGTGAGCGTTCGGGCGGTCCGCAAGGCTCCCATCTGCTCGATTCCTCGTTGCAGTGACACCAGAACGGCCGGTACTCCGGCGGCGTAGTCCTTGGGGTGCGTGACTTCGAGATCGGATTCGTCGATGTCTTTCGAGGGGCCCTGGCGCGTCATGTCTCCATAGTGGCCCGAACGAGCCGGTACTGCCATCGAATGGGCCGGTCGAACTCACCGGAATGCGACATTCATCGGCTAGCCTTACCTACCGAACCAGCGGACTTAAGGGGTAAGAGCATGGATCGAACGGACGCAGGTCTGCTGACCCGGCGCGGATTTCTGATCGGCACGTCGGGAGCGTTGTTGGCATTCGCCGCAGCCTGCTCCAGTTCGAACGACGAGGACACACCCCCCAGCGGTGACTCTGCAGGATCGATCACCCACAAGTTCGGGTCTACCGAACTGCCCGAGGATCCGCAGCGGATCGTCAGTGTCGGATACAACGATCAGGATGCGATCCTGGCGCTCGGTGGGACCTTGGTCGGAACCTTCGACTGGTACGGCGATTACCCCTACGGTGTGTGGCCCTGGGCGCAGCCGCTGCTGAACGGGGCGACTCCCGAGATCATCGGAACCGCGGGCACCACCATCCAGATGGAGAAGGTCGCTGCCACGACACCCGACCTCATCGTCGGCACCTACTCCGGACTGACCCAGGCGCAGTACGACAAACTCAGTGCCATTGCGCCGACGGTGGCGCAGCCGAAGGAGTTCGCGGATTACGGAATCCCCTGGCAGGACCAGACGACCATCCTGGGCGAGGCCTTGGGCCAACAGGGCAAGGCCACCGAGTTGATCGCCGGTGTCGATCAGAAGTTCGCCGACGTGAAGACCGCCAACCCGGCGTTTGCCGGCAAGACTGTTCTGGTCGGCGCGTTGAAGGGGCCGGGGCAGTTCGGGGTCTACGGACCGGAAGACCCCAAGGTGCGGTTCTTCACCGAACTCGGATTCGTGAATCCGCCTGTCACCGATCAGATCACAGGTAACTTCGCCGAGATCAGCACCGAGCAACTCTCGCTCGCGGACGTCGACGTACTCGTCTGGTATGCCGGTGGTGGCTACGGCGACAAGCTCCGCGCGGAATTGGACAAGACCCCGATCTACCAGGAACTCGACGTCGTGAAGGACGGCCGCGCGATCATTCTGGAAGACGCTGCTGCCGAGGCCATGACGTGGAGCACCGTACTGAGCTTGCCGTATGCACTCGAACAGATTCCGCCACGGATTGCGAGCTTGCTCGTCTGATCGGTTCACCGACCGGGAATTCGGACGGTCGGCGGTACCCTCACCTCATGGGTGTACACGTGCGGCCGGCTGTCCGATCCGATATTCCGGCACTGTCGGCAGTGTTGGCCGAGGCGTTCGAGGATGATCCCTTGATGGCCTGGATGTTGCCGGACGAGGACTCCAGGGCTGAGCGCCTGTCGAAACTGTTTGCCGCAGAAGCTCGTTACCACCACTTTGCCGGTGGCGGTGTCGAGGTGGCCACCGATGACAACGGCGTGATCGGCGGGGCAACTCTGTGGGATCCGCCGGGGCGGTGGAAGCAGTCGTGGATTTCCGGGCTCGTGAGCCTGCCGGCCATGGTGCGTGTCTTCGGCAGGGGGCTACGACATGCGGCCGAGGTCAGCTCCGTTCTCGAAGGAGCACACCCGAATTCGCCGCACTGGTATCTCGCGACGGTAGGGACCGGCAGCGCGGCGCGCGGTGGGGGATACGGCAAAGCACTACTGAACTCCCGGTTGGAGCGTTGTGACCGTGAACATGTCGACGCTTACCTCGAGAGCAGCAAGGAATCGAACATCCCGTACTACAACCGCTTCGGTTTCGAAGTGACCCGCGACATCGTGATGCCAGGCGGCGGGCCGACGATCTACGCAATGATGCGTCAACCGCGTGGCGCGTGATACCAACTAGTGGTGACCCAGATTCCCGAGCTCCACGCAGGCACACCGTTCGACGAACTCGACGACTACATCGCTCTGGCCAGGTTGTCCGGCCTGGTGTTGTCACCTGACGGCTCGCTGCTGATCTGCGCGCGCGCCGTTCTCGACGACAAGCGCGCCGAATACGTGTCCTCGTTGTGGGAGATCGACCCGGAAGGTCGGCGTCCTGCACGTCGGTTGACATGGGGTTCGACCAGCGAGTCCGGTGCCGCCTTCGCGTTCGACGGCGACGTACTCTTCACTGCCACGCGAGCCGTGCCGGGCGAGAATGATCCGCAACCAGCACTCTGGCGCCTACCCGCGGCGGGCGGAGAAGCTCAGCTGTTGATCTCGCGTCCCGGTGGTGTCTCGTCGGTATCAGCGGCCAAGGCGGCGCCGACGTTCGTGGCACAGACGTCGGTCATGGCCTCGGCGATCAGCCTCGACCAGGACGATCAGGTGCGATCCGCGCGCAAGGACAAGAAGGTCACGGCGATGCTGCACACGGGGTATCCGGTGCGGCACTGGGACCACGACCTGGGCCCCGATCATCCGCATCTGGTTGTCGCCGAGACGGATTCGAAGGACTCCGTCGAATTGCGGGACATCACACCGACGGCAGGCGCGGCGCTGCGGGAGACGTCGACCACGATTTCCGACGACGGTCTCTTCGTCGTGACCACGTGGGCTGTCGGTGCGGCTAGTGCCGCCCGCCGATCGACGTTGGTTCGGATCGACACGGTGACCGGTGACCGAACCACCCTTGTCGACGAGGCCGACGCGGACGTCTACAACCCTGTGCTCTCGCCGGACGGAACCAAGCTCGCGTTCATCCGGGAGACCCTCACCACGCCGGAGTCTGCGCCGCGAATGACTCTGCAGCTCTACGACTTCGGATCCGGTGCTGTGACCGGCGTCGCCGACGGCTGGGATCGATGGCCTACCTCACTTGCCTGGCTACCCGACGGATCCGGGCTGGTGGTCACCGCTGACGACGGCGGCCGCGGTCCGATCTTCACCATCGACCTGTGGGGTCAACCAGTGCGCCTGACAGCCGACGACGCGGCGTACACCGACGTTCGAGTGGCGCCGGACGGTGAGTCGATCTACGCGTTGCGGGCTTCGTACGAAGCGCCCCCTCACGTGGTGCGGGTGGATCTGCGATCCGGTGAGATCACCGCACTTCGTGGACCCGACGCATTGCCGGAGCTGCCGGGAACACTGACCGAGATCACCGCTCGCGCCGAGGACGGTTCGACGGTCCGTAGCTGGTTGGCGCTGCCGACCGGCGCCGCACCGCACGCACCGGTGCCATTGCTTCTCTGGGTCCACGGTGGCCCACTCGGTTCGTGGAACACCTGGTCCTGGCGGTGGAATCCGTGGCTGCTCGTCGCCAAGGGCTATGCAGTACTGCTGCCCGATCCCGCACTCTCGACCGGCTACGGGCAGGATTTCGTCCAGCGCGGGTGGGGTCAGTGGGGCAAGGCGCCCTTCACCGATCTGATGGCGATCACCGATGCTGCCGTCGCGCAGCCCGAGATCGACCCCAAGCGGACAGGCGCGATGGGTGGTTCGTTCGGCGGTTACATGGCCAACTGGATTGCCGGCCATACCAACCGTTTCGACGCGATCGTCACCCACGCAAGCCTCTGGGCGCTCGATCAATTCGGCCCGACGACGGACGCGGCCTGGTACTGGCAACGCGAGATGTCGCCGGAGATGGCCGTCGAGAATTCGCCGCATCTGTACGTCGCAGACATCACGACGCCGATGCTGGTCATCCATGGCGACAAGGACTATCGGGTTCCGATCGGCGAGGGTTTGCGGCTCTGGTACGAACTGCTTGCAGAGTCAGGTCTGCCCGCCGACGACGAGGGGAAAACAGACCATCGCTTCCTGTACTTCCCCGACGAGAATCATTGGGTGCTCAAGCCGCAGCACACCAAGATCTGGTACGAGGTGGTCACCGCGTTCCTCTCCGAGCACGTTCTCGGCGAGGATGTCGCGCTGCCGGAGATTCTGGGTTGACCGCGCGTGCCTCGTTCGGCTGAAACAGCCGAACGAGGCACGATCTTCTTCGTGCGGATCCGGACTGGAATCAGGCGCCGGGGCAGCGAACCGTGTACGCCCACTCGGTGTGGTCGGGGCCGGTGACGCGAACCAGCACGGACGATGCACCGCCGGCGGGCACGTTGACGACCGCCGAACCGGTTCCCTCGTTGATGTCGTCGCCGATGTATCCGGTGCTGTGGATCAACCGTCCTTCGTAGTACACCTCGATCAGGTCCGGGATGTCCTCAGTTTCGTAGCCGAGTACGAACGACGTCGGTCCGCCGCGGCCGAGCTCGTGCTTGGTGCTGGTGATTCCTGCGCCGCCGGAGACCGTCGAGGCGTCACATCGCTGCGTCGGAGCAAACGATCCGCCGCCGCCGCTGCCGCTGGCCAGCCCACTGAGAATGTCCCTGACATTGCCACTGGCCAGGCCGTTGACGATGTCCGTCGCGCTGGTCGAGCCTGCGGCCAGGCCGCCGATGACGTCGTTGAAATTCCCGGTGGCAATTCCGCCGACGATGTCGCCCACGCTGCCGCTGGCGATGCCGTTTGCGATGTCGTTCCCGATGTCGCCGACACTCCCGTTGATCGTGGCGCTGCCACTGTCGATGCTTCCTTGCACACTTTCTTCGATGCCGGGTGCAGCGGACGCAGTCGCCGGAAGCACGAGGGCAACCGCCGCTCCGATCGTCGCGGCCGCCGCCAAGGTTCGAACGCCGGGACGGCGAGAACTCCAGTTGTTCAACATATTTGCTCCACAGGTCGTTGGTCGGTCGTCCTTCAGAGCGATCCTGTCAGCGGAGCGGATCGGTGAATATCGTTTGTTCGGCTGACCCTGGACCAACGGGACTGTCGTTCGTGCCCACCGCAGCCCTCGACGGGCGAATTCGTTCGCAGCGGGGGAGTCATTAGGATCAAGTGGTGACCAGTGCAGCTCCAGAGAACCCCCAGACCCCCGCCGACGCCCTACCCAAGAGCTGGGACCCCAGCGCGGTAGAGGCCGATCTGTATCAGGGCTGGGTAGACGCCGGGTACTTCCAGGCCGACGCGACCAGCGACAAGCCCGGCTACTCCATCGTGCTGCCGCCCCCGAACGTCACCGGCAGCCTGCACATGGGCCACGCCCTCGATCACACCCTCATGGACGTCCTCAGTCGCCGCAAGCGGATGCAGGGCTACGAGGTGCTGTGGCTGCCTGGCATGGACCACGCCGGTATCGCCACGCAGTCCGTCGTCGAGAAGCAACTCGCTGCCGAGGGCAAGACCAAGGAAGATTTCGGCCGCGAGCTGTTCATCGACAAGGTCTGGGACTGGAAGCGCGAATCCGGCGGAACCATCGGTGGCCAGATGCGGCGCATCGGTGACGGCGTCGACTGGAGTCGTGATCGTTTCACGATGGACGAGGGCCTCTCGCGCGCCGTCCAGACCGTCTTCAAGCGCATGTTCGACGAGGGCTTGATCTACCGCGCCGAGCGTCTCGTGAACTGGTCGCCGGTGCTGCAGACCGCGATCTCCGACATCGAGGTGAAGTTCGAGGATGTCGAAGGCGAGCTGGTCTCCCTGCGCTACGGCTCGCTCGACGACAACGAGCCGCACGTCATCGTCGCGACCACTCGCGTCGAGACGATGCTCGGTGATACCGCAGTGGCGGTCCACCCCGAAGACGAGCGCTACAAGCACCTCGTCGGCACCACCCTCGATCATCCGTTCACCGGGCGTCAGATCCCGATCATCGCGGACGACTACGTCGACCCCGAGTTCGGAACCGGCGCTGTGAAGATCACGCCGGCTCACGACCCCAACGACTTCGAGATGGGCCTGCGGCACAACTTGCCGATGCCCACCATCATGGACAAGACCGGCAAGATCGCCGACACCGGAACCGAATTCGACGGTATGGACCGCTTCGAGGCTCGCGTCAAGGTTCGCGAAGCTCTCGCCGAGCAGGGACGCGTCGTCGCCGAGAAGCGCCCGTACCTGCACAGCGTCGGGCACTCCGAGCGCAGCGGCGAGGCCATCGAGCCTCGTCTCTCGTTGCAGTGGTGGGTCAAGGTCGAGACGCTCGCCAAGGCTGCGGGTGACGCGGTTCGCAACGGGGACACTGTTATTCACCCGGCGAGCCAGGAGCCGCGCTGGTTCGACTGGGTCGACAACATGCACGACTGGTGCATTTCCCGTCAGCTCTGGTGGGGTCACCGCATTCCGGTCTGGTACGGCCCCGAGGGTGAAGTTGCGTGCTTCGGTCCCGACGAAACGGCACCGGAAGGCTGGGTCCAGGATCCCGACGTCCTCGACACCTGGTTCTCCTCGGGACTGTGGCCCTTCTCGACGATGGGTTGGCCCGACAAGACGCCCGAACTCGAAAAGTTTTATCCCACCAGCGTTCTCGTCACCGGCTACGACATCCTGTTCTTCTGGGTCGCCCGCATGATGATGTTCGGCACGTACGTGTCCGAGGACGAGTCGATCACCGCCGGTCCGGGCAAGTCGGGCGCGCAGATGCCGTTCAAGGACGTGTTCCTGCACGGACTGGTTCGCGATCAGTACGGCAAGAAGATGTCGAAGTCTCGTGGCAACGGTATCGACCCACTCGACTGGGTCGATCGTTTCGGCGCCGACGCCCTGCGATTCACACTCGCACGCGGCGCCAACCCGGGCAGCGACCTGTCCGTCGGTGAGGATTCGGCGCAGTCCTCGCGCAACTTCGCGACCAAGTTGTTCAACGCGACCAAGTTCGCGCTGATGAACGGCGCTGCTCCCGCGCCGCTGCCCGCTCGAAGCGAACTGACCGACGCCGATCGTTGGATCCTCGACCGTCTCGACACGGTCCAGGCCGAGGCGGACGCCGCATTCGATCGCTACGAGTTCAGCAAGGCGTGCGAAGGCCTGTTCCACTTCGCGTGGGACGAGGTCTGTGACTGGTACCTCGAACTCGCCAAGGTGCAGTTCGCCGGCGACGAGGCCGTCGCCGCGAACACCCGCGCCGTGCTCGGCAACGTTCTCGATGCACTGCTCCGCCTCCTGCACCCGGTCATTCCGTTCGTGACCGAAACCCTGTGGAAGGTGCTCACCGGCGGCGAGTCCGTCGTCGTCGCCGACTGGCCCACGTTGTCCGGCGTCGCAGTCGACGCCCAGGCCGCCACCAGGATCGAAGACACGCAGAAGCTGATCACCGAGGTGCGACGTTTCCGAAACGATCAGGGACTCAAGCCTTCCCAGAAGGTCCCGGCGCGTGCGTCCGGGCTCTCGGAGGCAGGCATGGACGGCCAGTTCGCCTACGTGGCGGCGCTGGCCAAGCTGACTGAACCCGAAGAAGGATTCACCGCGTCGATCTCCGTCGAGGTGCGTCTGAGCCAGGGAACCGTCACTGTCGACATCGACACCTCGGGCACCATCGACCTCGGCGCCGAGAAGAAGCGGCTCGAAAAGGACCTCGCGGCAGCGCAGAAGGAACTTGTCACCGCTGACAACAAGCTGGCGAACGAGGCCTTCCTGGCGAAGGCGCCCGACGCCGTCGTCGACAAGATCAAGACACGTCGCCAGATCGCCGTCGAAGAGATCGAGCGCATCACAGGACGTCTGAAGGAGTTGGCCGACAAGTGAGTTCGTACGAGCCGTCCCAATTCGACGCTCAGAGTTCGGTTCCGACTCCGGTCGACATCGCCGAACTGGCGCTGGTGGAAGCAGAACTCGACAAGCGTTGGCCCGAGACCAAGATCGAGCCGTCACTGACTCGTATCGAGGCGCTCATGGATGTCCTGGGCTCGCCCCAGCACAACTATCCGTCGGTGCACGTCACGGGAACCAACGGCAAGACGTCGGTGACGCGCATGATCGACTCGTTGATGACGGCTCTGCATCGTCGTACCGGCCGAACCACCAGCCCACACCTGCAGATCGCGACCGAGCGGATCAGCATCGACGGTCATCCGATCTCACCGCGGCTCTACGTGGACACGTTCCGCGAGATCGAGCCGTACGTGCAGATGATCGACGCACAGTCCGAGGAAGCCGGGGGACCGGCGATGAGCAAGTTCGAAGTGCTCACCGCCATGGCCTATGCGGCGTTCGCGGAGGCTCCGGTCGACGTCGCCGTCGTGGAGGTCGGACTCGGCGGACGATGGGATGCCACCAACGTGATCGACGGACAGGTCGCGGTGATCACGCCGATCAGTCTCGATCACGCCGAGTACCTGGGAACCGATCTTGCCGGGATCGCGGAGGAGAAGGCCGGGATCATCAAGAAGGGCCGCGAGGACCTGGTTCCGGTGGACACCGTCGCGATCATCGCCGAGCAGACTCCCGAGGTCATGGAGGTATTGCTGCGGCGAGCCGTCGAGGTCGAGGCCGCAGTCGCTCGCGAAGGCTCCGAGTTCAAGGTGCTCGCTCGCCAGATCGCGGTAGGCGGACAGCAGCTCGAACTTCAGGGCCTGAGCGGTGTGTACACCGACATCTTCCTGCCGCTTCACGGCGAGCATCAGGCGCGCAACGCGGCGCTTGCGCTCGCTGCTGTCGAGGCGTTCTTCGGTGCCGGTCCGGATCGACAACTCGATCAGGACGCAATCCGCAACGGGTTCGCCTCGATCGTCAATCCTGGTCGCCTCGAACGTGTTCGGAGTGCGCCGACCGTATTTCTCGACGCCGCCCACAACCCTGACGGTGCACGCGCACTCGCGGCCGCACTGGCCGCGGAGTTCGATTTCCGCAAGCTCGTGGGAGTGGTCAGCGTCATGGCGGACAAAGACGTCGACGCCATCTTGACCGCATTCGAATCCGTCTTCGACGAGATCGTCGTCACCCACAACGGGTCACCCCGGGCGATGGACGTCGAGGAGTTGGCGAACATTGCCGTCGCGAAGTTCGGCGACGAGCGCGTCGTCGTGGCGCCGGTGCTTGCCGACGCCTTGGAAGTCGCGATCGAAATCGCCGAGCAGGTGGCCGAACCCGGCGAAGCCGTATCAGGGGCAGGTGTCGTGGTGACGGGATCCGTCGTGACCGCAGGCGCTGCCCGCACGCTGTTCGGAAAGGACCCCGCGTGAGTACCCCGTCAGATGCCAATCCCGAGTCCGGCGACCATGAGTCCGGAGACCACGAGTCCGGAGACACTGCCGGCGAGTTCGGGCCTCCGACCAAGGACCCGTGGAAAAGTTTCCGCGGAGTAATGGCCGGAACCCTGATCCTCGAGGCGATCGTCGTGCTGCTGGCTTTGCCGGTCGTCGCGGTCGTCGGTGGTGGTCTCACCGCGGCCTCCGCGGGATTCATCATCGGGTTGGCGGTGCTGATGATTCTGGGTGCGGGCATCCAGGGCAAGCCGTGGGCGATGGGGTTCAACGTCGCACTGCAGGTGATTCTTCTGTTCGGTTTCTTCGTCCACCCGTCGATCGCCGGTGTCGCGATCACCTTCGGGATCGTCTGGGGATACCTCGTCTACCTGCAGAGAGACATCAAGCGCCGAATGGACAAGGGCCTGCTTCCCGGTCAGCGGGACTGACCATTTAGGCTGTCCGCTGTGACTGAGCGCACCCTCGTACTGATCAAGCCCGACGCCGTTGCCCGTGGATACGTAGGAGAAATCCTCAGCCGTATCGAGCGCAAAGGCCTGACAATTGCAGCACTCGACCTCCGCGTAGCTTCCGAAGAGGTGGCTGGTAGCCACTACGCAGAACACGCCGAGCGCCCGTTCTACCCGAGCTTGTTGGAGTTCATCACCTCCGGTCCGCTGGTGGCCGCAGTGCTCGAAGGCCCCCGCGCCATCGCTGCTTTCCGTCAGTTGGCCGGCGGAACCGACCCGGTAGACAAGGCTCTTCCGGGCACGATCCGCGGCGACTTCGGACTCGAAGCGCAGCAGAACCTCGTTCACGGCAGTGACTCCGTGGAGTCGGCAGAGCGCGAAATCGCTCTGTGGTTCCCCGCGCTGTCGTCCATCTGAATCTCCGATTCGGGCCTCCGGCCCACATGAACGGGCCTTGGGCCCACATCTCTACAGCGAATTCTCGGCATGTATCCCACATCGGTGCGCCCTTTGCAGTTGCAGGCGCATTGGTGTGGGATACTGCTTTCAGTTGAACCGCAATTTGTTTTACGCACGTTCAACCGGATGACACCTAGGTTCGATGCCCTTTCATCGCTGCTCCAGGTCAACAGGAAATCCCTGGACCTCTGCACGCTGGATGATCAGGCGCTCGCGCACAGGACAACGGCCATCCAGCCAGGCACTTCATGTGCTCGCAGTGAATAACGGGCACTGCGATCCATGCGGAGCGAGACCTTACAATCTCGCACTCACTTCTGGGTGCGAGTACACACAGCACGCTCCCGCGTGGCCGCGTGACAACTCGACTTCTGGGTTGGACGCGCCCGGGGGCTGAGGAGACTTACGTGGCCGATCAATCCCCAACCGAATCAGATTCCAGCACCACCCCGGAATTTCCCGACAAGATGCGCGTACACGCGCTGGCGAAGCTGCTCGGTGTCACCAGCAAGCAGGTCCTTGCCGAAGCCGCCGCGCTCGGTACCGAGTTGCGTAGTGCGCAGTCGAGTCTCCAACGTGACGTTGCCCAGCGGATTCACGCGTCGCTGACTTCCGCGGCCGAGGCCATCGAGCCGGTCGTCGCCGAGCTCGACACCCTCATCGACCCGGTTGTCGAGGCGCCTGTTGCCGACGAGCCTGCTGCAGAAGCCCCCGCGGAGGCTCCTGTTGCAGAGGCTCCGGCCGAGAAGCCCGTGAGGGCTCGTCGAACCCGCAAAAAGGCAGTAGTTGTCGAAGAGCCGGCAGCCGAAGAAGCGGTGGATCCGGCTGTCGCCGAGATCAGCGCTGGACTCGACGCCGCTGCTGCGCTGCAGAGCAAGGAAGCCGAGCAGTCCGATCTGTTCACTTCCTTCGAGGCACCGCAGACCCATCAGCCCGAGGCGGCCCCCGCCGCGCCGCAGGTCCCGCTGTTCTTGCAGCCGGATCTCGAAGCAGCCGAGGCAGCTCCGCGTCGCCGTCGCGCTCGCCGCGAGCCCGCAGCACCGGCAGTCGTCGAAGAGAAGCAGACTGCGGAAACCGAAACAGTCGCACCCGAGGCCTCGCCGGTTACAGTTCCTGCCGTCGAAGAGCCGGCTGTGACCGCTCCGCAAACCGAGGGTGAGAGCGCCGAGTCCGATGACGAGGACGACGATCAGCCGCGTCGCCGTCGTCGTGGACGCCGTGGACGTGGCCGTGGCCGCGGAGAACAGGGTGGAGATCAGGGCAGCGAGCAGGGTTCGGACGAAGAGTCGGATACCGCTACCGACTCGGAGCAGGAATCTGCCCCTGTGGCAGTCGAGAAGCAAACCGAAGACGTTGCCGGCGAAGAATCCGGTGAGAAGTCCGAGTCCACCGCGGATGCGGATTCCGAGAACGCCGACGATTCCGATCTCGACGCCGACGGATCGAGCCGCCGTCGCCGTCGCCGTCGCCGTCGCAAGACCGGCACCGATGGAGCCACCGACGCGACTGCGACGTCCGAGGACGATCCGCCGAACACCGTCGTTCACGAGCGCGAACCTCGCAACAAGACCCGCGTCAAGGACGAGGTCCAGGGCATCAGTGGTTCGACGCGTCTGGAAGCGAAGCGTCAGCGTCGCCGCGACGGTCGTGACGCCGGCCGTCGTCGTCCGCCGATCCTGACCGAGTCGGAGTTCCTCGCGCGTCGTGAGGCCGTCGATCGCGTCATGGTTGTGCGCGATCGAGCAGACAGCGGTCAACCGCATGCGACTACACAGGTGGCAGTCCTCGAAGACGGAGTGCTGGTCGAGCACTTCGTCACCAACTCGGCATCAGCGTCGATGGTCGGCAACGTGTACCTCGGACGTGTTCAGAACGTGCTCCCCAGCATGGAAGCTGCGTTCATCGACATCGGACGTGGCCGCAACGGTGTTCTCTACGCCGGTGAGGTGAACTGGGAGGCCGCCGGTCTCGGTGGCAACTCGCGCAAGATCGAGCAGGCTCTCAAGCCTGGCGATCAGGTGCTCGTTCAGGTCAGCAAGGATCCGGTCGGTCACAAGGGTGCTCGACTGACCACACAGATTTCGCTTGCCGGTCGTTTCCTCGTCTACGTGCCCGGTGGTACGTCCACGGGTATCAGCCGCAAGCTTCCGGACACCGAGCGCAAGCGTCTCAAGGAAATCCTGCGCGACATCGTTCCCGCCGACGCCGGCGTGATCATCCGCACGGCGTCCGAGGGCGTCAGCGAAGAAGAGTTGGCGCGCGACGTGACTCGTCTGCAGGCTCAGTGGGCCGGCATCGAGGAGCAGGCCGCGGCTGCGGACACCGGCAAGTCCGGCAACCCGCAGGCGCTGTACGAAGAGCCTGACATGCTGGTCAAGGTCATTCGTGATCTGTTCAACGAGGACTTCTCCAAGCTGGTCATCGAGGGCGAGAAGGCGCATACGACGGTCGAGAACTACATCAACTCCGTTGCGCCCGACCTGCTTCCGCGGCTCGAGAAGTACACGCCGAACAACGGTATCGACGTCTTCGCGGCTCGCCGTATCGACGAGCAGTTGGCCAAGGCGCTCGATCGCAAGGTGTGGCTGCCGTCCGGCGGCACCCTGGTGATCGACCGCACCGAGGCCATGACCGTCGTCGACGTCAACACCGGCAAGTTCACCGGAGCCGGCGGAAACCTCGAAGAGACCGTCACTCGTAACAACCTCGAAGCAGCCGAGGAGATCGTTCGCCAGATGCGCCTGCGGGACATCGGCGGAATGATCGTCGTCGACTTCATCGACATGGTCCTCGAATCGAACCGGGACCTGGTTCTGCGTCGGCTCACCGAATGCCTGGGTCGCGATCGCACGCGCCATCAGGTGTCGGAGGTCACGTCACTCGGACTCGTGCAGATGACTCGCAAGAAGTTGGGTACCGGATTGGTCGAGGCCTTCTCGACTACCTGTGAGCACTGCCACGGCCGCGGCATCATCGTCCACTCCGAGCCTGTCGAGGTGAAGTCCTCGGACGACGGCGGATCGCGTTCGGGCTCGCAGCGCAGTGATTCCGGCACCTCGCGCAAGAACAAGCGTGGCCGCGGAGACAAGTCGGCTTCGACCGAATCCAACGGACAGGAAGCTCCGGCGCCGGAGGTTCCGGCCGTCGACGCGACGGTCAAGCGGGCTCATCCGGTGGCATTGGCGATGGCCTCGCATCACCACGAGGACGACGAGACCGTCGCGGCCGACTCGATCGAGTCCGATTCCGCTGGTACGTCTTCGGGGGACGATGCATCCAAAAGTGCCGATCGGCAACAGGATCGGCCGATCGATACTCCTGCTGCTACTGAGCGCCCTGACGTTTCTGTTGTGGACTCTGCTGCGGAAGAAGCTCCCGCAGTGGACAACGAGTCGGCTGCAGCTTCGGCCGAAGCAGCTCCGCGAGGTCGTCGGCGTAGTCGCCGGGCGTCGCGGGCAGCGTCGGCACCGGTTGCCGAGGCGGCTCCCGAGGTGGGCACGGTCTTCGTGATTCCGACTCCGGAACCCGCAGCGGAAGCGGTCGTGGAGAACGTCCAGGCTCCGGCCATCGAGGTTCCGGCCGAGGAAGAAGTTGTCGTCGTCAAGCGGCCTCGTCGCAGGCGTGCAGCAGCACGTCCCGCGGGTCCGCCGGTCGACGGAGAGTAAGAACTATCGGTTTCGGTCGGTTGGATGTCCTGGCGATGAGCGAGGGCATCCAACCGTTATCCGAAGTTTCAGCTGGTAGAAGCAGTACAGAGTAGTGAGCACCACCCCTCGGCGGGGCGGTTTGACCCTGACGGTTGCTTTCCCGTAACCTTGGAGGGTCGCCACCCGGCGGTAGAGATTCCGTGTGCCTAGAGTGCGCGTGAATGTCCCGGTACGTCAGTACCGAGCCGAGGTGACATAAACCAGACCAGTCGCGATGCATTTGAAGCCTCAGGCAGCAGCGCGAGCAAGTTCGAAGAAGCAAGGGGTAGCCCTCCGATGGCAACGTACGCGATCGTCAAGACCGGCGGAAAGCAGTACAAGGTCGCTGTTGGTGACCTCGTCAAGGTCGAGAAGATCGAGGGTGAGCCCGGCACTGCTGTCTCGCTTGCTCCCGTTCTCGTGGTCGACGGATCTGACCTGACCACCGACGCGGCCAAGCTGGCCAAGGTCGCAGTCACCAGTGAGATCGTCGAGCACACCAAGGGCCCGAAGATCCGCATCCACAAGTTCAAGAACAAGACCGGTTACCACAAGCGTCAGGGCCACAGGCAGCCGATCACGGTGCTCAAGGTCACGGGCATCAAGTAACCAGTTCTTTCTAGCTAATTTCACCCGAGGAGGGTCAATAGCATGGCACATAAGAAGGGTGCATCCAGCTCCCGTAACGGTCGCGATTCAAACGCCCAGCGCCTCGGCGTGAAGCGCTTCGGCGGCCAGTCGGTCAGCGCAGGCGAAATCCTGGTTCGCCAGCGCGGCACGCACTTCCACCCCGGCGTCAACGTCGGCCGTGGCGGCGACGACACCCTGTTCGCTCTCGCTGCCGGTGCAGTCGAGTTCGGCCAGAAGCGTGGACGCAAGACCGTGAACATCGTTCCGGCCGTCGTTGCGGCTGAGGTCTAGTCTTTCTCGCTAGTTGTGCGTCACCGGTTCTACTTTCGGTAAGAGAGTGACGCGTTCCAAGCTCCCGATAGGGGCGGACCAGGGTTGAAAT
Source organism: Rhodococcus baikonurensis (assembly GCF_040489275.1). NCBI lineage: Bacteria > Bacillati > Actinomycetota > Actinomycetes > Mycobacteriales > Nocardiaceae > Rhodococcus > Rhodococcus baikonurensis. Next base: position 35,450 of record NZ_JBEUOQ010000013.1, on the reverse strand, counting down.
AACCCGGTCCGCCCCTATCGTTTGTTTAAGCAGTACCTGTTTTCCCGAGCAACCCTGCTCACCAGAAGTTCAGCTCATCGCGTGAGACCCGCAATTGACTGAGGAAGGATCCGGCAGTCATGTCCCGATTCATTGACCGTGTTGTGCTGCACGTCAGCGCTGGAAAAGGCGGCAATGGTTGCGCCTCCGTACACCGCGAGAAGTTCAAACCGCTCGGCGGTCCGGACGGTGCCAACGGAGGTCGCGGTGGCGACGTCATCCTCGTGGTCGACGAGAACATCCACACCCTCCTCGACTTTCACTTCCATCCCAACGCGAAGGCGACCAACGGCAAGCAGGGCGCCGGCAGTAACCGCGAGGGTGCAAACGGTGAAGACCTCATCCTCAAGGTTCCGGATGGAACTGTGGTTCTCGATACCGACGGCAACGTGCTGGCCGACCTCGTCGGTGTCGGCTCGCGCTACGACGCTGCTCAGGGCGGCCGCGGCGGACTCGGCAACGCTGCGCTCGCCTCGAAGGCCCGCAAGGCTCCCGGTTTCGCCCTCCTCGGTGAAGACGGTGTCGAACGTGACCTGGTTCTCGAACTCAAGTCGGTAGCCGACGTCGGCCTGCTCGGATTCCCCTCTGCCGGTAAGTCTTCGCTTGTGTCGGTTCTCTCTGCGGCCAAGCCGAAGATCGCCGACTACCCCTTCACCACTCTGGTCCCCAACCTCGGCGTCGTCTCGAGCGGTGACACCACGTTCACCGTCGCCGACGTGCCCGGGCTGATCCCCGGTGCCAGCGAAGGCCGCGGTCTGGGCCTGGACTTCCTGCGCCACATCGAACGCTGCGCCGTGTTGGCACACGTGATCGACTGCGCCACTCTCGATCCGGGACGTGACCCGATTTCCGACATCGACGCCTTGGAAGCGGAGCTGGCTGCATATACGCCCGCGCTCTCCGGCGACTCGGGACTCGGTGACCTCGACAAGCGTCCGCGGGTCGTCATCCTCAACAAGACTGACGTTCCCGAGGCAGCAGAGTTGGCCGAAATGGTCACGCCTGAGATCGAAGCGCGCGGGTGGCCTGTCTTCACCATCTCGGCGGTGAGCCGAGAAGGTTTGCGACCGTTGACTTTCGCGCTGGCGAAGATGGTCCTTGACTACCGCGAGGCTCATCCGAAGCCCGAGCCGAAGCGTCAGGTCATTCGGCCGGTCAAGGTCAAGGATTCCAGCTTCACCATCGAGAAGGACCCCGATATTCCCGGCGGATTCGTCGTCCGCGGCACCCGTCCGGAGCGGTGGATTCGTCAGACTGCCTTCGACAACGACGAGGCCGTTGGCTACCTCGCCGATCGTCTTGCGCGATTGGGCGTCGAGGATGCATTGGTCAAGAAGGGTGCTCAGCCAGGAGCTTCCGTCACCATCGGTGACGTCAGCTTCGAGTGGGAGCCGATGACGCCGGCCGGTATCGATCTGACCCGTACGGGTCGCGGAACCGACCCGCGTCTCGATCAGGTGGAGCGCATCGGCGCAGACGAGCGCAAGCATGCTCGTCGCGTCCGCCGCGGCCTGCTCGACGAAGACGCCTGACTCGCGCGATTTCAGGACGAAAACCGAAGAGAGGGAACGGGACTGTGCTCGGGTCCACCAGGGAGTCGATAGCGTCGGCTCACAGTATCGTCGTGAAGATCGGGTCGTCTGCACTCACCAGCCTGGTGACGGGACTCGATACTCACCGACTCGATCTGTTGGCCGATGCCATCGAGGCACGCATGCGTGCGGGTTCCGATGTCGTCGTCGTCTCGTCCGGTGCCGTCGGCGCCGGACTGGCGCCGCTGGGACTGACCAAGCGACCGCGCGATCTCGCGACCAAGCAGGCTGCAGCCAGCGTCGGTCAGTTGGCGCTGGCTCACGCCTGGGGGACGTCGTTCGCCCGGTACGGGCGCACCGTCGGGCAGGTACTTCTCACGGCGGACGACATCGCTCGACGGACGCAGCACCGGAACGCTCAGCGGACGCTCGATCGTCTGCGGGCGTTGCACGCAGTCGCGATCGTGAACGAGAACGACACAGTTGCCACCACCGAACTTCGATTCGGTGACAACGATCGGCTGGCCGCTCTGGTTGCTCATCTCGTCGGCGCCGACGCGTTGATCCTGTTGTCGGATGTGGACGGCCTGTACGACGGCGATCCCCGAAAGGGCGATGCCACACTGATTCCCGAGGTCAACAGTCCCGAGGATCTCGACGGTGTGGTTGCCGGTTCGGGTGGCGCTCTCGGTACCGGAGGCATGGCGTCGAAGCTCTCTGCAGCACGCCTGGCCGCTGATTCCGGAGTGCCGGTGCTGCTCGCGGCAGCCTCGGACGCTGCGCAGGCACTCAGTGGTGCCGACGTCGGGACGGCATTTGCGCCCCGGCCCACGCGATTGTCGGCTCGCCGATTCTGGGTCCGCCACGCCGCTGACACATCGGGTGACCTTCACCTGGACGAAGGCGCCGTTCGCGCGGTGGTGTCCAAGCGTCGAAGCCTGCTGTCGGCGGGCATCGTCGGTGTGTCCGGCGATTTCCATGCGGGCGACGTCGTGTCGCTGATGGGACCGGGGGAGAAGCCCGTCGCTCGGGGTGTCGTCGCATTCGACGCTGCGGAGATCGAGGAGATCCTGGGGCGCTCCACCGCCGATCTACCGGCAGACATGCAGCGTCCCGTGGTTCACGCGGACGACTTGGTGGCGCTGTAACTGTCGTGCTCGACCAGGGCGGAAAGTGCTTCAGCACAACCGACTTCGAGCTTGAGGTCGGCGAATTCGTCGCCGCGCGTCATGCCACGATTCACGATGGCGATCGGCTTCCCTGCCTTGGCGGCATGCCGGACGAAACGTAGGCCGGACATCACCGTCAACGACGACCCGGCTACCAACAGTGCGTCGGCTTGGTCGACGAGTCCGTACGCCCTGGCAACACGTTCCTTGGGGACGGATTCACCGAAGTAGACGATGTCTGGTTTGAGTAACCCACCGCATACGTCGCAATCCACGACGCGAAAGTGTGCGGTGGATTCGATCACGGCATCTGCGTCGGGTGCGATCTCGACTCCTGTTGCAGCAGAGACTGTTTCGGCGAATCCAGGGTTAGCTTCTTCCAATCTCTCCGCGAGAGTGGTGCGGGAGATCAACCGCTGGCAGCTCAGGCATCGAACCTGCGCGTAGGTGCCGTGGAGGTCGATGACGTTTCGCGCGCCGGCCTTGGTGTGCAGGAGATCGACGTTCTGGGTGATCACGCCGACAGCACGCCCTGCTCGCTCGAGTGTCGCGACGGCCCGGTGGCCCTGGTTGGGCCGCGAGCTGTCCATGTATCGCCAGCCGATGTGGTTGCGCGCCCAGTAGTGCCGTCGAAACGCCGCATCGCCGATGAACTGCTGGAACGTCATCGGATTGCGCGGTGGCGAATCAGGGCCGCGGTAGTCCGGGATTCCGGAGTCTGTGGAGATTCCTGCGCCGGTCAGAATTGCCAGGCGACGCCCGGCCAGGAGCTCGGGAAGGGCGTCGAGGCGGCTGTTGTCGGTAGGCACCGTTCCAGGATAGGCGCGTGTGCGAGACGGAGGCGCGGAGGAAGTCCGAAATGTTCAATAGAACACGTGTGCGATCGCCAATGCTCGTACTCATGAACACAGTGAACCCAATCCCCGCTGGTTACCGCACGATCACTCCCTACCTCGCGGTGCCGGACGGTCATGCCGCACTCGACTACTACAAGCGAGCACTCGGAGCTGAGATTGTCGATGCGATGAACGCTCCTGACGGCTCCCTCATGCATGCGGAGATCCGGATCGGCGATTCGATGCTGCAGCTCTCGAAGGAGATGCCGGACTTCGGACTCAAATCACCACACGACGGCTGGGTGCATTCGTCGATCGTCGTCTACACCGAGGACACGGACGAGTTTGTCGCTCGGGCCGTTGCTGAGGGAGGCACGCTGGTCACGGCTGTCTCCGATACGTTCTCGGGTGACCGGCATGGAGTGTTTCTCGATCCGTTCGGCCACCGATGGGCAGTCTGCACGAAGGTCGAGGACGTACCAGCCGAGGAAGTCGCTCGCCGGGCGCGGGCGCTCTTCTTCCCGGATACGGAGTCGCCACAGTAATTCGTGGCAACCCTCGTCTGAGCATTCGAGCTTCGACGGCGCGCTCAGTATCCGGCGACCGGGTCCACGAGGGCAGCCAGCGCCTCGCCCTTCGCGAAGCGGGTCACGTTCTTGGAGACGTGATCCGCGAACGCGGCGGGGCGAACGCCCGGCGGATTTGAATCATGGGGTGTGATGATCGCATTCGTCAGATCCCACAGAGGGTGACCGTCCGGGAGGGGTTCGGGATCGGTGACGTCGAGACCAGCGCCGCCGATCTGTTCCGACTCGATTGCCTCGACCAGCGCGTCGGTGTCCACCAGTGATCCGCGCGCGACATTGATCACCCAGGAATGGGGTTGCATCTCCGCCAACTGCGCACGGCCCACGAGGTGACGGGTAGCCGGGGTGGCGGGCGCTGCGATCACGAAGTGATCTGCGCGAGAATATATTTCATCCATCCTGGATGCGGGGTACGTCGAGATCGCCCCGGGGACAGGGCTACCGGAACGATTGACTGCGATGCTGTCCGCCCCCTGCGCGGCCAGCATCGGAATCAGCGCGCGGCCGATACCGCCTGCGCCGATGATCGCAACCGTCGAACCACGGAGTGTGCCGATCTTGGGAAAGAACTCGAACTGACGCCACGTTCGAGCCTCGATGTGCGCAGGCAGGTGACGAACTCCGGCCAACAGCAGCATGAGCGCGTGCTCGGCCACCGATGCCGAAAACGCGCCGGCCGCCGAGGTCCACGTGATATCGGTGTCCTTCGGAATCACACCGGAGTCGAACCAATCCTCGATTCCGGCCGACGGCAGCTGCACCCACCTGACCGACGCCGGTAACTCCGACGGAAAGGTTTCGGGTGAGCCCGCCCAGATCAGGGCGTCGGCAGTGTCGATCGGACTGATCAGACCACCGCCCCGAAGCACCGCGCTGTCGAGCAGTGCATCGGGGACGGGGCCGATCGCTACGCGTGGAGAGGTGTCAGTCGCCATGACTAGACGCTACGCGGGGACCTCCACCAGTGGGTAGACACCGTTCTCGTCGTGTACCTCACGCCCGGTGACCGGCGGATTGAACACACAGAGCATGCGCATCTGCGTATCGGGCTCGACGCGGTGACGCTCGTGGCCGTTGAGCAGGTACATCGACCCCGGCGCGAGATCGTATTCCTCGTTGTTGTCCAGGTCGATCAGCTTGCCGGTGCCCTCGACGAGCCAGACCGCCTCGACGTGGTTGGCGTAGTGGAACTCGTTGACCGAGCCTGCCTTGATGGTGGTTTCGTGGAACGAGAACCCGACGCGGTCGCCGCCGAGGACGATGCGCTTGCTGCGCCAGTTTCCGTCCTCACTCGTGATGTCGCGGTCGGTGTCGGTGATCTCGGTGGTGGTGCGAACGATCATGGGAGAGTCCTTCCTCTAGCTGCAAACCTTGAGTGTCGCCTCGGCCAGGATGGAGAGGCCGTGCTCGAGCTCGTCGTCGGTAATCGTCAGTGCCGGAAGCAGTTTCACAACCTGGTCAGAGGGTCCGGAGGTCTCGGCGAGCAATCCCTCGTCGAATGCCAGCTGGCAGACCTTGCCGGCGCGCTCGGGCTGTTCGAAGACGAGGCCCTGAACCAGGCCGCGTCCACGGTGCGAGACCTCGCCGGGGAACTGATCGGAGAGATTGGCGAAGCATTCGCTGATGCGTGCGCCCTTCTTCAACGTCGTCTTGGTGAGTGCGTCGTCGGACCAGTAGTGATCGAGTGCCACCTTGGAGGTGACGAACGCGGGGTTGTTGCCACGGAAGGTGCCGTTGTGCTCACCCGGGCCCCAGACGTCGAGTTCACGCTTGAACAGCGTGAGCGCCATGGGCATTCCGTAGCCACCGATCGACTTGGACAGTGTGACGATGTCGGGAACGATTCCGGCCTCTTCGAAGGAGAAGAACGGGCCGGTGCGACCGCAACCCATCTGGACGTCGTCGACGATCAGCAGGATGCCGCGGTCCGAGCACAGCGTTGCCAGTGCCCGAAGCCATTCGGGACGAGCGACATTGACGCCGCCTTCACCCTGCACGGTTTCGACGATGACTGCCGCGGGACGGTTGATTCCACTGCCGGAATCGTCGAGAACGCGAGAGAACCACTGGAAGTCCTCGGTGACGCCGTCGAAGTAGTTGTCGAAGGGCATCGGTGTCGTGTGCACAAGGGGGACACCGGCGCCCGCGCGCTTCATCGAGTTGCCGGTCACGGAGAGTGCACCGAGTGTCATTCCGTGAAATGCGTTGGTGAAGTTGATGACTGCCGAACGTCCGGTGACCTTGCGGGCCAGCTTCAGTGCAGCCTCGACGGTGTTCGATCCGGTCGGGCCGGGGAACTGGACCTTGTAGTCCAGGCCGCGCGGCTCGAGGATGTTGCGTTGAAAGGTCTCGAGGAACTCACGCTTGGCGACTGTCGACATGTCGAGGCCGTGTGTGATGCCATCGCTCATGATGTAGTCGACCAGTGCAGATTTGAGCACCGGGTTGTTGTGACCGTAATTGAGGGCGCCGGCACCGGCGAAGAAATCGAGGTAGTCGCGCCCGTTTTCGTCACGAATCCAGGATCCGGATGCGCTGGTGAACACTGCAGGCCAGTCACGGCAGTAGCTGCGAACCTCGGACTCGAGGGTTTCGAAAATGCTTGCTTCGTTGATATTCATATCTTCTTTGTTCCTCCGGGGCATGCTGTATGCCGAGCGCGAAGTGCGCTAGGCGCCGATCGTGTAAAGATCTTCGGCTTCGTGTCCATCGGGAAAATCATTGGGCGAGAACAAGTTCTGCCTGGTTATCGGTACTTCGCGCCGACGTGCGAGCGCGGTGAAGAGTGCGATCGAAGCCTCGTTGTCGGGGCTGATCGTCGTCTCCAGATGTGTAACACCCAGTGGGGCAGTGCGATCCATCAAGTCGGACAGCATGCGGGCAGCAATTGCCTTGCCGCGCTGGTCTTCGTCGACCGCAACTTGCCACACGAACAGGGTTTCCTGTGCGCTGGGGCGGGTGTAACCGGAAACGAATCCGACTACACGGCCGTCCACCTCTGCGACGATGGACGTCGCGCTGAAATCCCTGCACCACAACAGGTATGCATAACTCGAATTGAGGTCGAGCACCTTCGAATCACGTGCGATCTCCCAGAGCCGGACTCCGTCATCGATCTGTGGGCTTCTGAACAACACCGCGTCCGGCGCGGTGGTCGGGATAGCTCTCGTATCAACAGGCTTCATCGGTCATCTGAACGTAACAATCATTGCTGTCGAAGTCATGCAGATGTCCGTTTCGGGCCGTGCGGAACCCGTTGCGCCCCAGGTGAGGACATGAATGTGATGGTGCTCACATTATGTAACTTTTGCCGTTGTCCGAGCGACTATTTCGGGCAAAAACTCGCTATTTCGGGCTCGCGAGCGCCAAGGGAAGTACCGAATGGGCTCCGGCCTGCCGAAGTGCGCGTGCGGCCATCGTGAAAGTCCAACCGGTATCGGCGATTGCGTCGACAAGAAGTATTGGTCCCTGATGAATACTCATGTCCGGGACTTCCCAAACATCGACCAGTCCGGACACGCGATAGGCGGAGTTCGCTGCTGACACCGGAGGGTGGTCGGGTCGCAAGCGAAGGGTGCCGAGGTCGGTCAATCGCCCGACCTCGGCCAACTTGGCGGCCAGGCTCGATACCAGCAACGGACGCGTCGTGGATTCGAGGGCCATGACACCGGTGGGGCGCTCGGCCCAATTCCAGGCCGCCAGAACACTGATACACGCGCTGACCACCGCATCGGGTACCTCGGCGTCGGGGCCGTCGAAAAGCGCGCGGAGACGTTGGCCCCAGCCCAGATCCGACATCCGTCCGAGAATGCGCCCGGTTTCCGGACCCTCGGTGATCTTCCCGGACAGCTTGACACCCAGCTTGCTCAGGCCGGTCGGCCACATCTTGCGCGGCTCCAGGTCGAATCCGGGCCGCTGCAGGCGCGCCCGAGTCTCGTCGAGGGCGGTGGTGTCGACAGTGGTGTCGTAGCGATTGCCGGTGCAGTTGTCACAGCGACCGCACTGTGAGTTCTCCGACGTCAGGCCCGGATCGTCGAGTTGTTCACGCAGGAAGGTCATTCGACACGTCGTGATGCTCTGGTACTCGACCATTGCGGCCTGCTCGGCCTGGCGAGCGTCGTCGAGTCGGCCGTAGCGCTCGGCGTCGTACACCCAAGGTTCTCCGGTGCTGATCCAACCGCCCTTGACTCGTTTGACCGCGCCGTCGACGTCGAGGACTTTGAGGACCATTTCGAGACGGGTGCGATTGAGTTCCACCAGCGGTTCGAGTGCCGGTGTCGACGTGGCCTTTTCGGTGTCGAGGTGTTCGATGACGCTGCGGACCAGGTGCTCGCGGGGGAAGGCGACCGAGGCGAAGTAGCTCCAGATCTGCTTGTCCTCGGCGCCCGGCAGGAGGATCACGTCTGCCCTGTCGGTGGACCGACCGGCGCGGCCCACCTGCTGGTAGTACGAGATCGGCGACGACGGTGCGCCCAGGTGGACGACGAACCCGAGATCGGGCTTGTCGAAGCCCATCCCGAGGGCCGAGGTGGCCACCAGAGCCTTGACGCGATTGCCCAACAAGTCCTGCTCGAGGGATTCACGTTCAGTGGGATCGGTCTGGCCCGTGTAGGCGGCGACGGTATGGCCGCGCTCGGAGAGCAGGCTTGCGAGGTCGCGAGCGGCCGAAACCGTCAGCGTGTAGATGATGCCCGATCCCGGCAGCGTCTCGAGCATGTCGGCAAGCCAGGCAGCGCGCGCCGTCGCCTCCGGAATGTGGACTACAGAGAGGTGAAGTGACTCGCGTTCGAGCCCGCCGCGAAGGACGAGGGTTTCCTCGCCGCCGACGCCCAGCTGGGCGGATACGTCCTCGACAACGCGGTTGTTGGCCGTTGCCGTGGTCGCGAGGACGGGAATGCCCTCGCCGAGTTCGGCGATCAACGTCCTGATGCGCCGGTAGTCGGGACGGAAGTCGTGTCCCCAGTCGGAAACACAGTGAGCCTCGTCGACCACGACCAGGCCGGCGTCGGCTGCCAGGGCCGGGAGCACCTGATCGCGGAAGTCGGGGTTGTTCAGGCGCTCTGGGCTGACCAGAAGTACGTCGAGATCATTGGCTGCGACGCGGGCGTGGATGTCGTCCCATTCGGTGACGTTGCCCGAGTTGATGGTTGCGGCTCGCACTCCGGCACGCTCGGCAGAACTGACCTGGTTTCGCATCAGGGCCAACAAGGGCGAGACGATGACCGTCGGGCCGTGACCTGTTGCCCGGAGCAGCTTCGCCGAGATGAAGTAGACCGCCGACTTGCCCCAGCCCGTCCGCTGGACGACGAGGGCGCGTTTGCGTTGCACCACCAAGGCCTCGATGGCAGTCCACTGGTCCTCGCGTAGGCGGGCATCCGGCCCCGCGAGTTCGCGGAGCAGCCGCTCGGCTTCGTCGCGCATGGCTGGGGCAGTGGCGGTGGTCATGGACCCCATGGTGCACGACCCTGCCGACACGTGCGGGCTTCAGGGCTTGGCAACAGGTTCCTGCAGCTCGGTGACCCAGCCGTCGACGTCCTCCGGGCACGCCAGCGTCACCTCACGGCTGGGGCCGGCATTGCGGTATCCCGCTGCGTCGATCCACTGAGCCAAGGCCTGATAGGCGGGCAGGCAGTTGTCCATCGAGCCCTTGTGCAGCAGCGAAGCCACCTGAGCTTCGGCCTGCAGGTCGACGACCGCGAACTCGTAGTCGCCCTCGGGGTCCGCGTCGACCGGCAGCGCGGCATGCACGACGACGTTCTCGTCGTCGCCGGCATCCTCGTAGTACGCGACAGCGGGTCCGATCGGGACGACACCGGCACGATCCAAACCGGTACACAGCCGCTCGTACAGCCCGCGAACCACCGGGCCGATCGACGACGGATCCATCGTCTTGGCGGTACCGGTCAACTCCGCGACCCGCAGCGCCGGAACGGACTTGATCACAACCTCGTATGCGGACATCTGTCCCTCACTTTCGATGATGCGGAGGCGCGCTTGCACGTGCGCAAGTCGCGCGGTGTCTTCCTGGATTCGGGTCTCGAGTTCTGCTCGGCGAAGCATGAGCATCCCGCGGATCTCGTCGACCGTGACCGCCGACTCCACCACCTGCTGGACCTGGGCCAGGGTCAGGCCCAACTCCTTGAGCGCGACGATGCGGTTGAGCAATGCCAACTGGCCGGCAGTGTACGAGCGGTACCCGGTGGAGGCGTCGACCCTCGCCGGTGCGAGCAGGCCGATGGCGTCGTAGTGGCGAAGCATGCGCACCGACACACGACCTGCTCTCGCGAAGTCTCCGATGCTCAACATGGTTGCTCGCCCCGTTTCTCCCTCACCAACCCGATACCTACAGGTTTAGAACCTCACACGGTGTCAGAGTCAAGCTGTCGGTTCAGGACTTTTTCGATCGCAACGCGAGTAGGCGACGACACCGAGGCGCCGCGAACCGTCGTCGCCAGGCTTCCCGCCGTGGCCGCGAACTGCAGGGCGCGCTCCTGGTCCTGCACCCACTCCACGGCGAAGGCCCCGGTGAAGGCATCGCCTGCGCCGGTGGTGTCGACGGGTGTCACGGTAGGGGAGTCGGCGTGGACGGTCACATCGCCGGACCGAAGATCCGCGCCGCCCGCTCCGAGCGTCGTGACGAGGTGCGCGACGCGACCTGTGACCGCGGCCAACTGCTCCGACTCGGTCTGGTTCACGATCAAGGTGTCGACTGCATCGATCAGTGGATCCGGAAGTTCTTGCACGGGAGATGGATTCAGGATGACGGTCGTTCCGTTGGCGTGCGCGTGCTGGGCCGCTGCGATGACCGTGTCGAGTGGTATTTCGAGTTGGCACAGGAGAACGTCGGCGTGTGCGATCGCGTCGAGGTCTACTTCGGACAACGCGGTGATCGTGGAATTGGCGCCCGGGACGACGATGATGTTGTTCTCCGCGTCTTCGCTCACGGTGATGGCCGCGACGCCACTCGGGCCGTCGACGCCACGTAGCAGTGCGGTGTCGACCCCGGCGTCTTGCAGGGTCTCGCGCAACTGGGCGCCGAAACCGTCGTCGCCGACCGCGCCGATGAAGGACACGTCCCCACCGGCCTTCGCGGCTGCGATGGCCTGATTACTGCCTTTGCCTCCTGCCGCGGTGGCAAAGGCAGTGCCGAGCAGTGTTTCTCCCGGAGCGGGAAATCTGGCCACTGACGTGGTCAGGTCCATGTTGATACTGCCGACGACGACGATTCGAGGCGTGCTCATACCTCGAGGTTATCGGCCTTCATTCTCTTTCGGCGAACCTTCCGAATGATCCGGCGTGCTTCCTCGTCGGTGGCGACGGCGGGTGGCGAACCGTCGAGTGGCTTGCGTGCCGTCTCGGGGATGAGCAGTACCGCGATACCGCCGATCACTGCGGCGATCATCATGTACATCGGCGCGACCAAGTTGCTGCCCGTTGCACTTTCGAGAGCTGTCAGCACCAGGGGAGTGGTCCCGCCGAAGATGGAGACCGCGAGGTTGTATCCGATTGCCAAGCCGCCGTACCTGATTCCGGTCGGAAAGAGTGCGGGAAGCACGGACGGGAACACTCCGACGAACAGCAGGAGCAGGCCGCCGAGAATGGCGAGTCCCAGGAAGACCGTCACGTAGTTGCCGACGCCGATCAACAGGTAAGCGGGTAGGGACAGGACGAAGAATCCGATGAAACCGCTGAGCAGCAAGGGTTTACGCCCGACGCGGTCCGAGAACTTTCCGACGTAGCTGATTCCCATCATCATCACGATCATGACGATGATCATCAGAACGAGCCCGTGGGACTCGTCGTAACCCAAGGTGTTGGTCAGATACGTGGGCATGTAGCTGAGCAGGCCGTAGTGAGCGATGTTGTACGTGGCTACCAGGACGATGCACAGAACAAGGGGACGCCAGTTGTCGACGAGAGTTTCGCGCAGTTTCTTGCCGGTGGATTCGTCTGCGAGGGAGCGCTCTTCGGCCTGCTCCATCATCTGGAATGCGGGAGTTTCTTCCAGGCGCAGACGAAGGTACAGACCGATGAGACCCAACGGGCCGGCAATGAGGAAGGGGATTCGCCAGCCCCACTGGAGGAGATCCTCGGCGCTGACGACGGTCTGGATGATCGTCACGATGCCTGCTGCCGCCACATATCCTGCCAGAGTCCCGAATTCGAGGAAGCTGGCGAAGAAACCGCGCCGCTTGTCCGGTGCGTATTCGGCGACGAACGTACTGGCCCCGCCGTATTCGCCGCCTGTGGAAAAGCCCTGCAACAGGCGTAGGAGTACCAGCAGGATCGGGGCGGCGATACCGATGGACTCGTAGCTCGGGATGAGGCCGATGGCGAAGGTGCTGCCCGCCATCAGAATGATCGTGGTGGCCAGGACTTTCTTGCGCCCGATGCGGTCACCGAGTGGGCCGAAGAACAGTCCGCCGAGAGGTCGGACGATGAAGGCTGCTGCAAAGATTGCAAAGGTCGAGAGGAGTTGAGCGCTGCCGCTCGCCTCCGGGAAGAACACTTTTCCGATAGTGGTAGCTAGATATGCGTAAACGCCGAAATCGAACCACTCCATGGCATTTCCGAGCATCGTCGCCTTGACAGCGCGTTTGACGGACGCATTGTCGGTGACGCAGACATCGGGTGATTCGGCCACTTCGAGAGCGCTGATCGAGTTCTCTGGTGTAGTCATGACATGCGCTCCCCAGCGCAATCATCGAACCGAGCGGGGCACGTACCTGATGCACGCATCTTTTCGTTGCCCACTCGCCGATGAGCCGGTCGGGAAATCGAGCGTCCGCGTGCCCTGTGGCTCGTTGCGACCCCCGTCGCACGGCTCTGGCCCGCGGCAGTGTCCGGAGCCCACAGGGCTCCGGACTACCGGCAAGTAAGACGCTTACGCTATCAAAGTTGGACGCGGGAGCCGATTTTCGGGCTAGAAGGCGCGAGCGTACTGCGACGGGATATGTGGTCCCACCTCGGCGTTCAGTTCCCGGGCCGCCCGGCGCGCCCAGTACGGATCACGCAAGAGTTCGCGGCCGAGGAGCACCGCCACTGCGCTGCCGTCCTCGACGATCTTCTCGGCCTGTTCGGGTTCGGTGATGAGGCCGACGGCGGCGGCCGGCAACAGGCTTTCGTTCTGCAGGCGACGGGCGAACGGAACCTGGTATCCCGGCTCCACCGGAATCTGCGCCGCCGGTGAATTACCGCCGGTGGACACGTCGACCAGATCGACGCCGTAGTCGGAGAGGATGTTGGCGAGGGCAACGGTCTGATCCGCAGTCCAGCTGTCGACCTCGAGCCCACGTTCTTCCGTGAGCCAATCGGTCGCCGAGACCCGGACGAAGAGGGGTAGCTCGGCCGGCCACACCTCGCGGACCGCTGTGAGGATTTCGAGGAGCAACCGGATACGGTTTTCGAAGCTGCCGCCGTAGCGGTCGGTCCGCTTGTTGCTCTCGGGAGAGAGGAACTGATGGATCAGGTAGCCGTGGGCCGCGTGAATTTCCACGACCTTGAATTCGGCCTTCAGTGCGCGGGTAGCCGCCGCTGCGAAGTCCGCGACGACCTTCTCGATGCCTTCCGTGGTCAACTCGACCGGATCGGCAAGGTGACCGAACGGAACCGCGCTCGGGGCGACGGTCTGCCAGGCGAGTCGGTCGTCGGCGGGCAGGCTCTTGCCGCCGCGCCACGGAACCTGCGTCGACGCTTTGCGTCCGGCGTGAGCCAACTGGATCCCGGGCACTGCGCCGAAGTACGCGAGTTGCGCGTTGATCTCGGCGAAGGCTTGTGCCTGCGTGTCGTTCCAGATCCCCAGATCGGCGGCCGAAATGCGGCCTTCGGGGCTGACGGCGGTCGCCTCGGTGAGAATCAGGCCGGTGCCGCCGATCGCGCGGCTCACCAGGTGCGTGCGATGCCATTCGTTGGGCACTCCGACCTGGTCGCCGATGACGTCAGCCGAGTACTGGCACATCGGTGCCATCCAGACGCGGTTCGGGATGGTGACGCCGCGCAGGGTCAAAGGCTCGAACAACACACTCACGGATGGCTCCTGACTCGAAGAAGAAGGTCTGTGGGTGCAACAGTGTCGCGCGCCGGAATTGTTCCCCGGCGGTGCGGCGAAATGTTCCTCGGCGGTCCGCCGCAATGCTCTCGGGTGGTCACAGCCTCGTTCCGCCGAGCAGGCCGCCACGGTGGGTGGTTAATGTGTATTCATGACCGCTGTGACTTCCGACGCAGAAACCGTCGACTCGAACGCGTCCGACACCAAGACCGTCGTGCACGACGCCGCACGCCGAGCTCGCAAGGCGTCGCGCGTCCTGGCTCTGCTGACCACGGCGCAGAAGGATGCCGCGCTCCACGCCTCAGCCGACGCAGTACTCGCGGCGAGTGATCGGATTCTCGCGGCCAATGCTCTCGATATCGACACCGCGAAGGCGGGCGGTACCGAGGAATCACTGCTCGACCGTCTTCGGCTGACCGCTGACCGCATCGAGGGCATCGCGTCAGGTTTGCGCCAGGTTGCCGGACTACCCGATCCGATCGGCGAAGTTCTTCGCGGCTCCACTCTGCCGAACGGTCTGGAGCTGCGCCAGCAGCGTGTTCCGCTCGGCGTCGTCGGCATGGTGTACGAGGCTCGTCCCAACGTGACCGTGGACGCGTTCGGTCTGACACTCAAGTCGGGAAATGCTGCGCTGCTTCGTGGTTCGTCTTCGGCGGTCAAGTCCAACGAAGCATTGGTGGCGGCCCTGCGTGCGTCGCTGGTCGCTCAGGGACTGCCCGAGGACTCCGTTCAACTTCTGCCAAGTGCGGATCGCTCCACGGTCACTCATTTGATTCAGGCCCGTGGCCTCGTCGACGTCGTCATCCCACGAGGCGGCGCCGGCTTGATCAGCGCCGTCGTTCGCGATGCCACCGTTCCCACCATCGAGACCGGTGTCGGTAACTGTCACGTCTATGTTCACTCGGCCGCCGATCTGCTCATGGCCGAGAAGATTCTTCTCAACTCCAAGACTCGTCGGCCCAGCGTGTGCAACACCGCGGAGACGGTGCTGGTCGACGCCGCTATTGCCGAGACGGCCGTGCCGAAGTTGCTGCAAGCACTTCAAATGCACGACGTCGTCGTGCACGGCGATCTGCCGGGACTGGTTCCCGCGACCGAGGACGACTGGTCGAAGGAGTACCTCACACTCGACGTCGCCCTCAAGGTCGTCAAGGACTTGGACGCTGCCGTCGAGCACATCGACCAGTACGGAACCGGTCACACCGAAGCCATCGTGACGTCCGATCTTTCGGCTGCCCGCGAGTTCACCGCTCGCGTCGACGCCGCGGCAGTGATGGTCAATGCGTCGACTGCCTTCACCGACGGTGAGCAGTTCGGATTCGGCGCC
The DNA here is from genome assembly GCF_040489275.1 of Rhodococcus baikonurensis. Lineage (NCBI taxonomy): Bacteria > Bacillati > Actinomycetota > Actinomycetes > Mycobacteriales > Nocardiaceae > Rhodococcus > Rhodococcus baikonurensis. The sequence continues at coordinate 19,912 of NZ_JBEUOQ010000013.1, read as the reverse complement.
GAGATCGGCATCTCCACCCAGAAACTGCATGCGCGTGGCCCTATGGGGTTGCCGGAACTGACGTCCACCAAGTGGATCGTCTGGGGCGACGGGCACACCCGACCCGCCTGAAAAGTTCACCAGACTTGCCCCACCCTTTTTAGGAGTTAACCGTGGACCGAGCTCTTCCCGATACAACACCGTTCTTCTCGAGCGTCGACGACGTGATCGAGCGTTTGGCCGAGACGGGTTACCTGTCCGACAAGGGCACTGCAACGGCAGTGTTCCTTGCCGACCGACTGGGCAAGCCCCTGCTCATCGAGGGACCGGCCGGTGTCGGTAAGACCGAGTTGGCGCGCGCGGTAGCCCAGACGACAGGCGCCGAGTTGGTGCGCCTGCAGTGCTACGAGGGCGTCGACGAGGCTCGTGCGCTGTACGAGTGGAATCACGCGAAGCAGATTCTTCGGATTCAGTCCGGAGGGGCGAGCGGAGCGAGGGGTGATGTCGCAGTCGACCACAGCTGGGACTCGACGAGGGCGGATGTCTTCTCGGAGGAGTTCCTGCTCGCACGTCCACTGCTCAAGGCCATTCGCCGCGAGGACCCGACGGTGTTGTTGATCGACGAGACGGACAAGGCCGACGTCGAGATCGAAGGTCTGCTCCTCGAAGTGCTCAGCGACTTCGCGGTCACGATCCCCGAGCTCGGAACGATCACCGCCACCCGCAAGCCGTTCACGGTGTTGACGTCGAATGCCACTCGCGAACTCTCGGAGGCCTTGAAGCGTCGTTGCCTCTTCCTGCATCTCGATTTCCCGGACGCCGACCTCGAGCGTCGCATCCTCGCAAGCCGGGTGCCGGAGCTTCCTGAAGCGATTGCCGAGCAGCTGGTCAACACCATTCGTGTTCTTCGCGGAATGCAGCTCAAGAAGGTTCCGTCGGTGTCCGAAACCATCGACTGGGGACGCACCCTTCTTGCTCTGGGCATGGACACTCTCGACGACGATGCCGTTCGCGCCACGCTCGGCGTGATCCTCAAGCACCAGTCGGACCAGGTGCGTGCCGCCGCTGAACTTCGGCTGAACTGAGGTCTGACATGGCTCCCGCAGCATCGACGTCGCCGCTCTCACCTGGCGGCCTGGCAGCGCCGCACGGGATTCCCGGTCACCTCGTCGATTTTGTCGAGGCTTTGCGACGACGCGGAATCATGGTCGGCCCGTCCGAGACAGTCGACGCCGGTCAGGTCATGTCTGTTCTCGACCTGCTCGATCGTGAAGCGCTTCGTGAAGGGCTGGCATGCTCGCTCCTGCGCAGGCCGACCCACCGGGCGACGTTCGACGCCGTCTTCGACCTGTGGTTCCCCAAGGCGATCGGTGACCGTGCGGTCGGCGACGTCGACGTCACACTGCCGCGCAAGCCAGACGGCTCGATCGACCTGCAGGCCTTGCGTGAGCTCATTGCCGAACTGCTGACAGACGGCAGTGACGAGGCGATGGAGATGACCGAACTCCTGACCGCCGCGATGGTCGAGGAACTCGGGCAGTACCAGTCGAGCAACGGCCCGTCGTTCTCCGCCTACCAGGCGCTGCGCGACGTCGCCCCGGAGACGTTGCTCAACAAGATCCTGCAGGGCCTGCTCGGCAACCAGGAGGGCTCCGGGTCCGAGGGCAAGGACAACTCCGACTACCAGTCCGAGGTCGCCAAGCGCACGGCAGCGCAGCGCATCGCGGACTTCCGCAAGATGGTCGAGAAGGAAACGCGTCGACGCACAGCCGAGAATCTGGGTAAGGAACGCGTCGCCACGTACGGCGTTCCGAAACTCGCCGAGGAAGTCGACTTCCTGCGGGCCTCCGACGCAGAACTCACCACGCTGAAGAAGAACGTCGCACCCCTGGCTCGTCTGCTGGCCAGTCGACTCGCCGTGCGTCGTAGCCGCTCCCGCGCGGGTTCGATCGACCTGCGTCGCACGCTGCGCAAGTCCATGTCGACGGGCGGAGTGCCGATCGATCTGGTGCAGCGCAAGCCGAAGCGAGCGCGACCGGAACTTGTGGTGATGTGTGACGTGTCGGGTTCGGTAGCGGGGTTCAGCCACTTCACCCTGCTGCTCGTCAATGCGTTGCGTGAGCAGTTCTCGCGAGTGCGGGTATTCGCGTTCATCGACACGACCGACGAGGTCACGCGGTTCTTCGACTCGAACGCCGACCTCGGATCCGCGATGTCACGCATGGTGCGTGAGGCCGAACTGATCACCTACGACGGCCATTCCGACTACGGACACGCATTCGGGGTGTTCCAGGAGAAGTTCGCGCAGTCCATCACCAGCCGTACGTCGCTGCTGGTACTCGGCGACGGTCGCAACAACTACCGCGATCCCAACCTTCAGTCGCTGTCGCAGATGGTTGCGGTAGCCAAGCACGCGCACTGGCTCAACCCCGAGCCGAAGGGGCAATGGGGAACGGGTGACTCCGCGGCGAAGGTCTACAACGAGGTCATCAGCATGCACGAGTGCCGCTCGGCCCAGCAGCTCGCCGACGTCGTGTCCAGACTGCTGCCGGTCTGACCCGTAAGCTCGACACTCGTGCAGAAGGGACTATCGGTGGAACGTGCTCGACGCCTCGGAGTGATGGGTGGCACCTTCGACCCCATTCACCATGGCCACCTCGTTGCGGCCAGTGAGGTCGCCGACCGGTTCGGACTCGACGAAGTGATCTTCGTCCCCACCGGACGGCCCTGGCAGAAGCAGGGGAGAGGCGTCAGTCCCGCCGAGGACCGATACCTCATGACGGTCATCGCCACCGCCTCCAACCCGCGGTTTTCCGTCTCTCGGGTCGACGTCGACCGTGAAAAAGTCACGTACACCGTGGACACCCTGCGAGACCTCCGGGCCTACCATCCTGACGCCGAACTCTTCTTCATCACCGGTGCCGATGCGCTGGCCAGCATCCTTTCCTGGCAAGATTGGGAAGAGTTGTTCGCATTGGCGAAGTTCGTCGGGGTATCGCGACCGGGTTTCGATCTCAATGCAGAACACCTGGCCGGTCACCTCGACACCATGCCCGCCGACGCGGTCACGTTGATAGAGATTCCGGCACTTGCCATTTCGTCGACCGAATGTCGTCGTCGGGCAAGTGAAGACCGCCCCGTCTGGTACCTGGTGCCGGACGGAGTGGTGCAGTACATCTCGAAGCGGAACCTGTATCGACCTGTCGACGCGGAGCGCCGCGACGGAGCTACAACGATGTCGGAGCCTGCACCGGGGAAGTCGGAAGCCGTCCCGGGCGCAACCGACTCGAGCTAGCCGAGAACAACAAGTACTTTCTGAAGACGAAACTGGAGAACATCGAGTGAGCGCAAACACCGAAGCCATCGACATGGCACGCATCGCGGCCTTGGCAGCCGACGAGAAGCTGGCCACCGAAGTGGTGGTGCTCGATGTGTCCGAACAGTTGGTCATCACGGACTGCTTCGTGATCGCATCTGCGACCAACGAGCGTCAGGTCAACTCGATTGTCGAGAACATCGAAGACCGACTCCGCGAAGCGGGACACAAGCCTGTCCGCCGCGAAGGCACCCGCGAGGGACGCTGGGCACTGCTCGACTACGCCGACATCGTCGTCCACGTCCAGCACGACGAGGAGCGCAACTTCTACGCTCTCGATCGACTGTGGAAGGACTGCCCGACGGTCGAGGTCGAAGGCCTCGGACAGAACCATCCCGGCCCCGCCGATGCCAACACGGTGTTCGAGACCGACACGGTTTCCGAGCCGGACGCGCAGGATCCCTCGCTGTGACTTCGTCGGCGCCCAGTGCGGCGTCGAACCCTGTCCGCCGGCTCATCCTGCTGCGTCACGGACAGACCGAATACAACGCCGACTCTCGGATGCAGGGGCAACTCGACACCGATCTGTCGGAGTTGGGACGCACGCAGGCCAAGAGTGCAGGTCCGGTGATCGCCGATCGCAGACCGTTGACGATCGTGTCCTCGGATCTGCGTCGCGCGTATTTCACAGCCGTCGCTGTCGGTGACGCCGCCGGACTTCCGGTACTCACCGACACGCGTCTGCGTGAGACACACCTGGGCGAATGGCAAGGCCTGACTCATCACGACGTCGACGAGCGCACTCCCGGTGTGCGATCTGCCTGGCGGGCGGATGCCACGTTGGCGCCGCCCGGTGGCGAAAGCCGAATCGACGTTGCACATCGCAGTCTTCCTGTCGTTCACGAATTGCTCGAGACGCACCCGGACTGGGCCGAGCGGCCCGTGGTTCTGGTGGCGCACGGAGGCTTGATTGCGGCTCTGACGGCGGCATTGCTCGACCTGCCCATAGATCGCTGGGCCGTCCTCGGCGGATTGGGAAACACCAGTTGGGTGCAACTCAGCGGACATGGTGACGTCAAGTCGATCGAGTGGCGACTCGACGTATGGAATGCTTCTGCGAGTGTCGCAAATGACGTCCTCTGAAATTGCCGACGGGCAGCGCCCCGTCCTCCTCGTACTCGCGGATTCGCTGTCGTATTTCGGCCCCAAAGGCGGCCTCGCGGCAGATCATCCACGGATCTGGCCCAACATCGTGGCCGACGAACTCGGCTGGGACGTCGAGCTGGTCGCCCGTATCGGCTGGACGTGCCGCGACGCGTGGTGGGCACTGACTCAGGATCCTCGTGTGTGGGCGGCGGTGCCGCGGGCAGGCGCCGTCGTGTTCGCGGTCGGCGGTATGGACTCGCTACCGTCTCCGCTGCCTACCGCGCTCCGCGAGACCATTCGCTACGTTCGTCCTCCGGCGCTTCGACGCGTGGTGCGCGAGGGTTATCAGTGGCTGCAGCCACGGCTTGCACCACTGGGCCGCCCGGTCGCGCTTCCGCCCAAGCTGAGCGTCGAGTATCTGGAAAGCTCGCGAAATGCGTTGGAGTACATGCGACCCGAACTGCCGATGATCGCGACCCTGCCGTCGGTGCACCGCAGTGATGCCTACGCCAGCGTGCATGCCGGACGACCGGCCGCGGTGTCCGCGATCACCGAGTGGGCTACGGAGAAAGACGTTCCCGTAGTCGATCTCGCGGATGCAGTGCGTGACAACGTCTTTTCCGAGAACGGTAATCCCGACGGAATTCACTGGGGGTGGGACGGTCACGTCGGTGTAGCCCGCGCGATGATCGCTGCGATTCGCGGGGTCGAGTCGCAGAAAACGGTTTCGCCGGAACTGGTTTCGCCGGAACTGGTATCACCGCCGAGCGAAGTCGGGTAGCAGAATGCCGGTCGTCGTCGTCACGGATTCCTCCGCCTGCATCCCGCAGGAGTCGGCCGACGCATGTGGCATTCAGGTGGTTCCGCTCCACGTGCTCCGTGACGGCTGCGACTTGCGTGAGGGTGTCGATGCAATGCCGAACGACCTGTCGGGAGTGACAACGGCCGGAGCGTCACCCGCCGAGTTGTCCGAGGCATATGCACGCGCCCTGGACATGAGCGACGGCGACGGCGTCCTCGCTGTTCACATTTCACGTCAACTCTCGGGAACGTGGGAAGCCGGACGAGTCGCGGCCCAGGAATTCGGTGGCGCCGTCCGGATCGTCGATTCACAGTCCGCAGGTATGGGTTTGGGCTATCCCGCTCTCGAAGCTGCGCGCCTCGCCGAGAAGGGTGCGTCACTCGAAGAGGCATACGGCCGGGCGGTCGACGTCGCCAGCCGTGGGCGCTGCTACATCGTCGTCGACAAACTTGATCAATTGCGTAGGGGCGGACGAATCGGAACCGCCGCTGCGTTGCTGGGTACTGCATTGGCGATGAAGCCGATCCTGCATCTGGTGGACGGCAAACTGGTGCTCGGCGAGAAAACACGTACCACCACCAAAGCGCTTGCGCGCTTGGTTGATTCGGCAGTCGAGCGCGCCGGTCTCGGCCGCGTGGCGATAGCCGTGCATCACATGCGAGCGCGAGAGCGTGCCGACGGGATAGCGGAACAGTTGGCCGAGCGCATTCCCGATGTAGCGGAATCCGTGGTTACCGACTTCAGTGCGGTTATCGGAGCGCACGTCGGTGTCGGCGCGATCGGTGTTGTGGTGTGCCCGTTGCCGGAGATCGACGCGAACACCTGATCGGTTCTCCACAATCCCCGAGTTCTCCACAGGTCGAAATTCATCGTCTTCGGTGGCATGGTCCCTCGTTAGCGTCCAGTCATGAGGATCAGCGAGGAGCGCGAGCGGGCGCGTGATCGCCTCGCGGCGATGGACGAAAACTACAGGCAGCGACAGGCCGTCGACGACTTCGAGGATTCAGTGTCTTTCGGGAGGTCCCCCGAGTGGCTCCAGGACTTCGACGAGGACGAATACGAAGTTCCGCCTGACTCGTCCAGGTTCGATCGCCTGCCCGAGCGCTGGCGCGGAACGCGTTGGCGCCCGAGCCGATCGGCGACTTGGGTGTTGGCGATCGTCGCAGCACTGGCCACGGCTATCGGCTTGTTCACCGTGTGGTGGGACTCTCCGAGTTTGCAGGCGGTCCCACCGTTGCCCTCGCCCCAGAATGTGACGGCCCAGAATGTCACGGAGCAGAGTGTCACTGCCGGCGATGGTGAATCAGCGGGTCCCGTACCGACCGCCGTCGTAGCGGAGCAGCCGCCCGAGGCTTTGGTGGTCAGTGTCGTCGGACTCGTGCGCACGCCTGGGCTTGTCAACCTGCATTCGGGCTCGCGCATCGCCGACGCGCTCGCTGCGGCAGGTGGAGTGCTCGACGGAGCGGAGACAGTAGGCCTGAACCTGGCTCAGAAGCTTGCCGATGGTGATCAGATCGTGGTGGGTGCGGCCGATCAGTCCGGTGGTGTTTCAGCGAGTTCGAGTACCACTGCGGGAGGGACCAGCCCCGCCGCTGCGGGGGATTCCGGCGGGGCTGGGCTGGTGAACCTCAACACCGCCACCGAAGCCGAACTGGACGGGCTTCCCGGGGTAGGGCCGGTAACAGCGGCGGCGATCATTTCCTGGCGTACGTCCAACGGGAAATTCACGGACGTAGAACAATTGGGGGAAGTCGACGGTATCGGCCCGGCAAGGTTGGCGAAGCTGCGAGTGCTGGTGTCGGTGTGAACGAATCGGAGGTCCGGCCCGTTCTCGACGCTCGACTGCTTCTGTCGGCCGTTGCCGCGTGGGGGAGTAGCGCGGTGGGGATCCTGTTCGGCGCGGTCGCCGCGTGGGTACTTGCGGTGGCGTGCGCGGTTCCAGCGGCAATCCTGGCTGTCGTGGTCGTGCGCCGGACATCTACGGGGTGGGTGCGAATCATGTTGGTGGCATTACTGTTCGGTGCCGGGTGCAGTGTCGTCAGCGGATGGCGGGCGTTCGAGGGGGAGAGTCACCCACTGGCCCGAGCTGCCCTCGAAGGAGCCTGGGTGAGTGTCGACGTGGAACCAACTGAGGATCCGCACGTGGTCTCTGGCGCAGTGGGTCAAGGTCAGGTCTTCTTCAGGGCAACCGTCAATTCGGTGACTGCCCGGAATCACAGGTACTCCGGAGGCGGATTGGTCACGATCCGGGCGCCCAGTTCGTCGTGGCTCGACGTTGTTCCAGGGCAGAGCCTCACGGTTCGCGGCCGGGCGAGTAAGCCATGGCGCAGCGATTCCACACTCGCCGTCATCACGTCCGAAGGGCCTCCCGTCGCGGTGGGAGAAGCGCCCTGGTACCAGCGATGGGCGAGTGTGGTGCGTACTCGTTTCGCCGCTGCGTGCTCGGCTGCGCTCCCGCCGGATCAGGCGGGTCTGCTGCCTGGCCTGGTCGTCGGAGACACGTCGTCGCTGTCGCCGGTGGTGAAGGACAACTTCACTGTTGCCGGGCTTTCCCACCTCACTGCGGTCTCCGGCGCCAACATCAGCATTCTGCTGGGGGCCGTTCTGCTGTTGGTCAGAGCGGCGGCACTGAGCCCGCGGGTCGGCGCCGCTTTGGCGCTGGTGGCCCTCGTTGCGTTTGTTGTCGTCGCGAGGCCGTCGCCGAGTGTGCTGCGTGCCTCGGTGATGGGCCTGATCGGCCTGCTCAGTCTGGTCACCGGTCGACGGAAACAGGCGCTGCCTGCTCTTGCCGCAGCCGTCATCGTTCTGGTTGTCGTCATGCCCGAGCTTGCCGTCGACTGGGGGTTTGCGTTGTCGGCTACTGCCACGGGCGCGCTGGTGATCATTGCTCCGGTGTGGGTGGACGTGCTTCGCCGACGGGGTTGGCCCCGTTGGTTTTCGGAGATGACAGCTGTCTCGAGTGCTGCGTTCGTCGTGACTGCTCCATTGGTGGGCGCCATGGCGGGAACCTTCAGCGTGGTCACGATTGCAGCGAACATGGCGGTGGCGCCCGTGATCGGAATCATCACGGTATTCGGTGCGGTGATTGCCCTGTGTGCGCTGATCTGTCCACCGATCGCGGTGTTCGTCGCGCCACTGGTCCGGCCGCCGATGGGGTGGCTGCTGTACGTGTCCGAGCGGGCGGCGGCTCTTCCCGGAGCGTCGGTGGTGGTGCCGTCGGGGCTCATCGGCGCTCTGGTCGTCGTGGGCGTCTTACTGGCCGCGGCCCTGACGCTGTGGAATCGGATTTCGAGGTGGGTGGTCGGCGTCCTCGTGTTGGGAGTCGTTCTAGCCCTGATCTTTCAACACGTGTTCGGCGGCAGCCGCATTGCGCCGGGGTGGGTACTGGTGATGTGCGACGTAGGCCAAGGGGACGGTCTTGTGCTCTCGACCGGAGACGGCAGGGTGATCGTGATCGATGTCGGTCCTGATCCCACGTCGATGGATCGTTGCCTGAACATGGTGGACGTCAACGACATCGCTTTGCTGATGATCAGTCATTTTCATGCCGATCACATCGGAGGATTGGAAGCGGTCCTGGCTGGGCGTTCGGTCGCTGCGGTCGGAGTCGGGTCGATGTTGTTGCCGGAGTCAGGTTTTCGGGCGGTGAAGGATGCCGCCGAATCGCAGGCCGTTCCGGTTGTCTCGTTGCGTGCAGGTACCGAGTTGACGTTGGGATCGGTGAACGTGGAGGTTCTCGGTCCGTTGGTTCCGGCTCCCCGCGATGCGAGGGACGGCGCGGACGCCGCCAACGATCAGTCGCTGGTGGTGATGGCACACACGGACGCGGGTCGAATTCTGTTGACGGGAGACGCCGAAGTTGCGGGGGAGGAGGCCATTCTCCGATCGGGAACGGACGTGAAGGCAGATGTGTTGAAGCTGCCCCATCACGGTTCCCGGACCACGTCGTCGGCATTTCTGGAAGCGGTGCGTCCGAGGTTGACGATGATCAGCGTCGGCGCCGGCAACGGTTTCGGGCACCCGAACACCGTGGTTCTCGACGAACTGGATTCGTTGGGCGGGGCGGTGGTTCGGACCGACGTCGACGGCACCGTCGCCGTGTACGGCGGGGGCGGCGGGTCTGTGTCGATCGTGTCGGTTCCTCGTGGGACCATCTTCGGGTGAGTAATCCGTCTGGAGTCGATCCGCTGCATCTTGTTCTCGGGGACGACGAGTTCCTGATCGACCGCACGGTATCGCAGCTCATCAGAGCTGTCCGCGGTGACCGCGGCCAGGGCATTTCCGATCTCCCGGTCACCAAGATGCGTGCCGGGGACACCAATGCGCCGGAGTTGGCTGAGCTGCTCAGCCCTTCTCTTTTTGCCGAAGACCGTGTGATCGTCCTGGAATCGGCGGCGGAGGCAGGCAAAGATGCCGTAGCTCTTGTCCTCGAAGCGGCACGCGAGCCTGCGGAAGGCGTCGTTCTGATCGTCGTGCACTCGGGTGGTGGCCGTGCGAAGGCGTTGGCGCCGGCGCTGGAGAAGCTCGGCGCGACGGTTCATGCTTGCGGAAAACTGAACAAGAGTCAGCTTGTCGACTTCGTCCGCGGTGAGTTTCGGACCGCAGACGTCAGGGTTGCGCCCGATGCGATCGCCGCGATGATCGAAAGCGTCGGCTCCAACCTCCGCGAACTTGCGTCGGCCTGCTCACAATTGGCGGCAGATACCGGCGGCAAGATCGACGTCGATGCGGTCCACAAGTACTACTCGGGCAAGGCCGAGGTTTCCGGATTCGATGTGGCCGACAAGGTCATCGTCGGCGATACCCGGGGTGCGCTCGAGGCCCTGCGGTGGGCTGATCAGATCGGAACGGCGCACGTTCTCCTCGCGGATGCCCTCGCTGATGCAGTTCACACCATCGCGAAGGTTGGCCCGTTTGCACGGGGCGGTGACCCGTTCCGGTTGGCGTCGGATCTCGGTATGCCGCCGTGGAAGGTCAAGAAGGCTATCAAGGAAGTCGGCGGTTGGGATCCCACGTCGATCGGCGCTGCGATGCAGATCGTCGCCGCTCTCAACGCCGACGTCAAGGGTGCCGCAGTCGACTCGTCCTTCGCCCTGGAGATGGCAGTGCGGAAAGTGTGCGCGTTGCGGAAGAACTGAGGGCTCGATGTCCCGGTGGCCGGGGCGTTCGGCGTCGGTCCGATCGGATACGCAAAATAGCCGCCTGGTCTTTCGACCTGGCGGCTATCGAGACGAACCAATATGACGGCGAACCGTCACAGTGGAAACGTCAGAGCTTGTTGGCAGCCTGCGAGAGTGCAGACTTCTTGTTGGCAGCCTGGTTGGCGTGAATGACGCCCTTGCTGGCTGCCTTGTCGAGCTTGCGGCTGGTGGAGACGAGGAGCTCGTTGGCCTTGTCCTTGTCACCGGCTGCCGCAGCCTCGCGGAATGAACGGATCGCGGTACGCAGCGAGGACTTCACCGACTGGTTACGGAGTCGGGCCGCCTCGTTGGTACGGATTCGCTTCACCTGGGACTTGATGTTGGCCACGCGTAAAATCCTTGTCGTCTTTAGCTGGTTACGGTCGAGAAAGCTGTGGGCGCACTGATGCACCGACTGGCAAGATTACCAGCCGAGGGCCCAAGAACCCAAACCGTCGCACGTTGCGTCTGTCGAGAAGAGTACACCGAGCGCTCGATTTCTCGCCGCGCTGCCGAATAGCCCCACTTGTAGCAGCATGTTGCCCTATGACGCCGCCGCCTTCGAAAAGTTCGAGTAAAACAGGTTCGACCACCACCCGAGCGCGTCCTGCTGCAGTGTTCGACGGATATTCAGACATCGGTCGCTACGAGTTGGCTTTCGACGAGATGTTCGAGCCCGACGGCTCGGTGCGTGCTCCGTACAAGGGCGTGTACAAAGCCCTGGCGCCGACGAGCAGCGCCGACCTCGCCGCGCGCGCAGACGCGCTCGGACGCGCATTCATCGATCAGGGCGTGACGTTCTCGCTGTCCGGGCAGGAACGACCCTTTCCGTTGGATCTGGTGCCACGCGTCATTGCCGCGCAGGAGTGGTCGCGCCTGGAAAAGGGCATCAAGCAGCGTGTGAAGGCACTCGAGCTGTTCCTTGCGGACATCTACGGCGAGCAGCGAATCCTGCGCGATCACGTCCTGCCTCGCCGCCTGGTCACCTCGTGTGAGCACTTCCATCGTGAAGCGGCGGGCATCGTTCCGCCCAACGGTGTGCGTATCCACGTCGCGGGTATCGACCTGGTCCGAGACGAGGCCGGAGAGTTCCGAGTTCTCGAGGACAACCTGCGATCTCCGTCCGGCGTCTCCTACGTGATGGAGAACCGTCGCACGATGACTCGGGTGTTCCCGGATCTGTTCATGTCCCACAAGGTGAGGGCGGTCGGTGATTACGCAACACACTTGCTCAGGGCGCTGCGTGCGGGTGCTGCACTCAACGAAGCGGACCCGACAGTGGTTGTTCTCACACCGGGTATCGCCAACTCCGCCTACTTCGAGCACTCGTTGCTCGCTCGTCAGATGGGCGTGGAACTCGTCGAAGGTCGCGACCTGTTCTGCCGCGACAACATGGTCTACATGCGCACGACGGAGGGCGAGCGCCAGGTAGACGTCATCTATCGCCGCATCGACGACGAGTATCTCGACCCGATGCACTTCCGTCCGGATTCGATTCTCGGCGTCGCCGGCCTGCTGAATGCGGCCCGAGCGGGCAACGTGGTGATCTCGAGTGCCGTCGGCAACGGAGTCGGTGACGACAAACTCGTCTATACCTACGTTCCGCAGATCATCGACTACTACCTCGGCGAGAAGCCGCTCTTGCAGAACGTCGACACGTTCCGCTGTTGGTTGGACGAGGAGTGCGAGCAGGTCCTCGACCGCGTCTCCGAACTCGTCATCAAGCCGGTGGAAGGGTCCGGCGGCTACGGAATCGTCTTCGGGCCCGACGCGAGCCCCAAGGAACTGGCTGCGATCACCCGCAAGATCAAGGCAGACCCGCGCGGGTGGATCGCGCAGCCGCTCGTGCAGTTGTCCACGGTGCCGACCAAGATCGACGACGTTCTCTCGCCGCGACACGTGGACTTGCGACCCTTCGCGGTCAACGACGGTGAGGACGTGTGGGTGTTGCCCGGCGGCCTGACCCGGGTGGCGCTTCCGGAAGGTTCGCTGGTGGTCAACTCGAGCCAGGGCGGCGGAAGCAAGGACACGTGGGTGCTCGCAAGCCGCACCTCCGACGAGGATCCTGAGCTCTCCGGTGAGGAACTGGTGTCCGAGCCCCCGGAATCCGCGGAACCGGTGCAGGGCCCCGAACTGAGCACATCTCAACAACAACAGCAGCAACAGCAGTGAACACCTCAGAAGTGCCCAGCTACCAAGAACTATCAGCGAACGGAGCGTGGTGACCGATGCTTGCTCGCAACGCAGAGTCCCTCTACTGGATCGGCCGCTACGTCGAGCGCGCCGACGACACCGCTCGAATCCTCGACGTCGCCGTCCATCAACTGCTCGACGACGCCACCGTCGACCCGGACCGCACGTCGCGTCTGCTCCTGCGTGTCCTCGGCATCGAAGCGCCGGAGGAGAAGCTCGACGTACGCTCGCTCACCGATCTGGTTGCGTTCAGCCGCAATCAGGTTGGTTCGATCGTGGACTCGCTGGCAAGTGCGCGGGAGAACGCGCGCGGAGCGCGTGAGGTGACGTCGAGTGAGATGTGGGAGTGCCTGAACACCACGTACAACGGACTGGCCGAGCGTGAACGCGCGTCACGCAGGCTGGGGCCGCACGAGTTCTTCCGCTACGTGGAAGAACGCGCAGCGATGTTCGCGGGCCTGGCGGATTCCACGCTCAGCCGCGACGACGGTTATCGGTTCCTTCTGCTTGGCAGGTCGATCGAACGTGTCGACATGATCGTGCGGATGCTCCTGGCGCGCGCCGGTGACCGCCCGTCCTCGCCGGCGTGGGTCAGTGTGCTGCGCTCGGCGGGTGCGCACGACACATATCTGCGTACGTATCGCGGAGCGCTCGACGCCAATCGGGTGGTCGAGTTCATCTTGTTGGACAGGCTCTTTCCGCGCTCGGTGTTCCACTCGATCAGGCAGGCCGAGAAGTGCCTGCAGGAACTCGACCCGCAGCCGGGCAGTCGCGTCGGAATCCGGGCGGAGGCGCCGCGGCTTCTCGGCCGCGCTCGCAGCGAGCTGGAGTTTCTGCCGCAGGGCGTGTTGCTCGAGGATCTGCAGGGGCGATTGCTCGGTTGGCAGGAAACCTGCCGCGAACTGGGTGAGGCAATTGCTTTGCAGTACTTCCACGCTGCGCCGTGGGTCGCATGGACGGATGCCGGCGCCGCGTATGCGGATTCGACGGTGGAGGGAGAGCTGTGAGCTGGCGAATGAGGGTCGTGCACACCACGGGATATGCGTACGACGCCCCGGTGACGTCGTCGTACAACGAAGCGCGTTTGACGCCTCGCGGTGACACCAGGCAGACGGTGATTCTCACGCGCGTCGAAACGCAACCGGCAACGCGGTCCTACCGGTACACCGATTACTGGGGTACCGCGGTGACCGCATTCGACTTGCACGCACCGCACACGGAGCTGGAAGTGACCGGACTGTCGGTAGTGGAGACGGAACCGTTCGTTCAACCCGAGGAAACCGTCGACTGGGATGAATTGTCGGGTGAAGCGATTAAAGATCGATTCAACGAGCAACTGAGTTTCACGAGATATGTTCCGCGTGATCGGAAGCTGGCGACAATTGCCAAAGAATTGCGCAAAGATAAATCACCTGAAGATGCAGTAGTCGCTGCGTCGCAATGGGTTTACGGCGAAATGTCATATGTTCCGGGTACGACCGGAGTGCACACGTCGGCGGTCGAGGCCTGGTCGGCCAGGAAAGGTGTCTGCCAGGATTATGCGCATCTGACCTTGGTACTGCTTCGAACGATGGGCATACCGTGTCGTTATGTTTCCGGCTATCTCCACCCCAAACGTGATGCGGCAGTCGGGGACACGGTGGTCGGGGAATCGCACGCGTGGATCGAGGCGTGGACCGGCGCGTGGTGGGGATACGACCCGACCAATGCGATAGCTGTGAATGAACAGCACGTCTCGGTGGGAATAGGAAGGGACTATTCGGATGTGCCGCCTTTGAAGGGAATCTTTTCCGGCGGTCGCTCCACAGATCTCGAAGTTGTTGTGGAGATCACCAGGCTTGCGTAAAGTCCGGCAAATCTAGGCGCGTGAGCATTACTACCGTTCGATGAGAAGAAGGTGGGAATATGTCTCCAACTGCACAGGAATTGACTGAGATCGAACCGATCTCGGATGTGAAGAAGTATGCGGCCGAAGCGGTGGGAACATTTGTGCTCGTGTTCTCCGCAGTCGGAACTGCCGTCTTCGCAGGAGCGAAAGTCGGCAATCTCGGAGTTGCCTTCGCATTCGGCTTGACCCTGCTGTTCCTCGTATATGCGATCGGACCGATTTCCGGTTGCCACGTCAACCCAGCCGTGACTCTCGGCCAGTTCGTGATCGGGCGCATCTCGGCCGTCAATGCGGCGATTTACGTTGTCGCGCAAGTGATCGGCGGCTTGGTCGCCGGCGTCGTGATCTACACGGTTGCGAACAGTCTCCCGGCGTACAACCGAGCCGCAGACGGACTCGGCGCAAACGGTTGGGGCGCGCACAGTCCTTCGGCCGAGAAGAATCTTCTCGGACAGGTGGTTTCCGACGGTTACGGCATCGGTGCCGCCATGATCATCGAGATTCTCCTGACCGCTCTGCTCGTCTTCGTAGTTCTCGCGTCGACCGATCAGATCTCGGACGTACCGCTTGCCGGAGTGTCCATCGGCTTCACCCTGGCCGTGATCCACCTGATCTCGATCCCGATCGACAACACCTCCGTCAACCCCGCTCGAAGCCTCGCTGTCGCGCCGTTCCAGGACGGCGCACTGGGTCAGGTGTGGTTGTTCATCGTGTTCCCGCTGATCGGCGGCGCACTCGGTGCACTCATCTATCGAGCACTCTTCGGACGGTTCAACCGTATGGACAGCTGATCGAGACTGCTTCCATCCTTCGGGTCGGCTTCAGCTCCAGCTGAAGTCGGCCCGAAGTTTTGCCGCGACCGCGTCGAACTTCTTGTGATCCATGACGGCGCCCTCCCGGCGTATCCCGCTCTCGGGAACATCGAGCACTCGGTCGAGCCGAACCCAGCTTGGCCGGCCTTCGCCGTCCCACGGGCCCGAACCGATTGCGAGCCAGTCACGTTCACCCTCGCGCTTGCTCTGTGAAGACAACATCAAACCGAGCAGCGTGTCGCCGTCGCGGCCGACGACCAGCACCGGACGGTCTTTGCCCTGGGTCGGATCCTCTTCGTAGGCAACCCAGGTCCAGACGATCTCGCCGGGATCGGCCTTGCCGTCGAGGTCGGGGGAGTACTCCACCTTGCGGGCGCGATGCGCGGTCGGAGACGTCCGCGCGGCGATCGGGCGGCCCGACGGACCCGGCTTCGAGGCAGACGACTGAGACGTGGACGACTGCAACTGGCGCAGCAGTGCAGGCCCCTTCTCCACCGCGAGGGCGCCGAGGGTTCTGCCGATCTGCTTCCACATGCTTGCCATAGCGTTCGAGCATAATCACCCGCCCGTGGGAACCCCTGGTACGGCGGCGCCGAGACTTGGATATCCTGAGGGTTGACAGTGGCCCGGATCCGGGCCGGTGCCGGTCCGACTAAGGGGTCTCCCATCAGCAGCTTCGCCGACAAGACGTTCACGGATCCTGCGCAGATCCGGAACTTCTGCATCATCGCGCACATCGATCACGGTAAGTCGACGCTGGCAGATCGCATGCTTCAGCTCACCGGTGTGGTCGAAGAGCGGGCGATGCGTGCGCAGTACCTGGACCGAATGGACATCGAGCGTGAACGCGGCATCACCATCAAGGCCCAGAACGTTCGTCTGCCCTGGACCGTCGACGGCGAAGAGTTCGTCCTCCACCTCATCGACACTCCCGGCCACGTCGACTTCACGTACGAGGTCTCCCGTGCGCTCGAAGCGTGTGAGGGCGCAATTCTGCTGGTCGACGCTGCTCAGGGCATCGAGGCTCAGACGCTGGCCAACCTCTACCTGGCGATGGAGAAGGATCTCAAGATCATTCCCGTCCTCAACAAGATCGACCTCCCGGCCGCGGATCCCGACCGCTATGCCGAAGAGATCGCGCACATCACGGGCTGCGAGCCCGGCGATGTCCTGCGCGTCTCGGGCAAGACCGGCATGGGCGTCAAGGAACTGCTCGACGAGGTGATCAAGCAGGTGCCCGCGCCCGTCGGCGACGCTGACGGTCCCGCTCGCGCGATGATCTTCGACTCCGTCTACGACGCGTACCGCGGCGTGGTCACCTACGTGCGTGTGGTCGACGGTCGGATCCGTCCCCGCGAGAAGATCACGATGATGTCCACGGGCACCACACACGAACTGCTCGAGGTCGGCATCATCTCGCCCGAGCCGAAGGCCAGTATCGGTCTGGGCGTCGGCGAGGTGGGCTACCTCATCACGGGTGTGAAGGACGTCCGCCAGTCGCGCGTCGGTGACACCGTCACCACAACCCGCAACGGCGCGACCGAACCGCTGGTCGGCTACCGCGACCCCAAGCCGATGGTCTACTCCGGCCTCTACCCGATGGACGGCTCGGACTACCCGGTTCTGCGTGACGCTCTCGACAAGCTCCGTCTCAACGACGCGGCCCTGGCGTACGAGCCCGAGACGTCGGTTGCCCTCGGCTTCGGCTTCCGCTGCGGCTTCCTCGGCTTGCTGCACATGGAGATCACCCGCGACCGCCTCGAGCGCGAGTTCGGCCTCGAACTGATTTCCACTGCGCCCAACGTCGTCTACCGCGTCGTGATGGAGGACGGGGCCGAGGTCATCGTCACCAATCCGTCGTACTGGCCGGAAGGCAAGGTTCGCGAGGTCTACGAGCCCGTCGCCAAGTGCACCGTCATCGCGCCGAGCGAGTACGTCGGCGCCATCATGGAGCTGTGCCAGTCCCGTCGCGGTGAGCTCGGCGGTATGGACTACCTCTCCGAGACTCGCGTCGAGCTGCGCTACGAACTGCCCATGGGCGAGATCATGTTCGACTTCTTCGACGCCCTCAAGTCCCGCACCAAGGGATACGCCAGCCTCGATTACGAGGAGGCCGGTGAGCAGCAGGCTGACCTCGTGAAGGTCGACATCCTTCTGCAGGGCGAGGCCGTCGACGCGTTCTCGTCGATCGTGCATCGCTCCAACGCCGGTGCTTACGGCGGACGCATGACGTCGAAGCTGCGTGAGCTGATCCCGCGCCAGCAGTTCGAGGTTCCCATCCAGGCGGCGATCGGCGCCAAGATCATCTCGCGCGAGAACATTCGCGCGATTCGCAAGGACGTTCTTGCCAAGTGCTACGGCGGCGACATCAGCCGTAAGCGCAAGCTGCTCGAGAAGCAGAAGGAAGGCAAGAAGCGCATGAAGACCATCGGACGCGTCGAGGTGCCTCAGGAGGCATTCGTCGCAGCCCTGACGTCGGAATCGGTCGGCGAGAAGCCCAAGAAGTAGGAGCGCATGGTCACCACCTGGTTGTCCCGAGAGTTCGGAATCGATATCCCCGTTCTCGGGGCACCCATGGGTGGCCGCGCGGGTGGCGCGCTCGCCGGAGCCGTGTCGGCGGCCGGCGGTTTGGGTCTGCTGGGCGCGGCCCGGTACAACACGCCGGAGTGGATCGAAGCGGAAGCCGAAGTCGCTCGGACCGCCGCCGGAAGATTCGGCGTCGGCCTGATGACGTGGTCGCTGCCCGAGAACGAGTTGATGCTCGATGCGGCAATTGCCGTCGAGCCGACCATGATCACTTTGTCGTTCGGTGATCCCGCCGCGTATGTCGGACGTATTCACGAGGCGGGCATTCCTGTTGTGTCCCAGATCAATACGCTCGAGGACCTTCGCATCGTCGAGGCCGCAGGTGTCGACGCGGTGATCGTGCAGGGCGGTGAGGCAGGCGGCCACACCGGCCGGATCGGAACCTTGCCGCTGCTGCAGGAGATCCTCGAAGCGACGTCACTTCCGGTTCTGGCGGCCGGTGGAATCGGGACCGGCCGCGGTTTGGCTGCGGTTCTGGCTGCCGGCGGCGACGGCGTGATGATCGGAACGGCGCTGCTCGCCAGTCCGGAGACGGTCGGCCCGGGATATGCCCGCGACCGCGTCGTCGAAGCCGGAAGTGCGGACACCGTCTACACCTCCGTTTTCGACCGTGCTCGCAGTCAGCCGTGGCCCTCGCGGTGGGGTGGTCGTGCGGTGGCCAACGAGTTCACCGCAGCCTGGGACGGAGTCGACGCCGACGACGAAACGCTGGCACAGGCGTACGACCCGTCGGACCCGCACAGTGGAGTCGTCTATGCCGGAGAAGCAGTCGGACTCGTGCACGGAGCCCATCCTGCCGGAGACGTGGTTCGACGCATCGGCGCCGATGCGGAGCGTCTGCTCGCTCGTTTTGCCTGAAAGCAAGGTCGGACACGGCCGGGTCCCATATGAGAAGGTAAGCCTCTACTAACTAGTGGAGGAGTATTTTCGTGCGTGCGATGAAGTTCTCGGCAGTGGCGCTCTTGGGAGCACTGGTCGTGGGTATCAGCGGTTGTTCGTCTTCGGACGCCGACGAGATCGCGGACGGTCGGGTCACCACGATCGATCACAAGTTCGGCGCCACCACGATCACCGGGACGCCGACGCGCATTGTCGCGGCCGACACCCAGTGGCTCGACGTTCTGCTCGAGCTGGGAATCCAGCCGGTGGGGTATCTGTCCGCCGGAACGATGGGCGACGAGCGTGGCCTGTTCCCGTGGGAAAGCGGCGTGGACGCGTCGGCGAAGGAACTCGATCGCTCTGCGATCCAGCAGGTCGGTGTCCCGCTCAAAGCGGAAGAAATTGCAGCCTTGGATCCCGATCTGATTCTCGGCGGGTTCTCCGTCGCCGATCAGGACGATTTTGATCAGTTGAGCAAGATCGCTCCGACAATTGCGGGTCTGTCCGAGGTTCAGGTCGATCCGTGGCAGGACCAGGTGGAGATTCTCGGTCGAGTTCTCGACAAGGAGTCGCGAGCCGACGAGATCGTCGAGGCGACAAACGGGCAGATCGACGCGCTCGCGCAGCGACTTCCCGGGCTGAAGGGTAAGACCGCTCTTTTGTCGCAGTACGTCTTCCCGACGTCGCAGTTGGTGATCGTCGCCGATCCCAAGGACGGTGCATCGGGACTGTTCACGCGCCTGGGAATGTCGTTGCCGCCCAAGCTGGTCGAAGAGGCCGGCGTCACCGGTGGACGACTGATGCTCAGCCCGGAACGAGTCGACGCTCTGAGTGCCGATGTAGTGGTGCTGCTGCCGAACGGCGGAACGCTGGACGACATGATGAAGTTGCCGGGGTTCGCTGACCTCCCCGCAGTCAAGAGCGGCGGTCTGGCCATCGTGGACTATCCGACTGTTGCCGGGCTGAACACTCCGTCGTCGCTGTCGGTGAAGTACTCTCTCGAATCGATCACGCCGCAGCTCGAAGCGGTGGCCGGCTAGACCTGCTGTGCGCCTTTATTAACCGCGGGCGGGACGCCGGCGACTACGCCCACCGTGAACGACATCGCGATCTTCTCCGCGATTCCCATCG
>NZ_JBEUOQ010000012.1:0-185591 GCF_040489275.1 Rhodococcus baikonurensis | reverse complement strand
GCTCAATGCGTTTGCGATCACCTTCGAAGGACGCATCACCCTGAACGGTAACTAACCGACATCAAGGTCGGATCCACCGTTAATCGGACACTCCCATCTCACACGAGAAGATCGATCACGCAGCGAGCGGGATTGCACCGGCCGTCGGGGCCGGGTAAATCACCGGAGTCGGCTCCATGTGGATGTGCTGATCCGCCGCGATCGGGGTGAGCAGCGGTCCGGCGAGCGGCGTCGTAGACGGAGACACCGGCGCGTTGAGCACCACATCGTAGGGGCCCACGCCCCACGGCGAATTCGCCTCGGTGCGTGCTGTGATCGTGAAGTTCGCGAGCGCGTTCTCGAAGGAGAAGTCCCCCAGTCGGCCGTCCTTGAGCCACGGTAGAAGTGCGTACCCGTAGAGCTTTCCGTCGGGACCACATGCGGTACCGGGAACGTCGGACCACGTCTCGATGCCGAAGTTGGATCGGATCGTCGCACCGATACGGATACCGGTGGCATTGCCGGCGTGATCGAGGACGATCGGCTGACCTGTCACCATGTTGAACAGTTCGGGATCGACCTTCAGGAACGCGATCTCGACGTTCAGGTACTTCAGCTCGTCCTGCGCTTTGTCGACGAACGCGATCTTCCCGGCGGCGTTCTTGGGTGCGGTTTCCTCGCCGTCTTCGAACTGTGGCGAGACTTTGATGGAGATGTGGCCGTCGGACACGATGGTCGACTTGGGGCCGATGACGGGTGCGCCGCATGCATCGTTCTTGGTAGCGCGGACGACGTGGGAGCGGATGCTGGGCCAAACAGTGGTGGGCATAAGAGCCTCCGAGCAAGGATGGTGTGCGCCCGGCCCATAGCCAGCAGCTCTCTACAGGTGAGGATAGTCGTTGTCCGCCGGTGGGGGCGGGATGCGTGCGGGTTTGTTGGTCCAGCGGTCGGTTTGTGGTGGCGCCGGCGCAGGGTGGGGTGCGGACGGTTTCTCCGCATTGTCGGCAGTAGTGGGTGCGGTGGCCGCCGTTGTGGGCGGTGGTGCAGGCGCAGACTTCCCAGCCGACGAGGCATGTGTTGGGTCCGAATGGGTGCCTGTTGGGGCATTGTTTCGGTGGCCGTTCGTAGCTGGGCATACCCAAATATTCGCACATCTGTTCGACGTTTGGTATCTTCGTCCACGCGGGGTCGGGAGGGTAAGGGAAGACCAACTCGTCCCCGCCACGATGTGTTTGCGGCGCCCGAAAAGCGGATATAATTCCTTTGCTGCGGCGATTCTGAGTGGTCAGTTCAGCCGCGCAAGGCCTGCCCTCCGGCTGTCCACTCGCCGGGGGTGGGCCCTCCCCTACAAGACTGAGAGCAGCCTTCATACTCCCACTGAGGGCTGGGGCCACGTTCGTCCGTTTGGTGGATTTCTGTCCGATTTGCACGTTTGCCTGATGCTTGCCGAATACGTTCGAGGGGTCGGATTCAATTCGAGGGGTCGAATCCGGCAAGTGGTTGGTCATTCCGCGTTGTGTGCTCAACGCGGATGGCGCTCGACGGGACCCGGCCCCACCTGGCCAGGCCGGGTCCCCACGCAAACAACATCATTCCAACAGTCCGAGGTCCTTCTCCCAACGCGCCTACAGTCCGCCCCGCGGGGTCGGAGGGGTAGGGGCAGACCAGCTCGGACGCGCTCAGACATGCACCGGATCGCGCGCCGAAGTAGCCTTGCGCGGTGCGCGTTGCACCCCCCGCGACGCGTACCCGGCCCGCTCGACGAGTCCCCCCGATTGGTCCGAGTGGGCCACCTATGTTTGCAAAGTGAACACGCGGGGCAATAGGGGTCTGGTCCGCCGGAATGACCCCCACCTGTTCCCCGGCGGACCACAGACTGCGTGTCGAACTCTCATCGGTCCCGACACGCACGGTCCGCCGACTGGATGTTCACACCTGACGTCGGCGGACCACCCAGACCGCGCGCCCGTCCCCGACAGTTCGAGCGCGCCGCCCACCGAGCTGCGGTCACGCTCAGCTTCGGTGGGCACCTGGAGCGGATGACCGAGGCAGCCGGGCGGGTTGGAAGTATTGCGTTGTTGCACTTGCCCTGGTTAGACGATTCCCCACGACGAGCCTGTGTTCACGCTCAAAGTTCCAACGCCACCTGTGCGTTGCGCCTGGACGAGAACTAGGTCACCGGCAACGATATTGGCGCGGCCCGCCGCCGTCAGTCGACCGTCGTTGGCCCCGGCAGTACCGGTGATTCCAATGTCTATGCCGTTGACCAATATCCGCACCGCGATTGCATACGGGGACGACGTGAGCAGGTCGGCGGCCAGCAGCATTTCGGGGTGACTGAATTGAGCAACGAACGCGTTGCCGCTCATGACAGCGCCCGCCGGTACCGACGACGGGATCAGGTCGGCCCACGTGGTGATTCCGGTCTGCGCCGCTGTGCGTGTACCGACTGCCGAGGGTTGGTCGGCCTTGTAAATGTTCAGCTGCACGTCGGGTGAAACTAGCGACTGATCGAAATTGGCATTTCCCGATCGCACTCTTAGCTCGACGCCGTCACCCTGCGCCACAGTGAATTCGGCGGTTTGACCGGAAATGATCGCACCTCGGTTGAACGGTGGGTTGGCTATGGCCGCACCGGCACTAACCAATATGCCGTTGTTCCATATGGATCCGGTCACGGTGTCGCCGGAATACGTGGTAATCCGAGCGATCCATGCGGCGCGTACGGGTCCGGGGTTTTGCATGATCAGCTTGTTTGCGGTGACCACCGAGGTGGGTAGCGCAGCTCGGGCCGCCATGGGTGCAACGATCAACGGGGTAGTTGTCTTGAACGTGAAGTTGCTCGTCAGGTTCATGCCCTGCGGTTGGAAATTGATTCCCTGCACGTTTGGTACGAACGCCGTTACCGTAGCTGTGATCAACGGGGCCGTGACCTTCGCATCACGGCGCAACTCGGGCGCATACACAGTCGCCGACACCACAATCATGGGCGCAGCTACCGCACTCGCACCGCGCACAATGGGCGCTGGCAGCGTGCCTGTCACCGCGATCATCGGAGCATTGACCACAGCTGTTCCCGTTGCAGTGACCAACGGAGCCAACAACTCTGCGAACGCGGCGATGATCGGGACGGTGGACGCGTAGTCCACAGTTATCTGCGGCGAGTACATGCCAGCAGTCACCTGAATGAACGGCGCTTCGACTGTCGCATCGAACGCTTCCGACACTGTCGGTGCCAGCGCGATCGCCGTCACCGAGATCGCGGGAACATCGATCAGAGCGTCAGCGGAAACATCGGGCGCGTTGACGGCACCCGTTACGAGTATCGCTGTTTCAGGTCGGACAGTTGCCGTTCCTGACACGAGCGGCTCGTGCACCTGGGCCGAAGCAGAAATAGATGGCACCACTGTCAGAGCGGTCGCCGAAACCATCGGGTCTGCCATCGTGACCGAAACCAGAATATGAGGAACCGGCACGAAGGCATCCATCGTGCCGTCCCACACCAACTGATCGCCAAGATAGGCGCGAAATGCCCGCGCCTCGTCAAGGATCAACGACGATGCGCCCTGGCCACGATTGAACAAGCCCATCGTGTCGTCTCCTGACTACGGGGTGGTGAAACCAATGATTCCAGCGGCGTCCCAGACGCTGGTGAAAACACCTGCTGTGGTGGACACGTCGGCCCCGAAATCGATGTACCCGATCAAGGGCTTCGTCGCGTCCGTCGACGGGGTGTCGTCGTAGAGCACCAAGTATCGGCCGGTGACCGTCGAGTCAGGCCACTGCGTATCCGATGCGTCCAGGACGAGAGTGTTGGTTCCTGCGGTGTAGTTCACCGTCTTCCCCGCCAGTGCGACACCACCAGCGGTGTAACCGGTACCTGCGGACTCGTTGGTTACAGACGACTTGTACTGGTGGGTGTCCTGATTCGGGGTGTACGCGCTCGTGCAGAGCATTGCCTTGATGGTGTGCGAAGTCCAGTTGATCTCGCCGTTCACCATGCTTTTGAAAGCGAGGCCGAAAAGCTTGCCTGTTGCTGCCATGATCTCTCCTAGTTCTCGAAAACGATGTAGAGCGTTTCAGGGTCGGGGTTCGTCAGTGCCGCGTACTCGTCGCGGGTCGCGCGTGCGATTCGGGCTATGCCTCCGGCATTGCGCACGAACCCAGGAACATTGACTGGCGGCGGCATTCCTGCATCGATCAACGGCCACAACTGAACCGGCGTCGACGAGTCCGGGATCTCGATGTCGTACGTTTCGTTCCCGACCTGAACAACCGCAGGACCAGGCACAAGGTTCGGGGAAGTCAGAACACCGTTGACCAAACGGCACGGGACCTTCACCCTGACAAGCACATAGTTCCCAGGCGATACCAGTCGACGCTCGTGAACGGTGAAGCTGACGAACCCGAGATCCTGCGGCGCCGGGGCGGTCTGGTCCAGCCGCCGAAACGTCTCCATGATGACAGTCATCTCAGAAGTCCCCTGCCTGCTGGCGTTGCCTCATGAACGCGAGAAACGAAATGTGCTCCGGTGGCGGGAACTCCCAACCCCGCTCCGCGCCATGCAACGCGATGTCGCGATGCCAGTTCGCGTCGTACTGCAAGTAGTCGTCGTACATCGCGACCTTCTCGGTCATCGACTCCACGCGCGGCGCGAGGTTGTCGACCTGCCGGCGAAGATCCGCAAGATCCGCGGCCTCCACAAACCGGCGACGTTCAGCCTTCGAACGCCAACGTCTCCCCAACGGCCCCAGCACTTTCGCCCACGATTCCGACGCCTCCGACAGAAGCTGTCCTACATACCTGATGACGATCGCCACCAGCACTACCAACAACAACCAGGGGTGCCCCTGCAAGAGCGCGGCAACATCATCGGGCACGTGTCCGCCTCCAACCATCTATCGACGCGTCAGCCAAAACCAGGTGCACCGCAGCGGCACCGAGCACCCACCCGACAGCAGTTCTCCAGCCGTACAGGAAGTCTCGGTCGGCGAGTTCGGCGAGCGCGCCGATACCGAATACGAGGTACAGGCCGAACAACACCCCGTGCGCCAACGCAGTCATAGGGATGCGGGGTACGAATATGCCGAGCAGTCCGACGGCTCCGGCGGTGAGGAAGATCCATCCCCACACATCGAACGGGAGCGCAGCCTCGATCACCGACAACGAATCCGGCGTGAGGTCAGCTGGGAGTCGGATGTAGTCGAGACCACGCGCAACTGCGACAACGAGAGCACCCAACTGCAGGAGTTCTGCAGGCAGGGAGGTGATCTCGATGCGCAGTCGACGCAGGGTCAATGTCATTACTGGCCGCCGGTGTGTGCGTCCCAGAGTGCGATCAGTTCGTTGCGCTCGAGCTTTGGATCGAACTCGAATTTCTGATCGCTGAGGAACTTCTTCCAGGCTTCTTCACCAGAACCTTTGCCGCTGCGCGGCGGTTCCTCGGCGGGAACCGTCTCAGTTTCGGGCTCGGGTTCGGGCTCGGTTTCGGGCAGAGGCTCCGGATCGTCGTCGTACTCGCCGAAGCCGGCCTTGGTTGCGAGTTCGTCGGACACAACGAACGCGAGACTCGGGCCTGATGTGTCGGTGTGGACGTCGTCAGGGGAATCCGCGGCTTCCAGTAGAGCGCGGGCAACTTCCTGTGCCTTGTCGGGAGTTGGGATGATCGAAGGCATAACAGTGCTCCTAGCTGCTGGTGAGGTTGACGAGGACAGCGGCTTGGACCGCTTCCCAGGAAAGGACGTAGGTGCGTTCGGCGATCGCGAAGACCTCATTGGTGCGCCGATCGAGTGCGTCCGCGAGCGTTGCCGGTCGCTGCTTGACCTCGCTGCGCCGGACCTGCACAGCACCGGTGGCGACGAGCCAAGCCGTATCGATGGCCGCGGGTGCGCCGGCGGCGTCAGTGTTCGGGTAGTTGCCGAACGACCAGCGTGTGCCCAAAGTGGTGACCTTGCGGCCGGATTCGACGTCGACCTGCCGACGCTCAGCAGCGAACATCGCGACATGACGCGGTGCATGGACAACACCGACACCGCCGTACTGCTCGTAGAGATGATCCTCGAGCAATCCGATTCCCTTCACCAGCGGCACAGCGGCAGTGGTGAGGATGTCGGTGTCTGCGTTCATCAGTCCAGAATCTGACGACCAGACAGCATTCTCGACGGCAGCCCATTCACCACCGGTCAGCGCTTTGCGAGCGCGGTCGAGCATTTCGGATTCGTCGAGACCGACAGCGCGGCAGGTGAATCCGTTGTAAACGATGATGGGCTCGGACTCGACGATCTCGATACCGTCGGGCACAGTCCGGTCGGGGCCCGGTTCGGGGAGGCAGTCGGCGGCCGCCAGTTTCGCGGGGCCGGAAGGGTTGCTTTCGAACTGAACACCGTTGACGAAATGACGATCCTCCGGGACCACCAGATCAGCGGCCGTGACAAGTCCGAATCGTGAGGGTGTAACCGTCGGCGCTGCGACGTATAGAGCCGGTGCGACAGCCACCGTAGCCTCCAAAAGATTGTGGGGTCAGTGGAACACCACCGGGCACACCGCAGGAGTTCTGCAGGTGTGCCCGGTGATGGACTACGGGGTGGTGACGACGATCTTGCCCTGTGCATCCAGCTCGCGAGCGGCACCGACGGCGCCATTCACTGCGAGAGGGATGCGCACCAGGCGCGACTTCCAACGGCGCTTGATGACGAGCAACTTCTCTTCGATGAACAGCACGTGGAAGTCGTTCTTCTTCAAGTTGACCGTGTCGTACATCGCGGAGACGTTGATGACCTCGCCGCGAGCGCGAACGAATGTGCCAGCCTTGTAGATCATCACGTCGATGGTGGAGGGCCACGCGGTGATCGGGGTTGCGGCACCGAATCCACCGGTCACGCCGGAGAACGCGTCCTGCCAGTCGTAGACCCAGCGGGGTACGGCGTGGCGGGCTTTGAACCAGGCGTCGATCTTCGCGTCGGTGACCTCGAGCGCTTCGGTGACGTTCGATCCGTTGCGCACCGATTGATCGGCGCGGAACACCGGCTTCGCCCACAGGGGGATCGGGACTTCGAGTTCCGCGTTGTCTGGCATGCGGTTCGCGTAGCGGTAGTCCGTGATCTGGATGTCGAGGGCGTTGAGTACCGACGTCGTCGCAGACGGTCCCAGGGAGAGCGTGATCGGGGTGCCCGAGAGCGTCTGCTGCCGGTTCAGCGTGCGGGTGTTCATGCGATGTTCGTGCGCGATCAGCCCGTGCTCAACTACTTCCTGAGTCATCTCCGGGTATGCGTCGTTCGCGAGAATACCGGCAACGACACCGAGCCCGACGGCCTCTGCGCGCGCCTCGTCAAAGCTCGGGCAAGGGACCCGGTAGAACGGCTTCTCCGTGCCGGCGACGGTGCCGCCTGTTGCAGTGGTGAAGCCGGAACCTGCGATGGCCTGAGTCTCGGTCTGGATGAAACCGAACGACGGGTCACCGTAGATGGAGCTGTAGTCCGGTCCTTCGGTAAATCGGAGGCCGCCGCGCTTGGCCTGAACTTCAGGGAGATCGATGATGCCAGCGCTGCCATCCGCGAGAATGCCACCGAGTTCGTACAGTGTTTCCGACGGAGCGCACCATCCACCGGCCGCAACAAGTGACCCGCCCTTCAGTCGGCTGGTGTCAGCGGCGTAGTCGATTGCCTCCTGATCGTTGCGACCGTCAGCAACGAGCCTGTCCTCGAACGGGATCGAGATCGACGCGACAGGAACGGAGTGTTCCTGGTTCGGAACGAAGCCGGCGGGGAAGCCTTGCAGCTTCACGTTTGCGGCGCGAGCGAGGTCCGACGTGGTCAGGCTCTGCCCCTGGCCGAAGCCAGCTACGTCGGCGGAAGCGATGATCGTCGCGCGAGGAGCGTCGGGGGTGTTCTCGGCGGGCATCTTGACCGTCTTTCGGGGGATCTGGGAGAGACGGACACGCTTCACCGGCTTCGCAGCAGACGCCGCGACAGCCTCCAGAGCAGGAGCAGTTTCGACGGCAGCGCCGGCATCCACATCGCCGCCACCCTCGCCAGCGTCCACCGCGCCAGCATCAGCCGAGCTGTCAACGCCGGCGTCCGCGTCTGCATCGACAGCTGCGTCAGCATCCGCGTTGTCCTCACCCTCGGCTTCGGAACCTGTTGCGGCTTTGACGCGGTCGGACAGCTCGGCGAGGCGGGTGCGCTTTGCCTCACCTGCCGCGTCGATGCGTTCCTGCTCGACCTTGACGCCGTCGATGACATCGGCGAGAGCTTCGACGGCAGCGAGGGAGTCGTCGGAATCGGCACCGGCAGCGCTGATTTCGGTGAACGACTGAACCGCCTCTGCCTGCAGAGCTGCGACGTCTGCGTCAGGGTGCGCGGCGAGATAGTCGGCTACGGCATTCGCCGGATCGGCGGGCGGCTTACCGTCCTCGCCCTGCGCCGCGTTGATCAGATCCTGAAGAGTGATGGGGTCCACCGGGGGCCTCCTGCGTGAAACTCGCATTTGGTGCCCGGCCCATAGCCAGCGGCGATCTACGCACACTCTATCCCGTGTGCTGGGGATGAGTGGTGAAGCTAGGTGTCAGCGCTCAATTTTGGTGTAGGTGGCGCCCGGCTGGGAGGCAGCTGCTTTAGCCTCGGCCTCCGTCGCATAACGCTTCACAGTTCCGTCAGATCGGCGAACCTGATGAACCGTTCGCTTCGCTCCCCCACCACAATTGCAACCCATCAGAGCGCCCCTCTCGCCTTCATGTTGTCGATCGCCTTCTGCTTCCACTCCGCGTTATGCGGCGCCCAAAGCTTCCGATAGTCGGCGCGGTCTTCCGCCGACCAGTACTCATCGTCTTCGTCGAGTTTGCGCTCCATGATGAAATCTCGAAACAGTTTCATGTCGGCAGCGGTCCGCTCGCGGATGAACTGCGCTGCTGGGATGCCTGCCATGGTTACTGTCCTGTCCATCGGTTGAGTGCGTCTCTGATCTCGGTCTCGAAGCCATTGTCCTCGAATGCGACGGAGTCGAAGTCAGGGGTGATGGTGATTGTCCCGTCTGCTCCGCGCTCGACCTGAACCGGCACAGTGGTGTAGTCGCCGTCTGCGCTGGTCACACCCAATTCGAAAGTGAACGAATCGTCATCGATGTGGCTTGTGTCGTCGATGGTGACGTCGTGGCCGGCGTAGTTCCCCTCGAATCCGATCACCCCGTCACGGAGATAGGTGTCGACGTCGAACAACTGCGCTGGTGGCGGGTTGTCCTCGATACCAAGACGGGCGGGTTCGTGCAGTTCGTTGATGCCGTACCAGTCGGAGCCACGCATGATGGTTCGGCCGAGTTCTGGATCGTCGCCGGATAGATCTGCAATCTCGCCCGGTCGCGGAAATGCTTCAGTGCCCGGTTCGAACTGGTCCATGCGCCCTGTGATGTCGTCTATCAGTGCCTGATCTGCAGGCGATGCGGTCGCGCGGACTTCGTCGAGTCGGCCGCGGACATTCGCGATGGACCCGTCGAGACGATCAGGATCGCGTGTGTCCCAGGTGTATCCGGCTCGTGCCCAGGCGTTTCCGCCGTCTTCGAGGGTGGCGTGCAGGGAGACGCTCTGAATGCCAGCCTGCTCGTAGTACGCGTTCATCGTCGCCCCGAACTCGGTGGAAAACCCGGTTCCGCGGTGGTCCTCGTCGATGACCAGTTCGGTGTGCTCGACGGAGATGTTGCCGTGAACGTCGCGGTCGACGCGTCTTTCGAACGAGCCGACGTCGTCGCCGTCGAAGTTGTAGATCGTTCCGCCCATGATGTACGAGCCGTGTTCGCCTTCGTCGGGGTTGGGCGGGGTGACGGAGACGGTGCCCATGCGGAGGTGCAGGTCTCCGTATTGGCCGTTCATGCTGGACAGGGCTACTTCCGCGTCGGTGTCGCTCATGGTGAACACGTCGGTGGGGGCGGGGAAGGTGGATGGGTCCGGAGTCCGTGTTTCGGTACCTTCGCCGGCGGGAGCGCCTCCGCCATCTGGTGTCCGAGGGGCATGGCGACCTTTCCCTTTGATGACGGAGTCGATGGGCTGTCCGTACTTCTTCGCCCCACCTGGTGTTCGGACGCGGCGTTCCTTCCCGAGTCGCTCTACTCGTCGAGTAGCCGCTGCCAGGCGCGCCGACCGGACACGTTGGGCAGCCGTCTGGCTACGGCTCTTTCGAAGCGCAGTCGCGCGGACTTGCGCGATGTCGATGGATTTCTTCGCTGCTGTTGGAGGGTCATGACGCTTTCGTGTGGGAGGGATGCCGGCGGCGATGAGGGATCGCATGCCCGAGGCTGCGAGTGCGCGGGTGCGCGGGACTGGGAAGCCGGGGACGTTGACGGCGAGGACTGCGACCAGTTCGAGTTTGTTGGATCCTCGCTGGATGCTGCGCCAGTCTCCGGACACTCCGGATCGACGGAGTTCGTCGATGCGGTCGTCGTCGATTCCGGGGAGTATGCGGCCGGAAAGCCATGGCCCCCAGAGTCCGTCGGTGCATCGGACGACGGCGACTGCAGTGCCGGTGTTGTCGTAGTGCTCTGCGGCGGCGCGGGCCGCTTGTCGCATTCCGGCGTGTCCGGTTCCGAGAGTGAGCTTTCCGACAGGAAGTGGTCCCTCAGTGGTGGAGATTTCGCCTTGGTGGAAGTACGCGTATCCGGTGGCGCTGGTGGGTGGGCTGACGCAGACGTCTGCGAATCCGATGTGGCACGAGTCGGCTTGTGCGAGGTGCCCGTAGACGCGGCCGTCGTCGGTGACGGTGAGCGCTGTGAGCTCGTCGGGTTCGGGCATGGCGAAGTCGGCGGTGTCGTAGACGACGGAACTGGCGACCAGTGAGGCGGTGACGGGCTCGAGTGGGATGTCGCGGACATCCGTGTCAGCGAACGACAGGCGGATCCGGTCGAAACGAATGGGCCCGACTTCGGCCAGTTTGCTGACGTCGAGCCCATATCCTGCTGTGATGTGCGGCAGGAAGGTGTCGTAAGGTTCCGGGATCGGCGGCAGGTCAACGGTGTCGGCGACGGCACCGTACGTGCACGATTGCGTTGCGCTGAGTCCGCGTGCCTCGACGAGGTACACAGCGCATGGCTCATCTCCTGCTGGGTTGAACTGCGCGTGCCCCATCACCGAACCGGACAGTGGGCACGTGAAGTCGAGGACTCGCACCGCTTGCTCAAGCGCGTCTCGCTGCTCCGGAGACCAATTCGCGGCGTCGCCAAGGAACACCAGCGTGGTGTGCAGGACGTCGGCCGGCTCGTAGCCGTCGATCGCGAGCCGCGCGCAGTCCTCGACCGACGGGACGAGTGCAATCATCGCTCCCGAGTGTTTCGCAGCTGATGCAGCGAGAGCCTCCGCTGCACTGCTCGTCCCGTAGCCGAACTCTTCGCCGTACACCGGCTCGATTCGGGATGTTTCGAAGGCGGGTGACGAGACGCCGGTAACGCCCATCAGCTTCCACTCGTGCACGCGGAGCAGTTGGCCGGCGACATCAGGCTCGTCACCGGTGCCTTCTTCAAAGGCTGCGTACGCTGCTGCGAGTTCGTTTGGCGCCCACTCTGATTTGTCGGACCGCAGTGGGATTTCTTCGAGTGAGATGTCGGACAGGTCGGCGGATACCCAGCCTGCGAACCCGTTACCTAGTTTGCGGGCGTACTCGGCGCCGAACGTGTCGTCGAGGTCCAACGGCCCTTCTGCCCACAGATGCCCATCCTGGACCCAGGCTCGGGTGACGAGCCCGACGACGCGGGAACCCTCATGGTTGTCCCACATCTCGTCCTGCGCGGAGAGAGCGACTGGCAGCGGCCGGATCGCAGGTTCGGCGCCGTCGGCGAGCATGAACTGCCGCATGTCACCTGACGGTGTGTTCAACGGCAGCACGGGCCCGCGCCATCCGGTGGGTAGCGGCTTGTCCCCCGCCGGGGCGGTTGGTGCAGTCATCCTGAGCTCCTCTGAACGGTAGACAGAGATAACTGTATCTACCGAATTTCTGATCAGAGGGTTACGGCAACGACCCGAGAGTGGATTCAGTCAGTCAAGACGTCGCCGAAACCACGGCGATTGAGGTTCCGCACCAACCCGGGCGTCGGCTCATTCGTCTTGAGCCACTCGCGAATACCCGCGATCTGCGCGTCGCGATCAGCGAGTGTGAGACCGAGCTTGTGCAGGAGAAGGCCGGCCGTTGAAGGCGGCGGCATCGGCGATCCGATAGGCAGGAAGGCACTATCGTCGTAGAACCGTTCGTTGATTTCCATGCTCAGATCACCTCCGCCTGCACTGTGGGGACATTTCCACTGTAGTTGACACCGACTATTAGCAGCGACATTGTCACGTCCATCAACAGTTCCCTTTGGTCCGCCATCGCTGGATCTCCTGC
The DNA here is from genome assembly GCF_040489275.1 of Rhodococcus baikonurensis. Lineage (NCBI taxonomy): Bacteria > Bacillati > Actinomycetota > Actinomycetes > Mycobacteriales > Nocardiaceae > Rhodococcus > Rhodococcus baikonurensis. The sequence continues at coordinate 173,256 of NZ_JBEUOQ010000012.1, read as the reverse complement.
GCCGGCAATCCAGAATGCAGGTGTGCCCGCACGGACGGTGAGCTCGAACAGTACCGGTCCGCCACCGACGAAGGGTCGGGTGAAGCCGCTGGTCGCCTGCTCGCGCGATGTGGACGCCGCGAGGAATCCCGGTGTCGGGATGGTTTGTCCGATGTACCGTTCGAGGTCGGAGTTGGTTCGTCGGATGAGGGTGCTGACGTTTCGGATTCCGCGGTAGAGGACGACGTCCGATTGCACTGCGTTGCCGGAGATCAGGGGCAGCAGCGCGTCGATGACGTCCTGAGCTTCCTCGTCCTCGGCTTCGTTGCGCACAACGTGTTGCATGCGGCGATAGAACCGGTCCATTCCTTGCCAGCGGAGGACTGCCGCGCGTTCCTCGTCGCTGAGTTGGTTGATCGGTTCGGCGAAGTCTTGGTCGAACTGTTCGGCGAGGGCTTCCGCGTCCTCGGGAGTCGGACCACCGGTGGCTCGTTCGACTACTTCGGGTGCGGATTCTTCTTCGACGTCAGGGATGTCGGCAGGATCAGGGTCCGGCTGATGAACGTCAGGTTCTGTTTCGTTGTCGCTGTCGTCGGTTGGATCTCCTTCGTCTGCAGGGTGATCTGGTAGCTCTTCGTCGTCAGTGTCCAGGTCCGGTTCTTCGTCTGCCACGTGAAGTTCATCATCGGGAATGTCGTCCTCGAGGTCGGGGAGGTCGTCGTGTGGGGTGGTGAATGGTTCGTCCTCAGGTTCAAGCACTTCGGGGTTTTCGTGAACGGCATCGTCGACGTTCGCGGTGTCTTGCACTTCGGGTTCCGTGCGTTCGATGGGGTCGAGTACTTCGCCGCGGCGTTCGCGGTTCAGTCGGTCGATCGCTGTGGCGGCGTCGGCTTCGTCGTCGGGGCCGAGTCGGGCGCCCATTGGCGAGACTCCGCGGCCACCCCACATGCCTTGCAGTTCTGCTTGCATCTCGCTGTAGGTGAGGATGCGCATGGTGCAGCGGCAGTTGATGACTTCGTGTGCGGGGCCGCCGGGGAATGCGGGATGCGGCAGTAGGGCGATGCCGACGCGGAACGGTTCGGCGAGTTTCACGATCTGCCCGTCGGCGACGTTGTGGGATGCCCGAGTGCGTTCATCGGAGGTGGACAGCCACGCCTTGTACATTTCCTCACCGGTGGCTTCGGCGGTCGCTTGCGCGGACGCCAACGATCCGCCCTCTACGGCGCCCTGAATTTCTGTGCGAGCGATGCGCCGCGCCAACCATTTCCACTGCTGCTGCGACTCGTCGTGCTGATTCCATAGTCGCCGGCGCTTGCCGCGCAGGAATGGCAGTTCGTCGCGATCTGTTGCGGGGTCGGCGATTTGTGCGTCGATGGCGGAGATGTCGGCGCGGATGCGGCGTGATGGTGCGTCGATGTCGAGGATGCGTCCGATGCGGTCGGTGATTTGCTCGATGGATTCGTTCTGCTGCATCGCCTCCAACAGTTCTGGGCGGAGTTCCTCGAATGCTCCTTCGGGCCAGATCTTGAGGCGGTCATGGACGGTGGCCATGTGGTGTTCTTGGAAGTGAACAGGGCTGATGTCGGCGGCGCGGGACTGCGCTGCGAATGCTTCACCGAACGCTTCGGCGATGGCGGGTTCGACATGGTTCTCGAGTGCGCGCGCCCAGGCTGCGAATGATGCTTGCGCGGCGTCGATGTCGGGGATCGGGTCGTCTGCGGCGGCGGTGAGCGCTGGGACGGGTTGTCCAAGGATGAGTTGGCGGGTGGTGTCGAGCCAGATGGTCATCGCGGTGATGACAGCGGTGTAGATGTTTCGTTCGCCGCGCCGGATCCGGGCGTCCGCGCGCATCCGCTCCGACAACCACGGATCCTGCCTGGCCATCAGAACACCCAGAACTCGAGCAGTGCCCACACAATCCGAACGAACTCCAGAACGCTACTCATGTGCGACTGCCAGGACTCGTTCCAGATCCGCTCGCGTGTGCGGCCGGCGTGTCACGATCAGCTCCCGCACATACCAGTCGCACAACTCCCGCAGCTTCGTCGACTCCGGCAGCACGATCGTCATGTGGTCCCACGCGCCGACGAGGAGTTTGTCGCAATCCTCGTGTGTGGATGCGATTCTCAGCCGGGTGTGCAGCAGGTGAGCAGGAACTGTCGGTGAGGATGTGCGGTCCCACCGGCGGAGTGACTTCTTTCCCGCCACCTCGAGCGCGCGGAGCACCGCGATTTCACAGGCCAGGGTTTCGGCTTGGAACGATGTCACTGTCATTCGCCTGGTCCTGTCTCGACGTTGTCGTCTGGTTGTTCGGTGGGTTTCTCGGGGATGGTCTGCTCGGCTTTCGGTTCGGGAGGCGGTTCCGGGACGGTCGCGCCGGCGTTCTCGGGTGCTTGCGCGGGCTCTACGAGCCCGAGGTCGATACCCAGCTCGGGGAGGATCTTCGCCGCGAGTGTCGTGTCGGCGAGTACCAGCTTTGTGAGCAGTCGACGTCGGGTTTCTTCCGGCGTCGGCGCGTCCTTCTCGCTGAATCCGTTCTCCCGCAGCATCGCCGCATCGGACAGGACGTCCTTCGAGTGCAGTTCGCGGGAGTCCGACGACTTGTCCGGCCGCAACTCCAGTTCGGATGCGTCGAACCAGATCAGGTAGTCCGCCCAGTCCTCGACACCAGACGCCTCGAGCATCGGGTGCAGCCAACCGACGGTGAGGGCGTGGCAAATCGTGGCGACAGTCGGCGAGAGGACGAGGGTGACCTCTTCGGACGAGATCAGCCAACCTGTCCAGTGATTCGCCGAACCCATACCGAGGAGCGTCTCGGGCGGCGAGTCCATACCGAGCGCGATACGGCGAATGGAACTGGTCTCCATCTCTGGGAGCTTCTCGTCGAGCGGTGTCGCGAAGCTCAGATGCTTCACCTTGTCGAGGAACTCCCCTGGACCCTTCGCGACCATCGGGACCACGGCCGCCGCCGAGTCTGGATCCTGGATGGGCGTGAGCATGTTCTCGATCAGCTCTTCGACGAACGGGTCTTCGTTGGGGTCGTCGCTCTCGCGGTGGACCGCGAGGGTGATTTCGGACGGGACGAGCAGGAGGCCGGCGCCTGCGAGTCGCGAGTCGATCTCTGCTCCGGTTCGTTTCCCCAGCGCGCGGAGTGTGCGGGCGATGGGGAGAACAGCTTTCGCGGGGCAGTCCGCCAGCGCCTGAAACTGGGGGTCGGGCTTCCAGCAGCGGATGACGACGTCGTCTTCGGTGAGGTTGCGGGTTTCGATGCCGTCGTTGAGTTTCCAGGACTTGCCTTGTCCGGTGAGTTCGTTGACGGAGTGCGGCGCCCAGGACAATCCGTTCTCGTCTTCGCTGACGACGAGGAGGCTGTCGCCGTTGAACGCGAGTTGCTGTCCACCGCGGTGAAGGGCTTGTTGTGTGCGGGCGGTGTCGCCGAACATCTCGGAGCAGAGTTCGAATGCAAGTCCGTCGTCGACGCGTTCTGGTTCGTCGTTGCTGACGTCGGGTCGTTTCGCTGCGAACAGTTTGTATTGGGATGCGCCGCGTGCGACGCGGTCGCCGGCGAAGCGGAACTCGGGGACTTGTCCGCGGAGTTCCCACGCTTCGTTTTGCCAACCGGCGACGGGTGGGCGCTTCTTTTGCCGGGCCAGACGTTTGCCGTAGACGACTTCGGCGGCTGCGGTGACTGATTGCGGCGGCAGGCGGCGTGAAGTGGAGGGAGTGACGTAGTTGCCGACGACGGGGCCACGTCGGATGGAGGTTCCACGAAGTCGGCGCTCGGCGCGATTCGATCGGCCAGGGTGTGGCGGTGCGCCACCTGCGAGTTTCTGGGCGATGGCGTGGGCGTTGCTGTCGGGGCGGCGGGTGCGCATCAGTCCTCCTCGGCAGATCCGACGAGGGTTGCGGCTGTGCCGACTATGTATGACGCGGTCAGTGCTGCTGTGACGATGAGGTAGGCGGGATGCCAGCTGTAAAAGTATGCGAGGGTGAACATCCCACCGCCGATGTACATCGACATGCACCACGGGCACGTCACCAGATAACTGAGGTCGTTGTCCGGTCCTAGTCGCCGGATGAAGAACGCCCGAAAGTGGCGGGTGATGTAGTCGTCAGTGACAAGTCGGGTTAGCCGCGCGGCGGCACCGAGCGTCAGCAGGAAGATCGTGATCGACACGGTGTGCAGCTCCTCTGTTCCGGTGGACAGAGTTGAGTGTATCTACCGAATAAGAGGAGCTGGGTCAACACTGACAAGCAGCAGGGGTTGTTTAGGTCGACTTGCCGACGTCGGAGTCGTACTTCCCCACCAACGAACCGACCGCGGTCATGAATGTGCGAGCAAACTTGTCCATCGTTACGAAAGTTATTTCTTCGTTTCGACCAAATGCCAACTGCTCACGTACGACGAGGTTCGTGTCCATGATCGCCTTGTACGAATCTTCGAAGCCGAGCATCAAGAGCAGCGATGCTGCGTTTGTACATGCGGTCAGGCGGATCTCGCATTGCGCCCGTGCTGCGTTTTCTGCTGAGAAATCTGAATCCGGCACACCAAGGTCCATGTCGATAGCCTTGGAAACAAGGACAAATGACTCATTGAGTTCCACAAGGGCGTTGTTGGCCGCAACTAGTGCGTCAAAGGTCACCTGTCGACGATGCTTCGACCGTTCCAAATCTGCAAGCGCCTCAAGTTGTGCGTAATGCTGCTGCGTCTGATTCAGCTGCGCGTTGTTCTGCAGTGCAATCTGATCGCGATGTTGATTCGCTTGCAAGTGCTGCCCTGCCAGTTGCAGACCTATCAGTTCCTGCTGACTGTTGGACTGCCGAATCTGCGCCGTCCCCTGCTGGCGTAGATTCGCTTTTGCCGTCGAGATAGCAACCTTCTGCGCATAGCGCACCCCGAGAAACGCAATGGTCGCCGCGCCGATCGCTAGTACACCAGCCGTCGCTGTCGCGATAGGTTGAGCAGCAACGTCCCAGAACTTGGCAGTGCCAAGTCCATAGATTGTGACTGCCGAGCCAAGCAATCCCGCAACAAATGCCAAAGCAAACCCGCAAAGCCAGGGACCGTACTTCTTAACGCAGTGCAGGCCAGTTGTTGTAAACCACTTCTTCATTTATCCCTGCTTTGCTCGATTGTTCTGCGCACGTTATCGCACACCACGGACACTGCCACCGTCACAGTGTCTCTTCGTTTCGGATGAAGTCGTCGGGGTGCATGGGTTGTTCGCAGACGCTGCAGAGGGCTAGGCCTCGGCCGGGTTCGATTTGGGCTTCCATTGCTTTGTATCCGGCGAGGTGTGTTGCGCAGAGTGCGATGCGTGCCATTCCGGTTTGTTCGTGGACGTGGACGTCGGCGATGTGTGTGGCCGGCCGTTCACACTGGGTGTTGGTTCGGACGTCGTATAGCGCACAGGTGGGCGCGAAGTCGAGATGGTCGATTGAGTTGTCGGTCATGAGGCCCGCCCTCCGCCGCGTAGCTGTCCGATCTTGAGTTTGCCTTCGGCGACGGACTGTTCGGGTCCGGCGATGGCGACGTTCTTCCGCCCAGCCATCACGTCGCCGAAAGTGACAGCTCGCCGCTGGAAGTAAATGGTCCAGGTGGACCGATAGAGCCCGGTCGTCGACTTGTGGACGATCATTCTGTCGTCACCCCTTCGATGATTCTGGCGATCTCCTCGAGCTCGACCGGTTGTCCCCACGCATCCCAGCCGACATGAATCTGTCTGTGCGCCGTAGACGTTGATAGCGGCTCCGCGCCGCCCCACACATGTGTTTCGGTCCGCTCCGGTCCACGCTCTTGACTGTGCGTGTGCCCGTGCAACAGCCACGCGCCCTCGTCCCTCAACCGGAACTGAACACCCCGATCCTCGGCAGTGTGGTCCCCGACGTACGGAAAGTGCGACAACAACACTGTCTCCCCTGCGATCCGGCGGCGAGCAAACAGCTGCACTGAATCGAACACTTCGTAGAACGCTTTGGTCCGGTTGTGGCTGTTGCGGTTCGTCATCGGGTGACACGAGTCGTGGTTGCCTGGGATCAGGTGCAGGCTGCGTCCGCCCATCGCCGCGCTGAGTATCGCCAAGGCCCGGTCTTCGGCAGCCCGGCCGCCTATTGTGAGGTCGCCCAAGATCCACACCTGGTCCCCGACGTGTGTTTGATCGACCAGCGCGCCGAGCAGGTACTCGTCGTGCTCTTCGGTCGATTGGAAGCCGCGTTCTGTTGCGATCTTCTGATGTCCAAAATGCGGGTCGGACGTGAACCAGACGCTCATTTCACTCTCCGGTGGTTACGGGTTTTCGTGGGGCGACGCTGCCGAGATGGATCGTCGGCCCACATCGGCGGAGTGGGCTTGGGTTTAGGTTTGGACGCAGTGAGTGCATCCGCGAAACGCTCGAAGCCCTTCCCTATTTCTGTCGCCACCTGATTCATCGCCTTCTCAATCTCACTGAACGACCGCTGCATGTCTCTCCTGGCGCAGTACGCCTTCACCGCAGGATCGAGTCCGCAGAGTCGGCGCATTTCGTCGTACGGGATCGCGTCGCCTTTCAGCCACCGGTGGGCGGTGAACTGCAGGTCCTCGCCGGCGAGGACTTCCGCGAATGCGTAGTCGCGGCCGTACTTCCAGGGTTCGCCGTCGGGGATGATCCTGATGTTCTGTTCGCGGGCGAGTGGTCCGCTCTCAACTTGAGCAGTTCCTTCGATGCGTTGATCGCCGCAGACGAACGCGATGCGGTCACCGTTCTTGATGGGTGTCACGCTGCGGTACGGCTTGCTGTCGCTCATATCTGCCATTCCTTCCGGTAGTCGGGGTGGTCGGAGTAGACGGCGGCGAGATGCCAGAGAGTCCAGGTGATGAAGAACGGGACGTTGATGCCGCGTTCTTCGAGATTGGTTCGGGCTGCTTCCATCTCGCGGATCACACCGCGCTTCGCAGCGACATCGCGGAGTGCTCGAGCTGGATCGTGGTGGGCTATGTGCGGCCCGTCTTTCTCTTCCACTGCTGGGCGGAGCCCTTCGCTGTCACAGGTCACGTTCCAGCGGTCGCCGGGCTCACTGAGGCCAGGAGCGAAGACCTCGTCGCCCTCGTACGCCCACTCCGCATATTCGGGCTGCCGGCCGATCGCGGTGTTTGCGATCTTCTCGTCGTCGTCGAGTCGTGCGCGGAGGAATGCGGTGACGTCACTCATGGGTGGTCCATCCGGTGAGGTGTTGTTCGATGACGTGGGTGTCGAATTCGGTGGCGAAGCGTTTGCATTCTTCGAGGGTGTAGCCGACGAAACGCGGGTCGCTGACCCCGGTCACGGGATGCGCTACGGCATACCGGATTCCACCGGTGGGGAGCAGATCACCGAGAACTTCGAGCGCGATGCCCGCGAGACCTGACATGTATGTCGGGTCCTCGTTGAAGTGTTTACCGAACTCTTCTTGTAGGCGCCGTCGGGCTTCTTCACGGATCTGTTCGGGTGTCATTTGGTGTCCCCGGTCTTGTAGTCGTAGGCGCGCAGCACCTTCTGAGTGGCGTTGGCGACAAGTTCAGCGATCTGTTCGGGTTCGTTCGTGCGGCCAGAGAAGCTGGGTTCTTCGACAGTGACGTCGATGTCCCCAGCTGGGCTGTCGACTGAGATTCGTACGCTGGTCATTCGGTGTCCTTGAGGTCTAGGTAGAGGAGTACGCCGATCGCTGCGGATGCTGCGACGATGACGGTGAGCGCGACGGCGGCGAGGAAGTACGGGTTCACGTTCGTGCCCGTTCGAGGAGATAGTTGAGGGTGTCTTGGTTCCAGAAACTGTTGTCGGCGTTCGCTGCCCCGCGAGTGGGGAACCCGGCTGCTGATTCGTTGACGGTGCGGCCGGTCGAGGTGCGGCGGATCCACCGCCACTCCCCCAGCGAGTCCTGATAGATGCGAACAGTGTCCGGCGCCGGCACTGTCACGACGCCACCTCGGCGCGGAAGATCGGATCTCCCGCGAATGCGTGCCACACCAATCCCTGCGGCGTGACTACCGTGCCGATGAACTTTCCACGCGGGCGCGGATGACCTGTTCCGGCAATGTAGATCGGGCGGCGTCCTGGCTCCTCGTTGAGATAGGTGGTGAACCACAGGTCGATCATGTCGCTACGTCCGTCGCGGTTTGCTGCAACAGACAGGATTTCGCCGCCGTTGTGAATGGTGATGATCTGCTCGTCTGTGACGGGCAACGCGACGCGGTAAATCACAGGTTCGACGGTGCTCATGATTGCTCCATTCGTGTGTAGCCGGATTCTTCGATGAGGCGCAACGTCAGCTCGGACAGCGCAAGTACTTTGGTGCCGTCATCAGCGGCCAGACTCATCGGTTGGTGTTCGATTTCCCGCAGCCACAGCTTCGCGATCTTGATCCGGATATCGGCTCGCGACTCGGCAAGCAGCAGCAGGTCGAGTTGATCGCTCATTTGATTTCCAATGCTCGGATTGTGGGGCAGGGCCAGTACTGCCAGTTGCCGTCGTCTTGCCCGCAGCCTGTGCAGACCTGGGTGATCGCTCCTCGGTTGCGCACGCCGTAGTCGGCTGCATTGATCGGCGTGTGCAGTGCCTGGACTCGCTCGACAGCCGCAACCAGGGCGTCAGCAATTCGTAGCGCACGCATCGAAGCGTCGTACGAACTCATCGTCGGTATCGCCAAGCTCGCACGACTCGGAGCCAGGACTACACGCGCATCGTCGAGTTGCGATTTCGTGTGCTCAACATCCACCCCAGTCACGCCGCCACCCCCAGCGCAGCCGTGACGCGCCCACCGATCCACCTGGCGGCGTCGACGGAGACAGCGTTGCCGATTTGCTTCTTCACGTCCTTCGTGTTGCCTACGAACTCGTAGGAGTCCGGAAATCCTTGGCCGCGAGCGCATTCGCGATTGTTGAGCATTCGGAACCTTGGCCCTTCGTCGGTGAGCGTGGCGATGCCGTGGTGGTTGCCGCCGGCGGTGATCGTTGCGAGCGGGTGTGTGTCGGCTCGGCGGGCTTTCGCGTTGCGCCGGTATGTGACCAGGTGCGGCACGTCGTGGGTGGTGATCTGCTCGATCTGGTCTGCGACGTACAGCTTGCGGGTGACGAGGCTTCCTGGGTTCGGGTCGAGGATGCTCAGCGCGTGGGTGCGTTTCGGTTGCCGGATGATCAGGTCCACGTTGCCGTCGCGGGTGAATACGGCGAAGTACCGGACTCTGCGCTGTGCAGCCCCGACTTCGGCGGCGTCGAGCAGCACGACCTGCTCGCGGTAGCCGAGTGCCCGCATCCCGTCGAGCCACCAGTTGTAGAGACTCCATGCCTGGAACTCGGGCACGTTCTCCACGATCACCGCGTCGTACTGATGAACCTCGGCCGCTGCGATCACTGCGAACGCTGTTGCCCGGTCCACGGATCCGGCGTCAGCGCGGCGCATCTCGACTGCCGCCGGCGGCTGTTTCCGGCAGCCGGACCGTGCGTGCCACACGCAGGACGGTGACGCCCAGAGTATGTTGCTGGACGGGAAGGTGCGCCAGTCGACCTCGGACAGGTTCGCCATGATGTGCTCGGTGTCGGGATGGTTCTTCTGGTGTGTGGCGATCGCTGTATCCCAGTGGTTCGCGGCGACCTGAACATGAACGCCGGCCTGTGCCATGCCTTCTGAGCTGCCGCCGCCACCCGAGAACAGATCCGTCATCGTGAGGGTCATGACTTGCCGCCCATCGCTGCGAGAAGCTGCTTGGCGTTCTCCGCGGCTTGCTCAAGCGTGTAGATGACTTTGACGATCTCGCTACGACTTCCGCCTGGGCGTATCTCGACGACGTGCCCTACGACGTTGTCGCCTTCTCGTTTCCAGCCGATGCCCACCGGTCGCTGTGTCAAGCTCATGCTCACCCCTCCTCGGCCGCAACGAACGGGGCGAGGTCATCGGCGGCGCGTGGGTTGAAGACCTCGAACCACCTGCCGTCAGCGGTCTTCCACTCCCAGTTACCGCCCTTCCGCCGCCACAGGTTCTTACCTACATCCCGCACCTCAGACACTTCGGCAGGTATGTCCTTCAGGCTCGGCCACGGTCCGGTTTCGGTGGGGGCAGGGACAACCGGCGAGGGTGCTTGCGGCTTGTGCGCGGTGTGGTTGTGACCGGATCGGCGGCACAGAATGCACCAGTCGCTAGCCACCGCTTTCGTCTCCTCTGCAGCGGGTTCGGCACGTCTCGCCTTCGCGGCTCGACTTTCCACACATCCGCCGATGGCATCGCAGAACACCCGACCCATCAAGCAGTAGCCACACAGTCCTTCGAGGACTGAAAACCGCAGCGGCTCGGCGGGTTCGGCAGGGTCGGGGTGATCGTTGCCTTCGTCATCAAAGGGGCCGAGTTCTGTGGTGAACGGGTGGTAGTAGCTGACCCCCGCATGGTTGGTCTCGTTGACGTTGCATATAGCGCAAGGGGCGTCCTCGGCGGGTTCGGTTGCCGGGAACAGGGCGCGGAGACACTCGATGGCCTCGTAAACATCGCGCGACACGATCCCGGTCTGTGCAGCTAGCAGCCTCTTGAGTGCTGCCTTCTCCGCGCCAGCGAGCACCAAGCCATCTGCCGCCAGGAGACGGCCAGTGGAGGTGAGGAATTCAAGCGCGCCTTGGGCTAGCTCATCCCAGTCAAGTCTGTCCACCCAGGCGGCACGGATCGCCTTCGCGAGTTGGGTGGTGAGGTCTGTGTCGGCACACTTCGCCGAGCACTGCGGGCAGTAAACCCCGACACCAGCGGCAGGAACTCGAATACGGCAGTCGAACTCGCACTCGGGTTCTGTTGCTTGCTCTAACCGTTGGAGTCGATCCCGGTAGAAGTCTTGCTCTTTCGGTTCTGTTTCGTGGGCGATGAGTGTGCGGTATGCGGCGGCGACGTCAGCCTGCGATGGATGTGTTGGGGGCATGACACAGAGTATTGCACGGATACAGTGCCACTGTGTCCCCGGTTCTGGAATCAGCGCGTCCGTCGTGCCGCCAAACTGCTTGTGCCCGTGACAGATGAACGCGAACGCTTCGCCGCCGACGAGACCGAAGATCCCGAGTTGATGGGCGGCAACATGTCGGTCGCGAGGTGAACGCCGGCATCCAACGCGCCGGGCGACCACGTCGATCCGGGCTCCCACAGCTGCCACTCTGATTTGAAGTCGGACAGGCCGGGGTCGCGCCCGAACCACGCACGCTGCGTGAGGATGGCTTGCGCGATCGGTTCGGCGCGTAGCAGTTTCGACTTCCGGGAATGAACCGGCACGAGGCGCGGGCACAGTTTCCGCTTGTCGATCGCCCCTTCGCGTTGCAGCGCATCCCACGCCTGCTTCAACAGGGTCGTTGCCTGGTCGCCGCCGTAGTTCACTTCGATGACGAAACGGTCGGCGTCCATCTCGTCGGCGAGCAAACATGCTTCGCGGGACCACCGGTCGGACGTCATGCGCGCGGTGCGGTTGTGCGTCCAGTAGAACTTGCCGTCGCTACCGAGGATGCCGCCGACGATGCCTGCGGTGTCACGGCCGCCGCCGGACGGGTCGATGCCCACGCCCGCGATGCGCGGCGTGACGAGGGTGAGGTCTGCGGTGGCGTCGCGAATGTGCGCTTCGGTGAGCAGAGCACCTTCGGAGTCGAACGGGCTGCCTTGGTAGACGGCGTTCCAGTCTCGGCTGGTGGATCCTTTCTTCTTCCGTCGCCAGTGGTCGGCGAGGGAGTCGATGTCGCCGAGGTCGATGACGGGATGTGTCAGTGGGTCGCCTGGTTCGCGGCCGAGGGGGTCGGCGTAGATGCCTTTCGCTGGGTCGGGTGCGACGGCGAGGGCGGGTAGGTGGAGCACGGTCCATTCGCCGCCTTCTTCGGTGCGGCCGTCGCGTTCGAGTAGCCGGCCGCACAGGTCGAGTGGGTGCCAGCGGGTCATGACGATGACTTCGCGTGCGCCGGGCGCTTTTCGGGTGGTGTACGCGGAGCTGTACCACTCCCAGACGCGTTCGCGGATGAGTGGACTGTCGGCGGCGGCGCGGTCGGCGAAGGGGTCGTCGATGATGCCGAGGTTCATGGGGTGACCGGTGAGGCCGCCTTTGGTGCCGACGGATCGCATGCCTCCACCTGTGGTGAGTGACCAGTTGGCGCGAGTGTTTTCGTCGTCGCGCATTCGTAGCCCGTAGGTGAGGCCGTGTGATTCGACGAGGTCGCGGCATGCGGCGCCGTGTGTGTTGGCGAGGCTGGCTGCGTAGGAGGCGAGGATGACGCGGTCGCGGGGGCGGTGGCTGAGCCACCAGAACGGGAACCAACGCGACACGCGCATACTTTTGCCAACCTGCGGTGGTGTCCAGATCATGAGTTTCGCGTTGGGCGTGGAGAGCAGTTTGGTGAGCTCACGGTCGATGAGCTCGAGGTGTGGGCGTTGCACGGTGACGGCCGACTCGTGACGTAGGGCGAGGATGCCGGGGCTGGTGGTGTCGTTGATGGGGATGCCTTTGCGTGCGCATGCTTCAGCGAGTTTGTCGCGTAGGTACTGCTTGTCGGCCGCTGGTAGCGCGCGCCAGGCTCCTCCATCGAACGTGCTCATGGTTACTCCTTGTCGGGTTCTTTGTCTGCTTCGATCACTGGGTGGGTTTGTCGGTCAGCGAGTTTGGTGAGCAGCGTTTCCACTTGGACGTCGAGCTCGGTGCGTGAGGTGATGGAGATGTCTGCGCGGCTGGGTGCTCCGAGTCCGAGGAGTTTTATTTGTCGGTCGAGTATTCGGAGGCATGTTTCGGATGCGTGGCCGTCGCCGCGGATCGCTTTGACGTACTGCGGGCGCCACAGTGCGTCGAGTCGTTCGAGGGCGATGGTGAGAGCTTGGTCGGCGAGTTCGGCTCTGCGCGCGGAGTGTTCGTTGAGCGCTTGGGTGACGGCGTTGTGTGCGGCTCCGCGGCTGGAGTATCCGAGTTGGTCGGCGATCTGTTGGTTGGTGGCGCCGCCGATGAGGAGTTGTAGGGCGCGTTCGTGTTTCTCGGCGGTTTGGGCGTTGACTCGGCGTGAGCGCATCGTCAGGCCACCTGTTCGGCGGTGTCACCGGATAATGCTTCCCAGCGTGCGACGATGACGTCTGCGTATCGGGGATCGAGCTCGATGAGCGCGGCGCGGCGTCCGGTCATAAAGGCGGCGGCGAGTGTTGACCCGCTGCCGGCGAATAGGTCGAGAACGATGCCGCCGACGGGGCAGGAGTTGTTGAGGTGGGCGGCGATCAGGTCGACGGGCTTCATGGTGGGGTGGTCGCTGTTGGCGGTGGGTTTGTCGACGGTGAAGACGGTGCTGGCGCTGTTGTTTCCGTGCCAGTGTTTGCTACCGCGGCCGAGGCGGCCGACGCCGGGTGCGGTTGGTGTGAAGCCGTAGAGGATCGGTTCGTGTTGCCAGTGGTAGTCGCTGCGTCCCATGACGAGTTGGTTTTTCACCCAGACGAGGTTCTGTCGGATGGTGATGCCTGCGGCAGTGAGGGCGGTTTCGAAGGTGATGCGTTCGGTGTCTGCGTGTGCGACGTAGACGGGTGCTCCGGGTCGGGCGACGGCGGTTGCGGTGGCGAATGCGTCGGCGAGGAGTTGCGGGAGGCCGTCGGTGGTGTCGTTGGAGATGGTGAGTGCGTCTTTGGTTTTGCCGATGTAGTCGACGCCGTAGGGCGGATCGGTCCAGATGCAGTCGGCGGTGTCGCCCGCGAGCATTGTTCGTACGGCATCGGTGTCGGTGCTTGAGCCGACGTACAGGCGGTGGGTGCCGAGGCGCCAGGTTTGGCCGGCTGCCGTCCTTTTGGGTTTGTCGGGGACTAGTGGGGCGTCGTCGGGGTCGGCGTTGGGTTGGGGTGGGTTGATGGTTTGTTCGAGGAGGGCGAGGTCGTCGGCGTTGTAGCCGGATCCGTCGAGGATGTCGAGGTCGTTGAGGACGGTGAGGAGTAGTTCGGGGTCGACTCCGGGGCCGAGGTCGGCGAGGCGGTTGTCTGCGATGAGGATTTTGCGGGCGGTTTGTTCGTCACAGTCGATGACTTCGACGCGGATGGTGGTGTGGCCGTTGGCGCGGGCGGCTTGCCAGAGGTGGTGGCCCGCGAGGATGGTGCCGTCGGTGAGGGCGACGATGGCGCGGTATTGGCCGAAGGTGTTGAGGGATGCGGTGAGTGCTTCGACGTCGCCGCGGTTGGGGTTTTGGGGGTGTGGGTGGAGGTCGTTGATGTCGAGGTCGCGTGTGCCGTGGATTGTGACGGGCATGGTGGGCCTTTCCCTGTTGTGTTGCTATGTGTTTCGTTCGGCCGCGGCAGGGAAGGTCCCGCGGACGTTCGGGTTATGGGGTGTGTTCGTTTCCGCAGTGTGTGCAGTGGAGTGGTTGTTTGTGGCCGGTGATGGTCGTTCCGTTCAGGCACACGGTTGCGGTGAACCATGCGCTGCCGCATGGACATGTGGTGTTCGCGGGTGCTGCTTCCGGTGTGCGGAACGGAACGACGTCACCCATGGTTGTGGCGCTTTCGGTCTTCGGTCATGGCGAGGATGAGGGCGAAGAACCAGACGGGTGGGATGCGCGACCGGTTGTCGGGTTCGGGCGTGGTCATGCGGACTGCTCGAGGTATTCGCCGGCGGCCTGCTCGTCGTCTGGTTCTGCGGCAGCGAGGTTGTCTGCGAGCTGTTTGCATTTGTCGGGGCTGTAGCCCTGCCAGTGCATGTCACCGCACTCGACAACAGGAGCACCGAGGTAGCCGAGCGCCTTCAACCGTGCGACGGCCTCCGGTGACTCGGTGACGTCGATGGCGGTGTATCGGACGCCGAGTTTGTCGAGTTTGCGTTTGGTTGCGTTGCAGGGCTCGCACTTCGGCTTCGTGAACACGGTAACGATGATGGTCATGCGGTCGCCTGTCCTGTGCCGGAGCAACCTCGGCATGCGTATGGGGTTCCGGCTTCGTTGCGTGTCCCGTTGCAAAGTTCACAAAACTCTTCAACGGGTTCTTCGACTGACGGCGGCCAGTTCCAGTGTCCGGGTGTGGGTTCCTCCGCATAGGGCAACTGGGTGTTGAAGAACATTCCCGTCGGGTTCAGGACGCACAGACCAACCCTGTACGTCATCGGGATCACCCCGCCGTCGATCCGTCGCGGGACAGCGCCCCCACGGCCGTTGTCCCACCACTGAACTGCGCGGTCCATCGCCTCGCCACTCGGGTACATTCCCGTCAGCTTTTCGGAGTCGTGGACGTATTCGACTTCAGTGACGATCGCTGCGCGCGGCTCCGGCAGATACTCACCACCCGGGGTGCCGTACGACTGGTAGTGGACGACGTCGCCGACGCTCGGTTGCCTCATGCTGCACCGCCAGACACGGCTTCGTATGTGGCTGCGAAGATGTCAGGCTTGCAGGGGTAGAACTCACCCTGAACGCCTCGAATGATCCAGTCGTTCGGGCTCGCGGTGATCGAACCTTCGAGAGTGTTGATGTGGATCCGTTCGTCGTAGCGGTTGTTGAACCGGCTAGCCGAGACGGGGATTCGGTCGTAAGCAGCGGTGCCGCCTTGCGACATGATCCACTCGATGATTGGTTTCGCTAATTCGGCGGTGCCGTCCCACTTCACTGCCTGGATCTCGACGGGCTTCTTCCGAAACTTCTGTGCTGTCATGAATTCTCCTGTGGGTTGGTGGTTTCTTCACCGGAACTGATGCCGGCCTTCCCGAACAATGCTTCGATCTCCGAGTCGATCGCCGTACGCGTGACGACGGTGACTTCGGACTTCGTCGACGCCTGCAAGCCCTGCAGTTTCGCGAGGCTGTCCAGCACACCGCGGGCCGATGCGACGAGCTGCGATTTGCCGACCAACTGGCCTTTCGCTTCCGCCGCGTTGATCGCTTCCCACGACTTCGCCCAGAGCGCCTCGTAGCGGGCTGCGATGACTTCGCGGTAGTCGTCGGCGGTTTCGCCTTCGACGCGCTCGAGGACACGTCTCACGGCGCGGCAGGCGGTGCTCTTGTCCTGGTAGCCCCATGCCTCCGCAACTTCGGCCCAGGTCTTGCCGTCGCGGCGATCTTTCATGGCTCCGAGGGCTCGAACGCGGTCGCTGATGCCGTCAGGTTTGGTGCTCGCCATGTGCCCTCTCCGTGGGTTTGTGTGCCGTCTTTGGGTGTGCCGTTACGTGGGGCACTGTTGAGTGTATCCACCGGTTGTCGGGCCACACGATTTTGGTGAGTGCGAGTTTGTGGCGTTCGAGGACGAGGTAGGGCATGGGGTGTTTGAGGTGTTGGGCGGCGATGGTGGCGAAGCAGAGTGCGTCGGCTTGGTCGTCACCTCGGATGGTGGTGTTGGGCCAGAGTTTGGTGATGGCCATGGCGACGTCGGCTTTGCCTGCGTTGCCTTTGTCGGTGGCCCATTTTGCGCGGGTGGTGGGTGGGCATACGGCGGTGGGGATTCTGAGTGCCGTGAGGGCTTGGTAGAGCATCCACCAGTAGCCGGCGCGGTCGTGGATTCCGGTGCCTTGGGCGGCGTATGCGGGGCCTTCGATGACGCATAGTTCGGTGTTGCGTGGGATGAGTCCCATGGTGGTGTTGCGGAGTTCGGTGAGTCGGTGGGCGCGTTGTTGCCAGGTGTCGTCTCGTTTGCCGCGGCTGGCGATTGTGTGGAGTTGGGGTGTGTTGTTGGTGATGATGGCGAGGCCGGTGCCTGTGAGGCTGGGGTCTATACCTACGACTGGGCCGTGGTTGCTGGGGCTGTGTGCGTCGGTGGCGGCCGGGAGTGTGTCGGTGCTGGGGTCGGTTTGGGTTTGTGGCATTTCGGTGCTCCTGGTGCGTTCTGCGATGAGTCGTTGGATTCGTTGTGCGCGGGTGATTCGTCCGAGGTGTGCGGGGAAGTTGATGAGTTCGTGCGTGCCGCTGTTGTCGGTGGTGGTGCACGGCTTGCCGGTTGGCGCTTGGCAGTAGCGGCAGGAGACGGTGAGCGCGAGTTCGCGGTCTTCGAGTTGCTGGAGGTCAGGGTTTCTCATCGGTCGTCGCCTCGTCTATCGGTTTGCCCGCAAGTACCGCTCGGGCGAGTGCTGCTCCGCGCCGGTTGATTTCGATTCGATCGGGGTTGTGTTCGCAGACAGTTGTCCCGAAGTAGCCGTGTTCGTCGCAGATGTTGCATTCGTCGATTGCTTCAGCGAGGAGTTCGGCTCGCTGTCGCGCTCTGGTCGAGATTGCAAGTTTCGCTTCGTCGGCTTGGTTGCGGTCCCAGGCTTGCCGGTTTCGGCGTGCGTCGCCGCAGGCGTGGCAGTTCGGCGGGTTCGGATCGTCGGTGTGCTGAGGACATTTGGAGGGTGGTGGTTCGTTCGGGTCGCGCTGGTGACCTTCCGTACTTACGTAACCACCTTTGTTGCTTGTTGCATGTTGCTTGTTGCTGTTGCTGGGAATCGGGACCGAATTCGATTGGTAATCCGATTGGTAATCGGGGCTGGTACCCGGATTACCAATCCCATTGGTATTCCCATTGGTAATCCGATTGGTAATCGGGACCTGATCAGGATTGGTAATCGGGACCGCAATCGCATTGGTGTAACCAACCGATGCCAGGTCCGGATACGACAGCAGTTTCGTCAACGATTCACGCGTGTCCTTGTGCTCCCATGACGAGTAAGTGGGGTGCTCGATGCGGTCTCGTTTGAGCTCCGAGATGACGGCCGCTTGAAGGGTTCTAGATGCGATCTCGCGGTATGCCTTGACGACAGACGCTGCCATCTTCGGGTTACGCATCAACTCGTCGGACCGGATGAAGGACCGCACGAGAGCCTCTTCGGTTTCCGGATCAAACAGCACGTAGCGTCGCTCTTCGAGTTCGGCCGCCGCGGAAATCAGCCGGTCCAGTGTCAGATCCTTCGCTTTTCGCGTGAGACGATTCGGTCGCCAGTCGACGACGCCGCTGTATCGGAGACTGGGGTCCGGGATGAGGATCCGAAGGTAGACGAATTGCGCGTCAACGGAGAGGCTTTCGAAGTCTCGGTCGTCGGCGATGTCGATTCGTGTGCGGGCGTACTCACGCGCCACAACGTTCCTCCTGGCTTGCGGGGTCGCCGACTCGTTTGATCATCATCCGAACGGCCGCTTCGGTGATTCCGAGTGCGGCACCGATCGCTTGGTTTGATAGTCCGATCGCGCGTGCGTGGCGAATGCTGGAGATTCGGGCTTTTCGGTCTTCCTCTTGACGTTGGCGAAGCTGTGCAAGGTTGGCGAGGACCGCTTCGGGTGTGTCGAGAGCTGTTGTGGGCTGGTCCACGGTCGTCCCTTCGTTGTGTTCGTGGAAGGCGGGCCGGTCCGGTGATGCGGCTTGGACCGAACCCGCCTTCGATGATGTCACGTTATTCGGTACACACAGTCAACTGTTGGTACCGATATTCTGCTGACGGCTATTCGGCGGAGAAGAGTTTCGGTCCGCCGATGTCGTGGACGTTGTCTGCCTCGTCGGCGCCGGCATCGTTGTCGTCAGGCTCGCCCCCGGTTTCGGCGCCGTCATCTGCAGAGTCGGCGACGGGTTCAGTGTCGGCGGTGCCGTAGTCGCCGTACTCGTTGCTCTCCCCCGACTCGAAGTCAAGGGTCGGCTCGTCGGCGTCGGCGCGCTTTGCCATGGTTCCGATACCTGCGTCGACGACCTTCCATCGAGCGATTGCCCGGTCTCCGTCTTTCACCTGATCGGTACCGGAGAGTGTGCACTCGACCGTGACACTCATGACGCGCTGCTCCCCGACCTTCGGTGTGTGCTCGTACAGCGACGTAGGTGATCCCGAGAAGCTGTACTTGACCATCGAATCCGACTGTCCGTCAGGGGTTCCGTTGAAGTTGTGAACTTTGCTCATGTTGTATTCCTTCTCTTGGTGGGTGTTGCGATGGCTTACTCGGCCTCGGCGAGGCCTGAATCGGCCGCTACTGGTGGGCTTGGTTTTGGGCACCCTCGAGGAACTCGGTGATCTCAAGCGCCTCGGCGTCCGTGAGATCATCGAGAGTCGTGATCGGGCGCTTGAACTCACCCGACAGATACCCCACCTGTTCGGGCTCGTCGGCCTTGCCTTCACTGACCAGTGCCGCGACGAGACGATCCCGAAGAGTCGGGGCCGTGCCCTGATCAGGTTCCGGTTTTGCGTCCAGGTTTGGGGCGGATTCCAGCTCGGACAGTCGCGACTTCCACAGCCCTTGTAGGCGTCCACGATGGTCGGCCAGGTCGAAGGCCTTGAGCTGCGCGCCGATCGCATTGAGCTCCGCGCGGTCGGCTGCCTTTTCGATGGCTGCTGCGATCTCGCCGGCCTCCTCGGCGGAGATGATCTGCAGGCCGCTGGGTAGCGGCTCGACCCGGAAAAGCTCCTTCTTGCCGCGAGTCTTGGTGAGCGGGATCGCCTTCGCTTTGTCGAGGTCCGTCATGTGACTGATTCGGATCCCGCCAACCTTGCTGGGCCCGAACGTAATTTCCGGGTCTCGGTACAGCTTGAGTCTCCGACCGACGTACGTTCCAGACTTCGGCCCCCACACCTCTAGCAGGACGCGGGTCATGCTCTTGCCTGGTCGATACGGACGATCTGGGCCGAACTCAGCGGTGACGATCTCGACGGGCTGCTCGCTGTTGCCCTTACGCACCTCAGTGATGGTGACGATCTGCGGGCCGGCAATGAGGTCGTCGGCGTTGATCTGGTCGGATCGCGGAGCTGCTGCCGCAATCAAATCGACGTCCATTAGTCGAACTCCATTTCTGTGAATACTCGCTCGGTCATCGGGAATCCGACGACCGACTGTTCGTAGAGGCGAATCATCTCGGCGGCGCTCTTCTCGAATCCTTGAACCGCCGCTTCGATGGCGTCGAACCAACGTTGATCCGGGAACACGCGGGTCACCCACAGGTGCATGCCGCCTGAGTAGCTGATGTAGTCGATCCATTCGCGGCCGGAGACGAATAGGCCGCATTGGAGTTGGGCCATGTTCTCGGCCGGCGGTTCGCCGGAAAGAACGGTTTCGACCTGCTTCTTCTGCAGGCGCGACTTGACCTCGATCAACCCGTCGTCGCCGACCAGGCCATCGGGTGAATAGCCGAGCTTGACGCCGCGGGTCTCGCGGATCATGAAACCTACTTGGCGCACTGGCACGTTGTAGTGCTCGGCGTATTTGTCGCGTGCTCTTGGCTCGTCCGCCATGCCGCGCAGCATGTCGTCGCTGATGTAGGTCGGGTCGGTCCAGCCGGTGATGCGTTCAGCCACGAGATGCGCAGTTAAGCTACGTGATTCCGGATTTGCTGCAGCCTTGAGGGTCTTCGATGTGATCAGCTTGCCGACGACAGATGCCGTGATGATTCCTCGACGCTGGTCGTGCCACTCGTCAGTGCCCTGCTCAAGGTCCGGAAGTTCGATCAGGATTGAACCAGTGTCGGTTGGTGCGGTCATGCCGCACCTCGGATGGGCCAGTCCGGGTTGATGTCAGAGACGTCCTGGCCTTTGCTCGCGAAGTGCTCAGCCAGGCTCTCCTGCTGCTCACGCCTCCAGAACTTTTGCATCTCCATCAGTTCATCCACGGTGAGTGTCGCGAGTCCTGTGCCACGTCGCTCGTCAGGGAGATCCGGGTTGCTGTTGCCGAGCACCCACGCGAGCCGGGCTGCCGCGAGGGCATCTGCATCAGCGCTGTGTGCGTTCTCCAGTTTGACTCGGTAGTGCTGGCACATCTGCGTCAGCTGTCGTTTGCCGGGACGCCACTTGTCCACAGCCTTATCCACAACGTAGGGATCAAAAATGGGGCCGTACACCAGCTTCGGATATCCGAGACGCTGTCCCTCCTGATCGATCATCGTGAAATCGAAACTGCCGTTGAACGCTGCGATGATCCGACCCTCGGCCCATACCCGCTCGAGCTCGTCGCGGATCTGCTTGTATCCATCGGCGTACGGTGCGCCCTCTGCCCGCGCCCTCTCAGTGCTGACGCCGTGAATGTTCGTGGCACCTTCAGGGATTTCGATCTCGGGATCGACCAGCCAGTTCTGCGCAGTGACCGACTTGCCGTCGATGCGTGCAAGGCACGCGGTGACGATGCGGTCCTTCGTCGGATTCGGCCCGGTAGTTTCGAGATCGAAGGCGGCCAATGGCAGTTCAGTCCAGCTGGTCACAGGAACACTCCTACGAGTACGGCGCCGATGACGATGGCGCAGGACAGAATGAGGAAGCGCGCGAAACTCAATTGCGCGCCTTGGGGGTATCGAGGGGTCATGCTCTTCTCGCTCTCGATCGGGCCGCCGCGTTACGGCGGTAGGTGTCAACAGTTGATTTGTGGCGGGCCTTGCGGCGGAACTCATCCGCCATCGGGCACGCCGCGAAATGAGAGACATAAGTCGGGAGGCCGGCGGCACGCATGCCCGCGGCCTGCCCGGGACGAATCACCACCGCTTCGGGTAACCCCTCCGACTTCGGGGTGACAGCGAGGTTGCCGTTCGGGTTCGGCTCGAACTCGACAGGCATCCGCTCCGAATTCGATGTGCGGCAGAAGAAGATCGCCGCTCCGCACGCCATGCACTTCGTCGCCTTCGGAGTGAACGTCACACCCTCACTCCCCTGGCGCGCATCACGTGCTCGGCTTTCACTTCCGCGATTCGCTCAACCCGATCCAGCCGGGCCGTGATTCGCTCGTCAGGATTCACCCAGGCCGCCAGCGCCATCAATGCTTGAGCCATCTGCCCGGGCCGTCGAGCGCACTCCACCGTCAATCGGTCATGCAGTGCGCGAGTGTCCGATTCGCGGATGTCCTCGCACACTTGGTGTGCGAAGGTCGCGACATCGTCGACGTCGGACCACAGCCCGGCTTTCTTCGTCGCCGCCATCACGACTCCTCCGGTTCGAGCAGGCCGAGCATTGACAGCAGTAGGCGGGCGTCGTCGGCGTCGTGGGAGTTCGCCGCGACGGTGCGTGCAGCCTTCGCTGACAAGGCCGCATCGGTCGGCGGCACAAACCCGAGATCAGCGTCCGAGTTGTAGTCGAACTGCCGCTCGCTGGTTCCGTTGATCTTCACAGGTCGACTCCAATCTGGTGATCTTTGACTTCGTCGTATGCGCGGTCGACTGCGCCGTCGTCGGGGTCGGACTCGATGGGGTAGGCAACCAGGTATGTCATCGATGCGTCTCGCCCGTTCGCGGAGGTGATCTCGAAATATGCTGTCGCCCAACCGCGGCTGTTCGCGCCGTTGTATCGGTCGTAGTCGACTTCTGTCCACACTCCGAATCCGTCCAACTCGTCGAGGTTCTCGACCAGGACGCCGGCCAATTCGTCAGCGTCCACGTCCGATCACCTCCACTGGCATCTCCAGATCCGACACTGCACACGGCGTCGAACCAAGCCACAGCCGACCAGGCCGGGTCTTGTCCACAACGAATACCCGGCCGCCCTTCCCGACTTCACGAATCTTTGTGCCAGCGGCGAGATGCCATATCATCCGATCGTCGTACACAACAACAGGTTCCATCAGTTCGCCCCATTCGGGATGCTGTAGTAGACGGCGACCGTGACGATCGCCGCGCACGCGTACAAGCTCAGGTATCCGAGCACTGTCATCGCTCGGCGCTTCATCGGATGGACCGCCGGAAGTCCTGCGATGCGATCTCGTCCATGAACGTCAACGACTCGAGCGAATACGTGGTGTGCGCGAATGTCGGAGCCCGAACTACTTCTCCCGCGATTTCGATCGTGATCCGCACGCGCCCATCAGGTTCGACAGTGTGAATCAACTTCACGTCGCCATCTGCGAGCATCATCATGGCCCGGTCACCTCAGCCTGCGTCTTCGGTGCAGCGTCATAAGCTGTCCCGAAATCGCAGAGATTCTCGACCATCTCGCGGAGATCTTTCACTGTGTTCGAGGCATCGAACAACGCGTCGGCGGCTTCCGCTGTCAATCCGAGTTCGCGACGCGCGAATTCAGATACATGGAACAACTCACCCGACGCCGAGCGAACAACACTGCCCGCGAACCACATCTCTCCATCGATCGGGCCGACCTGGGTCTGATCGAGGCTGTCCGCGATCCACTCAGCGCCAGCAAGATCGGCTGTCCAACCCGCGAAGCAGCGAGTAGTCCCGCACCGCCACGTCGACATATCCAGCAGGTTCGGCCACAACTCGATGTGCCCCATTACCGACCGCAACATTTCCTCGTTGACGCTCATGCTTTGACCTCGCCGTCTTCGATGACGACCCCGACCGCGCCGGACTCGTCGACCCGCTCGATCCACACCTGGAAACCGTTGGCGCCTGCCATCTCCTCGATGAGCGCCAGATTCTCCGAGTCAAGCAGCGACCCGTCAGTGATGCGGATGATCCGAACCTTCGGATTCAGTGCCATCGCCATCGCCACCGACACCCGCAGCTGCTCCGCCGCCGACGCCTGCGCGAACGGCACACCATCGAGAGTCACACCGTCTTCATCGAAACCCAGCCCAGGAACCGGGAACTCAGCCGCAGCGAGACCGGCCTCCCGCGTGTTGTCGAGATCGGCGATCCGCGTAGTGAGCGCGTCCTGCTTCTCCCGCCAATCTTCCAGCTGGTCGAGGACTTGCTGCCGCTCTTGCTTCCGACGAACACCGACATTGATCGTCTCCGCGTTGTCGATCCGCGAGCGGATGGGCTCGAGGTCTATGCGATCAGGAAGAGCAGCCAGGCGAGCCTTGGTCTCCTCGAGCTTTGCCAGCCAACGGTTCTCCTTATCGCGGAGCTCGGATATTGCGCGGTCAGTCTCGGCCAAGATGTTCCTCGCGGTGGCAATCTCATCGTTTGCGACCTCGATAGATACCTCCAGTTCACGAGCTGTATCCAGCTCGGCGACCAGCGCGGCGACAGATACCAGCTCGTCAGGCACGTCGTCACCGATCTCAGGGAACCCGTCGAGCTGACCTTTGAGCTGCTTCACCGTCCGGCCGACATCGGTGCGCTCATCGAAGGCTGACTTCCGCTGCCCTGCAAGGACAGCCGGATCGAACGGCAACTCCACCAGACCGAGCAACTCCGACTGCTGATCCTTCGCCGGCAACGAAGCAAACGCCAACGGATCGAACGACAACCGGCCGACCATCTCATCCAACATCCGCTGGGGTGAGCTGTACTTGGCGCCGTCCTTCGACTCCACCTTCAACGCGGTCTTCTCCCCCGACCACGTACGCGTCACCACAATGTCACCGAGATCCACAGTGACCCGCGCCGAGTTCTCCCCATCACGAATCGGGCGAGTCGTCGACGTACCCTTCGCCGCCGCGGCACCCGACAACGCAGCCCAGATCGCATCGATCACTGAACTCTTACCCTGCGCATTGCGGCCAGCGATCGTCACCGTTGACGAGTTCGGATCCGGGGTGATCTCCACGGCGCGAATGCGTTTGAATCGCTCGACTTCCAGCTTCACGACACGCAACCCTGTGTCGGTCCTGGTCGGTGCAGTATTCTCAGACATGTTCATTCCTTTGGGTAGGTGAATGGAGGCCGTCACGGTTGCCCCCGTGGCGGCTTCGCTTACTTCTGGTTGTCGATCCGGCGGAGACCGGGGCCGAGGATCCGAGCCAAACGCTTTAAGCCCTGCTCTGACGGCAGTCCGTACTTGACGCCGGCAGCCTCATCAAGTTCGCGGCGGGCCTCAACGCGCTCCGCAAGCGACATCGAATCCCGATTGTCAGCAAGCTCCCGCTCAGTCATCAGATTCCTTAGGGTTCTGGCCTGCTGCCGAGTCGTTCGGCATGGCCTGGCGAATCTTCATGCGGTGGGCGCAAACTGCTCGTGTTCCTCGATGTAGCGCGAGATTTCGGCATCAGAGACCTTGCGACCGCGCCCGATGTGCACGCACTTAAGCTCGCCTTCGCGCCACATCTGTCGGACTGTGGTCTCATCAACTCCGAGCAGTTCACCTGCTTGAACAGCAGTGAGTAGACGTGTCGGCTTCATGCCGGCACCTGCTGACGAAGTGTCGGACCCGTAAGCGAGGATGGCTCATCCCAGATCAGGATCTTGCTGCTCCGAGCGCCGAGTGCACCGAGTGCGTCCAGGACCTGGGGCGTCGGCCGACGCGACTTGAAGGCCGTCCTCCATGTCCGCTCAGATACGTGTGTCCGCTCCTCCATAGCGACGAAGCTTCGGAGTGCGTGAACACGCTTCACCCGCTCCATCTCATCCAGACTCAGTAGAAACATTCCGGTTTCCTCCGCTGTTTGTAAGTTACATGGAAGATATTTACCGGTTTAGTGAACGAAGTCAACAAGAATTACCGTCGATGGCGACCAAATTGACCGTAACTGCACGTCAAACTAGGGTTGACCGGAAGAAAGTTACCGGTTAGCCTCAGGATCATGAGCGAGCAGAAGACAGTTCTCGAACACTTGGCGGGCAGGCGTCTGACAGCGGTCGAGATCGGCGAGATACTCGACGTAACCGAGAAAACTGCACGTAAGCGTCTGGCCGACGGTCTCAACGCCAGCGACGTCATCTCGATTTGCCGTGCGGTAGAGGTCAACCCTGTTGACGCACTAGTTGAGCTGGGGTTCGTAACAGTCGAGGAGACAATGAATTTCGTTGACTCCGACGGGCAACTGCTCGCGACCGCCGATCAAGAAGCCCTCATCCTCGAGCTAGTCGATCGTTCACTGACGACACCACAACTCGCAGATCTTCTCGCTGCGCGATCACGACGCCCCAACGTGACAATCAGTCTCACCGAAGGAATGTCTCGAGCCGAGGTCGAAAAGCAACTCGCAAAAGCCCAAGCTCTCGGACTAATTCCCGAAGCCGACAACGTCTATCCGTTGACTTCGCTAGGTCAAGCCCACAGGGTTGCCGATGTCGATGTGCAGGCCCTGATCGAAAGCGACGAACCCTACGCTGCAAACACCAGTTCCGAGCCCCTTCCGGAAGATGACCACGGTTGGGACGCGTAATTGAAAGAACTCGAAGACCTGGCAGGCGCTAACGGCATCGCGATAGTTGAAGGCAACCTGCCAGGCAAGGAACGTGGCCGCTGGTATGCGGAACCGCGAATCATCGTCCTGCAAGCAGGAATGCCGCTCGACTACACACGCACCACCCTTGGGCATGAACTCGGACATGCGACACATAACCACGACATGTCGACACCCGACGCCCGGATTCACTACTTCCAAGAACGCCAAGCTGACGAGTACGCGGCACGACTTCTCATCTCCGAGGAGTCCTACCGGAAAGCAGAACGAATGCACGGTGCGCACTTTGCCGGCATCGCACACGAACTGAAAGTGACCGTGGAACTCATCCACGTGTGGCGAGACCTCTGGCACAGAAAGGACAAAAAATGGCACGACAACAACTGCCTCCGCAGATCAAAAAGATCGAACTCGCGAAAAAAGAACGCGGCAAGAACGCAATCAGATACCAGCTGACGGTCGACACCGGGGTCGATCCGATCACCGGCCGCCGAAAACAGTTAAGAAAGAGATTCGCCACCGAAGCTGACGCGCGTGACGAACTCGCAAGAATTCAAAACGAAGTGCAGCGTGGAACATTCGTTCACTCAATCGATCTCACAGTCGAGCAAGCCTGCGCGAACTGGCTCCTATCGCGACATGGAATTAAGCCGACGACGAAGGTCGGATACGAAGACGTCCTAAAGCCGGTCCGATCAGAACTAGGCGACGTCTCCGTTCAGAAGCTGACCCGCCTAGACATCGACAAACTCATCAAAGAACTGAGAGAGGGAAAGCTCACCCGATCGACAGGACACTCCAGAAAGAAATGGGGCCCACGAACGTGCAACCTCATGGTTGGCACCTTGTCTCAAGTTCTTGAGCAGCTCGTGAAGGAAGGCCAACTCGTCCGAAACGTAGCCGCGCTCGTCGACCACGTTCCGCAGACACGAAAACAACTCCAGACGCTGACCGCCGACGAAGTTCAAGTCGTTCTCGGCGCGATCAAGAACGATCGCCTGCGGCACGTGTGGCACCTCGCGCTATCAGGGCTTAGACGCGGCGAACTCGGAGGACTGAGATGGGCCGATGTGGACCTGGAGAATAGAACGCTCAGGATCGGACCCACTCGAGTGTCGGCCGGTGGCGAAGCCATCGACCAAGAGGACGCCAAGTCAACCGCATCGGGCCGAACCTTGCCTCTGCCTCAACCACTCGCCGACGAACTCAAAGCCGCGAAACGACAACAAGCGGCCGAAAAGCTAGCCTTCGGAGAAGGGTACGGCGACGGCGGATATGTCGCCTGCAACGAAGCCGGACAACCTCTGCACCCCGACACCCTCACCAAGCGATGGAAAGCGATCCTCGCAGATCTGGACGTCGCTCAGGTTCGGCTCCACGACGCCCGACACACTTGCGGAACCCTCATGCACCTCCAGGGAGTCCCGATCGCGGTCATCGCAGCGTGGCTTGGTCACGCCGATAGTTCGTTCACAATGCGCACCTACACGCACTCTCAGACCGACGCTCTCGCTGCGGCTGCGACGAGTTTGGGATCGCTTGTGACAATCCGTGACAACGAACCGAAATCTTCCTAGAAACGAAAAAATCCCCGACCCGCATTTCTGCAGATCAGGGACTCTTTCCAACGCTCCCCCGGCTGGACTCGAACCAGCAACCGTCCGTTAAGAAGTCGTTTTGACATAGCCGCAGGTAGATGCGTTGTCAAAACGTCACTCGGCCTGCCGTGTCTAATTCTTCGCTAGACACTAGATGACCGTCACGAGACTTCAATTCGGGGGGTAAACGGGGGTTTGGGGGGCTTTCGCGGCGCGGTTCGCCCACCGGTCGGTCTGGGGTTCAGAGCCGCTACAGGGTGGCGTCCGGATCGTTGCCCCACACTCTCGACAGTAGTGCGTCCGATGCCCGCCGTTGTGGGCAGTAACGCAACCGCAGACTTCCCAGCCGACGAGCGTTCGGTTCGGTGCGAGCAGGTGACCATTGGGACACTGCCGCGGCGCTCGCTCAATCTTCGACATATCGCAAGATTCGCACACATGTTCGAAGAATGGTAGCGTCGGTCAGGCGGGGTCGGGAGGGTAAGGGAAGACCAGCTCGGCCCCGCGTTCCTAGATCGGTGTGATCTGCAAGTACGACGTCGGTTGCATCTTCGACGATCCACCCGCATTGGCGGTATTCGTTGTCACGGACAGCACCTGGCCGTTCTTGACGTAGAAGTTCAATCCGGCCGGGAGGGTCGCGGAGTAGCTACCGAAGTCCACGCGCGTGATCTCCACCCCGTCGAGCTTGAAAATCGCAGTACCGGCACCGCTCCAGTACTCGCGGTCGATCTTGGCGGTCAGATTCACCGGACCGTCTCCCCTGACGACGAGACCGGCCGACGACGCCGTGCTGTTCGCGTCCCGGGGGGTCCACCCGACCAGGTCGGTATCTACAGTGGGGACGTTCTGCTGCGAGGCTGTCAGAGTGACCTGCTGGAGAGCTGCGATCGTGCGCCCCATTTTCGGCACCACTTCCAGCGACATCGATGCATAGCGAGACGTCGGATTGATCGTGTGGTTGTATAGCGGCTCCAGCTCCGGAATCGGGACGTTCTTGTATGCCATGGCCAGGGTCGTGAAAAAGCTCGTGTTGGAGTGCACTTCGGGCATGGGGGTCATGTCGACGCCGTAGGTCGGCGACGGCGTCAACGGCGTACCGCTGGTTCGGTACAGCGACATCATGCGGAAGAACAGCGAGCCCGGCATCGTCACACTAAGGGTGGGGGTCGGGATGAGGCTCACCGACGACGTCGAGAAGGTGCTCGACTGGTTGACGATCTTGTCGGCGCCAGGGATGACCAGGACGCGCGCGGCGATCGCGCAAGCCGAGTTAGCTGGACCCCAGGTGACCGTTGCCGCCTCGGTGCCATCCTTGACGCGTTGGTAGACATAGATGCTCGCGCGGTTGGTCGTGAATGCCGAATTGCTTGCGACCAGTTCCCAACCCGCCGGGACGCCGCTCCAGTAGTAGAGGTTCGTCTCCACGACCATGACCATGAGGTCGCCATTGGCAGCCTGTGACGAGCCCGGCACGGTGACTGCCAGCGTTGTCGCGGAGGCACCGTTAAGGTACGAGTCGACATAAGTGGACACTTGCAAGCGAGAACCGCCGGCATCGGCATTGAACCAATACATCGACATATCAGGCCCTCGTCATCGACAGAATTATCGACGCTCGCTTACCGGGCGTCGTTCCGACAGCGGTCTGCCCGAACGTCAGGACATCCCCCGCCGCGAACGCGAACGCTCCTGTCACCGAACCAGTGCGCGCTCCGGCCGCGACACTGACGCTCGCGCCGGCGACGTCGACCGCGTTTTTCTGCATCTGAATGACGGTGGCAGTACCGCCCGCTGCGTCAGCGGTTCCGAGTTGCACTTTCCAGCCTGTCACCACAACCGGGTAGGTGAACTCCCATCCGTCGGGTGCGAATCCATCGCCGATGCCGACCTTTCGAGTGTCAGACCAGAGTCCGTATCGGAGAGTGTCTTGCTTCGCAGCCGATGCCATCGTCGCGATTGTCACCGATCCAGGTGTTGGGCTACGCGTGTCGGAAGGCGCGTCAACGCCAAGTGCAAGTCGGCCGGCACCGGCATCGGCTGCTTTCATCACTGCGCGTCCGACGGCGGTCGAGTCGGTGATGTCCACGGCCTGGGTCGTGACCGCACCCTGGCGACCATTGACCGAAGAAACTGGTGACGCCGGGTAGGTGTTCTCGCGCCAACTCGCAAGCTGCGTCGGGTTCGTGCCGATAATTTGGAAGTCGCTACCGCGGTCCGTGCGCGTGCACCAGTCGCCCTTTTGACCATCGAGCTCGAGCATCGCTGCTTGTGATGCCACAGCGCCGAGGAAGTCCCGGATCGCGACGGCCGGGATCTGCGACTGAACCAGTACCCCGTTGCTATCGAGGTCAGCCTTGGTTGCGAGTTTCGCGGTTAGACCGGTGACGTCGGATTCGGGGTGACTATGGGCGGTTGGAGTGCGGGCGTTGGTCAGTCGCGAATCGCCCTCCTGCACTGATGTGTCCGCTCTTGCGAGGGAAGCCTGCACACCGGTGGAGGTCTTTCCCTTCGTCACTGCTTCGTCAGCTAGCTTCGGTGTTGTGACGGCGTTGTCAAGAACCGAGCCCGCGACTATGTCGTCGGCCGCGGCTTCTGCGCGCTGTGCCTGCAGTGTCGCATCGGTTACCGCCTGCTGCGACAGCTCCCTCTCGATTACGAACTGTGCGCCGTACTGCTCCAGTGTCTGGTCAACGAGGCCAGCTGTGTTCTCGATGCTGACCTTGACCTGCACGAGTTCGGTCTTGATCTGCTCGACATCGCCCTTCGCCGTGACGACGACGCCGCGCGCGTCAGATACGGTCTGACGGTCGGTCGCGACTGCGGATGCTGCGGACTCCACAGCCAGCCGATCCTCCGCAACCTGAGCCGCATCGGACGCAACATCTTGGATCCCCGCAGCGGTCTGGACTGCCGCGTCGGCGGCGTCCTCGGCTCGCCCTGCTGCCTCGTTCGCTTCGGTGATCGCGGGGACAGCGACGGTGATGTCTGCGCCCTGCGACATGTCGAAGACCAGGTTGTCCCCGGAGAGGGTGATGCCGTCGACGTTTCTACCCGGCGGACCCGGAACGGTCGAATCCTTGCCCGGAGGACCCTCAAGCGGAACGAGGACTCCCCCGCTGGGAGTCGATTCCGTTCCAAGATCGATGCGTTCACCGTCACTGCCTACGAGAATCACTGCGCATTCACCTTCTTCACCTGCCCGGTCTGGAGTTCCTGCTCGGTGGTGGGCGTGGTTGTTGTGTCCTTGAGCATGAGCCAGTACTTTGTGCGCGGTTTGACGGTCGCCACAATCTCGGACTCGATCTTCAAATGTGCGACGTGCCCGGTGATCTCGAATCCCCATCGGATTTGCGCTGGACCGGGATCACCGATCAGGAAATACAGCTCAAGACCTGCGGGGAACTCTGAGTCGTCGTCGAATCGGTACCAGTAGACGAAGTCGCCGACAGTCGGCAGGTTCAGAGCTCCGGTGGGAGTTGGCCGTCGGATATCCGGCATCAGTTCACCTCCGGAATCATTGCGTAGAAGTCTCGAATGATCTGAGCTGTATCGGGATCGATGTTTGCGGATGCGCTCGTGATCGGAATCTCCAGATCAGCGAGTCGCTGAAGAATCTCGGCCGACGTGACGCCGAGTTCCTGCGCAAGCGCATAGACCCGAATCGGCGTCGACTGCGGCGAATCCTGTTCTGGAACGTCCTGTGTCGCCACGGTTTCTGGCTCCGGTTCAGGCTCGATGATCTCCGGCGGAACGATCTCGTAGCCCCCGGCTGTAGTCAGAGCCCACATGCATGCGTCGTCGAGAGATACGGCATGTTGAAGGATGCAAGAACCCGGAAGCGGATTCATCAGGAGCGCGGTACCGTGCTCGGTTCCTCCAAAGACCTCAATACGTGGGCCACCGAACTCGGTGAAACAAACGATCACATGGTCGAAGGTTCGGCCGTTCGAGGGATCACGAAGTGGCGGCGTCACACGGAATGCTCTTGCAGGACCGGCGAATCCGCCGCAATCAATAACTGGTGTCGCTGTGTTCACGCTGTCTCCTTCAAGTATTCGACGACGACGATCCGTCCGTCTGCGCCGGAACCGCCTGCGGCTCCGACCGCGGATTGGTATCCACCGCCACCCCCGCCACTCGGGTATCCGCCGTTCTTTCCGGCCGGGCTCGCCGCCGTTCCGCCGCCGCCGCCGGTGCCAGACGCGAGATAGGACCACCACGCCGTCACGACGTTCGCGTTGCGACCAACTGCACCGGCCGCAACACCGGGGTTGTTCCAGCCGGAACCACCGCCCGCCTGGTTCCCCGAGCCGCCACCACCACCGCCCGAGATTTGGCGTACCGGTGTCGAATCGGACAACTCCCCTGGGCCTCCGTTACTGCCACCGTTGCCGCCGCGACTGCCAGGAGAGATCGACCCCGAGCCGCCGACGCGGTTCCCTGAGAGAAGACCTCCGCCGCCGCCACCTGGCACGGTTGCGATGTCGCCGAACTGAGTGACCCCGCCGTCCTCCCCTGGGTTGAACGAACCGTTGGCCGACGCCGCCTGCGCGGCGCCTTGTCCACCGATCCCGATCGTCACCACCACGTGGTCATCGACTTTCTTGCGCTGCTGAGAGAGGAGTTGGATCACCGAGCCGCCTCCGCCCCCAGGACCGGGGATTCGGCTACTGGCAGAGGTGTGTGATGTTCCCGAACCGCCTCCGCCACCGGCTGCAAACATGTAGAGGTCGAATGCGAAGGTGTCCGGGTGCCAGGTGTGCACACCGGAAGTCGTGTAAACGGTTTCGATGCACTTGGTCATGAGGCGTGCTCGATGATCCAGATGCAGCCGTTGCCGCCGTTGCCGCCGCGGCCCCATGATTCGGCACCGTTGCCGCCGCAACCGCCGCCACCGCCGCCGGCGGGGAAGCCTCCGTGACCAGCGGTGCCGCCCCAGTTGCCGTTCTGCCCCCAGCCGCCCCCGCCCCCGGTGGCAAGAAGCTCCGAAGGGTTGGAGCCGTTGGGGCTTCCTTGCCGGCCTCCTGGGGATACGCCGCCGTTGCCGCCATTGGTACCGACGGAATATTGGTTGTTCCCTTTGTCTCCGCCAGCGCCGCCGCCTCCACCCCCGCCGTGCATGTCGTATGGCGAGACACTGCCGCCGCCCGGAGTTTGTGGGTAAGTAACCGAGCTGCTTTCTCCAGTGGATTCAATCCGATACGTCCGGCCACCGTCGCCGCCGGGAATCATCCCGAAACCACCAGGAGGTGGGATCGTGCTCTGGGCGTAACTTCCGCCGTTGCCGCCTCCGACGACGATGTCGAGGATTTGGGTGTTTCCGCCGCCTTGTCCGGCGCCCCGAGTCTCTTGTGCGCCAGTTCCTCCGGCGCCGATGATGATCGGGATTGCCTTGGCGTTGCCTTGACTGTCGAAGAGGACGCTGCCAGGAATGACGAAGTGGTTTTCGCCGCCGCCGCCACCACCGGAAGCACCACCTGCGCCGAGGATGAGGTCCCAGCGTCCGGCTCCTCCCCCTGCGCCAGCGCCGAGCATGATGACTTCAGCGCGGATGGTGCCTGGACTCGCGTAATAGGTGTTGTTGGAGGTGAATACGCGACTGTTACCCCAGATGGTTAGCTGGCCGAGTTCAGCCCTGAGTTCTTCGATCTGCTGGGTGTGGTCATTCACGATCGCCAATTGCTCGGACAAGGAGCGCCCGGAGGTCTTGAACTTGTTCTGCGCGTTGTTGAACGAAGTTCGCACTCCGCCCGACATTTGAGCTTTAGCGTCGGCTTCGGTCATCAACTGCCACGAACGGAACTGACCGATTCCGATCGCACCTTCGGGTTGCGCCCGATCAGGACTGGTCATCGTCGATCACCCTGGGCGCGATTTCCAGATCCGCTGGTGGCCGAGGGGATTCGATACCGCGGTCGGCAAGGGCGTTTCGGAGTTGAGCGATGTACGTTCGAGCCGCCAACTGCCACCGGTCCATGTGATCGATGACGGCATTGCGTTCCTCGACCTTTCTTTCGAGTGCGGCGACGCGAGCCGCCAAGGTGGCAATGTTGTCTTGGGGTGCGCGCTTCCACGCCGTCACGGCGCCCGCGACTGCGGTGCCGAATGCGACGATCAGCGCGAGGATGACACCCAAGGACTCTGCGCTCACTCACCCACCTCCTGGTGCACTCGAGTCATTCCGAAGTGGATTGCAGCGACGCCGATTCCGATGAGCCCGGTGACGATCGGTGCTGGTGGTTCTGATTGCAGAGAGCCGAGGAGGATCAGGACGCCGTAGAACATCCAGCCGAAGATGCCAATGACGTGGGCGTGAACTGCGTAGCGTCCGAGAACCGCGGCGCAGACAAGCGCTGCACCTGTGACGACGAAGATGATCGGCCAGACCGGGCCGAAGCCCTCCACCACCTGGACCAGTGATGTCTGGTTCGGTGGTAGAGGGCGACGAACCCACTCTGTTGGTCCCCAGTAGACGATTCCGACGAGGATCGCCACCAGGCCCATGATCAGTGACACGATTCGTGCCCCTGACATGCCGGTCACCGCTCTTTCGGCGTTGTCGCCAACGGTGGGAAGTACTGCTTGAGAAGTGCATCGATTTCGGGTCGCGCGAGAAATCTGGTGATGGCCATGATGATCGGGAGGGCTGCGATTGCAGCACCGCCTTGTGCCTCTGCGGAGGCGTCCGATAGCGCCGCTGCGACATACGGAAGAATCGCGATGAGGAACGCGACAACGGTGCGGAGAGTCGCACGCCAGGGGTAGCGGGACTGTGTAGACAGTTCGGGTGCTGAGTGCTGTCCCATCAGGCGCTCCTCACGATCTTGATCGCTCCGGACGGATGCCAGACCAAGGAGCCGTGCTCGAAGTCCTGACGCCGGCCACCTTCATGGTCGTATTCGTCCGATGTCGGCCATCCGAGTTGTGTGGGCTGGCCGTTGACGTCGCGGACGCCGCCTTCTTCGATCCATCGGCGGCCGATGACGCCGTGGCAGACGTAGCCGGGGGTGCCGTAGCGGCGGGCGATCGTGCCACCCTGGAAGCTCTGCAGGTCGCCTTCGTTCTCGTATACGACGTGGAACCGCTGTGGGTAGCCCAGGAATTCGATCTCCCAACCTCGCGCTGCCCATACCTCGTAGACCAGCTTCGGCACCGGTACCGCACCGGTGTCGGGGTGCCAGTAGATCGAGCCGTTCTCGAAGTCCGCGTATCGGCCGACTCCGTCCTTGCACTTGCGTTCTCCGTCGTGGAGGCGATTGCCGAGCCAGTCGGAAAAGAACCGGACACGGTCGATCTGGTTTTCGATGACCGGCACGTCAGGCTTGACGCCGTTCAGTTCCGCGATCACGTTGCCGACGTCCGCGCGGAACTTATCCATGTCCATCCCGCCCGGATCCCACTTGCCTTGGACCTTCGCCCATTCCTTGTGACCGATCGTGCGAGACGACGGATGCCCGAGCTTGCGGAGAATCGCCGCATTGATGCGGACGTACGCCCAATACTGTTCGGATGACCAGCCTTCGGTACCACTATTCTCGGCCTCGATGCCGATCGTGACCTGGTTTGCTGCGTTCTGGGTGATGCCGGGCCAGGAACCCGCTCCTGCGTGGTAGGCGATGCCGACACCGCAGATGGTTGCGATGCCCTTGCGGGACAAATGAATCTGGGATGCGAGGCCGAGGGTGGGGTGTTTCGCGATTGCGCCGGGGCCGGGGTTACTTCCGACTGGTGCGCCGGTGTGATGGTCGACGATCCCCCAGATTTTGTAGAAATCGCCCTGCCCTCGATCAAGGGCGCCGGGATAGAGGCTGACACTCACTCCCGCATCCCGAATGACCTGTTCGAGAAATACGGGATCGCCCGTCCATTCCATGGCTGTCTCCTAACGTGGTTGGGCCAGAAGGCCGTACAACTTGAATGCGGTACTGCGATCGATCGCCGCGTTGACGGATTTGACGTCGCTCCCGATTTCCTTGAGGGCTTTGAGCGCGGTCTTGTTCGACACCCCGCACTGCTTCGCGACTTCACGGACGCGGATACGGAGGTCCTCGGCGGGCACAGACTTCGGGTCGGACTTCGATTCCGCCTTCGGTTTCTCCGGCGCGTTCGGACCGCGAAGGATGTCGGGGATGTCCTGTCCGACAGTGGGGTCGATCCCGGGGATCTCACCGGACGCGATGAGCTGCCGAACGAGCTCTTTTCGGATGGAGTCGGGAAGTCTGGAGATGTCGACGTCGATCGGTGGTTCTTTCGCGGTGCCGACCGGCTTCCACGTGCCTGCCGAGAACATCGAGTTGACGTCGCCGGTTCGTGGCGGGTGGTACTCGATGGTGGGGTCTGCGACCAGGCGCGCGCCGCCGTCGTAAAGGCGGCGCGACACCTGACGCAGATACGACACCGGGAATGGGAGTGGCGCACCCTTCATCCCGGGCAGTCCGACGAGGAGATGCAAGAACATCTCTTCCGGATCGTCCAGATTTGAGTTGTCCCGCAACGGGAACTCGTCGACTGACATGTGAGTCTCCTTGGTTCAGAAATTGACGCCGAGGTCGTGTATTGCCGCCTTGATGTCTTCGATCAGTTCCATGGCGCGCTGCCCTGGG
This sequence comes from Rhodococcus baikonurensis, assembly GCF_040489275.1. Classification (NCBI taxonomy): domain Bacteria; kingdom Bacillati; phylum Actinomycetota; class Actinomycetes; order Mycobacteriales; family Nocardiaceae; genus Rhodococcus; species Rhodococcus baikonurensis. The sequence goes on along the minus strand of NZ_JBEUOQ010000012.1, from coordinate 137,168 downwards.
TCCTGCAGCGCACGGTTGTCGCCGATGACCGGCATCCATTCGGGATTCGCGTCGCGGTCCCAGGCCAGCGAGAGCCTGCACACCCGATCGACGTACACCTCCCCGGTGAAGTCACCAGGGATCGTTGCCCCGATTCGATCACCGAGGAAGAAGTGACCGAGTCCGTTGTCCCCGACGAGGAACGGAGCCGCATCAGAGATGGCCAGTTCGTGCGTGAACCACGTCTTGGTCGCGTAGAAGCCGGCACGGAGCACCAGGAGCGAGCTGAGTGTGTACGCCTTGTCAGCGCCGTCCTGGAAGTACTCGAAGTACCGTGACCACCCCGAATTGTTTTTGCGCTGAGGTGAATCGACGGACATCCACGCCAAGATGGTGTCCGTGTAGAGCGGTTTGAGCACCGCGTCAGCAGCACCGCCGAGAGGCGGCACGCCGGGGATCATCGCTGTGAGATCCCCGAGCATCTGGATAGTCGCGGAAAGCAATTCGTTGACGATTGAGATCGTCTAGCCCCACCCGAATCAACGAGTGGGGCTAGACGACCCCCGGCATCGAGTGTCCGCCCGCGTTTACCTGAACCGCTGTAGAAGGTGAGTACGTGAAAGTCGACGAGCGTATGCCGGTCTCTTCGCCCTCGCGGTAAATCACGTAGGGCATCGACACGTGTGTCGACTTGTAGCCGGGCATGAAGTAGTCGCCGGGCACGTCGGCATCGACGATCAGGTCGAGTGTCGAGTCGATGAAGTCGTCGGCGAACTTCGCGACTGCGCGCGTGAGACCGGAGTAGAGGTTGCCGCCGTTGGACGTTCCGGTGTAGTAACCGGACTTGTCGACGATGTCGATGACGAGTGCACCATGGCGGAGGTTCGCTCCTGGCCAAGGCAGCGGGTCGCCTTCGAGGTATCGACGCACGACGACGGTCAGTTCGGCGTCCTCGAGGGGGCGCTTCGCCATGTCGTGCCAGGTCTTCCACCGCGACGAGACGATCGCCCACAAGGTGCCTGCGTTGAGGTCGTCCATGAAGCTGGTGGGTTTGACGACGACATTCCAGTTGGACATGTCGAGCCCGGAACCCCACGAGGCGATATTCAAGGGATCGTCGGAAAGTGCCCACGCTGAACGATTTTCACGCTTGATCTGAAGGAACAGACTGAGCTTCAGCGCCCAAATCGCAGGCCCGGCAAGCATAAATACACGCGGAAACTGCAGTGCGGCAGGCAGATTCGGATTCGACCAAACCTGATACCACTTGAGGTTCTCGTAGTCGTGCATCCACCGCACGACAAGGACGACGGTACCGTCCTCGCGTTTCTGGACCGAGAAGTCCTGCATGCGGCCGGACCAGCGCGCACCGTCCTTGTCGACGGTGATGTGGATGTTTCGCTTCTCGCCGCGCGCCATCCGCGCTTTGACGTCCCAGATCCACATTGCTGCTTCGGAGTCGAACGGGATCTCGGTGGATCCGGTTCCCGAGTCGTTGTTGATCCACTCGAAGTTCGCCGAGTACTCGCATGCGACGACGTGCTGGAGTTTGTAGTCGCCGTCCCAGAGCCGCAGCAGTGGCGGTTCGAGGCGACATTGCGTCTCTTCCCGTTCCTGTTCCGTTGTCGCGGCCCAGATCGCGTTGCACTGTGCGAGAAGGTCCTCGTCGATCAGGGGAGCTGTCATCGGCGCACCTCCTGGCTCATTCGAGGCCCCATGGTCGAGACCAGTGGCGGGGTTGACGAAGGACCACTCCCGCCCCGGGTGTCGCGCCGGTCACTGAGACCGGAAGCAGCGTCTCGGGTGTGTAGGGCGGGATCTTGTGCAGAAAGAACCTGCCGCCCATCCGGCCGAGCAGGTTCGTGTTGTTGACGTCTCGGACCATCAACTTCATCGGGTCGAGATCGACCGTCGCGCCACCTTCCGACGCCGACAGGGCGGGAAGTTTGACTGTCCGAGTCGGATACTTCCCACCCGGCACGCGTTCGTATTTGCGGCCGACCCAGGAGAAATCAGGAAGTGTCCACGTCCCCGGCGCCGTCACGATCCATTTGATGAGCATCGGCTGGTCGGTCGGGTTCGAGATAGTGACAGTCCCGGACCCCGACGTGCCGCCCTCCAGCTTCCACCCGTCGAGCTCGTCGTCCTGGAACCACATCGGTTGCCCGGCGATCGCGGTCATCGGTACGGTGCCGTGACCGGTCAGGCGCGGATCTTTGTCTGACGCGAAGTCCGGGTTCTCGGACAGCTGGAGCAGCAGATCCCGTGAGCCGGACCGTTCGGTGGTGATCCGCATCCGAGTCTGAGATCCGTTGGGGTCCCACGGATCGATTTCGTAGTCCCAAGCCTTGCGCCATCGGGAGTCGTTCTCCTCCCATTCCTCGGACGAGTCTCCGAGAATTTCGACGCCGAACACGACTTCGCGTTGGTTAATGCGTTTACCTCGGTAGCTGCCGCCGATCTGGAAGGCCGAAGACTTCCAGATCGTCGACACCGGTGCGTCGTAAATGCCTCGCGGGTTGGTGGACAGGTACACCCCTTCGGCGCCCTGACCCTCACCCGCGAGGCAGAAGTACGACCCGTCGCAACCGAAGATTTCCACCTTCGCTGTCGAATCGAACAACTAACTCCACCTCGCCCCGTGCTGCAGGGCCAGCTGCGCCGCATAGGTTTTCGCTTTCGCGAATGCCTCTTCGACAGACTGGACCTGAATGTTGATGGTTGTGGACTGGTCGACCGGGGCAGCGCCGTCGCCGGCGTAAATCTGGTCCGGTCGATTGGTGGTGCCGACGTTGTACTGCGACCCGGCGGTGAGACCGGGAGCAGCACCCGCCGACGGCACTGTGGCCTTCGACGCCTGCTCAAAGGCCTGTCGGTAGTAGCTGTTCGGATCGATGGGAGTGCCCTTGAGCCCGAAGATTTCGAGCAGAGCGTCCTGACCGATCTTGCCGACGTCCTTGCCGTATTTATCCAGGCGTGTGTTCATGTACGCCTGCGGATCGAACGCCGCCGCACCCGGAACTGGTGCTGCCGGATCACCTGCGAGAGCAGGTGCTACCGACGGCGATTCGGGTGTGGTCAGCGGTTGACCTGTCACGGCCGGGATGTACTGCTGCAGCAACCGCCACTGATCGTCCGTGAACACGACTTCGGGCTTTCCGGAGAGGTTGAAACCGAAGGTCTTGTCCTTGAAGACCCCGCCCTGGTCGTAGCCGGCACCGGTCAACGCTGCGACACCTTGCCCACCGAACTTCGGGTCACGAAGCAGGTAGTTCAGCGACGCACGGAGATTCGATTCCGGATCCCAGATGTCGTCGAACCCTGGGTCCTTGTACGACTGGAACGTCGGGTCGATGACCTGAGCGAGACCTTTCGATGGGACACCGTTCTGCGCGTTGACGTCCCAGTCGTTGATCGCGTTCGGGTTACCACCGGATTCCCGTTGGATCTGATACAGGTACTTGTCGACCAATGACCGGTCGATACCCTTTTCGTCGAACAGCTTCTCCACGAGGGGTCGCCACTGTTCCGCACCAGAGTTCTTGTCGTACGGGACATCTCCACCACCGGAAGTGGCTGACTTGCCACGGACGATCGTCAAAGCCGCGTCCGTCAACTTGTCGTAGACGGCGAGCGGAATCTGCCCGAACATGCCCAATTCCGAGAACTCCGGAATCATCTTCCGCAGCCCCTTGACCGGAAGCTCGAACAGGTTCGCGGTCTGATTGCGGACCATGTTGAACGCCCCGCTGATCGCTCCCGTGAACCGTTCGAACAGCGACTTCTTTTCCTCGTCGCTCATTTCGGCCTGCGGGAAATCGTTCGCCCAGTGCACGTGATCCCAGTGACCAGGCAAGTCACCGGCGTACACCTGATTCGAGAGCTGGCCCTGGTCGGTGATCATGTTTCCGCCGACGTTGTAGAGCAACGGTCCAGGACCCCAAATCAGCTGCGCTGATTGCGGATACGCCTGGAAAATCCAGTCCGCGTAGGCCTGCTTGTTCGGACCGTCGATGTCGACGGCGCCGCCCTTGCCGTGATAGCCGGAATGGCCGGGGCGAAGAGCGGACGTGATCGTCACTTCCGGGAACGCGTCCTGGATGACCTGCGCCATCCAAGTGTCGGTGTCGGAACCGAAGATCACACCACCACCGAGCGCGAACTGCGCCGGTCCCTTGTTCTGGACCCGACCCCCGTCTCGGTAGTTGCTGGCCAAGGTCTCGCGGCGCATCCGCTCGACCTCGCCGTGACCGCCTGCAGCCATGACTTCTGCTGCTGTCCAGACGTGCTCGCCGTTCGAGAGCCAGGCGGGAATCTTGTCGTCACGCGGGCCACCTGCACCGAACACCGCGCCACCGTCGCGACGATGAATCATCTGGTCTGCGATGTTTCCGCCGGACTTGCCGCCGACTTCACCGATCGGATCGATCGTCGGCCACGGTTCCAGATCGAGCAGTCCCGCGACTGCGTTCCACGCTTTGCCGAGCCCGTTGTTGAGCACGGTGTCGATGACAAAGTTGATCGGCCCTGCCAGACGCTCCCTCAATCCGTCCCAGATGTCGCCGATCGCAGAGACGATGCCGCCGAAGAAGTTTCGCAGTTCGTCGAGCGCGCCCCGGAATCCTGGGAAGTGCTTTTCGACGATGTCCGCGATACCGGAACCGATGGCGGATGGAAGGTTCTTCCAGTCCGTGACGGCTCCGTTGGTGATCTTCGAGAGGAAATCGTTGGCGAGTCCACCGAGGCCTTCGTTGCGTAGGGTGTCCCACGCCGGCCGGATGGTGTTATTCCAACCGTCGGAGACCCGTGAGCACAGTTCGTCCCACTTGGCCTTCGCCCCGTCTCGTAGACCGGTGATCGCCGATGATCCGATTTCACCGATCCGGGAGCTGACGTCACCGAACCACTTCTTGGTGTCCTCGACCTTGTCGCCGACAGAGCCGGTGAATCCGTCCCAGGCGTCCTTGGCCGCATTGATCGACTTCTCCCACAACGCTGCGGCGGGAGACTGCCCTTCTTCCGCGCCGATCCAGTCCCACGCGCCGCCGCTGACGAAGTCGCCGACGCCGCTGAGTCCGCGGTTGATCGCCCCGCCCCAGCCGCCGTGGTCCTTGTTCCACAGGCCACCGTCGTATTCGTCTTTTTCGTTGTTGTAGCCGAAGAACGAGTTGACGCCTCGCGAGGTTTTGCCCCACCAGCCACCGTCGTTGTCGGCTCCGTCCCACACTTGCCGCAGTGCGCCTGCGCGTTGCGCCTGACCAGGTTCGAGCTGTTCGGGAACCTTGCCGGGTGCGTCGCCTTGTTCACCGTCGTCGCTGCTCCGGGCGGGCCGGAACGTCCCCAACAGCCCTGCGGCCGTGGAGATTATGCCCATGATCGATTCGACGATCGACTTGACGTCCTCGAAGAACTTCTTGATTTCTTCGCGACCTTCGGGCGTTCCGAGGAATTCGTTCCAGCGGTCGAGGGTGGACTCGATCGAGTCGAGCCAGGACTCCCCCACCTCATCCGAACCAGCGAACATGTTGCCCGCGAGTTCGCCGATTCCCTTGATGATGCGCCAGATTTGGGCGAACGTGTCGATCGCTTCCTGCATGAAATTGTGCAGTTGCGACTTACCGTTTTCGTCGATGGTGGTGCGCATCGAGTGAATCATTTCGGCGAAATTGCCGGTCCCCTCCTCGAAAGCACCGGTGATGGACGGGAGGAAATCCGATCCGACGGCAGAGAGGTCCAGCAGCGCTGAACCGAGATTGCCGAGACCATCCAGCAACGGCCCCAACGCTTCTGCCGTGTTGGTGAGAATTTGCGAGATGTCGTCCTTGACACCATCTGTCATCAGCCAATCCATGGCCGATTTCAGTTTGGTGTTCAACACGTCCGCCAGCGCCGTCAGACCGTCCGTCAGAATCGGCATGTAGGTGCCGCCGAGCTCCGAGAACTTCTGCCCCATCCCGTCGAACAGCGCGTCCTGTACCGAGAACCGGAGTTCCTTCCAGGCGTCGGACATTCCGCGTGTCATCTCGACGAACTGCCGTGCATTCGGCGAGAGGTTCGCGAGCGCCTCGTTGTACTTCTCGAGGGACGGCGATCCTGCTGCCATGGTGTCGTTCAGGTTCTGCTGAGCGACCGCCACGTTGTCGAGTGCCCGCTCAATCCCCCTCTGCGACTCAGCGACTCGATCCTGCGCATCGACAATCGCTTGCTTCGAGTCGACGACACGGTCATCGGCGTCCACCACTGCCTGTTGAGCAGCGACGACCTGGTCCGCACCTTCGACGCCCTTGGCGTTGACGTCAGCGACCTCGGCCCGGAGATCCTGGTTCGCCTCGCGAACTTCCGTCAGACGCTGGATCTGCTGGCGGTAGGCGAGATCGGCCCTGCGTAGCTGGGTCGGGGTCGTGTCGCCGGAGCTTCGGGCTTCGACCAGTCGTTCCCAGGACTCCTGAACCCCGAGTAGCGCGTCCTCTTCGTCGAGGGAACTGCGCTTGAGGGCGAGGTTCATGTCCTCGATCTGCTCGGTTGCGGCCTTGCGCGCCTGCGTGAGCGACTTCTGTGCGAGTTCCGCATCCGCCACCGCGCGGCGGTTGTTCTTCTCCGCAGACTCGACCTCACGCAGTGCTCGTGTGTGGCCCTTCTCTGCCTGCTCCACCGCGTCGATCGCGTCGGCAAGAGAGCGCTGAGCGGCCTCGGTCTGCTTCGCTGCGGCTGCCGACTCCTTCGCGGAGTTCTTGGCCGCTTCCTTGCCTGCCTCGAAGGCGTCCTTGATGCCGGTGGCTCCGACTGCGATCGTTGCGAAGGTCGCGGCGGCTGCAGCACCCATCGCGGGGAGTAGTGCAACGACCCCTGCTGCCTGGACGAGTTGGCCGATGAGCGGTACCAACGACACTGCACCCAACGCGACCAAAGCGATCTTCGCCAGACCTGCACCGGAAGCAATGCCACTGAGAGCTGCTCCGGCACCGCCGCCGGCGCCGCCACCTCCACCACCGGCAGGGATCGGCGGCATGCCACGAATCAGCGCCTCAAGCGCCAGTACCTGTGCGGTCAGAGCTGCGACCTGAGTCATCGCCGCACCTGTGTCGATGTCCAGGTTCATGTGGACGTCTCTGATCGATGCCCGGAACGCCTGCATTTGCGCATGTGCCCTGGTCAGGTCCAGATCGGCGCGAACGGTGACGTCGGCTTCCATCCCCTGCAACTGGGTACGTACGCGATTACGCAGCCCCGTGAGATTCGGGGTGATGTCGACCTCGACTGCCGGCATGTTCCGGGTGCCGTTCCGCACCCGCTGGTGGAATCCGGCAAGGTTGGGCTCGACCTGAACAGTTGCGTCGACGCGGCGCGAATTGACGAGGAATCGCAGTCGCTCGTGGAAGTTCGCCGATAGCTCTGGTTCGACAATCAGCCGTGCGGATCCCGCGTTGTAACTGTCGGCCACAGGTCACCTCGCTATTTAGTTGTTGAGCCCCAATTTCGCGAGAACGCGATCGACGGATTTCGTGTCGCGTTCGCGTTCGAGGAGTTCGAGGGCGGTACGTGGCCGTTCGAGAGGCAGGGGCGGCGATCCCTTGTTTCCATGGACCCGCCGAAGGGTGTAGTCGAGTCCTTGGATGGCTTCGACCGTCGCCATTTGCAGGTAGACCTCGCGGGACATTCCCAGAGGTGTCATCAGCGGTGCGGGCGCGTCGCCCCCAGCGCTGGAGTCTTGGTCGAGGAGGTATTCAGCCAACTCGAAATCCATTGCGCGAGCGGCTTTGTAGTGGGTGTGCTCTGGAAGTCGGTAGAGGAGCCGATACAGCTTCGGCCACGGGTGTTTGTGACGAAAGAAGTCGAGGAGATCGAGTCCGAACTCGCGTTGAAGGTCGAACTCGATCTCTTCCCCGTAGGCGTCGATGAGCTGGATCAGCCCTGCGATCCCCCCGGGACATCACTCGCCCCGTTGCTCCCCTGCGGCCGTTGCCCGTAGAAGTGCGTCTGCACATCCTGGAGGAACGCAGCGGTGACCTTGAAGTGTTTGCCTCGCAACAGTTCCGACCACACTCGCTCGTACGCTTCACCGCATACCGCCATCAGCAGCGGCTGAAAGTCTTGGGGAGACAGATTCTTGATCCCGTGCTCGAGGAGCATGGTCATCGCGACGATCCGTTCGGTCTCGACCGGCTCGGTGATTACGATGTCGGGCACGATGCCGTCTTCTTCACCGATGACGTACGGGTCGAGGGGCACGAAGTCCTTGGTGGCTTCGTTGGCGAGGGCGGTGAAGCGGCCGACGGCCTTCTTCTCCGGTTCCTGCACGGGCGCGATGCGGCGGGGCTTGGGGGCGGTGGCCTTGCGGGGGGTAGCCATGGGGTGTCTCTTTTCGTTCGAGGGTCAGGAGGCCGAGCGGGAGCGCGGCTTGGCGGGCTTGGACGGCTGGGCGTCCTCGGATGAGATGGCCTCGCCGGTCTCAGCGGGTGTCGACGCGTCGTTGGTTGCGGTGCTGTCGTCGGCCAGGTCGGGATCTGGTGCTGCGGCACGGAAACCGCGGCCCAGCAGGTTGTGGTAGGCGGTTGCGCTGTGAACGGTGACCTTCTCCTCGCCCTTTTCCAAGACGCGGGGAAGGCCGTACGGGTTGTCGGACATGTTCTCTCCCAAAGGTGTTCAGGTTGTGGACGAAACGCCCGCCACACCAGAGAGCTGGTGCGGCGGGCGTGTTGGATCGATCAGGCGAAGCCGTGCTTGCCGGCGAGGGCCTTCCAGCCCGGACCACCGAAGAACAGTCGCGAGGAGTACCCGAGGGTCGAGTCGACCTTCGCCTTGAGGGTCATCGGGTAGGACAGCGCCTTGTCCGTTCCCCAGTCCTGCGCTGCGACTTCGGAAACCGTTGCGCGGGGCAGGATGCGGCCGAAGTAGATTTCTTCGCCTTCCGCGCCGTCGATGCCGAGGAAGATCGTCCGGTAGTACCGCGTTGCAGGGGAGGTGGGTTCGGAGAACTGAACTTCACCGGTTGTCGGGTCGGGCGCCACCTGAGACAGGTCGACGTTGTGGTACATCTCGAGGACCCTGCGGCTGGTCTCGATCGGGGTGTATCCGACGGCGAGTGTGCGCTTGATGACGTCCTCGCGGACTTCTTCGAGCACGCCCCACGCTTCGATGGTCGTGGTCTGGACGTCCGGGGTGAAGCTCGGTGGCGCGTCCTTGGCGATGTGGCCGACGGACGAGAAGCCGGTGAAGTCCACGAGGTCGGCGGTTGCACCGGTCGTGAACTTGACCGGGATCGCCGCAGTCATTGGCGCGATGAGAACCGCGCCCTTGTTGGGCTTGCGGACCAGTTCTGCCTTGAGGTCGAGCAGGGCATCGTCAAATGCCATGGGAGGTCTCCTTACGTGGGGTTACGAGTGAGCGACCGCTGCCCCACCGGGAGCGGAAGCGGCGGCGAGTCGTGGTCAGAGCCGCGTACGGCGGAAGCTGAGCTGGTACGTGGCTTGGACCATCCGGTTCAGGGGGTCGATGTCCGGGAGTTGCGTTACACCGGTGACCTCGCGAGCGGCGTCGACGAGTGCGCCCGCGATCTTGCGGTTGACCGAGTTCAGGACCGCTTCGCGGCACTGTTCGGCGATGCCGGTCGATGTTGATCGTTTCCGGGCGAAGACGGCGACCTGCAGGATCGGGCGGTCGGTGATCTCGTCGCGGCTGCCGCCGTTCCGGGTGATCCAGATGACCGGCATCTTCGTGACGTCGAAGTCGCCTTTTTGGTCGACTGGTAGATAGGTGCATGCGTGTCCGAATGGTGCGAGCAGGTCGACGAGCACCTGTTCAGCGTCGGGAAATGGCCCCATCATGTGGACTCGATCACTGAAATGGCTTGCGCAAGAACCCGTTCTGGCCTGTTGTATCGGGTGCCGTGTTCACGGAACCGCGCGTAGTGGCCGAACGCGTAGATCACGCCGACCTGTTTCGTGCCGTTGAGGCCTCCGCGAGTCAGCAGTGTGGTCACGGATTGTGAGTTGTAGCCGGTTCGCTTGCGAGAGTTCGCCGTCCAGAACGCCGCACCGATCTCACACTTGGTGTGAAGGACCTTCGCGAGGTCATCGGATTCACTCAGGTACACATCCAGGTTGTTTCCAGCGGAACTCGTTCTCAGGGAACCCATCACGTCACCTCCGTGAGAGTGAACCGGATGAACGGTGTCCATCCTGTGAACGGGTTGGTCTGGGGTTCGACGTCCGATGTGATCGACGCGATCGTCCCGTCCGGGAGTTTGATTCGGTCGCTCTTACGAACGTCTGATCCGACCGGAGCGGACACCGGAATCGTGTTGGTGTCGCGATCCTGTCGGTTCCCCTGGTGACCGCCTGCCATGCGGGGGCTGTCGCACGGGCCGATCGACCCGACTTCCTCGTAGTCACCATCTCCGTGCACGTCGACATCAGGTGCACGGAGAACGGTGAGCATCGATCCTGCTGGGAACTCCATTACAGGTACCTCGGCGCGCGTGTGCCGAGCCCGGCATTCGTCAGCACGTCGAACGCGAGTTCCGAAAGCTGAGTTGCCGCTTTCGCGCGCTGTTCGACCGTCGCCTGCCCGGCATAGGTCACCGAACCGCCTGGCACCGACTGCGATCCGATCTGAAGGTCTTGCCCGAAGGCACCTTTGTTCGGATCCACCTTCGCCGCGCTCCACTCGGTGACCTGCTGGCACGTCGCATCGCGAAACGCTTCGGCAACCGTCGGGTCGGACGGCGCTCCTGCCGGTGTTGTGTCGTATCGGTCATGCCTGGTCGCTTTGCTGACCAGAATGCTCGCAGACCGCAGTAGCGACGCCGCCCCGACGGGGACTGACTCGAACCAGTCCCCGTCGACGAGATCGTCAGGCGTTGCATGAACCAGAATGCCCATCGGTCACCGCCTTTCGATCACTTGGCCGGCAGGAACCAAGCCGCGATCTTCTTGGTCGACACGCCCTTGACGTCGTCCTCGGTCTTGCCGTGCGCGAGGGCGTAGGCAACCCAGTCGGATCGTTCTGCGTCGGCTGCCGGGAGTGTGTCCGCGAGTTCGCCGCTGAGTTCCTGGACCTGTGCGGTGGCGTCCTCGTGGGCTTCCTCGAGTGCCGTCTGTGCGTCCTCGGCTGCGTCGGTCGCGTCGGCGACCTTCGTTTCGGCCGATTCGATGGCCGCTTCGGCCGATTCGAGGCCATCGTTGGTTGTCGGTTCGACGGTGTGACCGCCGACTTCCGAAGTGACATCACTCGACGGGGTGTGCGTCAATTCGGCTGGGGCGCTGAGCCCCTCCTCGATGCGTTCCCAGCGGGCCAGGTCGGACAGGTGCGACGGATCGTCGTCTACCTGCACAACCTGGCCGCTGTTGCGATTACGGAAGGTGGGCATCAGGCTCAGGCCTTGTCGGCGCCCTTGATCAGCACCGCACGGTTCTTGTCGATCGTCTTCACGCCGTACAGCGTGTCGAGCGAGATGACCGACACCTTCTTGTTGATGTCGTAGTCCGAAGCGATGCGGATGCTGATGCCCTTGTAGGTTGCGACCTCGGCGTTGCTGCCGGGTGCAATCTCCAGAGGTGCGCTGACGAAGGCGAACGCGGTCGGGTGGAATCCGACGCCGACCTCGGTGGTGGGGTCGCCGGCTGCCTGCGCGCCGGGAGCCTTCGGCTGACCGACGTTCTGCGTCTGGTAGACGTCGAAGCCGAACACGTCGCGGCCGAGAGAGCCGCGGCGCAGTGCCTCGGTGCTGCCCGACTTGTCAGCGTGCTTGATGATGTCGGCGTTGAGCCACTGGGCCTTGGTCGTGGGGCCGATGACTGCGTGCCGCAGCGTCTCCGGGAGCTTGTTGATGTCGAGGACGCGCCCAACCTCGATCAGCGCCTCGGGCTTGTTCCACTCGAATCCTGCCTGCGCAGGCAGACCGGCTTCCTGGGTTACGTCGTCCCGCAGGGAAAGGATGGCGCGGTCGATCTTCTGCGCAATCGCCTCCATGGCCGGGGTGAGAAGCTGCTCGTCGAAGTCCTCGATATCGAGCGTGAGCTCTTCCGAGGTCACCTCGAACGAGACGTCTGCGATGCGATCGAGGACCACCGGGATCTGGCCTTCGGTGGCGGACTGGATCTCGATGCCGGTTGCTCGGTTGAAATCCTTGGCCTCGAAGACAGCGGGCTTGCGGACGTTGACCGTGTTGCCGACCTTCTGCGCGGTGAACTCGCGAGAGTGGTCGGTGTGCACGAGTGGCACCATGACCAGCGATTCGTAGAGCGTCGCGAGGGCCTGGCGTGCGATGACGTCGGGGGTGAGGAAGTTGTTTGCCACGGTGTGGGCTCCTTACGGGTCAGCGGGCATCGCGCCGCTTGCGGCGCGAAACTCGGAGGGAATCGATGTCGGTGGCCTTGGGCTCACCGGCGGTGGGGTCGCCGTTGCCGGCGGAGAGGTCGGCACCCGAACGTGCGGGGCCGTCCTTCTTCGGCTTGCGCAGGCGTGGGTGCTCGGCGATCGCGTTCTCGATCGCGGTCTTCAGCTGGTCCTCGAGATCCGTTGCGTCCGGGTCGATCGCAGCGATGGTGGTTCGGAACGTGAGGGAGTCGAGCAGTGCGACAGCATCGGCGTCGGTGTCGTCTGCAGCGCGGTAGAGGGCGAGGTCGCGTCGGGCTTCGGCGGCTGCCTTGGTCTGCGCTGTCGCGCGTGCTTCGGCGTCGTCTGCCTTGGCCTTCGCCTGGGCAACGACTTCGGCGGGGTCGACTTCGGTCTTGTCCTCTGCGGGGAGAATTCCGAGTTCTTTGCCGAGTCGTTCGGTGAACTCCCGCTGCTGCTGTTCGGCTGCTGCGCGGGCTTCTTCGCGTGCCTTGTCGGCGGCTTCTTCGGCGGCCTTGGCGATCGCTTCCTGGTTCGCCTGTCGGAGCTGCTGGTTTTCGCGGCGGAGTTTGCGCGCCTCGGAAACCTTGATGACGGGATCGTCGTCGTCGGTGGTCGTTGCGCCGCCTTCGTTACCCGTGGTGGGTTCGGTGGTGGTGGTCTCCTCGACGGTGGTGTCGTTGTCGGTGGGATCACCTGCGGGGCTGTCGGTTTCGACGACTGTGCTGGTGCTGTCGGACATGAGGTGGCCCTTCTTGCCGCGCCGGGCGGCGGGTAGGCAGACGGCACGACGCCAGGTCGGTACCGCGGGAAATGTGAAAGGAGCCCCGACGCCAGGTCAGAGGCTTGAAGGTCCCGGTTCTGCCGCCAGGGCAGGTACGGGGGACGTTGATGCGGCAGGGGTCGAACCTGCGACTCGCCGGTCAGGAACCGGTTGCTCTCCGGGTGAGCTACGCACCATGAACGGCGACAAGCCCGCTACACCGGTGTGGTGTGCGGGCTTGTCGGCTGTTCGGTTGGGTTAGGCGCCTTGGGGGTGTTCGGCGTGGAACTGCGTCCAGGCCGCGGCGATCGCGGCAGGTCTGTCAGACGGTGTGGCGGTGATGATGGCTGCGAGTGCGTCGTCGTGCCATTGCCCGAACGGGCTGCAAGAGTTGACTTCTCCCTCATCGATCGCGAGGTTGATGTCGTACTCGAATAGTGTTCGCCATTCGGAGTAGCCGGTCGGGGTGCCGTTGGTTCTCATTGCTTTCTAGCCTCCGGAACCTGTGCGAGCAGCATCTCGTGCAGTGCGCGCGAGACTTCCGTTGCGTCGTCGCCGTTGAGTTCGACGTCGAGGAACGCTTCGCCGAGAACTTCGACCGGATCGACGATCATGGGGTTGTCGTGGCGGAACGAGTACCCCGACATCTGACTCTGCAGCCAGCGGGTTTGAGTGTCGTTGTCGCCTTTCACCACCTCAGGATGCCGTGACATGACCTCTGTGACCGTCCGAAGCACTTTCCGGCGCGCCGTGTGATTGCCGAGGTGGTCGATGACGTGCCCGAATTCGTGGACGATGACCGACCACATCCCTCTGCGGGCTGAGTTGCGTGGGTGGAAACCGCCTTGCTCGTCCTGTTCGAGTGAAGCCAGCAGGGCTGACCGGTCGCGGAGCACTGTCTCCGAAACCGAGAGCCTGCCGACGATCCATCCTCCGGGGTTGTCGGGATCCGGATTGCCGCCCGCGTTCGCCAGGTGCCGCTCGGGGAGGTCTCGTGTTCGCAAGCGGGGCGCCCGCGCCCACGGATACCGGTGGTGCATGTCGACGACTGCGTCCACCAGTTCTCCGAATGTGTCCAGGTCTGCGACCTCGAATCCGGTCGCTGCGACGTCGATGTCGGTGAGCCGTTGCAGTTGGCGTTGGTATCCGTCGCCGCCATGTGATCGAGGCGAGTCAGGAGTGGGTGGACCTGGGTTGCCGGTCACCATCGCCGGGCGCTCGAGCCGTGTGCGGTATCCGAGGTCGATCTGTTCTCGGCGCGGCAAGCGTGGCACGCCGGTCTCGTCGACCAGTTCTCGGATTTGCTTCTGTGCTGCGCGTACGCGAGTGTTCGCCGTTGCTATTGCAGCGGGGGTGATCGCTGCCGCGCGCATCCGCTTGCTGGCCCGCACCTCTCGTTCGAGGGCTCGCAACTGTTGCGTGGCCACGTATCCAGCGGGATCAACCGGTGGCACGTTCGGGAGATCGTCGCCGGGCACCCACAGTCGCAAACCGTGGCGGCAGCCCGGGTGGTGCAGTCCGCGTGCGCGTGCCTCGGATAATGACGCCACCACCGGGACTGATCGGCCGGCGTGGATCGCACCGCGTGTGGCGCCAGTCAGGGACAGGAGTCGACCCTGGAACGGTGCGCATTGTGGTGAGCAATTCGCCACGGTGCTTACACGCACCAGGTCGTAGCCGTTCTCGGACAGCAGTGCCGTGTGCGTATCCATCGCAGCCCGCGCGCATGCTGTGCGGGTTGCCATTTCGACGTAGTTGACCAGGTTGATCCTGCGACCGCGCCGATCGACGAAGCCGGTGATTCCGCGTGCGGCGAACCGGTCGAGCATCTGCTGCGCGAGCGCCACCCGACCGGCTTCCCCCTGGATCCGGGAGGATAGGACTCCTGCCATGACCTGCCGGTAGATGCCCTCGGTTGAGGCCAGGATGTGCGGATGCATCCTCGACAACGACGGCAACAACCCCGCAGGTGCGCGAACCAGCGTTGCGGCTGATGTGCGTGGCACGTGCGGTGCTGACTCCCGAAGCCATCCCGGCGGGAGCTCTTTCATCGCCGCACGCCTGCCGCGATCCGCGGACTCGGCCAGCGCCCGTATCGCCTCTCTGCGTCCACGGACGTAGGCACCGGCCATCAACTCCCGCGCCGCGCTGCGGAATTCGTTCATGCGGCTCCACCGACGCACGCCGGACCGCGGTTGGCGGGCATCCTCGGCTACGGCCGCGGCGACACGGCCGATCAGCACTTGCTCGGCTGAGGCGTACACCGCCGACGACGCCCGGATGAGAGCTTCGATCTGCTCGGGGCCTAACGACATCAGCCGTCACCCCCGAAGATCAGTACTCGCTGTCCGGAACGTCGGGTTCGGCGACGTACGCCAGCTTCGCCTTGCGCTCGACGTCCTTCCAGATCCGGTCGACCTCGTCGTTGACGTCGTCACTCGACCAGTTCGGGTGCTGTTGGCGAACCATCTGCTCGACCGAGACGCCATTCGCCGCCGACAATGTTCCGAGCGTCTGGGCCAACTCGACCGGGCTTTGCTGCGGCCGAATCGGAAACCGGATCTCCGGCATGTCCTTCAGCTCGAGACCCGTCCCGAATTGGATGTTGTCGAGTTCGAACCCAGCCCGCGCGAACGGGCGAAGACCAGCCTTGTAGTAGTTGATCTTCTTGTCCCGAGTACGTTCCGACAAACGGTCACGGGAGTTGACCTCAGTTGCCGTCGCGGCACCGGTAGAGGCTGTGAGGGAATTGTCCGAGAACGATCCCGCCGACAGGCCAGCGCCCCGCAGGATCGCATTCAGAAGTTCCGCGCACGTGTTGGCGTGCTCCTGCCACCGGATCGTGAATTGGTTCGCCTGAACTGGCGCGTTGCCGTTCTGCATCGAACCGAGCCCGGATGCCATCGGTGTGAAGATCGATTGCTCACCGTCCCAGGCTGATCCCTTACCGGGACCGAGTGGCTTGAGCATCGATTCATCGACGAACAGCCGCGCCTTACCGAGGTCGATGTCGCGCATCCACGAGCTGTACGACTCGTCGAGCGCGTCGAAGAGCGGCTCCAACCCGTCGAAGTCGGACCGGCCGAGCGGGGAGAGCCCGTGGATCGGTCGCCACTTCCGGTTGGGACGCACATTCGGGATGTACGTTGCCGTGAGCGCGTCGATGCCAGTTTCGATGGCACCTTCACTGTCGACTAGGTCAGCTGCCCATGACGTCGACGAGTGCTCGGTCAGTGGAACGGCTCTGCCCAGACGGCCCCGGTCACCTTCGTAGAGCCCGTGCAGGATTCGTCCCGGCTCATGACGCTCGAGGTGTCGGTAGACCGTGTCGTTGTCGTCGTTCACGACGGTCCAGAACGTCACCCCGGCCAGTTGGTCGTACTTCCATGTTGGGACCGCTGCGTCGGCGGCGACTGCCCCGAGCTTGACCTTGTCAGCGACTTCCTTGTCCCACCACCAGCGCAGGTACGTGCCACCCAGCGCGGACGCCACTTCAGCGGACTCCGCCAGTGTCGCGGCGGCGTCGTCTTCACCGAAGAGTTTCTGCAGACGGTCCTGCGTTGCCTGATGATCACCGCGCGCGTCGTCCTCTCCGACTACGAACATCGGTGGTTGCGCGAACAGCAGGTCTGCCGAAGCTCGGGCGAGGTCGGACGCTGCGGGTACGTGAAGTCGGTGCGACTGCTGGGGGTTTGGCCGGCCCCAAAAGAATCGAGCCAACTTCCCGACGACTCCCCCGGCGTACTGAGATGGGCGCTGCCGGTTATTTTCCCGGTAGATTTCTTCGAGCACCTCGACGTTGCCGGTGTACCAGGCATTCCAGGTGCGCATTTCCTTCTGCGCGCGGTCGAACGGTTTCGGCGGCCATTCGGTGGACTTCTCAGGAAGCGGCATACTCGCCTCCGTTCACATCGACGTAGCGTCGCCACCGCTTTTCGGTGGTGACGATGGCGTAGCGGGCAGCGTCGAGCGCGTGATCCGCAGACTTGATGGGCTGGTCGTAGCCCTCGGATGTTGCTTGCGTGTCCCACGAGTAGCCGGCGACCTCGGTCATGAAGGTCTTGCAGCGATCGGTGACCTTCAGCTTTCCGGTCGAGAGCAATGTTGCGATGGTCCGAATTCCGTACAGCACATCGTTTTCGGCCGCGTACGTCGGAAGTTCGTCTTGCAGGAGCTGTACCCGGAATGACGCCGCTGCGGGGTCGACGATGACCGGTCCGGGAGGCATTCGCGTCGGGTATGGCAGGTGCCCTTCGGCGAGCCAGTCACGCAGGCCGCGGGAGAGTTGAGCGTCGGTCCAGCGGGTGGCGTCCGATCGTGGCGTGTACGACCATTCGTCGATCAGGTAGAGCACGCCGTCGGCGCCTACGCCGAGCAACAGCGCCACGGTGGGATTCGTGGTGCCGTAGTCGACTCCGACGCCGAACAGTTCCACCATCTGCGGTAGGTCCTGCCACCGCACGACGTGCTTGGACGGCTCCCACATGTCGTAGACGGCGCCGTCGGCTGCGACCCAGTGGCCGAGGATGAAGCGGCGGTACCAGAGGCCTGTGTACTCGCGCTTGATCGAGTTCTTGTAGTCCTCGGACAATGCAGGGTTGTCGTCGAGCGTGAAATGCCAACTGCGCCAGTCTGGAAGCTCGTGCAGTCGGTCGAGGTATTCGGCCTTGAGCCAGTGCATCGGGTTGTCGGGGTTCGTCGTTCCGAACAACTTCGCGCCGGTGACAGACATACGACCGAGTAGCTGATGGAAGAAGTCCGACCGAATAACGGTGATTTCATCGGCGTAGGCACCGGCAACGGTGAGCCCTCGAAGGGACTTCTCCGCCTTCGCGTCCGATGCACCGAGCATGTAGACGCGGCGCCCGAGGATCGTCGCAGACGGCGCGCCTGTGACGTAGTGGACGGTGTCGGCGAATTCCCCGAAGATGTCGGGATCCTGCATCGGAGAGATGACGTTGCGAGCGAGGGATTCGCGGGTACGCCCGACCATGACGAACTGCCCGCCCCCTGGCGGGTTCGACAGGAACATCAGCCACCGCATCATCGAGCCGAAGGTCTTTCCGGAACGGATTGCGCCTTCCCAGATGTTGATGCGGGCTTCGGCCTCAGCTATCGAGTAGAGCTGTTTCCGCGACAGTGGCAGGTCATTGAACGTCGTCACCCGCCACCTCCTTCTGCTCTGCAGCGGTACCGGCTTCGTCGTTGACGGGCACTGATGTGTCCGGCGGCGGCGCACCGTTCTTCTTGTCCTCGTCAACGACCGTCTTGATGCGATCGATGAGATTGGCGAGCACGGACCGCTTGTCCTCGACCGACGAATCGGTAGAGCCCGCAATGAGATCCATGTGGCCTTTGAGCGCGATCTGCAGTGCGGCGTAGCCGTCGCGGGCGTCGCGAAGTGGCGGCAGCGGCAAGGTCACCGGGATCATGGCGTCCTGACCGCGTTCGTAGTAGTTGTGTGGGGACCACAGGCGCTCACGGAGCTTGACGACGTCGTCGAGAAGTTGCTCGGCGAGGTCGACTCGGCGTGCCTTCATCTTCGCGACGCGAGCGGCCGTCGCTTCGACCGTCGCAGCCTCGTCGAATGAAAGCCCGAGTTCCTTGGCGACCTTGGTTACCGAGTACGCAGACCGGCCGATTTCGCGCGCTATCTCGTTGCGTCCCTTGCCCTGTGCATGCAACGCGGCGATCTTGTCGCGTTCAGCCTGTGTGAGGTCCGGCTTCTTCGTGCCCTTCTTCGGGCGAGTTGTCCGCGATCGCGACGCGGGTGGAAGCGGAGCCATGTATCACGCGCCTCGGAAGCGGCCGGCCCAGAATGCGAGTTTGCGGTCCGCTCGATCACGAACGGCCTGAATCGGGTTCGGAATCGGCATGCCCGATGCAGGGTCGATGATGAGCAGTCCAGCTTCGGCGATGATGACGGTCGATTCCTGATATTCGGCGATCGCCTCGCAGTAGGCGGCGAATTCGTCGATGTCCGCAGGGGTGAGATTGAACAAGGGGGCCAACCGTGCCCACGTCTGTTTGCCGATGTCGGTCAGCCACTCGGGTGTCTCCGGTGGTAAGTCCGATGAAGTGGGCTCAGGTGGTTTGTGGTTGGGGCGCAGGGAAACTACGGAAAGCTCCGGGCTGCTCATGTTGGCCCTCCCGTCAGAGTCGGCTCGATTGTTCAGTTGTGGGGACGGGTTGTGACGTCGGTCGGTGCACATTTCAAGCACGCGACCAACGTCTGACCTCTTAGGTCGAACCGCTGAGAGAACCGGCTGCCGGGCTTGCGGCGGTGCGGTTGCGGTTACGGCCAGTGATTCGGTTGAAGACACCGGAGATGCGCTGGCCGAGACGACGGGCTGCGTTACGCATGGTCACCCCTCCTTTCCTGTGATCCGGGCAGCAGAAAGCCCCGAGACACTTCGGCGACTCGGGGCTTTCAGCTGCTGGTGGGCTTGTGGTCAACCCGCAACCCGGTCGCCCGGGTGGGGAAGTCGGTGACTACCGGCCCTCGAATTCGATTCCGAGGATCTCTGCGGCTTTGTGACCGTCGAGGTACTTGTCCCCTAATTCGAGGACGCCGGCGCTGGCGAGGAAGGCATCTTTCGCTGCACGGTTCTTGAAGCACAGTGTGACCCAGTACTCGGAGTCGTTCATCTGGCCGAACTGCTCAGCCCACTCTTTCGACGCTCCGGACAAGCCTTTGCCGAGCGCGTTGAGTTCGGCCTTCGTGTCGTGCTCGATGTCGTCGGTGTATTCGACGTCGGCGAGAGGGTCGGGGTGGGGTTTCGCTTTCAATGCGGAGACGACGTCTGCGCGGGAGAACTTCGCGCGGTTGCCTCCGGCTTTGAGCTTTGCTTTCACTTCGTCAGACAGAGCCATTGATCATGTCCATTCTCATCAGTTCGAGTTCAGCCAGCGGGAACCAGTGCAGGATGCGCTGGTAGTCGTCGGGGGCGTGGTCGTGGATCGGCTTGAGGAAGTCGTATCGAATTCCGTCGAAGGACCGACCGTTGCCGTCGAGCCCGCCTTTGTGTCTGGGGTTCACTTTTCCGGCGAGGTATTTGCCGAACCACTCGTAGTCGGGGCCGAGTGTGATGCCGCGGTCCTTGATCGCCCGTCGCACGTCTGCGATGCCCCAGTCCCAGATGACGGACTGGCGTCGGGTGCGGTGTTTGATCGGGCCGTGGCGCATGATCGCCATTCGCCTTTGGGCGGAGTCTGTTGCCCGCACGCCGTCGAGGATCCAGGTGTCGTCCTCGGCGAAGTTGTCGCGCATGAGCATGTCCCACTCTTCGCGTGTCGGCGACGGGAATCCTGCAGCTTCGATGATCGCGCAGCGTTCGGGCGGCTGGAAGGTGAGGTTGTTGAGCATGCGGTAGAACGCATCTGCCGGCAGGTCGACGATATGTGTTTGAAAATAGTCTTCGTAGCGTTTGAGATCGTCCTCGACGAACTTCAGTCCCGGCACGATCGACTTGTGGATCGGAATGACCTGCATGTTTCGTCGTTCGAGTTCGATCCAGACGGCGACCGAGTCTTTGCCGCGGGAGAAGTTGAGGATGACGGGTCGACCTTCCGCTGCGAGGTCGTCGAGCATCTGCTTCGACGGGGTGATTCCGTCGAGTTCGATCATGTGGTGCTCCGTTCAGTCACAGTCGCGTCGGAATCGCAACCGATGATTCTGGTGTTCGCGGCGTCCTGTGCGTCGAGGGTCAGCAGTCGCCATGCGTACCAAATCGTTTCTCCGCCACCGAAGTCGACGGTGAAACTTCCGTTCTTGTGGTCGCCGGTGCAGGTGAGAGATTCGTTGGTGAACAGGTATCTGCCGGCGTTCGCACGGATGCTCGGTAGTTCGATGTCAGCCCAGACTCCGTCGTCGAAGTATCTGACTTCACCGTGGTGATCGGTGTATTCGATGACGGCGACTGTCGTTTGGTCGCTCATAGCTCGGTCACGTCAGTTACGGTGCGTTCGAGTCCCAGGAATCCGTCGCCGCGCTCGTCTACGAGGCTGGCGAGCGCGTTGCTGAGGTCGTATCCTTCTTCGTGTTGTTCGACTGCGAAGTCGTCCGGAACGTCGAACTCCTGCTGGTGTGTGCTGTGCTCTTCCCAGATGACTCTGATCTTTTTCATCGCACTCCCCCGTCTCGCTGGGGGAAGTGTGGGGCCGGCTGGGCTGTGGTGGCATTTGGGTGGTGTTCTCCCATGGGTGACCTCACTGGTTTGGGATGTTCCCCTGGGGCACTTGCCCCCTGGGCCAGCTTGACTAGCTGGTGTGTCCCTGACATTAGGTCACTATGCACCAATAGTGCAAGCTATGTGTCAACTATTGGTTTTAATGGGCCTGAGGGTGGCCCTGGGCAATCCTGGGGCCATTCTGGGCACTATGTACCCATAGTGCCTCATAGGCCCTGAGAATTGATCTCAGGGCCAGGATCACCCTTCCTGGGGTTGGCCAGTGGTGCAGTGCAGCCCTAGGGGCAGTTCACAACCCTGGGAGGTCTATCAGGTCCACAGAAATGCCCCTAAAAATGCACCCCTACCTGCAGAGTTGACAGACTATGCCCCCATAGTGCAAACTATGTATCAGCAAGCCAGTAAGGGCCAGCAACACAGGCCAGCTGGCAAGCAATCTGGATACCAGCTCAGAGTCTGGAAAACCTCAGTGTTGGTCTGTCCCAACAACTTCATATCGTCACAAGCCTGAATGCCGGCTCTTGGGAACCCTGAATAGGCCAGGGAAGAAACCCTCGAGCACATGATCTTTGAGAACTCAATAGCGTGAGACACCCACAACCACAAGGCAGCAATGCCCAATGGTGTTGCTGCCGATGATCCCTCGGAAAGGGGACCATTATGTCCAGCAAGTCCACCGAAGCGTATGTCCCGGTTTTCAAGACCGAGACCCTTCCGGACGACTTCACGAACGTGCTCGGAGCGATGCTCCTCATGGGCTGGAGTTACACCGTCGAACACAGCGTGGTCAACGAGGTGGTTGCGCGGATCACCGTCCGCGCACACAAGGTCAAAGCCGACGGATCTCCTGAAGGTAAGGCCCGTGAAATCCAACTCGTATGGGAACACGTCGGTGGTGAATGGTTCTGCATCGCAGAACAAACCGGGTACCTCAAGAAGAAGATCGGCGCCGACGGCGCAGCGATCGACTTCAAGAGTTCTGATCTGCTGATCAACTACCTGGGCAATCACACCGCTGAATGGATGTTCAATCCGATCGAGGCCCCAAAGCCGAAGCGTAAGAGCCGGCAGAAGGCAATCGGTGACGGAAAGAACGCCGGCCAGCAGACCATCGACCTCGACGATGACGGCGATGACGCTCCCCAATCGGGAGTCACCGCAGAAGAAGTCATCGAAGAGTGACCATCGTTCGGCAGTGGGCTCCGGCGAGCTGGCACTCGCCGGAGCAAGGGTGGGCACCCGTCCCCGGTGCCCACCCTGACGTTCGGAATTCACCCTCAGTCTCGAAAGGTTAGGACACGCACAATGGTTGACAACAAGATGCTCAACAGGATCAAGGGTCTGTTCGCAAAGGCGGATTCGGTCGAAGGTACACCCGAGGCTGATACGTTGCGCGAGAAGGCATTCGAGCTCCTGGCGAAGTACGGCATCGACGAAGCAATGGCCCGTGGTTCTGCCGGTTCCGGCAACGTGGATGGCGACACAATGAAGGCGGTAACGTTCACCTACACCGGTGACCGGTTCGGCTACGAGAAGATGTATCTGGTCAATCGCGTATCCAAGTCCCTGCATTGCGACGCCGTTCAACTGCATGGTGAGCATGTGTTGCAGATTTTCGGGCTGTCCCGTCATCTCGAGCGCGTGAAGTTCTTGATCCAACTCCTGATGCCGCAGCTGCTTTCGTCTGCAACGCAGGCAATTCCAGCGAATCCGTTCGCGGGGCGGGATCCGAAGGATTCAGCCCGTATCACGGCAGAACACCGCGCGGAGTTCATGATCGGGTTCGCGGACCGCATCGGTTCTCGTATCCAAGAGAGCGAGGACAATGCGGCGTCGACGTACGACCGTGAGAACGGCGGCACCGGAGCGTCTCTGATGCTCAAGAGCGACTTCGATCGAGCGCAGGCAGCAATGTACAAGAAGTACGCCGGAATGATCGGCCAGGGTCGCGGGCGCTCCGTCGGCCGCGGCGAAGGTTACCGAGCCGGCCATGCAGCAGGTGACCGTGCCGACGTAGGGAACACCCGCGTCGGCGCCGGAAGGCAGGCCATCGGGTAAGTCGATCAGGCCCCACACCGGCGAGGTGTGCGGGCCTTTTCGGCTACCCTCACGAAGCTGTTGAATGATGCAAGCATCATGCAGCATATCCGCAGGTCAAACCCTTAGAATGCGCTCTCGAGGTGTCGCCGCGGCGAAGGACCCCAAGTCCGAAGGGTCGGATTTTTCGGTGTCGGCGGCAGGTGGTCTAATTCCACCGGGAGAGACACCTGTGGTTCAGGCCACACCTTCCCTGGGTGCCCGACCTGATGTCCCCTCAAACAAACGAACACGCGCGATCACGGAGTACCCAACCCATGCGAAACGACACGCATCTGCCCGCAGTTCCGAGCCATCCCCCGTCGGAGGAGGCTCCTGTCACCGTCCTGAGCACACTCGGGTGTGAAGTGACCGTCACCTCGGATTGCATCGACGAAGCCCCGCTGGTGACCTTGGCAGCGACCATGCCTCACGGGCTCGTCGACCTGTCCCCCAAAGCCGCGCGCACACTCGCGTCAGCTCTCACACGTCATGCCGACCACTCGGAGCGACTCGTTTCGAAGTCCGCTCCGACCGTACGAATATCGACGATCCCATGAGATCATCCACAGCTGCCGCGACTATGGCCCCATCACGAAGATTGCGGCCCCGAAGGATCGTGACTACGATCCCGGACATGGTATCGAGGAAGAACATCGACGCATTGACCGCTCTCGGCGAACGCCGGCGGGAGCTGCGTGCGGAACTCGAGGTAGTCGAAGAGAGCATCAACAAGAGCCTGAAAAAGGTGTACCCGGAAGGGTGGACCTGGGATGAGATCACCGAAGCATCCAGCCTGTCGCTCTACACTCTGAGACTGCGCTTGAACAAGCTCGGCCTTATCAATTCCGATAAGGCCTCTCCTCGGCCCCGTACCAAAGAGGTCGCACAGGAACGCAAGTCACAGGCGCGGAAGAACCGCATAGAAAAGGGCTGATCACCGGCCCTCTGGACGAGTGAAGGTTGTGACGATGACTCAGCCCCCGCCGAACGGTGGCTATCCCCATCCAGGAGCAGATCCGCGTCAACCCGGTGTCAACCCGCCGGTAGGGGCAGATCCGCACGCGCCGTACGGGTACGGACAGCCTTCGGGCGCGTATCCGCAGCAGCCGCAGCAAAACTGGTCGGGACAGCCTGCCGGTTATCCGGTGCCCCAGCCTCCGAAGAAGAGGAAGCGGTGGCCGTGGATTCTCGGCGGGGTCGTCGTCTTGTTCGTGGCGCTCGTCGTGATCTTCTCGCTGACGTCTCCGACACGCACGAGTCGGGTCGAGAACGCCGTTCAGGCTTGCCAGGACACTGTTTCTGATCGGTTGTCGGCGCCGGCCTCGGCGAAGTTCACGGCAGATCCGGCAGTGCGCGAGGATCCGACAGACACGTGGACGATTTCCGGTGGTGTCGACAGTCAGAACGCCCTCGGTGCAGTGTTGCGCGCGAACTTCGAGTGCAACGTGCAGTTCATGGGCGACTCGAAGTACAGCGTTGAGATCACGTCTATGACTCAGCAGTAGTCGTCAGCCCGGGCCGAGCGGGTTTTTCCCTTTCCGTTCCCCGACCCACATGCCGAACACCACGCGGTAGTACTTGGAGGCAAGGCCTTTCGCGTGGCGTTCGGACATGTGTTTGCGCAGGTGGGCGACCAATCGGGTCCATGCGCCGTCTGGCGTGGAGGCCCACTTTGCGAGGCCTTCTGCGCTGCTGGTCCAGTACTGCAGGAACGGGTCACGACGTGGTGATTGCATCGTCTCCCCCGTTTCCTTCTTCGGTTGGTTGGCCGGGCAGCAACACCTCACCCATTGAACGGTGGGCATGTCGTGGGTGCGCTTCGCTCCCGGCCCTGGCTGACTCGTGCCAGGGCCGGGTGACGTTGACAAGCCGATCCTCGAGGTCGAGGGGTTCGGCATCCGGCCAAGTCTGTGCCTTCGCGTGTGTTCGGTCCGCGAGGAGTGAGTCGATTCTGCGACTGAGTATTTGGTGAAATCGTCGGTCGGGCGCTCGTCGTCGGAGTTCGACTACTCGGCTGAGAAGCCTGTCGATGTCACCGATGGTTCGGGCGGTCATTGTTCCGCGCCAGGTACTGTCGCATCTGTTCGGCCTGACCAGGCTGCCGACCGAAGGTCAGGATAGGGACTTTCGGCACATTAGGCACATGTCCATAGTCCCGATTCTGAGGTCCCGTTGGTACTGGGTCGAGTCGATAGGCGATGCGTCGCAACCAATTCGAGAGTCTTCGCTTCATGCCCACCTCGTCTCGTTTGTGTGCCCCGACCGCATCCCGAGGTAGCGGAAACGTGCGGTCGGGGCGAAGCCCTCGGCGCTGCTGGCTGGCTGCATCCTGAGGGAGTCTGGGTGCGGCAATGCCCGGACGCCGACCGTGAGTGGCGTCCGGGCATTGCCCGCTATTCGGTTGTGCCCCGGTCTGCATCTACGTTCCGGAGAGCGTGGCTACAGTGACCCGAATGGTCTGGGGAGTACCGGAGAATTTGGGACTGGATTTTTCGACACGTGTCCCGCGAGAGACAGAGTAGACGCTGTCTACGCGGGTTGTCTAGTTCGCGCTGGGATGAGTTTGCTGATTCGCGTGACGGCGATGCCTGCCCGCTTGATCACGCCAGGTCGAGCGAACTCCCCCGCTTCGATCAGCGATTCGATTCTCGACCACGGAACGATCTTCCGGAATGCGGCGCATTGGGAGGAGTAGTTCGGTCCCGCCGACTTGATCGCATCGATTCCCCGCTCGAGCACAGCGCGCTCCTCACCGAGCGCCTCGGCGAGCCACAGTAGACCTGGGGCGCAGCGTAAATGGTTGTAGGCGAACTTCGCGTCGCGGTCTGTGTGCTTCCGGTTGTAGGCGCCGGGGGTGTTGTACTCGCCCCAGAAGCCGAGCAAGTGCTCCTTCTGCGAGGAATACCAGACCGCGCTGTCTCGGCTGCGCGGCTCGAAGGCATCCGTTACCGGCTGTGCGGCTTGCAAAGAATCAATCACAGTCACCAGCTGTGCGAGTTCCATTTTCACCTCCAACCAATCGACAAGCAAGCATGAAGCTACGTTGCTTGGGGCTAGTCATCACCGTCCAAGGCCGCTTCTCCGGACCCTAATTCGAACGGTTCGAGCGGTCGTCCGTGAAGGGTCGCGTTGCGCATATGCTTTGCCTGTTTCAAGAGGCTCGTAATCGTATCCTCCGAAACGCCAGATTCGCGCAAACTAGTTTCGAGCGCAGCAAAGTCAAGGTCCGCTAGCTGCGGGTTATTCAGGCCGGCGATAGCCATAAGCAGTATGTCAGCAAGGACCCTCCGGCGAGAATCTCGATCTCCAAGACCGCTATCCGAATGCCGATCCGCTGCATGACGAGCTGCATGCTTGAAATTTGCCAACGCCTCGCGAAGCAATGCGGAACTCACCTCAATCGAGGATAGAGAAACCGAGGTAATTGACCCATCTCGAGTCAGGCTCGCAACTCCGGAAATATTGAAATCGCGTTCTGGGGTAACCGAGTGCAGTCCGTCCTCATCCGGAATCACTGCCTTGATCCCAGCGTGCACGATCGAGTTGAAACGCGCTACATATCCGCCATCCCCGTCTCCTGCCAAGCTCTCCCACTCGATGTCCCGCAAATTCGTCATGAATACGATCTCCGCTGACCGCGTGGCCTTTGGCAGGCCAATGGCCGCACCCTCAAGCTTCCAACCCACTAGCTCTGAGGACACGTATCCGAAGAGTTCTTTCTCGGATATCTTTTCGACGAACTCCTGCTTGTCTCCAGCCGCGACGGGTGCAGTGCGCTCAGCGATGGCGGACAGGAGTGAGGCAATGTCGTGTGCCCAATTCACCCGATCGATGAGCCCCTTCGATTGAAGCTCCTCGTGGATGTCGTGGTGCCACTTCGTAGGATTGTCGTCGTCATCGTTGGCGCCGAAGTCCTTGGAATTTTGCGAGACCCACCAGACCTCGTGTCCTGCATTCGACTCGGCAATATCGATGACGGTCAGCCAATTGAGTGTGTCTCGGTAACCATCTTTCCGCTCGTCACCGTCCCAGGGCTTGCGAAACGTCACCGCACGAGCGACCAGCTCAAGGTGATCAATCGCTGCGGGTGGAACGAACGTCGCACCGACAGACGACAGGTGCCCGCGCAATTCTCGCTCAAATGCCGTAGTTTTCGCATCAATTGCGGCGCCAATCGCATCACAGATGGAGTCGACACCGAATCGCTTTTCCCGCTGAGCTGCTTCGATCAATTTCCTCGACAACCCGGCCAGGGTTCGCCTTTGATTGGCGACCGCCTCGATCACGACTACTTCCGGGACCACGATTCGCGCAGTATTTCGCTTGGCTGTTTCCTTGAGCGTATTCCACCACGCTGCCCGCAGCTGCGGGTCCGAAAGCACAACTGTCGTGTCAAGAATGATGATCATGGGGAGATTGTCGCTTATCGCAGACCGCTTCGGATGTTTAGGGTCGCATTGACACATGATGGCTAATCTGACCCGCAAGTTCCCTCGCCCATTGACCATTGATCAGTCCTTGGTTCGGCGGTAGCGGTACTCGTGGAGGTACGCGGATTTGACGGCGCGGCACGGGGCGCATCGGCATCCGAAAACTTGGTAGGCACTGACTTTCCCGTGCGGTGCGGCCTGGTGATACGGGCGTCCGTCCCGGAGGACGCGTTCTCGGTGCCGACGCAACATTCTCAGCCGATTGCGGATTTGCGGGGTGTACGGCAGCGGCAGCGCCTCGAGGCGTGCAAGTTCCGGTGTCATTTTGCTGCTGTCGAAGCACAACTCGCAGAGACCGTTTCGGCCGGCGAGGGTGAATGCGCGTCCGAAGGGGATTACGATTCGCGGTTCGCCGCATTCGTCGCACGGGGTTGGGGTGAACTGGTCCGCTGGTCCGACTGGTCGCGGGTTCACTGGCGCGGGACGAGGGGTCCTCTTCTTCTGCGGTTTGCGCGCGGCCGTCCGTTTCCGCTTCGGCGGCTTGGGTTCCGAGGTGGATACGCGAGGTCGGGGCGGTGGGGTGTATCCGGCGGGTTCAGCGAGAATCCGGCGCGCGGGTTCCGACAATACGGAAGGCGCGGTCGGTGTTGGCCGCTGGGAGATTCTGTCCTCCCGTCGGCATGCCGGGCACAGGCCACACAAGCAGGCATCGTTCATCTGTTGTCGAATCCTTCGGTGAGCACCACCCACGCGATGTAGACGAGGGCGGCGAATGTGACGGCGGCTGCCGCGAGTGCCGCGATCATCTGCTTCATGCGGCATCAACTTCGGCGAGGATGCGAGCGATGTCAGGGGCGAAGTAGTTCGGGCCTTTGAGGATCTTGCCGTCGGCGCGGTAGATCGGCTTACCGTCGAGGCCGAGTTTGCTCATGTTCGATGCGTGAACTTCGGTGAACACGGCAGCGAACGGGATGCCCGCTGTGTCGGCGTGGGTCCGGACCTGGACCTGGATGACGGAGAGCGCGAGGTGTGCCTCGATGAGTGTGCGTGCGTTGCGGTACTTTTCGACTGCGTCGTCGAGAGTTCCGTCGAAGGTTTTGTTCGCCCAGTACGGCAGACCGTGCACCCACATGGTGCCGTGTGCGATGTACGCGATGTCGGCGAGCGCGTCTGCGATTTCGATGCGGTCGTTTGCGGCCTCGGCTGCTCGTAGTTCGTCGTATTCCTCGAGGAGCAACCGGATGCGGAGTTCGCGGGTTTTCTGGTCGCGCCAGGTCGGCATCAACGCGACGGGGTGGCCGAAGGCGCGGTGGAACTCGGCGACGAGGAGATGTTGGTCGGCGCTCATGCTGTTGCTCTTTCTACGATCATGTCGACGACGGTTTCGATGTTGACCGGCGTGAGGTTCCAGGCGTCGAGTCCGACGTGCAGGGAGCGGGGGCCGGTCCACTGCTCGGTGCAGTGCAGATGGCCGTGTGCGAGGAAGTCGATGCCGTTATCGTGCAGTCGCACTTCCGGGAACCGTTCGATCTGGCCGCGATCGCCGTCTCCGAAGTATGGAAAGTGGGACAGCCAGAGTCGGTGCCCGGCCGCGCGTCGGTAGGCGAACGGCTGGATCGACGCGAACACTTCTCCGAAGATCCCTTGCCGCGTGTAGGCCTTCCGGTGCATCGGGTGCACGGAATCGTGGTTCCCTGCAACGAGATGCATTGTGAAGAACGGGGTGAACTGTTGCAGTTGGTCGAGTGCTGACCGTTCGGACCCGGAGCCGCCGCTGGAGAGGTCACCGCAAATCCACAGGTGATCGTTTCGGTTGAGTGTGTTGGCGATGTTCGACAGGATTGTTCGGTCGTGCTCGTCGATGCTGTCGAAGCCGCGGAGTTTCGCGACCTTCGGATGTGCGAGGTGCAGGTCTGCGGTGAGCCAGATGTTGCTCATCGATAGGTGCTCCTTTACCGGTAGTGGGTGTGTTGGTCAGTCCCACCAGTCGGCGGGGTCGATGTGTCCGAACCATTCAGCGGTCACTACTCGGCGAAGGGTTCGGCGGATGCGACCCCGCCACTGGCTCAACGTGTACCGGAGTCGGTCACGCGTCGGCATCCTGGTTGCTTTCGGGTCCGAGCGCGGTCAGCCAACCGATGAGGATGTTGAACAGTCGAGGGTTCGGGAGGACTGTCGAGACGACGAATACGATGGCGAACACTGCCAGGATCGAGTTGCAGACCGATGCGGCGATGATGAAGAGATCGAAGAGTATCCCGATCATTCGGCTTCCGGCCTCACTCGCGCTTCGATATTCACCTTGCGAACGAACAAAGTGAGCGTCACTTTCGCGACATCATGTCCGGGTACTTCAACGGAATCGACGGTGATGGACTGATCCACCGGGATCCGAAGGTGGCGGCCGTTGAGCAGGACCGTATTCGGCTTGACGATGCCGAGCGCGTTGACGGCGTCGAGTTCGTCCTGGTCGCGGACATATTCAATCAACTCGAGGTCGACGGTGCCGTATTGAGTACTCATGATGCTTCTTTCGAGGGTCGGAGTCCGGCGAGGATCGCGTTGACTATTTCTGCGAAACGGTCAGTGAAGGTGAAGCCGCTGCCTGGGGCGACGAGGAACCCGATCAGCGCCGCGCAGATGCCGTTCCCGGCAAGCCGCGCGGCGGGAGTGTTGACGAGCTGGCCGGCGTCGACTGCATCGCAGATGCGTTCAGTGACAAGGTTGGTCCACGATTCGTAGCCGGTGTAGCTGGCGTCGATCTGTGTTTCGGTGCTCAGTTTCAGTCCGGCGCGTAGTTCCGGGTTTTTCGCGGCGGTGTCAGCGAGCTTGCTCACGAGGGTGGTGAGCGCGTCGAGTGGGTCGCCGTCGATGTCGTTGCTGATGTCTGTGGCTGCGTCGACCCACATTCCGATCAGTGCACCGGCGATCTCTTCCTTGGAGGTGAAGTGGTAGTAGATCGCGCCTTTGGTGAGGAGCCCGGACTCGCAGACATCGTTGATGGTGGTCGCGGCGTAGCCGTGGGTGTCGAAGAGGTGTGCTGCTTTGACGAGGATCTTGGTGCGGGTTCGTGTGGCGCGCTGTTGCTTACGCTTCTCAGTTAGTGCGGCGGCGGTCATGGCAGTTCCGAGGTGTGAATCAGGTGCCCGAAGCTACCGAGGTGCCCGTAGACGACTTCGTTGTCGACGGGCAGGTTGGAGAATCCAACGCGAATCGCATACTTGAGCGCTGCAGGGTTACCGTCGGCGACCATCCAGGTCATTCCTGCAGCGCGGTCCCACCAGTCTTCGATCCAGTACTCCCCTGCCCCGATCCCGGGGATGTCGATGGTGACGGCGGTCCCGGCTTGGGGGTGTCGGTCCGGGTGGATCGTTGATGCTGCAGTCATGATTCCGTCTTTCCCAGGTAGTAGGGGTCACCGGTGAGCGGGGTCAACCCGGCCGGGAATTGAGTCAAGTCGGCACCGCCCTCGTGATGGGAGGCAAGGGCTTTCGCGCAGTCCCATTGGTTGCCGGATGCACCGCTCTCCGATGCGAGGGCGCTGGCAGCGTCTTCGTCGCCGTCGGCGAGAACTGCTGCGAGGCGGCAGATCATCAGTTCGTAGCCCCACCCGTCGAGGTCAAACCGTTCGCCGCCATTCGTGCGGAACCGTGACAGTCGTTCACGTAGCCAGTCCGGCAACGCTGCTTCCTGTTCGGTCCACGTCTCCCGACAGGACTCGAGAGTCCGTCGCCGTTCGTCCTGGAAACCGACAACCATCGTGTTGTGCTCATCGGCGAGCTGTTGATCGGTCTTACGCATGAGCCAGAAGTCCCCGGATCGGAGTCCGGTGACGGTGGAGCCGAGTACTGTCTCCAGCTCGTATGTGTGACCGACGATCGGAATTCCTTCGCAGTCTGCGACTTTGAGTCCGAAGACCATGCTGTCTCCGCCGCAGCGAATCCAGCCAGACTCCGGATCAATGTCTACTGCGTCGAGGGTTACCGGTTGGAGGTCTCGGAGTTTCGCCGCCCAGTCCGCGGCCGTCGACATCGCCATCAGAACGGCCACGAGGTGTTGGCGCCACGCTCGAGGAGCGGGATCATCGCGAACATCTGGTCGGTCAGACCACCGAAGGTGTACCGATTACCAGTCCCTGATGAGGCATGACCGTACCGGTATCCCGCGAGGTTCGCGGTGAACAGCGGCACAGACTTCGGGAGCAATGCGCCAACGTCGCCATAGCTTGCCTGCTCATCCGTGAGGATGACGACGCGGTCGTGCCCGTCGAAGTGCCGTTTGATCGCGCCCGCCGTGTCGGTGCCACCGTTGAGGAAGTAGCCGTCCTTGCGCCAACGCTCGATGCTGCGGAGTACCGATTCTCCTGCGCGCTGGGGGAACACCTTCGTCGGCACTCCGTAGTAATTGGACGAGAATGAGACGACGTCGGCGTCTGCCGCGCGGGCAGCGAGAGAAAGCCCGAAGACCACGGCCGCGTCCCACCGCATGAGGGAACCGTCCTTCGAAAAACCAGAGTTCATCGAACCCGAGGTGTCGACCAGAACCAACGTTCGGCCGGGAAGCTCAGGGATCGACGAGAGCGACGCGTCGAGGGCCTTCTCGAGCGACCATCCCCATCGCAGAGACGGTGCTGCGTTGTAGGCAGAGAGGAAGCGCATCGGGAGTTGGCGGGATTTCGCGACCTGCTCGGGGTCGGCGAGGCGCGCGCAGATGCCGGCGGCGACTTCATCGGAGACCCCGGCCTGGTCGAAGTTGCGGAGGTTCCGCAGCAGCGCCATGTACCCCATCGACGGGATGATCGCTTCCCACATCGCGGCCGTCCACGGTCCGTTGATCAGGGACGGGATCTGCTCCCAGGTCATTCCTGCAGCGGCGAGCGCGGTGGATGCGTTGTCGGTGATGTCGTTCGGGGTGAAGAGGAGGTCGACGGCCTGCTTCGGGGTCAGCGCCTTCATGGCTGCGTTTTCTCGCAGCATGAGTAGCGATTCGGGGATCGTGAGGTCTTCGACGCCGAGTCGGGCGCCGACGAGGTGGGTGAAGAGGT
This sequence comes from Rhodococcus baikonurensis, assembly GCF_040489275.1. Taxonomy (NCBI): domain Bacteria; kingdom Bacillati; phylum Actinomycetota; class Actinomycetes; order Mycobacteriales; family Nocardiaceae; genus Rhodococcus; species Rhodococcus baikonurensis. The sequence goes on along the minus strand of NZ_JBEUOQ010000012.1, from coordinate 104,348 downwards.
CGCTCTGCCATTCGGCTTTGGGGGCGGCGTGAGTCAGACGGATGACATCGGCGAAGCGGACACTGTGAGATGCGGTGTCGTACTTGATGGCAGACCGCTCGGTGTAGAGGCGCGTGGCGGCGTCGCCGACACCGCGCTTGACCGGCTGCGGGAGGTTGCGGCCATAGTTCGTGTGCCAGTATGCGAGGAATTCGCCTGGTTCGTCCGCGCGCTGCAGCACGGAATTGATGATCTGCCTGTTGCCACCGGCCAGGCCGGCTGCGAGGCGGGCGTGGACTACTTCTGCCGCGAGGACGAGGGAGGCTGAACGCATGTTCGCGGAGTTGCGGAGCCATCCGGCGAAGCGTGTGAGCCAGAGGTCGGGGTCCGGTTGCGCGGCGAGTGTGCGGATCAGTTCGCCGAAGCGGTTATCGCGTGAGGCGGCGGATTCGTAGAACGTCTTCTCACCGACCATGTTGGTCACTGCGAGGAGGAACAGTTCGGACTGGGTGTCACGCGCGTATCCGGCTGCGCCTTCGTGGGTCCGACCGGATGGGTGGCGTTCGGTGGTGATCGGATGTCGTCCGGTTGCTCGTGTTCCGGGGGTGTTGAACTTGGTCATGGTGTTCTCCGTGTTCAATTCGGAGGGAGCCACCACGAGAGTTGATGCCGAGTAATGAGGTTGGGGTGCCGCTGAGGGGTCCGTTACTCTGCCAGTTGAGCTACAGCAGCCGGGGGCTGCTGACGGGATTTGAACCCGCAACACACGAAGTAGCGGTACTCCTTCGCACCGGCATCAACTCTGTGAAGTTGTGGCTCCCGAGGATGGGGTGGGACGCAGGACGTGATGCACTAGGCCGCTTGTGCGTACCAGTCGAATCATGTTCGGCTGGGAGGGATTTGAACCCCCGTCTTCTGATAGAAGAAGTATCCGCATCCCTTCGCACCGGGAGGTGTGAAGTGTGTGGCTCCCGAGGAAATGGGCTCGGTGTCGGCAGATTTCACCCAAAGAAGTAGCCGGACCGATTCGCACCGGGAGCGCGAAAGTTGTTGTGAGTTCCGAGTAATGGTTGCGGTGAGGGTGACGTAGGCGCTCTAGCCAACTGAGCTACACCGGATGCAGATCCGGTGACGGGATTCGAACCCGCGACATCCCCATTAACAGTGGAAGTAACCCTCGGTGCTTCGCACCGGAACTCTATTCAGTTGTAAGAAAAGTTGTGACACCGAGTAAAAATGCCGGGCGACAGTGTATTTCGAAGAGGAAGTAACTGCCTGTGGGCTTCGCACCGGTGTGGTGACGTGATCGAGACTAACCGATGAATGTCTCGATGTCTAGCATCGCACTAGACACCCAACACTTAGCGGATGATTGTGGCTACACCTGGGTCGATTCCGTCCAGCGGGTCGCAACCCAACGTGCGGGCAAGCCACATCAGGCGGTCCAAACCCCACTCGTGCCCGCAAGCGACACATGAAGCACCTGAACGCGATACCTGCAGGACCGGTACCCGAACGTGCTCACCGTCCGAATCGGTCCTCGTGACATGCGTTTCACCGCAGGCCGGGCACGCCGCGGCCAACGTGAAGCGGTTGCGCCCCGCGATCAGTTCTTCCGCACTCTCGACCCATGTGCGGATCTCCATCGCCGCAGCCTGCAACCACACCGCATCCTGCGGGCGCCATGACCAGTCCGCGAGATAGGCGAGCCGTGTGGCGGTGCCGCCGTCCGAGCCCGGCGCCCACGCTGTGACAGTGTTGTCCACCAGGACGATCCAGTCCAAGCCGTCGACCCAGACTGGTGGGAGTGAGCGGGCTACTCCGCCGTGAGCTGTGCCCTGCTGTCCTGCAAGGTTTTCGGTCATTTCTGCGTACAGGGAACCTGATGTGCAGACGATCCGGTTTCCGTTGTCGTCGTTTTTGATGTCAATGCGGGGTCCGGTGAGTAGTTGCACTGCGTCGTCGAATGCGCGCCTGGCGGCGTGCAGGCTTTCGTCGTCAGTGCGGTGGTTCGGTGTGGTCGCCATGGTCAAGAGAGCTCCCTTGGTCGTGCGGTTGCTGCGCGGCAGTGATGTGTTTCAGGAGGGCAAGGGTCGCTCCGATGTTCAGGTCGGGGCATTGTCGGTTCTGGTGTGCGGGTCGGACGCAGACGAGAACTTCACCGCGGGGACTTCGGACGCATTCGTCGGGGTGCAGGATGAGGGGTCGAGTCGCGGTGGCGGTGGTGATCAGGCCACCGACGCCGTAGGGCTGTTCGGTCATGGTGGGTGTGCGAGGTGTCAGACGCGTGGTGGCCAGTTCCAGTGTCCTGGTTTGGGTTCGGGTGAGAACGGGACCGAGGGGTTGAAGAACTGTCCGGTGGGGTTGAAGATGACGAGGGAGAGGGTGCCGTTGTAGTCGTCGGGTACTGCGGTGACGATCGCGGCGCGGGGTTCGGGGAGGTACTCGCCTTTTGGGGTGCCGTACGACTGGTAGTGGACGTTTCGTCCGACTGTGGGTAGCTGCTCGGTCATTTCAGTTCTCCTCGATGTAGGGTGCGAGCGCGTTGACGATGGCGCCGAACAGGTGATCCTTTGCCTTCTGGCCTTCGGGCAGTTCCGAGTACTGGACGAGGCATGGATGTGTCTTCGCCTCCGCGTCCTTGACTGGCCCGAAGTTCCACCCGTCCTTGACTTTCGATTCGCACCAGGACTGGTGCAGGCCCTCCGCTGTGGCCCCTGCGAGTGCTTTCTGCACACCTTCGACGGCACTCTCACGCTGCCAGGTGGGGGCGGTATCCCAATGCGGCGACGGATTCGGGTCACCTGCTACGAGTTGGACAGCCCGGTTCGCTTCGTGTGCGATGCGGGCGACATCTTCGATGTGGAAGGTCATGTGTTCACCGTTTCTGTGAGGAGTTGCGCGAGTCGTTCGGTGTAAGTCGGTCCCCCGACGTACATCTGGGTCTTGTCGTAGGCGGTGTGCTGTCCGCCGGCAGGGTTGAGGATCGAGACGGGCAGGTATCCGGCGAGTTCGAGACCAGCACGGCGGACGCGGTCACGCTGATACGGTGCATCCCACCAACGCTTGGCGAGCCAGAGGTTCTGCCACGATCGCTCTTTCAACAGCCGTTGAATGTCGAACGCCCACGCCGAGAAGTCCGGCCCCATCATGCGGGTCAGGTCGGCGACGTCGCGTATGAGGGAGTCCGGGTCCGCGTTGGTGATCATGTCGTCGGGGTTCGCGAAGTCGTACACCTTGTGTGCCACTGCGCCGTAAGAACCGTGTTGTCCCGCGACGCCCCAACCTGTGAACTCTCCAGTCTCGTGGCGCATGGGGTTCGCGACGAGGCCAGCTGCGAGCAGTCTGTCGCGGCCGTCCAGGAGGCCGCTGCCGAGGTCCTGAGCCACGCGGCCGGCGATGTCCGCGCCTTGGCTGTATCCGATGATCGCGAATGGCTCTGTGGTGCTGAGGATTCGTTCCCGGAGTCGCGATTCGGCGTGATGGACGGAATTTGCGTAGGAGAATCCGATGCCGTAGGCCGCGGGGTAGTCGACCCAGTGGATCGTGAATCGGGTTCCGACGCGGCGTGTGGTGTCGGTCAAGAGTCCGTGTGGCAGCCGTGCGGTGGGTTTTTCGCCGGTGCCGCCGACGACGTAGAGGGTCGCAGTCATCGACCGGACTTTTTGAAGAACTGGTCGCCGATCATGCTGCCGACACGTTCGAGGGTGTCACTGACCAGGTCGTTGACGCCGGTGGTGACGTTGATGGTGTTGTCGACCTTTGGTGGCGATTGGAGTGCGTCTGCGATCCGTTCGAGCTGGTCGGCGATCTTCTGCATTACTTCGAGGTTCGCGGTGACCATCTGTTCGTAGTTCATCGGTCGTCTCCGATCAGATATTGGATTTGGAGGGCTGGGGTCGAGTCCGGGTCAATCGACAGTGCAGCGATGTCCGTTTCTCCTCCGAGGGCTTTCACGATGGCGTCGAGAATGCTGATGGTGTGCTCGGCGGTGATGATCGGACGCCTTCCGGCAGGAACCGTGACGGCGTCTTGGATGATGCGGCCACGCCAGTAGTTGGTGGTGATCGCTGCGATCTTGTTTCGGCGTTCGGGTGAGTCGTTCATGCGCTTCGGCTCTCGTGGGTGTTGTCTTGCCGGTAGGTCACGTGCACGCCGGTAGGTTCGCCTGAACTGGCAAGGCGTTTGGTGACTTTGAGGTCGGTGACTTGGTTGTCGTCGATGTAGATCACGCCGGAGAGGGAGTCGAGGACGCCGCGAGTCAGCTTGTCGATGTCGGGGCGTTTGACGGCGGGGAGAAGTTTCCCGATGGCGTACTTCGGGCGGGGCATCACGAATTCGAGGTGGATGGCCGCGGCTTGTGTGGGGAATAGGGCTGCGTCGCGAGTGACGTTGACGGCTGCGGTTTCGCGGACAGTGCGGCGCCACTTCGGGAGCGCTTTGGAAGATTCGGCAAGTACCGGTTTGCCGCCACGGAAACCTTTGAAGGACTTCGACCCTTGGGGTGCGGGGATTCCGGGGACGAAGAACGTGGTCATGCCTCGCGACCTCTCGTGCGTGAGCGGTGGGCTACCTCCCACCTCAGCTGTCTACTGTCGCACTCGATAGTAGATAACCTGGAGTCGAGGATAGCCCACCGTGTCACGAGTGGACGGCTACTTCCGTCTCCGCGCCTTGGCGCGTGCTTCTCTTTCGCGTCCCATGCGCCTGAAGCGTTCAGCGTTGGCCGCGTACTCTTCTACCAGCCGTGCGACGCGAGCTTCGGCTTCAGGCGAGGACCGGACCCCACTCGCGGTGGACTTGACGGCACTCATGTACGCCTTCGCGAGTGCACTCGAGGCGTTGTCGCGGTCGCGCGGTCGCTCCTCCCAGATCGTCCAGCCGATCCCGTCGACAATTCCGCCCGCGACTGCGACGACCTTGTATCCCTCGGCCGGCGTAGGTCGCCGCCCATCGGGGAGGTACCAGCGGCGGGGTCCTCCCGGGTATGCGGTGTACGCGCGCGGTGAAATTCGTGCGGCGTTCGAGATTGCATCGTCGCCCGTCGGCATCAATTCGGTTGCCGAAGGCAGCGGGTCTGTGCGGACCGGTTCAACCCTCCCCCACGCCGTGACGGTGATGTGCTCACTGTCGGCGTCACTTCGCCGGTCTGGCGCGGATTGCAGAGCCGGTGCCTTGTCTTCGGGCTTCTCCGGCTCGAGTAGTTCCCGCCGCAGCGAGGCAAGGTTGCAGAGGAACTGCTCAGGTGCGGACAGTTCGCGGTTGACGCGCGCGATCAGCTCCGGCGTGGGGTCCTCGGCGTCAAAGAGGGCTTGGACGAGCGCGGTGCGGGCTTCGGTTTTCGCGTCCGACATCGAGTCGCCGACCAGGTATTGGGAGTGCTCGCGGTCGGCTCGGGCAGACAGTTCTGCTCTCCGATCGGATTCCAGTTGACGTGCCTCGTGGGCGCGCCGGTGGGTGAGCATGCGCGAGTGAGTGATGTTCCCGGCGGCGACTGCGAGCAGAATTGCTGGCAGTAGCGCGTTTCCCGCGACGATGAGTATGACTGCCAGGATCGACAGTGCGATGCTCAAGCCGAGGGCGTATCGGTTCACGGTGAGTGTTCCTTTCCGCATTCGGTGCAGGTCAACGGCAGGAGGTAGCCGGTGACCTCCCTGCCGGTGAGGACGACGGAAGCGTTGAACCATTCACTGCCACAGCCGCATTGGTAGTTCGCGGGCGTGAGGCGGTGGCCGGTGAACTGGATGACGTTGCTGTAGTCGTTTGGGATGTCATCGGCCATGGCGCGCCTGCCGGTTGTGTCGGCGTGTGATCGGCGCTGCCCACATCGGCGGTGTGGGCGATGGCCGTGGGAGCGCACGCTCCTGCGGTGTTCGGGGATCCGGTTCCGGCTCCGGCGCGAATGTCGTAGTAACCTGCTGAAACAGACCTGCCGTTGGCACTTGCTGAAGCAGGCCGATGCCTAGATCGACCTCCAGCCCTAGGAGCGCGTCGCGAAGTATCTGCTCCAGGAGTTCCGTCACAGACACCGGAGGGACGAGCAGATCGATCAAGTCGATTGCATGAATGCTCGGGTTGGCAGGCTGGGTTGGTCCGATGAAATTCGATCCGGGGCAAAGTATCTCGGAGTTATCGTCTGCGTATCGGTATCCCGCGTCAACCTCACCGAAAGATCGCATCGTCTGCATGCGCTCGGTGATCTTGAGTCCGTGCCATTCTCGGCCGCAGTGCCAGCACCGTTCTTGGTTGACGTTGTGGTCGTATCCGGATCTGCTGTCGTAGGCGCTGAGTTGTTCGTCGACGAGTGCATCGATTTCGTCGATGATGTCTCTCATTTCGTGTCCCACCATTCTCGGTAGGTCGATACGAGCCACGAGTCGATCTGTGCGCGGTCTGGCTGCTTCGGGTAGTCGGCGGTTCGCGATAGTTGCATCAACTGCGATTCGAGTTCCGCTGCCCGGTCGAGCGCTTCGAACTGTGTGTGTTCACCGTTGCGGAGTTCGGTCAACCATGCGCGGTCGCCAGCGGGCATCGGTAGCGTGATTTTGCCTTCGGTCAACAGTTGCACGCCCTGAATACCAAGCCTCACCATGTGATACGCGAATTTGGTGTCGAATCCGTAGACGTCGATGAGTTCGGGTCGGTTTGTGTGCTTCTTGCCTCGGAGGCCGAGCATCTGTTCACGCTGCGACTTCAGATATCCGGCGAATCGGAAGGCTGATTGCCGTGAGACGAACCGTTCGGGGTGCGCCTGCAGGTCCTCGCCGACGTACGTGTTCAGGACCAGTTCGTGCGGTGGGATGAACATGAGCAGTAGCACGGTCGGATTTCCCGCCTCGGCTAGTCGCGCCCACTTGCGAAGTGAGTACACGACCAAGTCGAGATCACCGGCACCTGATCGGACGCCCTCGGGCTGGGTTCGGTACTGGTATTGCTCGAATTTGCTGACGCCGATGACGAACTCGGGTGGTTCGATGCAAACACCCATCTCGTCTCTGTCGTCGTTGCCGGTCGTGACGCCGTGGAGTCCTGACCCGACTTGGCCTCGCAGGACTGTGTTGGAATCGGCGATCGCCTTGAATTTCGGTTCACTGTGAGCGATTTCGGTCATCTCTGACTCCAGTGCTTGATGGCGTTGAAAACCTGGCCATGCTTGTGGACTTGTTTGTAGGCCCCATTGCCGAGCATCCACACCTGCGGATTGCCGCTGTGTGCGACGAGTGGGAGAGCTGCGCGGTAGGCGTTGTCTGGCAACAACTCTGCGTCGTCGAGGATGAGGAGATCGACCTTGGAGATTCGGATCGTGTCGCCCGCGCGTGCGGCGTAGTGGATCACGCTGCCGTTGTTCATCTCGATACGCGACTGACCTGCAACGAAGGAGACCCGTTTAACTGCCTGGCGAAGTGTATTTGCCTCTCCGAGGATCTGAGTGAGATTCCGCTGAGCGTTCCGGACAGCTCTGGATCGAGCTGCGGTGTGGACGATGCGGTGGTTCGAGGACAGCAGCAGCTCGTACAGTTCACGAGCAAGAGTGATGCGCTCGCGATCGTTCGGGTCCGGTGTCAGGATCCCGACGCGGGGCGCTTCCCAGGTCTCGAGGATTGTGCTCATCGTGTCTGTGAGGGTGTCACGCTGCCACTGGTCAAGGTCCAGGCCGGCGGCAGCTGCTAGAGCCATGGCGTTCTCGCTTTCGCTGTGAGAGCGCGCCGGCACGTCCTTGATTTGCGGATCGCATTTGTCGCCTCGGGGTTCGGTCATACTGTGCTCCGGTGCTCGGTAGCGTCGAAGCAGTTCTTGAGGTATCTGGCGTCGTCGAGCGCATTGTGCTCACCGGAGACTTGCTCGGGCAGCTCTGGTCGCCCCAGATCGTCGAGCCGCTGCTGAAACTCGCGGGTATACATCGGTAGGCCTTTGGGCAGCATGATCATTGGTCCCCACAATTGCGCGAGCGCGACGTGATCGTAGGCACCGAAGTCGGCCCACAGTTCCGGTTCCGGGGCCGCGAGCAGGAACTCACGCACCTCGTTGGCGATGACCCACTTCGGCTTCACTAGCACCGACCGCTTGTTCAGAGACCACGACCACTGGTTCGAGCCGAACCCTCTCGTCGGCTTACCGCCGTTGAGAGGGAGGTGCGGGACGACGTTCTGGCACAACCAGTCGTTCTTCGCGATGCGGTCGCGGTCCATGTCCGAGTTGACCGCGTAGTACTCGCGTCCGTCCTCGGCAACGATTCCGATCGAAATCAGATCGATCGTCGAACCGTCCTCGTGGAATTCGGTGTCGTAGAAGTACTTCACGTGTGAACCTCCTTGGTGGCCAGAAGGATGAGGCGGGATTTCGGTATCCGGTTTGCGCAGCGGATTTCGTTGGGCGCGGTTCCGTAGAACGGGAGTACGAAGATTTCGTCGCCGCGGTCGAGGCGAACTTGCCAAAGATCCCACGACGGAATGTGTTTCATCCATCGCATGCCAGCGGAGTACCGCCAGGCGGTCGCGGGGTCTGCGCTCATGCACACCATCGGTCTGGCGTCACCGGCCCCGGCTTCGTCGAGGCCACCGACTGTGATCCCGGATCCGACTGTCGGTTTGGAGCCGGGACGTAGGCCGTGGCGTGTGATGGATTTGCGTCGGTCGGTCGGCGCCCAGTGGTAGAGGTCCGGCAGATGCAGTGTCATTCGTCTTCGTCCGAACCGGCCAGCTCGCCCCAGTATTCATCGGATTCGATGAGCAATCCGCGGTTGACGTGCGGCAGAACGCTCGTCGAGAAATGCCCGTAGTGGCCGAGATGTTCGGCTTGATCAGTCATCGGCATGCTGTGAACGCACAGCACGAAGTCCCCTGCCCGGTAGTCTTCGCCAAGTACCGACATCGCGAGGTTCGACACGGCTTGCTCGACGGCGCGCCATTCGTCACTGTCCCGGTAGGTTGCCATCGGTTTCCTTCTCTCTCATCGCTGCCCGGTATCCGGTGTCGTAGCCGTCGTTGAAGATGTGTGCGCGTAGTTCGTCGATGTCGCGTTGCATTGCCGGATCGAGCGGCGGGATTTTGGCGGCCATCACTCGCTCTTGCTCGGAGTGAGGGTGGAGCCGGCCGGAGCGGTCACCTCGAGGAGCGTCGAGTAGTGCTCTCCCCTATCGTGCCGCTGGCTGACCGAGGTCGGCCACTTCGGGAGCGGTGTTGCTTCGTCGACCTGTCCGATGGCGAAGTTCCAGCAGCCGTTGTCGGCGTACCAGCCGGAGACCAACATCTTCTGTTTGCCGTCGGGTGCGGTGATGGTCGCAGTCCACATCGAGTTGAACTGGCTGAACTCCTCGCGCACGGCGCCGTCGACTTCGATGCAATCGTCGGATTCGCCCCAGAACAGGAATGTCGCGGTGGGCTTTTCGGACGCCGGTCGCACTTCGATGATGTTCGGTCGATAGGTTCGGGCGGTCAGTCCGACTGCCTCGTCGAACTTGACCCGGAATTCGTCTTCGGGTTCATCGCCGCGGAACGGGATCGAGTTGTGATGCGAATGCACCGACGCGTACGCGGCCATCGTCTGCAGGTAGGTGAGCAGGTACTCGGCGTCGTCGGTTCGGCCGTCGAGTCGGAGTTCCCGGACTCGTTGGAAGGCGAAGTCGATGCCGTTGGTGTGGGTGACGATCTTCATTGGTTGTCTCCGGGGAGGATTCCCAGCATGGCGAGCATGGTGGTGGCGTCGTCTGCATGATCGGCTGCGGCGCAGACCGCGAGGCGCGCTTTGTGGATGGTCTCGTCTGACAGCGGTTGGGCGAGGAGGAATCCGTCGCCCAACCGTGTCTCTTCGGGATGGCTCATGGCCTACTTCGGTAGGTCCTCGATGCGGGTGTTGCCGAGGGGTTGGACGTCTTGTCGTGCGAGCGGCGCGTCGTAGAGCAGGACGTTGATACCGAGGCCTGCGGTGTATTCGATGTATGCGCCGCTGGTGGCGTCCTTGCCGTAGTAGGCGTTGCAGCCGCCGCTGCCCGATGACCAGGTGCCGTCCATGCTGGGTCGGGGTACGACGACCTTGCCGTTTTCGCTGCTGTTGATTTCGTACGTCGGAACGAGGCTCGTGCAGTAGTTGACGGGCAGTCCTTCGAGTACGTAGTAGCCGAGCAGCTTCCCGTCGGCGGACTGCAGGTAGACGTAGGACAGTTTGCCGGGGTTCTTTCCCCAGGTGTCGATCCAGAAGTTCTTCGTCGCGCGGGTCGGCGAGAAATCCATGCTGTGTGCGGGCTGGTTCGCGACGAGCTTGTCGTAGGTGTTGTCGACAGTGGCGCGTTCGGAGTTGCGGGAGTCCGATTCGTTCGGTCCACATCCGGCGAGGAGTGCGATGGAGGTGATGCCGGCGGCGCACGTGGCGGCGAGTCGAGTCATTTCGCGCATGTTGTGTGGTCCTGTGTCGGGTCGATGGAGTACGGGAGGCTGCTGGCGAGGAAGTTCGCGAGTGTGTCGGCCTTGGCGGCGTCGGCGTTGTAGCGGGCGATGTCGGCGGCGCGTCCGGCCCGTACAGCGGTGAGGGTGGAGTTGATCTGTGCGACGCGTTCAGGGGTCGCGTCTTTCGCTTCGGTGGTCAGGAACGCGATAGTCGCTTCCTTGCTTTGGATTTCGGCGCACCGGTTGAAGAACTGGTCGTACGCGGCGATGCGGTATGCACCGTTGGCGTGGACTTGTTCGGTGGCGGCGACTCCGCCTCGGAAGTCGGCGGTTTCTTTCTTGAAGAGTCCGATGCCGAGTGTTGCCATGCCTCCGACGACGAGGACGACGACGAAAAGAAGTACTCCGGCGAAGATGAAGGCGCGGTAGTCGCGCCAGTCGTTGTGGTTCATCGGCGGTTCTTCCTCCGGGAATTGCGGGCGGCACGGTTCTTGGCGCGGCGTTCGGCTTTCGTTGCGGCGTCGAGGCTTCCGCTGTAGACGTGCTTGCGGGGGTCCTGCAGGCCGCGGAGGATCTGGTTGCTCATGCTCAGCCGATGCCGCTCGGGTGGGGGTGTTTCGTCCATGGGTTCTCGGTTTCTGTGTGGCCCAGGCCGGGGCGAGGTGTCTTCCTCACCCGCCCCGGCCGGGCGTCATGGGGTGGAGCGGATCAGATCGCGGTGATCGACTGCGGCGCTTTGCCTTGCAGCAGCAGGTGTCCTTCGCCGAGGTCGGTGCCGATCTGGGTCAGGACGGTGGCGAATGCGGCGCGGACGACTTCGTCGGGGTTGTCGAGTCGGTACCCGAGGCCGAGTCCGTCCTTGTCTGCGTTGTAGCGGAGGTCGGCGCCCAACTTGAATGCGGTGCCGCCGAGGAACACCGGGAGGTTCAGCTCGAAGCGTTCGGGGATCTCGATGTTCCCCTTCACTCCGGCGCCGGCCTTGGTCTCTTCGTGGTAGGTGAATTGGACGTCTCCGGACTGCAGGCGGACCCCCGATTCGTAGGAGACGTTCCGCTTGGCTTTGAAGGTCTGTGCGATCTCCATGAGCGTTGCGGCGTCCGGTGACAGGATCGAGCGGCGTCCGTCGGAGAGGTGCTGCGCGAAGGTCGACTGTGTGACCAGTTTGTTGTCGAGGGATTTCCACAGCAGCCATTCGGGGCTTCGCTGCATGGCGAGGCTGACGCGGTGGTCCTTCCAGTCGTCGAAGTTGAGGATCGCGGTGACGTTGAACTGGTCGACGTCGGCGAAGATGACGGCCTGTTCTGGTGTGGACCACCGTCGGGTCTGTGCTGCGACGAGTTGGATGAACGATTCGGTGTCGGTGACCGTGGTTGTTCCTCGTTGACGGCGCGGTGCCGGGAGGTACTGCTCGAACGAGTTGGTGACCACCCTTTCACCGCCGTAGCCTTCGGCGATCGTGAAGGTGTGAATGTCGATCGGGTCCGGGGTGACGGCGTGGCCTCGGTCGACGGACTGCTTTGCCAGGTTGGCGACTACTTCGTTCTCTCTAGTATCGCGCTCTGCATTAGACATCTTGGTCAGGCTTCTTTCTTCTCGGTAGGGTCGGGTACTGCGGCCATTCGGTTCTCGTTCGCTTCCCACATCGCCAGCTGGTGCGGATCCTGGCGCGTCGGGTTGCCTTCCTTGTCGACGAAGAACAGCGTTTCGGCGCGCTCGGCCTGCGGGAGCTTCGCGGTGACATTGGTCGAGAACCGGAGCATGTCGGTCTTGTTGTCGGGTGTGATCTTGATCGAGAGATTCAGCGCGCCTCCCTTGCCGGTACTGCGCGCCGCTGCGATCAGTTCATGGAGGCGGTCGGTGAGCTCGTTGTGAACTCTGCCTTTGTCGAGTTCTTGCAGTGTCGCTGCAAATGCGCGCGCAACCTGCTCGTCGGTGGTGTCACTCATCGGTGGTGCTCTTTCCTGTCGGCGATGTATGCCCGCGCGGCTGCGAGGGCGTCGGCCTTGCTGTCTGCGATGAAGATGTCGTTGGCGGTGGCCCGGTCCAATTTGAGGAGTTGGCGGGCCAGGTCGTAGATCCCGATGTCTTCGTCGTGGTACGTGGCCCATGTTTTGAAACCGGTCCCGTTGATGGCGGCGCCGGCGAAAATGCAGAGCCATCCGGCGATGCCGCCGACTGTTCCGTCGTGCCAGTGGTATTCGGTGTGCTTGTCGGGGTTCTCTTGCAGGTAGAGAACCGTCGCTTCGAGTAGCTGCAGGGGATTGCGCAACGGTTGGGCCTTTCGGGGATGTGCCGGTAGGCGGTCAGAACGGTGGTTCGTCGCTGCTCGCGCCGCTGTATCCGTTGCTGGTGCCGCTGCCGTAGGTTCCCTGCCCTCCCCCGTCGCTTTTGGCGGTACGGGTCGCTTTGGCGGTGGCGTTCTTGAGGTTCGGTCCGATCGCGTAGATGGCGAGTGTGACCGAGAAGCCTTGGCCGGTGCCGTCGCGTTTGTCGTAGGTGTCGGTGTCGAGTTCGCCGGAGACGATCACTTCGTCGCCTTTGCTCAGCGATTCGGCAATGTTCTCGGCGAACTGTTCCCAAGCGGTGCCTTTGACGAACAGTGTCGGTCCGTCTTTCCATTCCTGGGTGGCTCGGTCCTTGATTCTCTTGTTGAACGCGAGGTCGAGGTTGACGACGGCTTTGCCGCCGCCGGTGAATCGGATCTCGGGATCACGTGTGAGGCGGGCGGTTTCGCCTCGGATGACGGGTAGTGCCATGGTCAGTCTGCTTTCTTCTTGTTGTGCCATTCGGTGACGTGCCGGGCGACGAGTTTCAGTGTCGGGTCGCGCACCCAGCGTTTGGCTTCGTCGAGGGTGCACGGGACGATGAGGCCGTCGGGCCAGCGGAGTCCGTATTCGATGGTCGGTTCTGGCGCTGATTGGCCGAGTGGTGCTGTCGCGATGGTCTTTTCGAGTTGGTCGGCGAAGTTCGCGTACTGCGTCGCTTCGCGGGTTCGGCCGCGGTGGTAGAGCTTGCGGGCGGTGACCTTCCAGTGCTCTGCGAGTGCCTGGAACTCGGCGAGAGCGTCGCGGGCGGGCATGCTCAGCTCATTCCTCTCGTTGGTTTGCCGTCGATGTCGGTCAGTGGGCTGGTTCGAGCTGTTTGGTTTCCAGGGCTGCGACGACGGCGGGGATCAGGTTGGTTGCGGCCGATTTCAGGTCGGCGGGCAGGTCTGGCCAGTCCGGGTCGCCGGGCTCGCGGTCGAGGTCGTAGGCCTGCCGGATCAGGTGTTCGGCATGTTCCTCGAGGGTCATCGGACCCACCCTCGCTGGTTGGCGAGGACGTCGGCGATGGCGCGGGCTTCGTCGGGGGTGAGTCGTGTGCCGGTGGCGAAGCGGGCGCAGACGCGCAGGTCGTAGGCCAGGTCCGTGATCATTTCCTCGTGCTGGGCGACGGTGGGGCCGCAGACGTGGACGGCGTTCGGGGTGCGGCCGGGCGTTTCGGTCATCGGGGCACGCTCGCGGTGAGTGCGATGAGGAGGCCGAAGATGCCGGCGATGCCGACAGCGAGGGCGGCGGTGAGCGGGAGTGCGCTGCCGAGATCCATGAGTGATGCGGCGGTGAGTGCGGCGCCGATGGTCGCGGTGGCGGTCGCGGCGGTGAGTTTGGCGTTCATGCGCTGGCCTGTTCTGTGGTGGCTTCCCAGAGGATGTAGCCGAGGGTGGATTTTCCTGCCCTGCGGATGCGCCCCTGTTTGTGTGCGAGTCGGACTAGTGAGTTGGTGGCGTATTTGCTGTCGCCTTCGGGGAGCGATTCACAGGTGAACGGCTGCCGTGCGGCGATGAGTCGGTCGATGGTGCGTTGTACGTGGAGGTTCCGGCCAAGAAGCGGTGGTTGGTAGTTCGCTGTCCGGAGGTGTTTGCGAAGGGTCTCCCGGTCGAGTCCGAGCCGTTCGGCGATGACGTCTTCGGGGTGGCCTGTGGTGTGGAGCCAGTGGTAGTTGTCGGCCACGATGTGGGGGTCGTGGCCGACGTTCCCTGGTGGGGCTTTGGGTGCGGGGACGAGGTCGTCGAAGCTGATGTCGGCTTCTACCTCGAAGGTGGTGCTCATAGCTGGACGAGGGCTGCGTCGCGTTCGTCTTCGGCGCGGTCGATGTATTCGCGGAAGAGGAGCAGCGCTGCTTCGTTGTCGGGGCAGTGAAACAGTCGGTCGGCTTCCCAAGCGGTGAGTCCGAGTAGCTTTCGGGCTGTGTAGGCGAGCGCACCGGTCAGGATGGATGCGGTGGTGATTCCGTGTCCGGCGAGGTGGCAAGCGGTTCCGGCGATGCATCGGACGGTCCCGCATGGCGTGGTCTTCGTCCACTGCCCTTGGTTGTGTTCGTCGGGGTGATCGATGAGGTACTGGTAGACCTCTTCGGCGAATTCGATGTTGAGGGTGCAGGTTTCGGGACTCATGACAGGTGCCCGTTGATCCAGAGGTGCCAGCGGCAGATTTCGATGGACAGTCCGGCTTCCCGGTTGAACTCGGGGTCGTCGGTGATTGCCTGAATGCGCTCGGGCAGTTCGTCGAGAGTGCCGCTGTCGTCGCGATCGGTGTGGTCGGTGCCGGTGTGCCAATCGGCGATCCATGCGTGTGGCTCGGTGAGGTTGAGCCAGGACGTGTCGGCGGTGATGGTGATGGCGACGCCGCGCTGGTTGGTGTCGATGCCGAGTTCGGTGAGCGCGGCTCGTTCGTTGTCGGTGAGGTGGACGTTGCGGACGAGTGCGGTGGTCACAGTTTCAGCTCCTTGCCTGCGGCGATCATGCTGCGCCGTGCTTCGGCGTGGATCATGGCGCGCTGGTCGGCTTTGAACGACTGCAACGGCGTTTCGCGGTGGATGCGGTTCGCGAGGGTTTCGACAGCGATGGGTTCGCGGTTGTCGGTGGGCCGGAATGTGTGCCGGGCTCTGCGGTTTTTGGGGGTGTTCATTGTGGGTGTCCTCTCGGATTGTTCGCCCTGCCAGGGGCATTGCCATTCTATCCGGTTTCTGTGTGTTGTGTTGGATAGTAGACGACCGGATGTCGCGATGGATAGTAGACACCTGATTCAGGCGCCTACCGGGTCGTTCTCGTACCATTCGGGCCGACGCGGGGCGTTGCCGAACGGGTTGTCGGCGGCGTTCCAGAACGGGTTGTGAGTGTCCGGGTAGTCGCCGTAGTGGACGCGTTCGATTTCGGCGCGGGCAACGGCGTCGAGTTGGGCCTCGTATCTCGGGCCTTCGTCGGCGCGGAGTTTGTCGAGTTGAGCTCGCGCGTCGGCGAGGTCTCGGATCGCTTGGTAGGCCTGGATCGCGTGGGCGTGTCGGCTTTCCGGGTGTTGTTTGATTGGCATTGGTTCACCTCCTTTGTGTTGTGGGGCAGCTGGTTTCATGCACTGAGGTAACACTATGGGGGCATAGTGTGTCAAGTCCTCAGGGCTAATTCTGGCTATTTGGTCATAGTGCCCCCTATTTACCCTTAGGGGGCCAGAAAGTGCCATCCTGCCCCCTGGGGAACCCCAAGGGGCAAATGAGCCCTCAGGGGCCACCAGGGGGCCACCAGTGCAGTGTCCAGGCTGACCACCACTCAGGGGGTAGCCACTCCCCTAGATCCCACCTGGAGACATGACAAACCACCCTTGACCTGGGATCTAACCCAAGTGTTGACAGACTATGTACCCATAGTGCAAACTATGGTCATGCCAGTGAGTGACATTCACTGACAAGGCCACTGGAAGCCGGCAACGAAAGCCAGCCGGCAAGGCCGTAAGTCCCCCCAGTCTCAGCTGGGGTGCGGACACCGAATCTGGTCGGGTGAAATTCGCTCCCCCATGATCCTTGAGAACTCCACAGTGTGAGCACATTCGTGCACCCCATAGGACCACCCTCCACTCACGGAAGGTCACCCCTATGCGAACAACCGCAACCCTGGCAGAAAAAGCCCGTGAGCGCAACGCTCATCTCACCCCAGAACAGTTGCTTCACAACAAGATCCAGCGCGGCAAAATCCGGGTACACAGCACCCTCCGGGAACGACATTTCCGGGACGGACTGGCCCTGCCGTCGGCATATCAGCAGCTCCTCGCACAACACGAACCGGCACTTCTCGGACAGTACGTCGCGAGAATGCGGGAGTGGGGCGTCAAGCCCTAGCCCCGCCCATCACCGGCGGGTGGCCCCATAGGGTGCACGAAAAGCAGACATGAGCAGCCTTTAAGGGTTGTCGGCACGTCACCCCCACACAGGAGGAAACATGCCCACATCTCAGATCGCGAATCTCTTTGGCGCAGTAGCGGTACTCATGCTCATCACCGAACCGGACACCGCATTCGACATCGTGCCCGCTCGATGCGACGAGCATGAGCAGTTCTACCTCGTTCAGATCCTCCAGGGCCACACGCCGCGATGGAAGGACCTTCCGTCCGGCATGTTCCCCGGGCAGCACCACCAGCACGTGAAGGCACGCAACCGCGCATGCGAACGTGCCAGCGTCGAGTACGTCCACGACGGCGACTGGCAAGTCGTCGAGGCGTTCGCAGCGTTCCACTACTGATCCACCCGCTCGACACCCCCTCTCCGGCCGGCAGCCCTTGATGGTTGCTCATGTCCCGTGTTGTGAACGGCTTTTTGGGCTCGTCGTCATCCCCTTAGGAGAACGATATGTCCGACTTCCGTGAAGATTTCGCTGCACTGTCCCACGTCCGGGCTCTCGAGGATCAGCTTCGCAAGCTGGTTACCGATCCTGTTTTGTGTGTACATTCTGCGTTGCTGCTCGATGCGTGTGAATCGCTCGACAGTCTCGCTCAGAACTTGATCGACAGTTCCGACTCTCTCCAGCGCGCCCGTCTGCTCGTGGGCGCCTGACTCCCCCTGTTTCGTCGTCCGGCGAGCCCTGATGGCTGTTCACAAGCCCCTACCGCCCGAGCTTCGGGTCGTAGGTCATCCCCCGAGTGGAGAGGAAACCCGATCATGGGTGTTCAGGCAGTACGGATTGACACTGACGGCGCAGCGACGCTGGTAGACCTCGGCGACGACACGTTGAAGGGGTTCTATCGTGAGATCGATTGTAGGTCAGTGGATGTGGTGCGGCTCGTTCCCGACGAGGTCGACATGTGGATCGACGACGAAGGTCTGTGCGTCGCCGAGCCGGCAGTCAACCTGTTGGCAACGGCTCTTGCGCGGACCTTCGGGTACACGTGGCAGGCGTACTACGGGATCGTGGTGTTCACGGCCACCGACGGTGAAGGCGAGACTGTCTCGTTGCCGGTTGTGTGGCAGGAACGGTTGCTGAGGATCGCGGCGCAGTTCGACGCGTCACCTGTGTGAGTTCGGCGGGAGGAGCCCTGACGCAAGCGACGCGCCAGGGTTCGTCCCGTCGGTCACCTTTTCACACCGGCGCGACAGTTCGCCGGTGAACCCCGAGGAAGGAATCGAGCATGAATGAAGGCGTCGTTGAGCCGAGTGTCCGCTCGCATGTGCGGCTGTCGCAGCCCTACTGCGATTACTTCGGGTGCGTGGCTACGCCGACCGTCACCAACGGTGAGGCGGTGATGTGTCGGGGCCACGAGCCCGACGCGTACCGCACGCCGCCGTGGAGTCCGTGGCGTCCGATCGTCGAGGTTGCAGCCGGCCCGGCGCCGGGCGTGTGGCCGCATTGGGTTGCGTATTTCTGAGGTTGAAACCCCCTGCTGGGGGCGCTGGTTGCTCGTATCGGATGGGGATGCGAGACGAGCAGCCTGCACTTCCAGCACGGAAGTTGTTACGAAGGAACGGAGAGTGATGATGAACGTCGAGGTGATTTCGTCGAACGAGAATGAGGCAGTTGTGTCGCTCATTCCGGCTGGCGACCCCAATCTGAGTAAGCGGGTCAATGTGCATTTGTACGTGCACGATTCCGGTGTCGTGACGATCGACATCGACGCGGAGTCGCGCGCAGACATCGACGTCGATGTGTACGACTACACGGCGTTGATCGTGCGGAACGGAGAGGTGGCAGGCGAATGAGCGCGAAGATCGAAACGATTGTCGTCCGAGATCCGGACGGCCCGACGGATGTGTACGTGTTCGTGGACGGCGTACCGGTGAAGAGTACCGAGTACGTCATCGACGCGGGCGCTGGCTGGGATTGGGAGGACTGGCGCGCGAGACGGGATGCGAATCTGGCTGCGGCGTCGTCCGAGACAGTACGGGCGGCGCTCACCACGGCGTATGACGATCCGCCCGGCGGGCAGTACGTCGAGGACCGTGAGGATGCGGGGTGGTTGTCGTGAGGTACTACGCGGAGTTGGCGCGGTGGCATTACTTGCGCGTGAAGCAGCGGGCGCGGGGCCGGGTGATGCTGTGGGCGCTGGCGTACGACGCTCGCTGCATTCGTCGGGATCGTGAGCGCACGGTTGAGCCCTGAGTGAATCGACAAGCGGCGCTGCACACCTCCAGTGTCTAGTGTCGAGGTAGATAACCATCAACTACGACGGACAGAGTACGAAATGACTGAGAGTCGAATCGAGAAGTTCACAAGGATCAGCCAGGAGATGGCAGCCGCAGTCTCCGAGATGCGTGCCGATGCAGCTGATGTCACCACGCATGCCCCTGAAACTGCAGCCCTCGTCGAAGAGCTCTCCGCGACATGCGATCGGTGGTCGCAATGGGAGGAAGTGGCCGCGGTTGTTCTTGCGCATCTCACCGCGGCTGGCCGTCTCGTCCCTGCCGGCGGTATGACACTCACCGCCGAACAGGTGAAAGACATGCGGACGGTGCTCGGCCTGAATGGTTCGCAGGACATCAAGGTTGTGCTCGATGTGATCAAGGTTGTGCTCGATGCGCAAGCCCGTCTCCGCGCCCTGTTCCCGGCAACCGAACCTGCTGAGGAGGAGCGTTGCGACTTCTATGCGGAAACCGAGAGCGGCGACGCTCGTCAATGCACGCGTCGAGATGGGCACACTGCACATCACCACATTGAGCCCGTCTGCGCTGAGCCTACTGAGGCGGAGGCCCGTGCGGGTCGTGTGTTCCCGGCAGATGCCTTTGGTGAGGTGGTCCGAATCGGTTGGGCCACGTACTACTTCGGCGCGGACAATGAATGGCATAACGCTCGGACTGGCGCGATCGAGACTCGCGAAGCCCTGATCAAGGAGGCATGCAGTGCGAATGGGGATTGGTATCGGCTTGTCCCCGATACTGATTCGCCGACCAACTCCGCTCCTGCTGAACCGCCGCCACGTTACTGCCCAGCCTGCAAGCTGAACGTGCCACCCGCCCCGTACTGCACGAATTGCGGAGGTGACACTATCCCGCGTTCCTCCAACGAAACCGAATGGCAGCGCTTAAACGACGTGCCGCCGACCGTGCGGAAGGTCAAAGACGTCCAGGGGTTCCAGTGGGTGCGTCGCGCGGATAACTCGGAGTGGCTGGGCTGTGACGGGTCATACGCCGTCTGTCGCATAGGGCATCCCAACCTCGCCCCGTTCGTTGCGGCCGAGGAGGGGTGAGCATGAGCACCTTCCGAGTCAACCTCACCCAAACGGCGAACCACACACTCGACGTGGAGGCTCCTGATCCACGGACGGCAAAGTTGTTGGCGGAGAACATGGCCTACGCCGGTCTGTGCCACGAATGCTCCCACGAGGTCGACCTCGACCCCTGTGCCTGGGAAGCGGGTTCAGTCGAGGAAGTGGCGTCGTGAGCGCATCCGATCCGGGGACCAACACCTATTTGGTCGCCTCGTCCGCGCTGATCGAGTGCCACGACTGCTCCTGTCACATCAGCCCACCCTGCAGCCAATGCGTCGACTGCAAAGTCTGCAACCCCTGCTGGACCTGCGACGAGATCCACGACGCACCGCGCGACGAAGACTGCCCCACACGTGCAACCACATCGGAGACAAGGCCATGAGTGTCGAAAAGAATCTCGCGAGAACCCCATCTGCCACTAAGCCCGTCTACTGCGGTGTCGGGTCGTGCGACAACCTGCCCGGTCATGACGGAATCCACAGGTGCCGTTGCGGAAAGCCCGTCGACGAACCCGCGAACGGCTGCGGATGGCACCAAGCGCCCGAGGTGTGGTCGTGACCGCGCCTGATCCGGGGTTGACCGACCTCATCGCAGCGCACCGACTGAAGCAGTCGTACTGGAACTGGTGGGGCTGCACGGGATGCGACTGGCGAACCAAAGGCACCTACGGCAGTGAACCCACGATCGAGACCGCCACCGAACACGCCAAACATGTGGTGGAACAGCACACCAGCGGGCGGCACGAATGGCCGAAGACGACACCGACCGGCTTCACCTACGAACGGCCCACAACGTACGCCGAGTTGGAGCACATGAGTGGCCACATGGTGCAGTCCGAGATCGAAGGCTGGGACGTAGCGGAACGGCCACCTGAACCTGTGTGGGAACTGGTCGGCATCGCCCAGCAAGAGGTTGAACGTCAACGCCAACGCGCCGAGAAGGCGGAGGCCACGGCGGCCGAACTCGAAGCAGAGCTGGAGAAGTACCGCGCCGAGGAACGCCGCCAACTCGAATGGGCACGCCACCTCGCCCGAGACGACGTGCGTTGCCCGAGCTGCAATCTCCGCTACGGCGAACGCGAGCAGTACGGCTGCGTCGAACCAGCACGAGCCCACGAATACGACGCAGACGAACTCCGCGCAGCTTTGGAAGGGGAATCGTGAGCGACTACACCGACAGCCAGGCTGAGCTACTGGTGAAGATTCTGCAGAGGATCGCCGACAGCCACGAGCAGTGGAAAGCGAAGTGGGGGCCGAACCTTCGGATCACGGTCGGCAAAGGTAACCCGCTCCGAGACTTCGGCATCGAGAAGATTCACGACATCGAAGTCGAAGCCACCTATGACAGCAGCATCCTTCACGAGGACGGCACTGAAACCAAGATTGAAGGCGGACGCTTCACCATCGCGCCAATTCCGCCTGAGGAACTCGAAGACGGTGATTGGTGATGAGCAAACGCAGCCCAGACATCAGGCACCTCCTGGTCCGAGACCTCATCACCTACGGACTGACACCACTGCAGGCCGACGAACTGATCACCAAAGCGGAGGAACTCAGTGCCGCCGCCAAGCCTTCTGAGGAGTCGTTGTGAGTGAGAACATCACCGATCCCGAGGACGAGTTCTACAACGGATGCGACGAAGACTGCCGCGACGACTGCATGGCCGACCACCAGGGGGAATCGTGAGTGAGATCCGATCACAGGCCACACATGAACTCGTTGTGCCGATCCACAAGCATGTGTGCGCGGCGAACCTCGAAGACTGCACAGGCGAGTGCTATCTCGCTGCCGCCGCGCTACAGAACGCTGGTTGGTCGAAGCCTCGCACGGTGAACAGCGTCGAAGAGCTGGAGGCGTTGCCGCCCAGGTCGGTGATCGAGCTCCCCGACGGCGAAATAGGAATGATCATGGTGGCCCGCGACAAGCGTCACGTAGTCGGCTATCCGCAGTGCATACCCACCAGTGAACTGTCTGACGTCATCCGCAGCACCCACGGAGATCCAATCCGCGTCCTCTTCACTCCGGGGGATGAGCGCGCAGCTGGCGTTGTCGCGCGTTCCTGACCAGCTTATTTGCCAATTTACGCACCATAGTTGTACTGGATTAGGTACATGTTTGGTACATCTCTGGTACAGTTGAGGGCACCAGCAGTCTTCACCCCATCGGACACTACAAATTGAGACCGAGTACCCGGCAAGAAATCCCGAACCTGCCGACATTCCCTATCGAAGACGCGAACTGCTGCGAGGAGGCTATATGTCCACTGCCATCACCGCCACGGACGCCAGGAAGTCGCTGTTCCCGCTCATCGAGCAGGTCAACGACGACCACACGACGATCGAAATCGTCTCCAAGAAGGGGAACGCCGTTCTCCTCTCGAAGGACGACTACGACTCTATCGTCGAGACCGCGCACCTGCTGTCATCGCCTGCAAATGCGATGCGCCTGATCCGCAGTCTGGAGGCAACCCGACGTGGCGAATACACTGAAAGAGAGCTTCTCGAGTGAATATCGCCTTTACGGACGACGCATGGGATGACTACACCCACTGGTCTGTCGCAGACCGCAAGATGCTCAAGAAGATCAACGATCTGATCAAGGACATCAAGCGAAATCCCTTCACCGGGATCGGTAAACCCGAACCTCTGCGATACAGCGACTTGAACGTCTGGTCTCGTCGCATCGACCGCGAGCATCGTCTCGTCTACGTCGTCAAAGATGACATCATCGTCATCCAGCAGGCACGGCGACACTACTGAAAGCAACAGCCCCGGTGCGCAATTCGCGCACCGGGGCTGTTTTCTCTCTTATGGTCGCCTGAAGGCGACGACGTTGCTCGTCGCCGCCGTCGACTCTTGTTCCTCTGCGGACGTTTGGTCTCCGGTCCAACGCAAGATCAGCCCAGGGTCGATCCCATGTTCGTCTGATGCACGCGTCACGAAGTGCCGGCCGTACACCTTCGACAATGCCTGTCCGAACAGTCGCGGCGTTTCCTGCGCTACGTCGACCGGCTCGTTGGTGCGCCACCCTTGTGAGGACAGCTGAATGCTCAGACTTCGGTAGCGCTCCGGCGAGATCACGCCGATGTCCTTTGCGCGCCTGGCGATAGCCCCCACCGAGATCCCATAGTCAGCCTTGATCCGGAGATAGCCGTGCAGCGACAGGCTCTCCGTGACTCGAGCGCGGACTACCCGCTCAGGCAGCAGCAGCGCGCCGCCGAAACGAAACGCGCGCGCTTCCTCCGGACAACGTGTGCTCCCCAACGGGGATGCGAGCCGACGATCGAAAATCCAGTGAGCGGCCTCGTGCCCCAAACTGAGACGCTGGACCGCTCCAGGCAGTTGACTCGTGAGCGCTACCAGCGGGCGTTCGGTTCCAAGGTTCGGGCGGGACACCCCAACGTGATCCGATGCGCCTTCAAAGCTGTCATCCAAGTCGTTGACGACACCGACGCCGTGACGTTCCAGCAGTCGAGTGACGTTCTTGACCGGATCTTCTGGTCCCAGACCTGCGGATCGTCGGAGGGCTTCGGCACATTCCTCGGGATCGTTGTTGAACTCGGCAGGGTCCGGCAGTTCGCTCGTCCGGAACTCCGACGCCGCGGAGATGGCATTGAACAAACGAGCAGCTTCGGAGTAGAGACGCTTCACACGACGTTCGTCACGAGCGCTCGCGCGGGCACGCTTACGGAAGGTGAACTGGCCGGCGTCCGTCTCCCCGTCTGGCATCTGGAAGAAGCTGAGCGGGAGCGAATAGGTTTCGGAAAGTTTGACCGCGAGGGACTCGGGCAACGGTCGTGAACCCTTCTGCACCAACGACAAAAAGCTCTGCGATACCTCCGCAGAGGTCGCGAGCTCTTGCTGTGTCAGGCCTTTGAGGTCACGAAGGGCCAGCAGTCGGGGTCCGAGCAGCTCTCGGTCAGTGTTGTTGTCAATCATTCTTCGTTTTCTGCGCGATCGATATTTGCCTCGCCGAAGAAGTCCTCATCGTCTGAGTCTCCGGAGAAGGTCATGTCGGTAAAGATGGTGCCGTCGGGCCGGACGGCGATGTCGAGATCGTAGGGCACTGCCTGGCCGTAGACGCCTGCGGCGAGCGGCCGAACGATCCGAAGAGTGAATCCTTCTGCGACGCTTTCCTTTTTGGCGTAGTCCCACAGCAGAAGCAGTTCGCTCATCGTTTGAGTCTGCTGCACGGGAACAGCGGGCCGGGGGAACAATCCGCCTTGCTGCCAGGCTTCCCGGCGCGCCCGGTTCTTTCCCGCGACGGGCACGCCGCTCGGATAGGTCTTGCGTCGCTCCTTCAGGAACCGCAGTTTCAGACCGAGGGTGGGCGCGGTCAGATAAAGCTGTCCCATCAACTTCGGATTGCCGCCCAGCCGCCATTCGGCCGGCAGCGTTTCGCTTTCGAGGTACTCCCGGAATGCGATGCGGGCCATCATGGGCCGAATGTGCGGGTACTTCTCGCTTTTGTACCCACGTGTTCGAGTGTTGGCGTCAGCCAGGGCCGAGGCGACACCTTCGTACATACGTGGCGCGAGGATGCCGGATTGCGTCATCACGAGGCGCTGCATTTCATTGGGCGTCATATTATGACCTCTCGGTTGGCTGAAGTCATAATATGACAAGGAATGAAAGATTGCCAGTCGGTGTTCCCCCGCCCCCCGACCACGACCAACCAATCCCCCACGACCCACCACGCGCGCACTCACGCGCACGCGACACTCCGACCGGGTGCACGACTGCTGCTCGATGTCTCTATCCGATGCGTTGTTGGTAGGCGCGCCACGGGAGTTGGAGTTGGCCGGTTTTGCCTGCTCGGTTTTTGGCGATGATGAGGGTGATGTAGCCGGTTGGTTGTCCGGTGGGGTCGGTTTCGTGGTGGAGGAGGATGACGGTGTCGGCGTCTTGTTCGATTGCGCCGCTTTCTCGTAGGTCGGTGAGTGCGGGTGGGCGGTTGAGTGTTGCTGGGCCGCGGTTGAGTTGGCAGGCGGTGACGGTGGGGATTTTGAGTTCTTTGGCGAGGATTTTGATGTTGCGGCTGATGTAGGCGACTTGTTCTTGTCGGGGGGTGTCGGTTTGGGCGGCGGTGACGAGTTGGAGGTAGTCGATGACGGCGAGGTCGAGGTTGCCGGTGTTTTTGCGGGTGTGGGCTTCGGTGGTGATTTGGTCGATGGTGATGTTGGCGCGGTCGTTGATGATGAGGGGTAGGGCTGGGTAGGCGTCGGTGTAGGCGGCGAGGAGGTTTTGGTTGTGTTGGTCGAGTTGGTGTTTGGTGATTTGGCTGTATTCGGCGCGGGCTCCGTTGGCGAGGATGCGTGACATGACTTCGAGGGTGGGCATTTCGAGGGACCAGAGGCTGGTGTGTTTGTTGTTTTCTGTTGCGTGTCCGGCGATGTTGAGTGCGGCGACTGATTTTCCGACGCCTGGTCGGCCGGCGAGGATGTAGCTGCGTCCGGGGTGGAGTCCGCCGTTGAGCATGTCGTTGAGTTCGGGCCAGGGGGTGGGGATGACGTTGGTGAGGTCGAGGGGTTGGAGTGTGTCGGTCCACCAGTCTTCGAGGGTGTTTTCGTAGGTGGTGGTGTGGTGGGTTTCGGGGTTGGTGTTGTTGAGTGCGGTGGTGGCGGTGCGTGCTGCGGTGGCGAGGTCTTCGGGGTTGTTGTTGTGGATGGCTTCGGTGGTGCGGTGGAGGAGGGTTTGTGCGGTGGTGATGAGGGTGCGGGCGGTGTGGAGTTGGTGGAGTCTGCGTGCGTGGTAGGGGATGGATTCGCCGTAGCCGGTGCCGACGAGTTGGGTGACGAGTTGGTGGAGGTTGCGGGTGTTGGGGGTGGTGTGGTTTCGGGTGGTGGCGAGGATGGTGGTGGGGTCGAGGGGGTCGCCGTTGAGGACCATGGTGGTGATGGCGGTGTGGAGGTCTTGGTGGGCGGGTGCGTAGAAGTGTTCGCGGGGGATGTCGAGTAGTTGTTTGGCGTAGTGGGGTTCGGTGATGACGGCGCCGAGGATGGCGCGTTCGGCGTCGAGGTCGCAGGTGGGTTCGTCGGTCATTGTGGGGTGCTCATTTCGGCGCTACGGGCGTTTGTGGGTGTCTAGGCAGGGTTTAGACACCCGTGGGGCCGTTTGAGCGCTCTATGGCGCTCTGGGGGCTTGTTTTGCCGCGAATGGCGTCGGCGATGCGGTGCCGGTTTTCGCGGATCCAGTCGCGGTGCCGGTTTTTGGCCCAGGTGTCGGCGGCTGTGGGGTCCAGTTCAGTGGGTGGTTCCCAGTGGGGTGTCGGGATGCCGCTGATGGCTTCGATGGTTCGGGCGTGGGGTTTGTCGATCCAGCGGAGGAGCCAGCGGTTGATGCGTTCGTCGGAGCTGGCGGGTCCGAGGGGTTGTTCTCGGATGGTGGCGAGGACGTCGCCGGGCATGATCGCGAACGGGTTCGGTTTGCGGTAGTGCGTCAGGACGGCGTCGAGGGCTTCGCCGTGTCCGATGTCCTGGCCGGTGAAGCATTCGGCCCAGGCGAGGATCTGGGGGTCGTCGGCGGTGATGCGGTGGTCGAGGAGTGCAGCTTTGGCGAGGGTGAGTCCGGCGATCTCGATGTCAGTCGAGCTGGGCATGGGGTGCCTCCGTGGTCGCGGTGAGTCGGTTGGTGCGGTCGAGGATCGATTGGGCGCGGTCGGCGCCGCCGGGTTTGGTGTTACCGGTTGCGCCGTTCCGGCGTTTGAGGACTTCGGAGACGATCACGGGGAGCGCTCGGGGTCCGAGGGTCGGCTTCTTGAGCCAGAGGGTCAGCGAGTCTTTGATGACGTCGGGTGCGGTCCCGGACTTCTGGAGCGTCGAGACCTGGAGCGCGAGTTCGGTCCGGACGGTCTGGGGTTGTTCGGCGGGGATGACTTCGCGGATCACTGCCCACGCGTTCGGTGGCACTGGCGGTCCGGCGGGTTGGTCGTCGCGGTTTTCGCGCTCGCGGTCTGTAGCTGAGTTACCAACGGAAGCAGCACCGGTGCCCGGTGATAGGTGATTGGTGTTAGGTGATTGGTGCCGCACGCGTGCGCGCGCGCGAGGATGCCCTGCGCCACGGGGTGGCTCACGCCGTGAGACCTGCGAAAACACCTGTTCCGGGTCCACGTCGCCCGGTTCGGTCGCCGTATCCCCCGCGTCGGGTCCACCAGGGTTGTCGCCCCATTCCGAGGACGGGGTCGTGACGGCATCGT
This sequence comes from Rhodococcus baikonurensis, assembly GCF_040489275.1. NCBI lineage: Bacteria > Bacillati > Actinomycetota > Actinomycetes > Mycobacteriales > Nocardiaceae > Rhodococcus > Rhodococcus baikonurensis. Next base: position 77,291 of record NZ_JBEUOQ010000012.1, on the reverse strand, counting down.
CACGGGATGCGTCACGGGGTGGCTCACGCCGTGCAGCCTGCGGATATGTCGAAAACGCCTGGTCGCTGAAAGCATCCGGATCGCCCTCGGGGCCGACAGCGCCGCCGAATGCCTCGTCATACCGTGCTGCACGGGGTAGCTCACGCCGTGCAGCCTGCGACGATGCACCGGACGGCAGCTGCTGGCCGGGGTCGGCGTCGAGCAACAACAACGTGTGCGCCAACGCCTCACGAACAGACTCCGGCTTGTCCCGCTTACCTTCGGTGATCTGGTCCACCGGCAGTCGCCGCAACTCCTCGGCGAGCACGAAACGCAGCCGCGGAGACTGAACCTCGGCCGCAGAATTCAGCGCGATCATCAACATCCGAGCCTGCTTCCACAGTCCGTCGTTACGGATCAGCGACCGCACCAGAACCTCTTCGGTATCCCAGTCGACGACAACGAAGTACGCCATGTGGAGCTCCTCCAGGGCGCGCGTCACGTCGGCGGGTGTCGTGTCGCAGGCAAGGTTCGACCACCGTCTGATAGTCAAGTCCAGGACTCCGGCGTAGTTCATGGACGACTGCGAGATCAACAACTCGTAGAGCCACTGGGCGTCCCTCGAGAGGGCTCGCCAATCTGTGTCGTTCCAGATGGACTTGAGCAGTTGCGCGTATTTGCGCCCGCCCTGAGTGACCATGTGGGTGTCCTTCCGGGGGTGAAACGTGCGCCGGATCGGGCGCGAATCGATGGGTGTCGCTAGGTGAAGCTGAACCCCTGCCAGAGGGTTATCTAGTCTTCAATTAGACACTAGACACCTATGGCAGGGGCATCGGCAACCGTCGTCTACAGGTGGTGCCAGGGCACCGGATCTACCCCAATATCCAGTGCGCGATCATGACGCCTCGAGGAGCGCATCGAGGGTCGCCCTCCCCCACATCTGCTCGGCTTTCTCCCACGCCGGCAGCGGAGCGTTCTGCAGCAGCTCGGCGAGGAAGTCCCTCGGAACTTTGATGCCGGCTTGGGTGCCGGTGCGGATCCGCTGCGCGCGTTTCGTGCGCGCGAAGTGGTCGCGGCATTCCTGGCACGGGGGTTCCATGTGCGACCGGTGCCGGGAATGGCCACGGTCCGTGCCGTGCTTGATGTTGCGGGGCCAGACGAACAGGTCGTCGGAGACGACGGTCGCCTCGTGGCATACCGCGGACGGCGAGTGCCCGTCCATGTCGAGGCACACTCGCAGTCCCCCACCGTCGGCGCCGAACAGGATCTTCACCACCCAACCCGGCTGGTAGATGCCCCACTGGGTCTCGATTGGGCGAATCAACGGCAGTTCGCGTCCCCGGACGATCATGCCGCCACCCCCAACGATTCTGCGACGGCCGCGATCAGGTCACGTGCGGCCGGTGGCGTCACAGCGTTTCCGGCCTGCCGCACCTGTTCGCGTTTGTTGCCGAGGATCGTGTAGTCCGACGGGAAGGCCATTCCTGCTGCGATCTCGTGCGGTTCGAGCATCCGGAACAAGCAGTCGTCGACGGACAGCGACTCGGCACTGGCCAGTCCGTGATGCAGTCCGTTCGCTGCGAACGTATCGAGCGGATCGGTGATCGCTTTCACGGTGTTGTTGTTGCGCATCGGCACGACGAATGCGTGGTGGATTCCGCCTGCCGACACCGTCGAAATCGGTTCGTCAACATGATGATTCTTCGACTGCCCGCGCATCACCGACAGGAAAGCGACGGCAGTTTCGTTTCGTGCTGTCATCGTACGAAGCGGGTCGACTGCGGACCGTGCTTGCTTCCCGTCACGGCCCTCCACTGGCACGAGCAGCGCTGGCACGGTTGATGCAGTCAACGTCGGCAAGTGGGCGTCAGTGCTCGTCGACATCTGCGCAAGGTTGCTTCGCGGCGTGTACGCACGTTGCACGAATGGTGCCGCGTACTTCGCCAAGCCGGCCTCGATCCGGGCCAACGTCTTCGGCGCCAACGGCTTGGCTCTATCCCCGATTCGCTCCCCGATGATCGACCAATCGATCGCCGACGCAGCGGGGAGCCAACGGGGTTCGACGATCGAGTTGCGGCACGTCACGTTCGGGCACCGCCAGTGATACTGCGAGCGGTAGCGCCCCCACTGCGTTGACTTCTTCCAGCCCTGGATTGCCGTCACGGTGACGTCGCAGGTCGAGCAGTGCGCCTCCGGTCGGGTCCACTTGTCGAGGTCCGGGGCGCGGTTGCCCTTGAGCCAGAACACGACGTACATCCTGTCTCTGGATTGCGGAGCTGGAAGTCCGCCGATCTGGGCGTGCATCGAGTTCATGTAGACGATCCGATGGTTGTATCCGAGGAGGTCCATCGCTTGGAGCCACGCGGGGAACATGATCCACTTCGCGGCGTCGACGACGTTCTCGGTGATGATCGCTTCGTATCGGTGATGTTCGGCGAACCGTGGAATGTCCCACATCGTTGCGCGGGATCGTTCGGCAGCCGCGTCGGGCAACGTCTCCCCGAACAAGTCCGGCGTCGAGTCGAGGTTTCGTTTGACGCCCTTCGCCTGAGAATGGTTCGTGCATTCGGGCGAACCCCACAGGATCGTCGTCCGAGGGAACCGGCGAGGATCGACCTGCGAAAGGTCGGCACACTGGTGATCTGTGTTCGGATGGTTCGTGTTGTGGGTTTCGATCGCGAGTTCCCAGTGGTTCGCCGCCATACGTACCGTGACGCCGGGCACTTGCGTCGCGCCGGTGCTCGATCCACCTGCGCCGCAAAACAGGTCGGTGACGGTGATCGTCATTGCGAGACCTCTTCCCATTCCGTGACGGTCCGCGTCACGACCGCGAGACTTCGCTCGCTGGATCAGGCTGCGGCTTGGGCTTCCTCGAGGGTGCTGAACAGCATCGGGAAGATCGAGCCGACCTCGGTTCGGAGTGCGAACTCTGTCCGAGTTGAGTCCATAGTTGTCTACTTTCGTCCTAGATACTCGACATCTGAGTGAATGAAAAGTGTTTGCTGTCAGGTAATTCCGAGCGCTTTGCCGATGGCGACGACCGTCGGGCAGTCCCGTTTGCGTCGCCGCCACATGCACGCACGGCATCCGTTTCGTTTCGCGAAGGCCCGTTCACTAGGCTCAGGCCACGGTTCATGCAGTGCCATAACGTCTTTCAGCGCAGTTACGGTTTGTTCGGCTTGTGTGTCCCAGGGGTCCATGCGTTCGAGGTGCGCGAGGATGCGGAGGCGAAGGTCGGACCATTCGTGCCGACCGTCATCCATGGTGTCTCTTCACCAGTTCGAGCACGGTCGGGGCCGGAACTGTTGCGGTGATATCGGCGACGTCGGCTGGTGGATCCGCTCGGTAGTCATCCCAATCCTGCCCTCTCCAGGTCTCGATACGGATCGGGTTGTGACTGGTACTGATTACATACGTCGTGAAGTCACCGGGAATCAGTGGCAGCAGGTGTGTTGTCACCAATTCCACCAGCGCGGCATGGTGGTCTACAGCGCGGATATCGTCGTCGGAGAAGTCGATCGATTCGTCATCCTCGGCGTCGAACATCCACTCGAGGAGTAGCCCGCCGTCGTCAAATCCCCACTTCGAGAACAAGGAAAACGCAAACAGGTCCAGGTCACGCAACGGAGTCCCCCGTCGTTGGTGTACTTCGGTCGCGCCACCATGTGCGGGCGCCGTACGTATAAGTCGCGCCATAGCCAATTGCCATGACGACGAATCCGTATTGCTGAGTGGTGATTCCGAATGCGAACCAGAACAATTGCGCGAACAGGTTCAGCATCCAGCCCCACCAGACGCCACGGATCGCGAGAACAAGTCCCGTGATTCCAAAGGCCGCGAGAACGAAACTCCACGCCATGTTGCTCACGCCGCATCACCCGGGTATCCGTCCCAAGTACGGCCATCGAGGACGCGTCCGGTCGATTTCTTCCCTGCACGGAAGATGATCGCCAATCCCTCACGGGCATTACCCTGGCGTTCACCTGGCATGCAAAGGGTTCCATCGAGACTAATCCCGCGGCCGTGTCGAAAGTCGTACACCCCCGACGCCTGGTCGTATGGCGCGCACGGACCCCATTCACCCCATTGCTTAAACAGGAACGGGACCTCGGCGGTTGCGCACTGGTCGCGCAACGACGTCGCCCACGCGGGATGCATTGGTCGAGCGTTGTGGCCGGACTCTCCGCCGACGATCACCCAGTCGAGCGAGGGCGGTGATCCAAGGTCGGTGAAGTGCGGCAAGTGATCCCGCAAGTCGATCGGCCCGAGAAGTGGCTCCGCGCTGATGAACCGAACTGCTGCCGGAGTATCGAGCAGTGCCGGGATCCGTATGTCTACCCACTTCTGACCTTCGGTCGAAACGCCCAGCCAGACGTTTGGGAGCGGCCAAGATAGATCATCGGCGATCAGCAGATCGGCACGACGAAGATTGTTACGCGTGTTGTGCGCGACGTTCCGGACCATCGACTCAAACGAACGACCGTAGATCACATCATCGGAGCCGAGCAGTGAGCGCATCCGACCATGTCGTTTGGTCAATATCTGAAAGGTGTGGTGCTGTGCAAGCGCCATCACACCGAAGACCTGGGCGATGTATGTGTCGGGCACATCGTTGTGGAACAGGTCCGACATCGAGTTGACGAAGATTCGTCGCGGCCTCTTCCATCGCAACGGCTGATCGAGTTTGTCCGGCCGGAGCTGGATATCGAAACCGCCTTCGAAGTAATGGCCGGGCGTGCCGCGAAAGCGTTCCGAGAACGTCTCGGCATAGCAGTTATCGCAGCCCGCAGACACTTTCGTGCAGCCGGTCATCGGATTCCACGTGGCGTCGGTCCATTCGATTGCAGTCTTGTCGCTCATGACGTCCCGGCATTTCGTAGATTCGCTTCTTCTGCCTGTTCTTTCTCCAAATGCCACTGCGAGAGCGGAACTTTCGTCCACCTGCTGTCGATCTGATCGGCCGGAACTTGCACACCCCACTGGACTTCGAGGTACGCGTCGCGACGAGAAGCTCCGCAACTGTGAACCCTGTGCGAGCCTCGCTGAGGATCGTGTTCCCCGTCGACTGTGCTCGGCATTCCTTGCAGAGCGGTATCGAACGACGGAGCCCACGACAGTTCAGCCATAGTTTTGGCGATCTCCTTGCCTTCGGGAGTTCGCCGGTTGGGCCGCATCATTCCTGGCCGCTTACGGTCGCGGCGCCAGCCAACAGGCACGACATCGTCTGCTGGTACGAGGGGGCCGTCGAAGTGTTCTCTGCCGAGGAAGTTGCTGTGCCACCACCTGCGATCACCGGAGTGTTCTTCACATAACTCAGCGACAGCGTCGTACCACCGTCTCTTTTCTTCCGCCGCTTTGTCCCACGCCGCAAGTAGTTCCGGGTCGATCGTGCGGTAAACCTCAGTCGGTGCGCTCATTTCAGTCCTTGTGTTGATCGAGACGATTGGGCCTTCGCGTTGTCGGCGATCCCCCACTCGCGGTAGAGCCGTCTGCGTTCGCTATTCGTTAGGAGAATTGCGCGGTCGACGACGGCTACGACTCGCAGTGCCGGCGTGTGGACCGACGGGATGGAATCTTCGTCGGAGGGCTGGACATCGCCGACTGGTTCAACTCGGTACAGATCGCCCCTCCCCCACAGTGAGGCGTGGTATTTGGCGTACAGGCGGTGCCCGGTGGCGTAGACCCGCCCTGACTGTTGGGACGGTCCGTCCATCCCAAGGTGCGCTTCACCTCGGGCGCGGGCTTCGCACCACGGGCAGCCGTCATGTTCCCGACGACTGTGGCCCGGCTCGATCAGGTCACCGACCCGAAGGTCCGGAACCCCGCCATGGAATAGTCGTGAGCTCATTATCTCTGCTCCTCGGGTGCGAAGAATGTTTCCCACCGTTCGGCAATGGCGTTGTCGTCGAGTGGTTCTCCGGGTATCCATCCACACCGTTTGAATGCGCTTCCCATCAGGTCGATGAATGCTTCTGCCTGTTCTCGGGTCTTGCCTTTGCTGGTGAGCGCTTCGATGGCGTCTTCACGGTTCATCGGTCCTGCTCCTCGACGGCAACGAACGGTGCGAACTCGTCGTAGTCGGCGGTCGGTGAGATGATCGTCTGCCACTCACTCGAGCGGAAATCCCAGCCACCGTTCTCGACTCGCCGGTATTCGTCCCCTACCTTGTCCCGAACGGTGCGCACGTGTGCGGGCACGGCATCCAATGACGGCCACTCAGTGTCGGTGGTGGCAAGCGCCTCGGCGCGACGGGCGCAGTCCTCGAGGTCCCTTACCGAGAGCCAAGCGTGTTCCCAGGGCCCAGCCTCGTGAGGGTCGACCACAGCGAGCGCGGCACGGAGAGCGCCTGCGGCACCCCCGATAACGGACGCTTCGGTGGGGGCGGGGACTATCGGGGAGGAGGCGGCTTCGAATGTGTCCGCGAATGACGCAGGCTTGCATGGGTAGAACTCGCCTTGTGTGCCCTTGATGATCCAATCACCCGGATGGGCGGCCATCTCCCCTTCGAGGGTGTGAATGCGCAGAAGTCCGGAAGCCGTACGCCCCATCGGCGCACCATCCACCGCCATCCACTGCGCTATGGATCGCCAATCCTTGCCGTCGTACTGCATCGCTTCGACCTCGACGGGCTTCTTGCGGAACTTCCCCGGCCCATCCTCTTTCGTCTCCTCCTCGGCGGGTTCGGCAGGGGCTGGAACTGCGTCGATCCACGGGCCTGTCGTCACTTCACGGCAAACCAGCTTGCCGTCGCGAACCCACTGCAACATCTCTTCGGGATCAGCCGGATCGAATGAGATGTTGCAGATCCCGCCGGGAAACTCGATAGCCCACTCGGTTTCGGTCTCCGCCTCATTCTTGCTGGGTTCGGCAGGGGCGGGCGGGTATTCGCGCAACTCCCACTCGCCGCCGCAGTAGCCCCACACACCACCATCCGATGCGGTGTGGGTCCGTTCAAACAGGCCAGTCACTTCCGGGAAGCCGAAGTGCGCGGTGGCGAACTTCCGGGTCATCGCCCGGTACCAACCGATCGGCTTCACTTCCTCGGCGGGTTCGGTTGCCGGATCCGGCTCTGACTCACCCAGCGAGTACGGATTGCTGGTGTACGCATTGCCGCGTGTTCCGTCCACGCCAGCATCGCTGTCGGTCACTGCGGCCTGATAGCCCTGTTCCCACACGAAGTACGGATGCTCGGGGTTGGGGACGACAGGCTCGGCGGGTTCGGTTTCCGGGAACAGCACGGGCCGGAGCCTTTCCTTCGCTCGATGAAACTCCGGATCGACAGTCGACCCCTTCAGGAACAGGGTCCGCACATCCGTCATCTCCTCGGTGGTGAGGATGTGGCCCTTTTGGCAGTCGATCAGTCCGTCGAGGATGTGGCCGGCCTCGGGATTTACTCGGTCGGACACTTCGAGGTGCGGTTCGTCGGACCTGATGCGCAGCGCCCAGCGCCCGCCGTCGCGTTCGATCCACTCTCCAACTTTGATGCTTGCGCCCGAAGGATTCTCAACCTCCACGAATCGACCTGATTGGGCAGCGGGCGGTCCGTCAAACACGATGTCGATGAAGTCCGCTGCCTTGTCGGCGGGTTCGGCTGCTGGGAACAGGGCAGGTGGCAGTAGCGGATTCTCGGGCCACTTCATCACGCCGAGCGCATCCCGCGACAATTCGGCGAAACGCGGGTCCGCTGCCATTCGCCGGTAGTGCGCCCACTGTTCGGGCATGAGTGCTATACCGCCGACGGGGACGAGACGGCCGACGGAGGTAAGGAACTCGACGACCGCCTGCATTCCGTGGCGTATCTCAGATCGCTGGGCGCTGGGAAGGTTGGCCCAGTTGTTGTGGGTCAACCCCGATCGGTGCAGGCTGTCGATGTATGCCTTCGCTACCGGCGTCACGACGTCCGCTGAGGAAACCTGGACCGCGCTGCAATCGGACTGGTTCGTTGTCATCTCATTTTTCCGTTCCGTGGAGGAGCCATTGTTCGAAGACCGGGTTGCACAGGCAGGCTGGGGATCTTTTGTCTCGAATCAGTGCGATCGCATCAGCGGGTGTCATTCCGTCGAGGATGAGGGCGCGGCCCGCGATGAGGGAGGAGCGGTTCAGGCCGGCTTGGCAATGAACCAGGATCGGTCCGGATCGACGGCAGACGTTCACCCATGCGGCGAGGGCGTCGACCTGATCGAATCCTTGGCTCTCGTGGTCGTACATGCGTACTTTGACGAAACTGTCGAGGGTGTGAGTGACGGTGTATGCCTCCCACGGATATAGGGAGACAACATGTTTGAAGAATGTAGGCAGGATCAGCCCGTTTTCGCAGCCGCCCTGCCACAGGTTGCCCTCGAGTTGGGACACGTACGGAACATCGAAGTCCATCATCCCGTGTGCCGCGATTCCACTGAGGCGTTGTGTGGTCGGGTCGACGTCGATGTCGATCCGTGTGGGGTCCTGGGTTGCGTCGGTCATCGCCGCACCGCTGTCGCCGCGATGGACTGCAGCGTGGAGACGCCGGTTTCCGACCCTTGCACGATCCGGATCGCGGAAACGTATCCGGGATAGACGATTGCGAGCCGGTCAGCGTTGTGTGGGTCGGCACGCTGGATTGCCCTGATCAGAGCTTCGATGAAGCTGCCGCCATGGGTTCCGCCCGAGCATCCGAACGCCCACAGTACGTGTTGTGCTGTCGTCGAGTCGATGAGGTTTCGTTCTTGAGTGGGTGTCGTCATCAGGTGTTCCTTGTTTCAGCTTTGAATGGGCCAGTCGAAGTTGATGTCGTCGACCGGTTTTCCGGTCTTCCGCAGGTACTCCGCGAACGATTCCTGCCGCTCGCGGTGCCATTCGGCCTGGCGGGACATCAACTGCTCGGCGGTGAGAGAACGTAGTTTCGGCCAGTCGATCAAGTCCCCTCGTCGATCCGGTACTGCTGGCATTCGGAGCAGCTTGTATGCGAGTCGCGCGGCGGCGAGTGCGTCACCTTCCGCTTGATGCGCGTCCTCTTGAGCCACCTTGTAGTGGGCACACATGTCGGCGAGTTTCCTTTTCCCACTGCGGTACTGGTCGAACTTGCGGTCGATCACGTACGGGTCGACAACGAGACCAGCGATGTCGAACGGGTCGCGCGAGAGTTTCTTGATCAGAGTGAGGTCATAGCTGGCGTTGAAGGCGACGACGATGTATCCGTTAGCCCATGCTCGGGTCAGCGCGTCGGCTACTTCACCGACCACTTCGTCGTGCGGGCGACCGTGCTCGGCGGCGTACTCCGTGGTGATTCCGTGGACCGCCGTCGCACCCTCGGGAATCTCCCCACCCGGATCTGCAAGCCAGTTCGTGGTCCTGACGGTCGCATTCGTACCGTCGATGTCAATCAGCGAGACACACGCTGTGACCAGTCGCGCCCACTGCGGATTAGGTCCGGTGGTTTCGGTATCGAAGGCGCAGATCGGGCGTTCCCACCACTTGTCGGCCGCGTCATTCCATCTACTATCTACCGCTGCATTAGACATCTGTGTCATGCCGAAACCGCACTCGTGTATTGAGTTTCGATGAAATCGCGGACATCCTCCGCGCGCCAGCGCAGTCCCGCACGTGCACCCAACGGGCAGAAACCCTTACTGAACAATGGGTGTCCACCACGATTGCGGGCCTTGTGCACCGCGGCCGGCGTGATCTGGAAGACCTCACACACCTGCAGGAGGGTCATCAGCGGTTCCTGAGCCGCGTCCGCGTTTGCCATCACGACATCCCCGGAGAACCGATGGCAATCACGGTGCGACCTGGCAGTTCGTCGCATCGCAGTACGTCTCCCGGCAAGTACGGCACCGACACAGCAGTCCACACCGCGAGACCGTCCCGGAACCCCGAGAACACCAATTCAGCGGGGATCTCCTTCCCGTCACGCACCAATCGCACATTCACCGGGGCTGGCGGTGCTGACGGCCCACGCTTGCGTCGTCCGAACATCACTGACCTTCTTCCGCGAATAGTGCCTGCACTTCGTCTGACCGGTCGATCGCGGTCTCATCCACCCGTTCTCCGTCACCGAGGGCGGTCACGTCCACCGTCTCCGCGTCGACAGGTTCCTCGTGGCGGATTGCCAGATCCGCCGCTGCCGCCTGCTCCGCGCGTTCCAAAGCGGGATCCGGTTCCTGCTCCTCTATTTCGGGCTGGTCATAGATGCGCTCTGACACCGTGCTCACCGGCTGCCCACCTGTCGCTGCGGTCCGTCGCTCCTCAGTCGACGTATCGACGAACGGCTCGAGCTTGTTGACCGCACACTTGAGGAACATCGCCTCACGCCACTTCCGCCACGGGCTCGTCGGCTTGTGACTGTTCGGCTGCATCGCCTCGACCTTCTCGATGTAGTCCGGGGTCGCGACACCTACCTGGGAGAACCCTCCACCCGGCAAAACTGCATAGCAGTACGAGAGCTGCGGATCACCCCGGCCTTCCCTCCAGTTGATGCGATGATCCGGGACGTCCATCGTGTTCGGATCGAACTCGAAGTAGTCCTTCTCGCACACCACCTGACCCTTCACTGTGACCACCTGACCGGATCGCATCATGCGGTTCACGACACCTTTGTACGATTCCCACCCCTCGACCGACGGCTCCCTGCCTCCATTGGGGACCAACCAGAATCGGTCCGTTCCGGGGTAGTGCCCGAGACGGGCGCAATCCAGCAGAGCCCGCATCAAGGACGCAGGATTCTTCTTCGCGACGTTGGCGAGAGGAGGACTCTTCTTCAACGCACCCTGTGCAAGCCGCGCGAACGTCTCCGATTTCAGGTGCGGAGGCAGCACCTTCTCGAACTCCGGAATGTACTCGACAATGAGGGTGTGCGGCCCCTTCTCCTGCGATTCGGGCGCCTGTGAGTTGTTCTGCTGCAGTTCATTCGATACGGTCACGCCGCCATCTCCTTCTTGTGTGTTTTCGGTACTGGTGTTGCTCGCAGCGTCGGCGGGGCTCCTGCACCCCGGCCGGGCACTCGAGTCGCGATGACCTGGCCCCTGTGCTTGACCTGCCGGTAGCCCCGCGCCCGTTCGGTCACCAATGCAGACAGTCGACGCTTCTCCGCTTCGGATTCCTTGTGCGCGGCGTTGGCCGCTTTGTATTCGTCGGCGAGCGGATCGTCATCGGGGAACTCGTACACTTCGGTGCCGATGTCGGGATGCATCCGGCGCACCGCCTTGTATGTTTCGTCGTGTCCGTCGATCTCGGGACGCTTCTCGTTCGGACCGCCTGGCAGCGTGTCGAGAAACTCTCGAAACCTCTGCCGATGCGATGCAGCTTCGGCCTCGTCGTAGTCGATGACGTACTGACGAAACTGCAAGTACGGCAACAACACCGCAAGGTAGATCCGACGAATACCGATCGTATCCATCTGCCACATCGCCTGAGCTCGATACCCGGGTGGATACTCGTCCGAGAAGTCCGGCCCCCAGGTATCGAGGTCGGCGGCTGTTTTGCACTCGAGGGCAGCGGTCGGTACATACAGCTTCGGTCCGGCCGGGCACAGCATCCGGTCCGGGTCCGCCGTCTGCCACGTTCGTTCCGTGTGCTGCCACGGACGTGTCTTGAACACCTGAAACTCGGGATGCTGGTCGGTGAACCAGTGTGAGATCGCAGGCTCGAGGTAGTGCCCCCGCGCCTGCTCGTCCGTCTGCGGTTCCGGCTCGAGAATGCCAGCCATCTTGAACCAGAGCGAGTACTCCGACTCCCAATTCGACAACCCAAGGATCGCAGCGACTTTCGATGCCGACCCGTAGCGAAGCCACTCTTCACTACCGGGCTGAATGTCGTGATCGAACAACCTCGCTGTCAGCGTGCTCATGCTGCCTCGATCAGTTTGCAAATCGAGCACAGGTCCCTCGCTGGCTTGTAATGCGAGTCGTGCATGGTTCCCCTACGCGGGGTGCTAAGCCAGCCAGCCTCTTGCGCCTGGTGGCGGGCCTTCGCTGGTCCTGGCTCGGTTGACCGGAGAGTCTCACCGCAGTTGTCGCAGATGACATCTCGTACCAAGATCGCTTTGACGGTCATGCGGGTTCCCCCTCTGAGTCATTCGATAGGGCGAGCACAGCAGCGTCCCCCGGGATCATCTGCCCACCGACCACCACCATGGAACCCAAAGACGATCCGGCATCGACGAAGGCCTCGGCTTCGGTTCTACTGAGAGGCTGCGAAATTCCCCACCGGTTGGCATCAGACATCAGGTATCCGATCATGTCCTCGCGTTGGTCGAAGACAGGAGAAATCGGTGATCCTTCCGATACCGTTTCCCACAGTTGCCAGCCATCGCCAGTAGGTGGTTCAGTTGCCTCCCAGGCCTCGGCGTCGAGGCGCTGACCGACGTACGCTTCGAGGCTGCCGTGCCCCTTGCAGGTCGCGCAGGTGTCGTCTTTTCCGTCTCGTTTGCAGCGGGCCTCGATAGCCACCATCGCGTTGATCGAGTCATGACCGATGCCGACCAAGGACCATTCGTTGACCGCGGCTGCGGTTGGACGAGTAGGCGGATCGTTCGGCTGCATTCCTGTCTCTTTTGACCAGGTGTGCGTGAAGCTGCGGAGCCGACCAGCATCGACGAGTGCGTCGACATCGCTCTGTGTCAGATGATGGGACCAGCTCGCGTTGAACAGTCCCGCGAGGCGCTCCGCTTCTCGGACAATGGCCGGTTCCCCGGCGCCGTAGAAATACGACGCTTCGGCAATGTGGCGTTCCGCAGATTTCCGAACCGCGGGGGTGTCTCGCGTGAACGGCACTGATCCTGTGATCGCCGGATCGAACGGTAGACGTCCATACCAAAGATCGTGCAGGCGTTGACCATGCGGCGAGTAACCGTTCTTGCAGTCGGGACACGCGGTCTCGTCGAAACTGTCCGGCCTCAAGTAACCTTCCCAGACCTTGCCGATCGGCCAGTCGAAGTCGACGGGCAAGCGCCGAATCTCCCTACTCATCTCGGCTACCGCCTCGCTGTACGGACTGCGGGTTAGACTTGTTGTGCATCTGAAAGCTCCTCTTCGTGGGTGTCGAGCGGGTTTCGATGTCGCCCACCCTCATGCCAGTGGGGGTGGGCATTTTTCTTTGTTCACGCGACCAGCTGTCTGGTATCGCGCTCTACACGCGACACCTTGGGCACAAAAAGTACACCCGGGTCCTGACGCAAAACGACTTCGATTGCCTGCGCAACCTCCATGCGGATCGTGCGCCGCTCTCCCGACCTGAGGTAACCGATTGCGGTCTTGGAGGTAGTGATCGGCTCCCCCGCCCCGCGCAGCGCGCGATGAGTCCGGGCCAGTTCGGTATTGACAGCCTCAGCGAAACTGCGGGTGGTGAATTTGTAGTGATTCATCAGCCGGATAAGCGTCTCTCGACTTTCGAGTTTCACATCCAACCTTCCGTCTAGTGCGTGCACTGTTTCCCCTCTCGGTTCCAATGTAGTTTTCTTGTGGACAGCCATCTACTATCTAACATCAGTCTAGACATCTAGTCCACACTTGTCCACAAGACAGCTTTTCAAAATGCCGCTTACCTGCTGTTCAGGGAATTACAAGCATGTAATTTGTGGTCACGGTGTCCACACCCCTACTAGCGCACCCAATACCCAGTAGTGAATCATTGTGGACATGGCAGCTATGGACGTACCGGAACCGTGGGCAAGTGCAATGGAGAATGTCGGCGCAGTATCCCCTCAGACGGGACGCGCATCGCTGAACAGGTTGGCCGAAAAGGCCGGCGTGCACGCGACGACGATCTCGAATCTGATCAAAGGCCGAACCCGATTACCTGACATGGAAACGATCACCCAAATCGCCACCGCACTCAAGAAGCGACCACAGGTGGTCGCCTCCTGGCTCAACCTCAGTTGGGACGAACCGACACCCTACGAGCCGCCGGCAGAGGCAATGCTGATGGACCCGACCGAACGAGAGACCGTCGACCGCGTGATCCGCGCCATCGTCCGCCACAAGCTCGAACGACAGAGCGGTGGTTAGGCCACAGCTGGCCGTCGGAACCTGGGGGAAGATCCGCGTCGAAGAACTCAGCTACACCGCGGCGGATGGAAAGACGAAGACAAAGTGGCGGGCACGCGGCCGATTTCGCGACGCGGACGGACGCACCCGTGATGTCGAGCGCATCAGCCTCAAGAGCGAAGCAGCCGCACGACGAGCTCTGACCGAGGCATTCGGCAACAGGGCCAAAGCAACCGGCAGCGACATCACCACGGACACGCCGTTCACCGTGTGCGCCGGAATGTGGATCGACGAAATCACCGTGACCGACAAAGTCGTTCAACAGACCCGCGAGAAGTACGAGGACTCCCTCAAGCGGGTAGTGATCCCGGCGCTGGGTGGGCTGCGTCTCGGAGAAATCAGCACAGGCACCGCCGACCGCTTCCTGAAGAAGGTTGCCTCGACGGCGCCCGGCAACGCCCGAATGGCTCGAGTAGTCCTCTCCGGAATCATGGACCTCGTCGTTCGGCATGACGCCATCAAGATCAACCCGGTCGACAAGGCCGCTCCGATCGTCTCAGCCGCAACAGAGAAGCGCGCGCTGACATTCGTCGAACTCGCGCGTCTACGGGCACGCATCGCGGACTGGCAGTCCGGGAGCGACACCGACAAGGCGAAGGGGGGCAGACGTCGAACGCAAGACTTGTTGAAGATCGTCGACGTCTGGGTCGGTACTGCGATCCGTCTGGGTGAGCTGTGCGCCCTTCGTTGGCAAGACATCGATCTCGACTCTGTACCGGCAACCCTGACGGTTAACGGTACGAATGTTCACCACGCCGGCAAGCTGGTCCGTCAGGAGCACGGTAAGTCGTCTTCGGCGCGGCGTACCGTATCGCTCCCACAGTTCACTGTGACGACGCTCCTCGAGCTTCGAGAGACCGCGACGACGCCGTACGTGTTTCCGTCCTCGACCGGAACTCTGCGGGATCCGCACAATCTCGGCCGGCAGTGGAGGGCGGCGCGCGGCGAAGAATTCGACTGGGTGACTCCGAAGGCGTTCCGTAAGACGGTCGCGACGTTGATCAAGGAGGAAGCCGACATCGAGGCGGCTGCTAGCCAGCTCGGTCACGCCGATACCCGGGTGACGAAGAAGCACTACACAGTGCAAACCCATCGGGCTCCGGACCTCTCCGATTTGTTGGAGAAGCTGGCCCCGGCGTCGTAGCCCCGAAATAGGGGTTGAAACCAATTCGGGGGGTTATCGGGGGGTTGGCTATAAAGGGGTTGAAATACGAAAAAGCCCCTCACCTGATTTCGCAGGTGAGGGGCTTTCTTGTGCTCCCCCGGCTGGACTCGAACCAGCAACCGTCCGATTAACAGTCGGAAGCTCTGCCAATTGAGCTACAGGGGATTGTCTTGCTCGCTTCGCCCGTTCCGGCGTTGCCTGAGAAACTGTAGCGAATCCTCCACCGAAGTACCAAATCGCCTGCCCAGCGAGTCATCAGGCAGGATGGAGTCAGGACGATCGGTGCTGGAGGGAAGCAGGAATGATGCGTTTGTTGATCGGTGTTGCAGCTGGGTACGTCCTGGGAACCAAAGCGGGCCGCGCACGATACGAGCAGATCAGCCGGGCCGCGAAGGCGGTGGCCACTAGTCCGGCCACCAAGAAGGTGTTGGACGCGTCACGGCAGAAGCTGGCCGACTCACTGAGTACTCAGCCCAAGCTCGAGCCGATGAAGCCGATCAACGAGGAGACCACGATTCTGGTCCCTCACGACCAGTTGAAGAAAAACCGCTAGGTCAGACGCTTTGGTCGCCGACAGCCTGCTCACGCAGCTGTCGGCGATACTGCTCCAGGGCCACGAGGTCGCCGAACAGTGAGTTGTACTCCTCGGGGGCCGCGGCAGGTGAGACGCGCTGAAGCTTGGATTTGAGGTCGGCAACCTGCTCGCCCACCCACGCTTCCTGCAGTCGTGCGAGCACTCCGTTGATGTAGCGCGGAACCGTGTCTTCGTCGCACGGCATCGGTTCGACGGCCAACTCCGACACAACCGAGGCCACCGTCATGTCTTCGACGCCCTTGGTGACGACTTCGATCCACTCGGCGCCGCCGAGCCCCTTGCTCGTTCCACCGGCGTCAGCCATTGCCTGCCTGATGACAACGTAAGCGGGGTGGGTGAATGTCTCGGGCGGCAACGAGTCGAAGACACTGCCGGCGATGCCAGGGTGCTGCAATGCGGCCTTGAGGACAGCTCGCTGCGTCGAGAGCGCCGGATCTTTGGGCCGGGGCCTGGAGATTCCGATCGGCAGCGCAAGCGCATCGGCAGCAGGTGGGTCGACAACCTGACGACGCTTGGGCGCCGGTGAAGATCCACGCGTCGACGCCCGTTTGCGAGCTTCGTCACGCACGCGTCGTCGAACCGACGGAAGATCGTCCCAACCGACCCATCCGCACAACAGATTTGCGTAGCTGTCGCGCAGAGTTGATTCCTTGATCTGCGCGACGACGGGGACGGTACGACGCAGTGCCTCGACGCGACCTTCAGCGGTCTCCAGATCATGCTCGGTGAGGATGGACTTCACCACGAACTCGAACATCGGAGTGCGCCGTGCCACGAGGTCGCGAACGGCGGCGTCACCGGACTTCAGACGCAGATCGCACGGGTCCATTCCGTCGGGAGCGACGGCGACGAACGTCTGCCCGGCCATCTTCTGATCACCCTCGAACGCCTTCATCGCAGCGGCCTGCCCCGCGGCATCACCGTCGAAGGTGTAGATGATTTCACCACGAAAGTAGCTGTCGTCCATCAGGAGTCGGCGGAGCATCGCGAGGTGCTCCTCACCGAAGGCGGTTCCGCACGAAGCGACGGCGGTCTTGACGCCGGCCAAGTGCATCGCCATGACGTCGGTGTAACCCTCGACGACTACCGCCTGGTGCCCCTTGGCGATGTCGCGCTTGGCGAGGTCCAAGCCGAACAAGACCTGAGACTTCTTGTAGAGAATCGTTTCCGGCGTGTTGACGTACTTACCCGGCATGGTGTCGTCGTCGAAAAGCTTGCGGGCACCGAAGCCGATGACGTCACCGGCGACGCTGCGGATCGGCCACAGAAGTCGGCGATGGAACCGGTCGATCGGACCTCGTCGGCCTTCTTTGGACAGCCCGGCTGCTTCGAGTTCCTTGAACTCGAAGCCCTTGGACATCAAGTGTTTTGTGAGAGTGTCCCAACCTTCGGGCGCGTATCCACACCCGAACTGCAGTGCAGCGGCGCCGTCGAAGTTTCTCTCGGTGAGGTAGTCGCGCGCCGCCTGGGCATCTGGTTCGCGTAGACGAGCGGCGTAGAACTCCTGAGCCGCCGCGTTTGCTGCGATCAAGCGTGCACGGGTGCCTCGATCTCGTTGAACGGACGGCCCACCGCCCTCGTACGAAATCGTGTAGCTGAGTCGATCGGCCAACTGCTCGACAGCCTCGACGAAGCTGATGTGGTCCATCTTCTGCAGGAACGAGTACACGTCCCCACCCTCACCGCAGCCGAAGCAGTGGTAGAGGCCGTGGTTGGGTCGCACGTGGAACGACGGCGACTTCTCGTCGTGAAAGGGACACAGACCTTTGATCGAATCGCCACCGGCACGCTTGAGTGAAACGTATTCACCGACGATGTCCTCGATGCGAGTGCGTTCGCGAATGGCCGCGATGTCTCTGTCAGAAATTCGGCCCGCCACGTACATCAGTCTAGGCGGTCCCCCGACACGTCCTGACAACGATATGTTGATGGCCGACTCTGCACCGCAGCGATGGGACCGACGATGACTGAAAACGCCTCGAGCTCGCACGAAGGGCGATCGGGAACCCGATTCGGCGTCTACGAGTTGCGTCGCCTCCTCGGCCGAGGCGGAATGGGTGAAGTGTACGAGGCGTACGACACCTCGAAGGATCGCCTGGTCGCACTCAAGTTGCTCCATCGCGAGCTTGCGGCCGACCCGTCATTCCAAGCTCGTTTCCGCCGAGAATCTCGCACCACTGCCGCCTTGAACGAACCTCACGTGATCCCTGTGCACGACTGGGGCGAGATCGACGGAGTCCTCTTCATCGACATGCGCTTGGTCGAAGGCCACACATTGCGAGCCGAGTTCGGCCGACTCACGCCTGCACGAGCCGTCGACATCGTCTCGCAAATCGCGTCGGCGTTGGACGCCGCACATGCCCGCGGGCTCATCCATCGTGACGTCAAACCAGACAACATCATTCTCACGAACAACGGCTTCGCCTACCTCGTCGACTTCGGAATCGCATACTCACAGACGGACACGAAGATCACCACCGAGGGAAGCGCAGTCGGTTCGTATGCATACATGGCGCCGGAGCGGTTCGGAATCGAAACACCAACGGCCGCAGCAGATGTCTATTCTCTGGCTTGCGTCCTCTACCAATCACTTACCGGAACAACACCTTTCAACACCACAAGCATCGAGCACCTGGTCAATTCGCACCTGAACGCTCCGCCGCCACGCCCCACGCTGACGGTTCCCTCGCTGCCGCAAGGTTTCGACGCCATCGTGGCTCGCGGAATGGCAAAGGATCCCGCACACCGCTATCCGACTACGGGAGCGCTCGCACTCCAAGCGCGGCAGGCCCTCTCGACGACCGATACCCCCGGTGCCGCCGGCGGATTGCACCCCACGATCGTCGGGCCGCCCATCTACACCACGGTAAATCCCGCTCACGGGAACTACACGCACATCGCGACAAAGACCAAGCGAAACCGAGCCCCGATCGCGATCGGTGCGGCTGGAGTTGCACTCGTTCTGGCCGCAGGAGGCACGGCGGTCTGGGTGACGCTGGGGAACTCGGGCCCCGAATCACCAACCGCTGTAGCAGCTTCCACCGCCACGTCGGCACCGGCACCCATTCAGGATCCGGTCAGAACGCCGAAGCTCGAGCCGCTACCCACCGCCGGACAGCAGGCAACCACGACCACGCGGGCGCCGAACCCCGCAACGAAGAACGGCGATCTCGGGGTGAGCAAGCCGATCACCGTCCCCTCATGCAAAGGAACCGGAATCGTGGTGTTGGCCAATGCCACCGATCCGGCAACGTACGCCAGCGAGATCCAGAACTACCTCGACGCGTTCCCCGGCTCGAAATACCTACGCACAGACCAGTCCTGCCCGTCACTGCGTCAAGTCTCCGATTCGGGGACGGCGATCTACACGGTGTATCGCGAATCCGGGAACACCGAGTCGAAGATCTGCAAGGACGTTCGCGCAGCAGGTGGCGACGCTTACGGCAAGTGGCTCGATACCACTACCGACCCGTCGACGCGGATGACTTGCTGAGGGCGTAAGCGGCTCAGCCCCAGCTGGCCTGCGCGCCCAGGCTCGCTTTGTCCACCCGTTCCAGCCGACTCTCCGTGTACGACGCGATCTGATCCACCACTACCCGGACCCGAGCACCGTCGTCCGCGGCGCGTTCCCACGCGGGCATCAGGATCGGATCGAGCCCGGCCGGCGCAGTTGCCAGCAGCCATTCCGCGACGCGATGAACACGATCACGCTGCCGATCCTGACGCGCTTTGTGTCCGGCGTCGGACATCACGTAGTACAGCGCCACGGTCTTGAGCAACGCCACCTCGGATGCGACGGCCTCGGGTATGTCGAGGTCGGCTTGATAGCGCGAGAGGGGTCGGTCACCGTGTGTCAGCCGGGTGCTGGCGATCGCCGCGGTGGCGAAGCGACCCACCAATTCACTCGTGAGATTCTTCAACGCGACGGAACTTCCGAGTGTTCCGTCGAAACTTCCGACCCCGCGTACGACGGGGAGTTCGGACAACCGTTGAGCGGCGTCGATCAGATCGTCGACTACCAATCCGCGAAACTCGGAGGCCCCCAGTTCTGCCAGTGCGCGCTGCTCGCACGGATCGGCAAGCGAGCGAAGGTCGATGCGGCCTGCGATCACCCCGTCCTCCACGTCGTGCACGGAATAGGCGATGTCATCGGCCCAGTCCATGACCTGAGCTTCCAGGCATTGCCGACGCTCGGGCGCTCCCTCGCGAACCCAGGCGAGCACCTCTGCGTCGTCGTCGTATGCCCCGAACTTCGCGCCGGGCTCAGGGCGGGTCCAGGGATACTTGATGGCTGCGTCGAGTGACGCCCTGGTGAGATTGAGGCCTGCGCTCAGACCGTCGGGGCGCAGGATCTTGGGTTCGAGGCTGGTCAAGATCCGCAGATTCTGCGCATTGCCCTCGAAACCTCCGCAGTCCTTGGCGACTTCGTCGAGGGCCTTCTCGCCGTTGTGACCGTACGGTGGGTGCCCGATGTCGTGCGCGAGACCGGCGAGGTCCACCAGGTCCGGATCGCAACCGAGTCCGTCGGCGATCCCTCGCCCGATCTGTGCGACCTCCATCGAGTGCGTCAACCGCGTGCGAGGTGTGTCACCGTCGCGCGGGCCGACAACCTGGGTCTTGTCGGCCAAGCGCCGCAAAGCCGCGGAGTGTTGGACACGCGCCCGATCTCGCGAGAAGTCCGAACGATGCTGCGCCGCTGCGATCTGCGAACCCGGCAACCCCGCTCGCTTCGGCGCCTCGACGACACGACGTTCGAGGTCGTGTTCGGAGTAGGTGCCGCCTCCGTAGGTGGTGTGAGCTGTCATGGTCTCTATTGCCCTGCCGTGTAGGGGAAGTCTGCCGAGAAGTGCGTGAGCTGATACCAGAGCAGCGCGCCGGTTTCGCGAGCGATTCCGTGCAACTGGGATTCGCGGGTGAAGACAGCCGGGCCCTGACGAGTAGGTGCGGTCCACGCCTGGAGTCCTGTGTCGCGGGCCATCGTCCGCGTTCGCAAGGAGTGCCACGGGTCACTGACCAGGACAGCGGAATTGATTCCCTGCGAGGACATCTCGGCACTGACTGCGTCGATGCTGAGCAGTGTGTCCGAACCGGTCTCCACCGCGGTGATCGCACTCGAAGGAATTCCGCGATCGGTCAGATACATCTTTCCCGACGCCGCTTCGGTGTACTCGTCACCTTCTTGTTTACCGCCGACGGTGATGATCTGCGGAGCCACTCCGCGCTTGTACAGCTTGTACGCCTGCTCGAGTCGGGCCTCGAACACGGACGACGGAGTGCCGGAATACTGAGCCGCGCCCAGAACGACTATCGCGTCGGCCGGCCGCGTGTCGTCGATGCGCGCCACCTGCCACACCCGGAACGCAGTACCCCCGACCAGAACCACGGCCATCAACACGGCACCGGCGATCAGTCGGCGCGTCCAGCGAGCCAATCCTGCCCCGAAGCCGCCCGCCCGTGAGGGTGATGGGTCGTGGGGGCGGTTACCGAAAGCAGGTTTCACTCCCGCAATTCTGCCAGTTCGCGGCGATCACCTCCGATGCCGACGCGCCACAACGGATAGATTTGCGTCATGGCCCTCGCACCACACTTCGCGCAGTTGTCCTCGGTAGAGCAGAGTCGGACAATCACCCGACCCGTTCGCCGTCGGGGAAGCGCCGCCGCCGCCGCTGCGATTTTCGCTCTGCTGGCGCTCGTCTTCAGTCCTGCGCTCGCCTCGGCAGACGCCCCGATGGTGTTGCCGAATCACGTCACCGACACCTCCGGGGTTCTCGACGCCGGGCAACGCAGCGACATACAAGCCGCGATCGATCAACTCGGCGAGGACCACCAGATCGATCTGTGGGTCGCGTTCGTCCCCGATTTCAACAACCTGGGTGGCCAGGCGTGGGCACAGCAGACAGCCACGAAGTCGACGCTGAGTACCAAGTCCGTCCTGCTTGCCGTTGCCACGGCGGAGCGTGCTTACTACCTCGACGTCCCGGCCGAGCTGAGCAACATCACGGATTCCGACATCGAATCGATCAATTCCGACGCGGTGGAACCGGCTCTTGCCGAGGATGATTGGACCGGCGCGGCAATCGCCGCGGCTGGAGCACTCGGCGACGCGAACAACACGAGCGGCGGAATGGGAGTCGGAACACTCCTCATCGCGGGCGGCGCTGTGGTGGTCGGGACGGGCGGCGTGGTCCTGTACTCACGTAAGCGCAAGAACGACAAGAACAAGGCAAGCGTCGAAGCCGCGAAGAACATCGCCCCCGACGACATCGCCAGCCTCAACGCACTCCCGCTGCCGACGCTCGACGAACGCGCGAAGGAGATCCTCGTCGAGACGGACAACGCGATCGCCGGCAGCCAGGAGGAGCTCGATCTGGCCCGCAGCGAGTTCGGAGATTCCGCCGTCGCACCCTTCTCGGCAGCATTCGACAAGGCCAAGGCCACCCTCGCCGAAGCCTTCGCGATCAGGCAGCGACTCGACGACGCCATCCCGGAAACTCCCGATCAACGCCGGCAGATGTTGATCGACATCATTTCCTCGTGCGGTCGAGCCGACCAAGAACTCGAAGCTCGCGTCGAGGAGTTCGACGGGCTTCGTGACCTTCTCATCAACGCCCCCGCACGTCTCGATGCGTTGACGCAGAGTGTTGTTTCTCTCAGCGTGCGCTTGCCCGAATCCGAGGCGATTCTGACCAAATTGAAGGATCAGTTCCCCGCGCCGACGCTGGCATCTGTCGTGAACAACGTCACGATGGCCAGCGAACGCCTGACGCTCGCCGAGAAGTCGATCGAGGAAGGCCGAGACGCGACGGCGCTGCCGGCCGGTAAGCAAGGCGCTGCCGTCACCGCGATTCGCACTGCCGAAGCGGCTCTCGATCAGGCACGCAAACTACTCGACGGGGTCGATCACGCCGCCGACGACATCCGAAACGCCATAGCGACGCTTCCGTCCGCGATGGACGACGTCCAGCAGGGCATCACCACTGCGGATGCTTACCTGGCGCAGGGCGGGCAGAAGTTGGCGGACGCGAAGTCCGCGGCCCAGGCCGCGTTGGCGAATGCCCAGACGTCGAAGGACAGTGATCCGCTGACAGCCTTCAACCAGATCGTCGCGGCCGACGCCCAACTCGACGCGCTGCTTGCCGACGCTCAGGAGCAGAAGCAGCAGCTCGAACGTGCACAGCAGCGCCTCGCCCAGGACATTCTGGCCGCGCAGGCTCAGGTGACCGCTGCAGGTGACTTCCTCGGAACCCGGCGCGGCGCGATCGGGGCCGAGGCCCGCACTCGCTACGCAGAAGCTCAGCGGCACCTGCAGGCCGCCCAGCAATTGCAGGCTTCGGATCCGTCGAAAGCACTGCAACACGCCCAGGCCGCGACCACCCTGGCGACGCATTCGCTTCGCGCAGCGCAGAACGACGTCAACACGTGGGAAGCAAACCAACGACCCCGCGGTGGCGGAGGCGATGCGACAGGAGCGATCCTCGGCGGCATCCTGATCAACAGCATTCTGCGAGGTGGCGGAGGGCCCCGTTCGTACGGCGGACCGAGCAGCAGCGGACGCTCCGGTCGCGGTGGCGGCGGCGGTGGTTTCGGCGGTGGTGGCGGCGGCCGCACCAGTCGAGGCGGCGGCGGCCGGTTCTGACGGATCCCGTCGAGGTAGTAAAATCCCTACTTTGTTCACGACCGCACTCGTCGTACGCTTCATCCGGCAAGTCGGGATCACAGATCATACGAAGGTGTTATGGAAAGCGTCGCCCCGCAGATAACCGTCGTTGTACCTACATACAACGAGCGTGAGAACCTGCCAAAGCTCGTCGATCGCCTCGCCGCGTTGAAGATCCCGAACCTGCACGTCCTCGTGGTGGATGACAACTCCCCCGACGGCACAGGCGAGGTTGCCGACAAGTTGGGTATCGATGGTCCCATCCCGGTCGGAGTGCTTCACCGCACGGTCAAGGACGGACTCGGCCGTGCGTACGTCGCGGGCATGAGCCGTGCTCTGGCGGAGAACGCCGACATCGTCATTCAGATGGACGCGGATCTCTCGCATCCGTCCGAAGCGATCCCCGCCATGATCGAGATCCTCACCACGACCGATGCCGCAGTCGTTCTCGGCTCCCGTTACGTCGAAGGTGGCGCAGTGGCCGGTGACTGGCCGTGGCATCGCAAGGCTTTGTCCGCCTGGGCGAACTTCTACGTCAACGCAATTCTGCGACTGCACGTCAAGGACGCAACTGCCGGCTTCAAGGCGTGGCATGCAAAGACCTTGCGCGACATCGACGTCGAATCGGTGCAGAGCAACGGCTACGCATTCCAGGTCGAGATGAACTACCGAGTTGTTCAGCGTGGCATGAAGATCGCCGAAACTCCCATCCGCTTCGAGGAGCGCACCGAAGGTGTCTCCAAGATGAGTCTCTCGGTTCAGTTGGAGTCGGCGCTGGTGCCGTGGAAGCTCAAGTTCGGCAAGAAGTCTCTGTGACCTGTGCGGCCGATCGGAAGTAGTCGGCCGTCTGCATGTCCGACGGGTAGAACGATTCGATCGCGATCTCTGCGAGCGTGACGTCGCGCGGCGTACCGAACACGGTGGTGGTGCTGAACATCGCCAGTTCGGTGTCGCCGGCGCGGACCCGCAACGGAACCAGCAGGGAATTCGCGCGGTCGTCGTGCCACTCCCCTCCACTCGGATACGTGCGCAACTCGTCGAGCAGCGACGACAATTGTTCGTCGGCACTGACTTCCACTTCCCGAGCCAGCCGTGCGAGCAGGTGGGCACGCCACTGCGCGAGGTTCACGATCCGCGGCGCCATGCCCTCGGGATGCAGGCTCAGTCGCAATACGTTGACCGGTGGTTCCAGGAGGAATGCAGCGACGCCCTCGGTCAGGATCCCCACGGCGCGGTTCCCGGCGACCATCTCCCACTGCTGATCGACCACCACGGCCGGATACGGATCATGAGCTTCGATGATGCGATCGATGGCCTCACTCACCGCTGACATCGGCGCTTCCGCCAACGACTTCTGCGAGTACTCCGGCGCATGACCACTTGCCAGCAGAAGCGTGTTCTGTTGTCGTAGAGGAACATCCAGACATTCGGACAGGTGAAGAATCATGTCCCGGCTGGGTTTGGAGCGGCCGGTTTCGATGAAGCTCAGATGCCTTGTCGACACTCCTGCCGCTGCCGAGAGACTTAGCTGAGTGAGCCTTCGCCGCTCCCGCCATCTTTTGAGTTCGGTGCCCACGTCCATCGTCTCGAAGGTCATTCTCTCGAGTTAGCGACCCGAGGTAGCCGAGGCCATGACCTCCGAGGCAATCGACCCGAAACAGTTTCGGAGGAACAGTGGTCTCAGCCGGCGCGACCGCCGGATCTTCACCACTGGACACTGATCAAGGGAGCGACCATGAGCGACTTCGACGCAATCGCCGACGCCTATATCGACATGTGGAACGAAACCGATACCACCGCCCGTAAAGCACGGATCGAGCAACTGTTCGCACCCGACGGTCGCTACACCGATCCGCTCGCGGACGTCACCGGACACGATCAGATCGACGCGATGATCAACGCTGTGCAGCAACAATTTCCGGGCATGCACTTCACCCTCGTCGGACCGGTGGACGCGCATCACCGACAGGCTCGATTCGGCTGGGCTCTCGGCCCGGCGGGGGCCGGGTCACTGATCGACGGGTTCGACGTACTCGAACGCGACGACGACGGCCGGGTGACGCTCGTCCTCGGGTTTCTCGACAAGGTGCCTACGGTCTGAAGCGGGACTACCACCGACAGCGATCGTCACGAAGGTTGTCGGTGGTCCGTGGCATCATCGGCCCCGATGAACGCCGACGGATTTACCTGGTCCACACCGATTCCCGAGCCCGAGGGTGCGGAATACAGCGCTCACACGCTGACCGTCAACGGCCTCCCCACCGTCTATCGAACCGCCAAGACGACGCCGACCAAGCTCGGTCAGTTCGTCACCCTGTGGCGCCGTTCCGAGGCCGGGCCCATCCGCCCCTTCGACACCAGCGACGGCGTCGCGCTGTTTGTGGTGAAGGTCTACGACGAAGAACATCTGGGTCACTTCGTCTTTCCCACCGAAACCCTCGTCGAACACGACATCGTGTCGACGAACTTCTCGGGCGGCAAGCGCGCTATCCGGATCTATCCGCCCTGGGTCACGCCGACCAGTGTGCAAGCCGTCAGAACCCAGCGCTGGCAGAAGCAGCATTTCGGCGAGTTTCCCGATGTGTTCAGCTCAGCTGCTGTTCAGCTCAACTGCTGTTCCAGCTCAACTGCTGTTCCAGCTCAACTGATACGTCGCGATGATGACGCCTGTTGTCGTAGGGGCACTTTCGGTGAGGGTGAACTGAGCGAGCGAAGCTCCGTCGGGGAACAATCTGCGCCCGGTTCCGAGAACCAGCGGATGAATCAGCAGAGTGTAGGTGTCGACGAGACGCCGTTCGGCCAAAGACGTGATCAAGTCGCCGCTGCCCAGAATCACCAGATCCGGGCCCTCGCTTTCCTTGAGCGTGGCGACCGCGTCGGCGGCATCACCTTTCAACAAGGTCGAGTTCTTCCACGGCAGCGGTTCACCCAAAGTTCTTGACGCTACGTACTTCTGCGTGTTGTCGAGCACCTCGGTGAACGGATTGTCGGTCTGAAACGGCCAGTAGGAGGCGAAGTTCTCGTAGGTTCGACGTCCGAAGAGCAACTCCGATTTCTTCGCCATCCCCTCCCCCATTTTCT
Organism: Rhodococcus baikonurensis; assembly: GCF_040489275.1. Lineage (NCBI taxonomy): Bacteria > Bacillati > Actinomycetota > Actinomycetes > Mycobacteriales > Nocardiaceae > Rhodococcus > Rhodococcus baikonurensis. Next base: position 50,790 of record NZ_JBEUOQ010000012.1, on the reverse strand, counting down.
GTGCCATGACGGAATCGTTGAAGGGCGCCGCCCATCCACCGTGCTCGAATCCGCCACGACGGTCTTCGTCCGGCCCACCAGGTGCCTGCATGACACCGTCGAGAGTCACGCTGTTGGTCACGCTGAGTTTTCTCATAGCTTCGATCCTGCGCCTGAAGATCCGTCAAGGATAGAGAAAACGGGCGGTCCTTCTCGATTGAGAAGGACCGCCCGTCAGCTTCGAACGAATCAGGAACCGATCAGCCGTGCAGCCAGGTAGCTTTCCACCTGATCGAGGGCGACGCGTTCCTGCGCCATCGAGTCACGCTCACGCACCGTCACAGCCTGATCTTCGAGAGTGTCGAAGTCGACCGTGATGCAGAACGGCGTACCGATCTCGTCCTGGCGACGGTAACGACGACCGATGGCGCCGGCGTCGTCGAACTCGACGTTCCAGTTCTGACGCAGCTGCGCTGCAAGATCTTTTGCCTTCGGCGTCAGGTCCGCGTTACGCGAGAGCGGCAGAACTGCGGCCTTGACGGGTGCGAGGCGACGATCCAGGCGCAGCACCGTGCGCTTGTCGACGCCGCCCTTGGAGTTGGGTGCCTCGTCCTCGGTGTACGCGTCGACCAGGAAGGCCATCAGCGAACGCGTGAGACCGGCCGCCGGTTCGATGACGTACGGCGTGTACCGCTCGCCCGTCGTCTGGTCGTAGTAGTTCAGCTCGGTGCCCGAGTGCTTGGAGTGCGTCGAGAGATCGAAGTCGGTACGGTTCGCGATGCCTTCGAGCTCGCCCCATTCGCTGCCCTGGAAGTGGAAGCGGTACTCGATGTCGGTCGTGCCCTTCGAGTAGTGCGAAAGCTTTTCCGGGGCATGCTCGTAGAGACGCAGGTTGTCCTTGTTGATGCCGAGGCCCGTGTACCAGTCGAGGCGGTAGTCGATCCAGTACTGATGCCACTGCTCGTCCTCACCCGGCTTGACGAAGAATTCCATCTCCATCTGCTCGAACTCGCGGGTGCGGAAGATGAAGTTGCCGGGGGTGATCTCGTTGCGGAAGCTCTTGCCGATCTGGCCGATGCCGAACGGCGGCTTCTTACGCGAGGTGGTCAGCACGTTGGCGAAGTTCACGAAGATGCCCTGGGCGGTCTCGGGGCGAAGGTAGTGCATACCCTCTTCGCTCTCGACGGGGCCGAGGTACGTCTTGAGCATCATGTTGAAGTCGCGCGGCTCGGTCCACTGGCCGATGGTGCCGCAATCGGGGCAACCGATGACATCCATCGAGACGTCGTCCGGGTTGTCGAGCTTCTTCTTCTCCGCGTACGCCTCCTGCAGGTGATCCTGACGGTGACGCTTGTGGCAGTTGAGGCACTCGACGAGCGGGTCGTTGAAGACACCGACGTGACCGGATGCGACCCACACCTCGCGGGGCAGGATCACCGAGGAGTCGAGGCCGACGACATCCTCGCGGCTGGTGACCATGTTGCGCCACCACTGACGCTTGATGTTCTCCTTGAGCTCGACACCCAATGGGCCGTAGTCCCATGCGGACTTGGTACCGCCGTAGATCTCACCGCAGGGGTAGACCAGGCCTCGCCGCTTGGCGAGATTGACAACGGCTTCGATCTTGGACTTGGGTGCCACTCGATTGCTCTCCATCTGGGTAATAGATGCATGATTTTCGTGCGCTTTTCGCACCATCAGCCTATCTGGCGGCTGCCACGCACTTCCGTCCAAGGTTGACATGCATACTTGTGCATATCAAAATGAAAGTGATTTGCAATAATGTGGTGAGATGGCTATGCCCGGACATCATGATCTACCCCTCGAAGGAGCCTCGCTGTGAGCATTGCGGATACCGGCGATCTCCACAAAAGCCATGATCATTCCGACCTCGGACACACGCACGATCCGTTCGAAGCCGCACCTCCCGCGCCCGTGCCGCCCAAGGAAACCCTGGCGGCAGCCGGCGAAATTCTGCGGGCACTGGCTGCACCCGTTCGCATCGCGATCGTGCTCCAGTTGCACGAGTCGGAGCGTTGCGTTCACGAACTCGTCGGCGCCCTCGGTGTCACTCAGCCACTCATCAGCCAGCATCTGCGCGTACTCAAAGCAGCGGGCGTCGTCCGCGGCGAGCGCAACGGACGAGAAGTTCTCTATCGACTCGTCGACGATCACCTCGCACACATCGTCGTCGACGCTGTCGCCCACGCCGAAGAAGGATGAGATTCCACCGCATGAACACTCCGGGCAGTACAACCTCGAAACGTGGACCGGCCACCGTCGGCGTTCGTTCCACGAAACAGCGCAGCGCCATTTCCGCCCTGCTCGACGACATCGACGAATTCAAATCGGCACAGGAACTGCACGACGAACTCCGCAAGCGCGGTGAAGGCATCGGCCTTACCACCGTCTACCGCACGCTGCAGGCACTCTCCGACGCCGGAACCATCGACGTCCTCCGCACCGACACGGGTGAGTCCGTCTACCGACGCTGCTCCTCCGGGCACCACCATCACCTGGTGTGCCGCAACTGCGGATTCACCGTCGAGGTGGAGGGTCCGACGGTCGAGCAGTGGTCACAGACGATCGCCGAGGACAACGGTTTCACCGAAGTGAGTCACACCGTCGAGATCTTCGGCACCTGCCGCGATTGCGCCGGCAACTGAGCGCGTCGAGGAATGGAACCCCACTCGAGCGCGTCAGGGAATCAAACCCTGACGCGCGGTATCGGCGCCGGTGAGCGCGAGTAGCAACATCGTGGTCAGTGCCTCGTCGTCCAGTCCGGCTGCCGGGAACGTGTACCGCAGAATGACGTCCGCCAGACTGCCGTGGCCGAATACCGCGATCGAACCGAATTGGATGGTCCGGTTCCGCTCGGCCACCTTGCGGTGCAATGCCGCGCTGACCGGTCGGTCCCACGCGAGAACACACGTCATGGACAGCACGTCCAGACCCTCGGACAGGTTCATCGCCTGGATCGAGCACAGCGCGCCGGAGTACTGGAAACCCAGCGAGCCGTCCGCAGCCACATCGACCGTCACGAAATGCGCCAGCGAGGCGGCCGCGCGTTCTTGAAGGCGGGCTGCTTCGTCGGTGGTGTCGGTCATGTTCTCCCCTGTCATTTGACGCCACCGAATCTACGGTCGCGTGAGGCGTATTCGACGCAGGCGGCCCACAGGTCGCGGCGGTCGAAATCGGGAAACAGCTTCTCCTGGTACACCATTTCGGCGTAAGCGGATTGCCAGATCAAGAAATTGGACGTTCGCTGCTCCCCCGACGGACGCAGAAAGAGATCGACGTCGGGCATGTCGGGCTCGTCGAGGTACTTCGCCACCGTCGCCTCGGTGATCTTGTCCGGGTTGATCTCACCGGCCGCGACACGCTTCGCGATTTCCTTTACCGCATCGGCAATTTCGGCCCGGCCACCGTAATTCACGCACATGGTCAAGTTCATGACTGTGTTGTTCTTGGTCAGTTCTTCGGCGATCTCGAGTTCCTTGATCACGCTGGCCCACAGGCGCGGCTTACGACCGGCCCAGCGAACCCGCACACCCATTTCGTTCATCTCGTCGCGTCGGCGGCGGATGACGTCACGGTTGAAGCCCATCAGGAATCGAACCTCGTCGGGACTGCGCTTCCAGTTCTCGGTGGAGAAGGCGTAGGCGGATAGCCACTCGACACCCATCTCGATGCACCCGCACACCGTGTCCATCAAGACCGCTTCACCGCGTTCGTGCCCGGCGGTTCGCGGCAGACCGCGCTCCTGCGCCCACCGTCCGTTGCCGTCCATCACCAGCGCGACGTGGCGCGGAATGAGTTCGGTTTGCAGGATCGGCGGGGTCGCTCCGGACGGATGTGGGTCCGGTGGCCGGATCACCCGATCAGCAGCAGAGTCAAGCGGAGTTCGCGGTTCGCGTCGTCGAATCACGTGTTCCATCCTGCCTCACGGGCAAGTCGACCTCGACGGCTGCATGCGGCCTCGAACGCTCGATCAGCGGCAACGTCCGCAATTGACGCTCGAGATGCCACTGCAGATGCGCCGCGACCAGTCCGCTGGCTTGCGTCCGCAGCGTCGCGGGCGCCGAATCGGTGCCCTCCCACTCCCCTCGGAGCAGCGCTTCCATCAAGTCGAGCACTCCGGGCGACGGCGTCGCAGCACCTGCCGGGCGACAGTAGGTACACACGGCTCCGCCGGCGGCGACATGAAATGCACGGTGCGGTCCCGGAGCGCTGCAGCGGGCGCACTCTTCGAGGGCCGGCGCCCAACCCGCATAGCCCATGGCTCGCAACAAGAACGCGTCGAGCACGAACTCGACCGGCCGCGCCTGCTCGGCGATCGCGCGCAGTGCTCCCACCGTCAATCGCTGAAGCTGCGAGGCCGGCGCGCGTTCCTCACCGGCCAACCGCTCGGCAGTTTCGAGTACGGCGCAGGCCGTGGTGTACCGGCTGTAGTCGTCGACTATGTCGGTGGCGAAAGCATCGACCGTCTGCACCTGGGTGATGATGTCGAGATTCTTGCCCGGAAGTAGTTGCACGTCGATGTGAGCAAACGGTTCGAGTCTGGCACCGAACTTGGAGGTGGTTCGGCGGACACCCTTGGCCACGGCACGGACCAACCCGAACTGGCGGGTGAGCAACGTGACGATGTGGTCGGCCTCGCCCAGTTTGTGCAGGCGCAGCACCACCGCCGTGTCTCGATACAACCTCACTGGTCCAGTGTCCCACGTTGTACCGACGTGAACGCTCGATGCCGCGCCCGATCCCGAGCTGGATGGTGTCCGGATAGACTGACCCGATGCCGAGCGACGCAATTGCGCAACCTGCCACTGCAGAGTTGACCGGTCGCGAAGCTCGGTGGGAGCGGCACAACTCCGAGCGCCAGAAACGGATACTCACCTCGGCAGTCGAACTGATCGAAGAGCGGGCGGCAGGCGCCGAAGTATCCGTTCAGCAGATCGCCGACCGTGCCGGCCTCGCCAAGTCGGTGGTGTACCGGCAATTCAGCGGACGAGACGACCTCGATCGACGAGTCCGCGCGTTTGTGCTCGGCCAATTCGCGGCTGCCCTGGATGCGTCGATGAGCATTTCGGTCGGCACTCTCGACGAGATCCTGACTCGCACCATCAGTGCCGTAGCGGAGTGGATCACCGAACATCCTCGGATTCACGAGTTCATGGGTACCGGCCCCACCGACTACGACGACGAGAGCATCGACGCGATCAGCAGCCTGAAGGCCACGATCGCCGACTCGGCCCGCGCCACCATCACCGAAGTCGGTCGATCCGTGGGGATCGATTCCTCGCCCTTCGATTCACTGCCCTTTGCCGTGGTGACGATGGTCGAGGGCACCCTCACCCACTGGGTCCGAAGCGCCGATCCGAAACCGAGCCGCGACGAGATCGTCGCCGATCTCGCGAAGTACACCTGGTACATGTTCGACGGCGTGGCCCGCTCGAGCGGACTCACGATAGATCCTCATGTCGAATTGTCCACGCTCATCGCTGAACTGGTGTCCTCCGACGCACAGTCGCGGCCCGACTAGTTCCGGGACTTGTCGGAGCGCTTGGGCTCGCCACGATAGCGTGCATAGTCGCCGTCGATGCGTAGCTTTCGCCACGCGCGCTTCGACACCGGGTTCATCAATCCGAGTTCGTCTGCCAGGGCTCGCATTTCACCGAAGTAGTTACCCAGGATGCGGCGTGAATGCGGGCTTCCCCAGAAGGCACTTTTCATCACCTCGTCCGGAATGCCGAACTCTTCGGCGAATTCCTTTGGCGGTGACATGATTTCGCCCGCGAGCCAACGCATCGTAGCGGGGAAGGCCACCGACGTAACCGCCCGACTCGTACGACTGAGCCTCGGGACGTGATTGCGCAAGAACTCGTGCGCAAACGAAATATGCCTCGCTTCTTCGGCGATGTGGATCTCCATCGTGCGGAGCATCGCCGGCGGAGTGTCCTTGCCTTCGCGGATCAAGTCCTTCTGGAAATGGTCGATCGGTTCTTCACCAGCCAGAATGCCGATGAAGAAGATGACCGGGAACTTGGCACCCAGCACTCCGATGACGGGCGAGAGTCGCCGGAACATCGGACGCATACCCGGCACGTCGATGTCCATGCGATTGACGAGTTCCTGGAACATCTGGATGTGATTGCACTCTTCGGTCATCTCGTGCAAGCAGTAGCGGAACTCCGGCGACTGGTTAGGCAGCGCCATGATGTACTGCAGCATTCCCCGGATCAAAATGCTCTCGAAGGCCGAACCCACCTTGGTCACGTTCGCCTGACGCCACATTCCCATGGCGATTCGACGCTCCAACGACTGATCCTGGTACCACTGCGTCGCTCCGAGTGGGTCCGAGACGGACGAGAGTACCCACCTCGGATCATGTGGATCGATCGCGAACTCTGCTGAATCCCAGTCGATGTCGAGATAGGGATCGAAACTGCGGGCAACTGAGCCCTCGGACAAAGTCTGCAGTACCTCGTGGTACGGCTTTTCCGCTTCGATCGACGCTGACCGAGCCATCGGTGTCTCCTCACGGCCAGTCCGTCGATTGCAGTCGACGGACTTGAATGAGGTCAAACATAATGGGACACCGCGTCCCACGCAACCCTTTCGGAGGTCTGATTTCAGGCCCGCCGCACCGGGATGATCTCGCGAACCTTCTCATCTCGGAGATACAGTCCCGCCCACATGACGATCCCGGTGTAGACGGCGAACAAGGTTGTGCTCAGCAGAGGCTGTTCAGCTCGAAGGTTGGTCAGCACAGCGCCACCCAGATAACCGGTGAGCAGAATCGCGCCGAGTATCGACGTTCGCGGAATCACGTACAGCGCAAGGCAGATCAGCTGCACAACTCCGGCCGTCAATGCCAGCGAGTTCGGCAGCCCCAATTCGGCCGAGGCGTCCTTGACGGTCTGAAGGTTGAGAATGTGGATGATGCCGTCGAAAAGCATGAAAAGGACGAACAGGCCACTGAGCACGTATCCGACCTTGCGAGCCGTGGCCGAAGGCGTCGTCGTGCCGTTACCGGAAAGGGTGTCGTGGTGGGCAGGCTGGGTGGTCATCGGAATCTCCCGGGGCGAAGGCGAGCGGCCGGTTGCCACTTCGCTTGCAATTACGACTCCCGAGCGATCGAAAACTCATCGCGCCGTCGTTACTACGCACCCGGCGTTCAGGACGATTCACCTCTCGTGGTCTGATGGACGGCGACACGGGGTGCCGAAAAAGTCGGCTGAGATCAGACCCGATGAACCTGACCAGTTAGCACTGGCGGAGGGATGTCGACATGACCGAACAGCAATTTCAGCGCGCATTGAACCTGGACGAGCAGATCGTTCTGATCACCGGTGGCGCCCGCGGGCTCGGCGCCGCACTGAGCCGAGCATTCTCCCGCTCGGGGGCCCGGGTGATCGTGAACTACAACAAGAGCCGTGATGCCGCCCAGGCCCTGGTCACCGAACTGGGCGAGGATCGCGCCTACGCAATCCAGGCGGACGTGACGGACCGCAGTTCCGTCGACCAGTTGTTCACCGCCGCGCGCGAGCGATTCGACGCACCGATCTCGACCGTGGTCGACAATGCACTCGTCGACTTCTCGTTCAACGGCGATGCCCGGCCGAACGCGGACACGATCACCTGGGCCGACTTCGACTCTCAACTACGCGGAGCCGTTGCCGGCGCACTCAACACCACTCAGGCGGCACTCTCCGGCATGCGCGAACTCGGCTTCGGCCGAATCATCACTGTCGGAACCAATCTGGTCCAGAATCCGGTAGTTCCGTACCACGACTACACCGCCGCCAAGGCTGCACTGTTGGCACTGACACGGACACTGTCCGCCGACCTCGGTCCGGACGGGATCACAGTCAACATGGTCTCCGGCGGCTTGCTCCGTACCACCGATGCGAGTGCCGCGACACCGGAAGCCGTCTTCGACATGATCGCGGCGAGCACTCCCCTGCGCCGAGTCACCACACCGGACGAATTTGCCGACGCCGCACTCTTTTTCGCCTCACCATGGTCGCGGGCCGTGACCGGCCAGAACCTGGTTGTCGACGGCGGACTCGTCAAGAACTGATGGGCGCACAACTACGGATAGGTGCGTTCCTGCTCGGTTGCGGACACCACAGTGCGGCGTGGCGACACCGCGACTCACCTGTCGAAAGTCTCGGCGACATCACGTATTACGAGTCGCTTGCCCAGATCGCCGAACGCGGGAAGCTGGACGCCGTTTTCTTCGCGGACGGTCACAGTGTTCGAGAACCCGAGTCTGGTGCGTCGTGGTTTCTCGAACCGATCACCGCATTGACTGCCATGGCACGAGCGACGGCGAACGTCGGCCTGGTCACCACCATCTCCACGACCTTTTACACGCCATTTCACGCAGCACGAATGCTGGCGTCGCTCGACCACATCAGCGGCGGACGGGCCGGTTGGAACGTCGTGACCTCGATGTTCGACCAGGAAGCGCGCAACCACGGCCTCGAGGCGATGCCCGATCATGCGTCCCGATACGAACGAGCCGACGAATTCGTCGACGTGGCCCTCGCATTGTGGGATTCATGGTCGGAAGACGCGCTGATTCTCGACCGGTCGGGGCGTTTTGCCGACGCAAGCAGGATTTCTCGAATCGATCACGACGGCAAACATTTTCGGGTGGACGGGCCGTTGACGGTTCCGCGCTCCCCACAAGGTAGGCCGGTGTTGTTCCAGGCAGGGGCGTCCGAGCAGGGTCGCGATCTGGCGGCGCGACGCGCCGAGGCAGTCTATTCGGTTGCCTACGACCTACCCAGCGCACAGAGCTACTACGCGGACGTGAAATCGAGAATCGAGCGCGCCGGCCGGGATTCGAACTCGGTCGCCGTCATGCCGGGATTGGTCACCTACGTCGGCAGCACCGTCGCCGAGGCACGGGCGAAGAAGGCCGAACTTGATCTCCTGCTGCCCACCGAACAATCGATACGCCAACTCTCGTTGTTCACCGGGCAGGATTGCGAGAACTGGGATCTCGACGGGCCCGTGCCTCCGTTGCCTCCACTCGAAGCATTCACCGGGCCGCAGGGACGCTACGCAACTATTCTGCGGATCGTCGAGAAGGACGCACCGACTGTGAGGGAACTCCTCGGAACGCTGGCTGCAGGTGGTGGTCACGCAACGATGATCGGCACACCGGAGTCGATTGCCGACGAGATGGAATCCTGGTTGCGCGGTCGCGGCGCCGACGGCTTCAACCTGATGCCACCGACCTATCCCCAGGGACTGGAAGATTTTGTCGACCACGTTATTCCGGTATTGCAGGCTCGTGGGTTGTTCCGACGCGAATACGAGGGAGCGACTCTGCGAGCAAACCTCACCTAGTCCGGAAGTAGCGGCACCGACAGATCCGGGTCACGCCCCAGAAGCACTCCCCTCGTGAGGGCCGCGGAGCCGAACTTCTTCCGGACACTGTCCATCGCCGAGTCGAGGGCCGCAGTGTCCGGGCTCGCGAATCCTGGACCGTCGAAGGGCAATTCGAGCTGCTGGGCACCGTCACGATCCAGGTTGGAGACTGCTACCCCGATCAACGTGATGCCTTTGTCCGAGATTGTCGGTATCGCTTCGTCCAGCAGCACCATCGAGGCGTTCAGCAGCTCCGCTGTGTCATCCGTGGATCGGCGCAGCGTGTGCGAACGAGTGGCCCGCGTGAAATCGGCGAAGCGGAGCCGGAGCGTGATCGTGCGCCCCGTCCGCTGCGCCGAACGCATCCGCCGACTGACACGGTCGACAAGGGACATCAACGACGCATCGAGTTCTGCGCGGGGATGGGATCCACGACCCAGCGCATGCTGAGCACCCATCGAACTGCGGCCACGATAGGCGCGGACGGGGCGTGGATCTCGGTTGTGCGAGAGCGCGTAGAGATGGCGACCGGCGCCACCCCCGAGAATCGAGACGATCGAGGATTCGTCGTGACGAGCGATGTCACCTACCGTCACGATGTCGAAGTTTCGCAACTTCTGGGCCGTGATCTTGCCGACACCCCACAGTTTCTCGACAGGTAACGGATGCAGGAATTCGGTCTCACCCTCCGGCGGCACTCGCAGCAATCCGTCGGGTTTCGCGAATGCACTCGCTACCTTGGCCAGGAACTTGGTGCGAGCGATGCCGACCGTGATCGGAAGTCCCACCTGCTCGGCCACGTCGCGTCTGAGGTTGGCTCCGATCTGCAGCGGGTTTCCCACGATCTTGGCGAGGCCACCGACCTCGAGAAAGGCCTCGTCTATGGAGATTCCTTCGACCAGCGGCGACGTGTCGTGAAAGACGTCGAACACGTCTTTGCTCGCCTGCGAGTACGCCGACATTCGCGGAGGAACGACGATCGCCTGGGGACACAGTGATCGAGCCTGACCACCACTCATGGCGGTGCGAACCCCGAATGCCTTGGCCTCGTAGCTTGCCGCCAAGACCACTCCACCACCGACGATGACCGGCCTGCCCGCCAGAGTCGGGTCGTCGCGTTGCTCGACCGATGCGTAAAACGAATCAAGGTCCGCGTGCAGGATCGTTGCGTCACCCGTAGGTCGGAGACCCCCAGAATGCGCACCACCAGGGTGATTACCTGGCGTTTCTCGATCCAGCGATTCATTCGGCACGAACATATGTTCCCATGCGCCACCGACACCGCGGAAGGCCTGCGAATAGATTCCGTGGAATTGATCACGGATCGTGCGTACGCTGAAAGAATGATTCCACGGAATGCATATCAGCTCGGTGTCTGCTCGTGACCAGATCAGCCCTGAGCCGTCACTTCGACAACCTTGTCCGCTTCGAAACCGAATTGTGGACGGCCGTCGACCAGAGACTCCGAATCGAGCACGACCTGCCGCTGAGTCGATTCGAGCCGATGCAGATCATCGACAGACTCGGATCTTGTCGGGTCTTCGACATTGCCGAGGCTCTCGCGATCACCGTCGGCGGCACGAGCAAATTGGTGGATCGGATCGAGTCCTCGGGGCACTGCCGTCGACAATCCAATCCGGCAGACAAACGATCCTCACTCATCGAGTTGACCCCCCAGGGCAATGAGCTGTTGCGGCGGGCGAAGGCCACGTTCGACGACGAACTGGAACGCCGTCTCGGTTCCGTGCTGACGCCCGACGCTCTCGATCGGTTCGGCGCCACACTGGCCACTCTGCGTGAAGCCAACCGAAGCCTGACACCGACTACGAAGGAAAAAGCATGACCGACACAATGCGCGCAATCGTGCTCGACGCCCCCGGCCCGCCAGAAGCATTGACCATCAGGGAGATTCCGATACCTGTGCCGATTGCGAGCTGGGTACTGGTCCGGGTGAAGGCCTTCGGTCTCAATCGATCCGAACTTCACACCCGCCTCGGCCTCGCCGAAGGCGTCACTTTTCCGCGGGTGCTGGGCATCGAAGCCATCGGCGAAGTGGTGAACTGCCCCGGTGGGGAGCTGACCGAAGGCCAGCAGGTCGCTGCCATGATGGGCGGGATGGGTCGAGTCTTCGACGGCGGATATGCCGAGTACACGTGCGTTCCCGTCAGCCAGGTCGTTCCCTTCACCAGCGACCTGGACTGGTCGACATTGGGAGCTGTTCCCGAGATGCTGCAGACGTCGTACGGCTCGCTGACGGTGGGACTGGATGCGAAATCCGGTCAATCCCTACTGATTCGAGGCGGAACCTCCTCGGTCGGCATGGCAACGGCAGTCCTGGCGAAGCGGTGGGGACTCACAGTTCTCGCAACCACCCGAGACGAGCGCAAGGCGGCGTCACTGACCGCGATCGGAGTTGACCACGTTGTTGTCGACGACGGTGCTGTGGCCGGACAGGTTCGAGACATTCTCCCGGGCGGTGTTGATCTGGCCCTCGAATTGGTCGGAACACCAACACTTCCCGACACGTTGCGCGCCACTCGCGTTCACGGCACCGTGTGTTTCACGGGCATGCTGTCCAACGAGTGGACAGTCAAGGACTTCTATCCGATCGACTACATTCCACGCGGAGTGCGATTGACCTCGTACGGCGGGGATGCGTCCGACCTGCCTGCCGACGTCCTGCAAGATTTCCTCTCCGCTGTGGCGTCCGGCGAGGCGGTGGTACCGATCGACGAGGTGTTCGCGTTCGAGGACATCGCGCGAGCACATGCCAAGATGGAAGCCGGTACGGCTCGTGGCAAATTGGTAGTGATGCTCTGACCTGGCTTCTCACACCTGGTTTCTCACACCACGAATCGATAGCCCATTCCCGCCTCGGTGATCAGATGCTTGGGGTTGGCCGGGTCGTCCTCGAGTTTGCGACGAAGCTGAGCAAGGTAGACACGCAGATAGTGGGTCTCGGTGTCATACGCCGGCCCCCACACCTCCCGAAGCAATTCCTTCTGCCCGACCAGCTTTCCGCGGTTGCGCACAAGCATTTCGAGCATGCCCCACTCGGTCGGCGTCAAGTGCACCTGTTCACCGCGCCGACTCACCGTTTTGGCAGCCAAGTCGACCGTGAACGACGCGGTCTCGACCGACGGTTCCGAGGTATCGGCCGCGGAGGTTCCCCGCCTCGCCGCAGCTCGCACGCGGGCCAGAAACTCGTCCATCCCGAAAGGTTTGGTGACGTAATCGTCGGCGCCCGCATCGAGCGCCTCGACCTTGTCCGCGGAGTCCGTGCGCGCCGACAGAACGATGACCGGCGCCGTGCACCAGCCACGCAGGCCCGCAAGTACTTCGGTGCCATCCATGTCCGGCAGTCCGAGATCGAGCACCACGACGTCCGGTGGACGCTCGGCAGCAGCCCGCAACGCGCCGGCGCCCGTCGACGCCGTCACCACCTCGTACCCGCGCACCGAAAGATTGATACGCAGAGCCCGCAGAATCTGCGGTTCGTCGTCCACTACCAGGATTCGACTCATGATCCATTCCCATTCGTACCGGCCGCAGCCAATTCCACGATCATCGTCAATCCCCCACCGGGTGTGTCTGTGGCGCTGACCGTTCCGCCCATGGCATCGACAAATCCGCGCACCACGGAAAGCCCGAGGCCCACTCCACCGGTGTTGTCACGATCGCCCATCCGTTGGAACGGTTGGAACATCGTTTCGGCCTCACCTCGCGGAACACCCGGGCCGGTGTCGGCGACACTGATCACCACACGATCACCGAGTTGCGCCGCCCCGACTCGCACCGGGGTTTCTCCCCCGTAGCGCAGAGCGTTGTCGACGATGTTCGCGATCACCCGCTCGAGCAGTCCTTGATCTGCTTGCACTGCAACGGTACCCACGTCGACGACTACGCTGCGAGCCCGCGAATCCGAGCGTCCACCGATGCCGAGGCCCAGCAATGCACGGTGAACCACCTCGTCCAGATACACCGGCCGCAGCGTGGGTTTCACCACGCCGGCGGCAAGGCGGGACGAGTCGAGCAAGTTCCCCACCAGTGCCGTCAACTGATCCGCCGACTCCTCGATGGTTGCCAACAATTCAGCGGTGTCTTCGGGCGAGAACTCGATGTCGTCGCTGCGCAGACTCGACACCGCAGCCTTCACTCCGGCGAGAGGAGTTCGCAGGTCATGGCTTACCGCTGACAGCAGGGCTCGACGCAGTTGATCTGCCTCGGTGAGCGCGGCAGCCTTGCTCGCCTCGACGGTCAGTTTCTCCTGGCGGATCATTCCGACGGCTTGGTGAGCCACCACCGTCAGCACTCGTCGATCCCGCGCACTCAGGTCGGGTCCAGCCAACAACAGCGCGTATTCCCCGTCGTTGACCTCACAGACCGTATCCGCTTCGTCGTCCGTGGTCGGCGGCTGCGTTCCCACGGCGGCAATGACGCCGTCGTCGTGATGGATGACGGAAACCCCTCGCTGGCGATAGATTTCGAGTGCCTTCGCCAAAAGTGTCGACAGGTCTGCTCCGCGGAGAACTGATCCGGCGAACAAGGTGAGCAGTTCGGCTTCCTCGGAGGCGCGCTTCGCCTCTCGGGCGCGCTTTGCTGCGGCGTCGACCAGAACGGCAACTGCCACAGCCACGATCAACAGCACGACAGTGGTGATGAAGTTGTCAGGTTCGGCGATGGTGAAGCTGTACCGCGGATCGGTGAAGAAGTAGTTGAGCAGCAGTCCCGAAATCAGTGCTGACAGTATCGCCGGGCCGACGCCGCCGAGGAGGGCAACCAGAACGACCACGACGAAGAACAATGCGTTCTCCCCGTTGACCCCGGAAATTCGGTCGACCAGACCCATGATCGCCGCCGCGAGCGAAGGTACGACGATCGCCGCAATCCACGACAGGACTCGGCGCTCCGAGCGCCCCAGCACCGAAATGCGTCGTCGCGTCGTTGCTTCCTCATGCGTGACCATGTGAACGTCGATACCACCGGACTGCTGAACCACCGCGGCGCCGATCCCCTCGTCGAGGATTCGGGCCAGGCGAGAACGCCGCGACGTTCCCAACACCAACTGTGTGGCGTTCTCCTCCCGGGCGAACTCGAGAAGCGTCGACGGTACGTCGTCGCCGACAACGGTGTGCAGCGTCGCGCCGACCCCGACGGCCAACGCACGCACCTTGCCCATCTCGGGGGCCGAGACCCCGGTGAGTCCGTCACCGCGCACGACGTGGACCACCATCAGCTCGGCGCTCGACTTCGACGCGATTCGAGATGCGCGTCGTACCAGGGTTTCCGACTCCGGTCCCCCGGTCACGGCAACGACGACGCGCTCGCGCGCCTCCCAGGTGTCGGTGATCTTGTTCTCGGCGCGGTATTTCGCCAGTGCGGCGTCCACCTGATCGGCCACCCACAGCAGAGCCAGTTCGCGTAGCGCCGTGAGGTTTCCGCGCCTGAAGTAGTTACCCAATGCCGCATCGACGCGTTCCGGTGAATACACGTTGCCGTGAGAAAGTCTGCGGCGCAGCGCTTCCGGGGTGATGTCGACCAGCTCGACCTGCGCCGCACTACGCACTATCGCGTCCGGAACGGTCTCCTGCTGAACCACGCCGGTGATGTGCGCGACAACGTCGTTGAGGCTTTCGAGGTGTTGCACGTTGACCGTGGACAGGACGTCGATTCCGGCGTCGAGCAGTTCCTGTACGTCCTGCCAGCGCTTGTGATTCTTGCTCCCCGGAGTGTTGGTGTGTGCCAACTCGTCCACCAGGACAAGGGCCGGCCGCCGAGCCAACACGGCCTCGACGTCCAGTTCCGGCATCCGCGTTCCGCGATAGTCCACCAGCTTCGGCGCAATGATCTCGAGGTCGCCGATCTGCGCCGCCGTGCGGGCGCGGCCGTGTGTCTCCACGACGGCCGCGACCACGTCACAGCCACGATCTCGACGCCGATGAGCCTCACCGAGCATCGCGAAGGTCTTTCCGACGCCGGGGGCAGCGCCGAGGTAGATACGCAATTCACCGCGTTTGCGTGCCCTACCGAAAGATTGACCGACCTTCTCCGAAGAACTCACGTGACAATCATCCACCAGTCGTCGGCGCAGCACACGTAGGTGCCGTCAATCCGAGTGCCAGGTTCAACTCCAGGACGTTGACTCGCTCGGCTCCGAGAAATCCGAGTTGCCTACCGTCGGTGTGCTCGGCCACCAACTCTCGCACCTGATCCTCCGAGATGCCGTTGTTCGCCGCCACCCTCGCGACCTGCAGTTCGGCGTACGCCGGACTGATGTGGGGATCGATACCCGAGCCCGAGCCGGTGACTGCGTCGACGGGAACCGATGCCGGGTCGACGCCCTCACGTGCCGCGATGGCCGCCCGACGCTCGATGATGAATCCGGCCAGAATTTCGCTGCTCGGCCCCTGGTTGGACGGCAGTGCCGCGGCGGGATCACCGGTGGCGAACGGATCCTCGTCCGAAACCGATCCGACGACACGATTGTGGAAGAACGGGTCCTGCTGCCCTTCGGCAACCTGCGGATCGACGCCCACCCAGGCACTGCCGACCACACAACCGGAGGCATCGGTGACCGGTGAGCCTTCGGCCGATCCCGAACTGATTCGGCTGACACCCCACACGGCGGCAGGATAGACCACACCGAGAACGACGGTGAGCGCGAGCAATACGAGCAGACCCGCCCACACCTGTTTGGCAAAACCGATAGTGAAACGCATGTCAGGTCACCCAATTCCAGGAATCAAACGTACGACGAGATCGATCAACCAGATACCGACGAACGGCGTGATCACACCGCCGAGACCGTAGACGAGCAGGTTACGTCCGAGCAACTGCGATGCCGTCGACGGTCGGTATCGAACACCCTTGAGTGCCAACGGAATCAAACCGATGATCACCAAGGCGTTGAAGATCACGGCCGAGACGATCGCCGATTCGGGGGTGGCGAGCCGCATGATGTTCAACGCGTCCAGCTGCGGGTAGATGCCGCTGAACAATGCCGGCAGGATTGCGAAATACTTCGCCAGGTCGTTCGCCAACGAGAATGTGGTCAACGCGCCGCGGGTGATCAGCAATTGCTTGCCGATTTCCACCACCTCGATCAGCTTGGTGGGATCGGAATCGAGATCGACCATGTTCCCGGCCTCTTTGGCTGCCGAGGTTCCCGTGTTCATCGCGACCCCGACATCCGCCTGGGCAAGGGCGGGAGCATCATTGGTCCCGTCACCGGTCATCGCGACGAGACGTCCTCCTTCCTGCTCCTTCCGGATCAGGGCCAGTTTGTCTTCCGGGGTGGCTTCCGCCATGAAGTCGTCGACGCCCGCCTCGTCGGCAATCGCCTTCGCGGTCAACGGATTGTCGCCGGTGATCATGATCGTGCGAATACCCATCGCCCGGAGTTCGGCGAATCTGTCAGCCATTCCCGGCTTGACGACGTCGGACAACGCGATCACGCCGAGTATCGAAGTGCTCTCACCGTTCTTGACGGCAACTACCAGTGGTGTTCCGCCGGCTTGCGCGATGTCGTTCACGGTGTCGGTCACCGCGGTCTCTGCGTGTCCACCGCCACTGACGACCCAGTTCATCACCGCATCTGCTGCACCCTTTCGGATGTGGCGTCCGGAGTGGTCGAGTCCGCTCATCCGCGTTTGTGCCGTGAAGGGAACGAACTCGGCGCGTTCCTCGTCCAGCGTCGGCTCGGCAGCGAGACCGAACTCCGCTGCGCACAACTCGACGATGCTCCGTCCCTCGGGAGTTCCGTCGGCCAGGCTCGACAAGCGTGCTGCCGCAGCGAGGTCGTCGGCGGTTACACCTGGCGCCGGATGGAGCGCGGTCGCCCGACGGTTACCGAAGGTGATGGTTCCGGTCTTGTCCATCAGCAGGGTGTCGATGTCGCCCGCAGCTTCCACGGCACGCCCCGACATCGCGAGAACGTTGCGCTGGACGAGCCGGTCCATCCCCGCGATACCGATCGCCGAGAGCAGCGCTCCGATGGTCGTCGGGATCAGGCAGACGAGGAGTGCGATCAGCTTGATCGGATCCTGTTCGTGCCCTGCGTACAAGCCCATCGGGCCGATGGCAACGACGGCGAGGAGGAAGATGACGGTCAACGACGCGAGCAGGATGTTGAGCGCAATCTCGTTGGGTGTCTTCTGACGCGAAGCACCCTCGACGAGCGCGATCATCCGGTCCACGAACGAACTGCCCGGTGCCGCGGTGATCTCCACGACGATGCGGTCGGAGAGAACCGTCGTACCACCGGTGACGGCGCAGCGGTCGCCACCGGATTCACGGACCACCGGTGCCGATTCACCGGTGATCGCCGATTCGTCCACGGAGGCAATACCTTCGACCACGTCGCCGTCGCCGGGGATGACCTCGCCCGCAACCACGATCACCCGGTCCCCGACCACCAGTTCGGTGCCGGACACCGATTCGATCGCACCACTCATGGTGATCCGATGTGCGGTGGTGTCCTGCTTGACCTTTCGCAAGCTGGCCGCCTGGGCCTTGCCTCGCCCTTCGGCCACGGATTCGGCGAGGTTCGCGAAGATCACCGTGAACCAGAGCCACAGGGTGATCACCCAGGAGAACACCGAGGGATCGGCGATCGCCATGACGGTGGTGATGACGGAACCGACGAACACCACGAACATGACCGGGTTACGCGCCAAGTGGCGTGGGTCGAGTTTGCGTACGGCCCCCGGCAACGCGGTGATCATCTGCCGCGGGTTGAATACGCCTGCGTGTACTTGACGGGACTGCCCTGGATCAACCTTGTCGGCAGCGTCTTGCGCTACCACGGGTTTCTCACTGATACGCACGGTCATTGAAGAGCCTCCGCTAGCGGGCCCAGCGCGAGGGCCGGGAAGAATGTAAGTGCAGCAACAAGAACGACGGTGCCGGTCAACAAGCCGGTGAACATCGGACCGGATGTGGGGAGGGTGCCCGCCGTCGGCGCCACCTTCTTCTGCGAGGCCAGGGCACCGGCCAGAGCGAGAACGAAGATGATGGGCAGGAATCGGCCCAGAAGCATGCAGATTCCGAGGGACGACTGGAACCAGTCGCTGGTGACAGTCAGACCGCCGAACGCGCTGCCGTTGTTGTTCGAGGCGGAAGCGAAGGCGTAGAGCACCTCACTGAACCCGTGGATCGATCCCGGCGTGCCCGGATCTCCCCCGTTGCCTTGATAACCGGTGGTCGATCCGAGGATCACGGTGATGGCGGTACCGATCAGGACAAGTGCGGGCATGACCAGAATCGACAGTGCTGCAAGGGTGATCTCGCGTCGACCCAACTTCTTGCCGAGGTATTCGGGGGTGCGACCGACCAACAGTCCGCCGACGAACACCGCGATCAGTGCGAGCACAAGAATCCCGTAGAGGCCGGTTCCGACTCCACCCGGCGCGATTTCGCCGAGCAACATGTTGAGCAGGACCGCGCCTCCGCCGAGGGGCGACATGCTGTCGTGGGCAGAGTTCACCGCACCCGTCGACGTTCCCGTGGTTGCCACCGCGAACAATGCCGATCCGGGGATTCCGAAGCGAACTTCCTTGCCCTCCATCATCGAACCAGCTGCTGTGGCGGCAACACCGCGTGCGCCGGATTCGGCAGCGAGCGTCACCGCGAGCAGTCCGCTCCACAGGATTCCCATCACTGCCAGCAGGGTGAGGCCTTGCCTACGATCCCCGACGAGAGTTCCGAATGTCCGAGTGAGGCAGACCGGAATCAACAGGATCGCCAGGATCTCGACGATATTGCTCAGCGGGGTCGGGTTCTCGAACGGGTGCGCCGAGTTGGCAGCCAAGATCCCGCCACCGTTGGTGCCGAGTTCCTTGATCGCTTCCTGGGACGCGACGGGAGCTAGTGCATTGGTCACCGCATTGCCGTCGAGGCCGGTGGAGGCGAAACCGCTGTGGAAGGACTGGATCACTCCCTGGCTCAACAGGATCAGGGCGATCACGAAGGAGAACGGGAGGAGGATGCGCAGAGAACCACGCGTCAGATCGACCCAGAAGTTGCCGATCTCGCCGCCCCGGGCAACCCGAATGAAGCCACGAACCAATGCGATGGCCACCGCCATCCCGACTGCGGCCGAGACGAAGTTCTGCACCGCCAGGCCGACGGGCTGAACGAAGTTGCTCATCGTCGTTTCCGGTGTGTACGACTGCCAGTTCGTGTTCGCCACAAAGGAAATCGCGGTGTTGAAGGCAACGGCAGGGCTGACGCCGGACAGTCCGTCATTCAGCGGCAGTACTCCCTGAATCCGTTGGAGAAAGTACAAGAACAATGCGCTCGCCAACGAGAATCCGAGAACGCTTGCGGCGTAGCCGTACCACGTCTGCTCGGCCCGCGAGTCGATCCGGCCGACGCGGTAGATCACACTCTCGACCCGCAGATCTCGCGTCGACGTGTAAACGCGTGCCATGTAGTCGCCCACCGGAACGTAGGCAATTGCCAGAACGGCGAGGACAAAAGCGATCTGCAGGCCGGCTGCAAGAGCGGGCGACATCAGAACCTCTCAGGATCTACGAGTGCAACGAGCAGATAAATGACCAATGCCGCGGCGACGGCGATCAGAACCACGCTGACCACACCGGCAACCGTCATTTGGGAGCGCTCGCCTGTAGGGCGCGCAGCACCAGCGCGCACACGAGAAAACCACCGAGAATCAGAGCAACGTAGGCCAGATCGGCCATGAGCTTCCCTCTTCGAAATCTTTTGCCGTGCTGCTGTGCATCGCAGCCATGACGCTCGGTCGCCCTCGACCGGATGCGCTCTCTCAGCTTCGACCTCCAGAGAGGCCGATTCCGTGTCTCTGACGATCCACTTACGCACTGACCTGGCGTCTTGACGCGATCTTGACGCGGAACCCAAGTTCGCCAATACTGAAACAAGTTACTGTTCGTTCGAACGAACAGTTTTGCGAAGGGAACCTGATGACTTCTCGAACCGACCACGATCTCGCCCCCGGTCTCGTCGACCAGGTTGCGAGTCTGGCCTCGGGTGCTACCTCGTCCGTCGCGGCCACCGAGGCAACGCTGAGCCGCATCGAGGCCACTCAGCCTCACCTCAACGCGTTCAAGATCGTGCGGCGCGAGAAGGCGCTGAAGGAAGCTGCCGAGGCCGACAGACGTCTCGCACTCGGCGAGCGCCTACCGCTTCTCGGCGTGCCGATCGCAGTGAAGGACGACGTCGACATCACCGGCGAACCCACCGCCTTCGGTTGCCCGGGCGATTTCCCGGCCAAGACCGAGGACTCGGAGATGATTCGACGCCTCCGCGACGCCGGCGCAGTGATCGTGGGCAAAACCAACAGCCCGGAACTGGGCCAGTGGCCGCTCACGAGCGGTTCGGCCTTCGGCTACACGCGCAATCCGTGGTCGCGTCACCACACTCCCGGCGGATCGTCGGGCGGCACCGCCGCGGCCGTCGCTGCCGGATTGGTCAGCGCCGGAATCGGTTCCGACGGAGCCGGTTCCATCCGGATTCCCGCGGCCTGGACCAACCTCGTCGGAATCAAACCGCAGCGCGGGCGTATCTCCACCTGGCCCGACGCCGAAGCGTTCTACGGCCTGACGGTCAACGGCCCGCTCGCTCGCACCGTCGCCGATGCGGCACTGTTGCTCGACGTCGCTGCCGGCAACCACGACGGCGATCTCCACAAACCGGCACCGGTCACCGTCAGCGACGCAGTGGGACGCGACCCCGGAAAGCTGAAAATCGCTCTTTCCCTTCGTAATCCGTTCACCGCCACTCCCGTGAAGCTGGACCCGGAAGTGCGCCTGGCTGTTCATTCGATCGCCGACACGCTGCGCGGACTCGGACACCATGTCGTCGTCGACGATCCCGCCTACGGCCTGATCTTCGGCCTGAACTTTCTGCCCCGCTCACTCGTCGGGGTCCACGACTGGCTCGGACGCGTTCCCGATCCGACACTGGTCGACGCCCGAACACGCGGAAATGCACACAGCGGCAAGCTACTTCGCGGCGCGCCACTGCGCGCGGCCCGCGCCGCCGAACCGCGGATGCGAAAGCGGATCGGAGCGATCTTCGACACGTACGACGTCGTCCTGGCACCCACGACGGCAACTCCACCGATCATGGCGACCGCGATCGACGGCATCGGTGGTTGGGACACCGACAAGGTCATGACCGGAGCCTGCCCGTACGCGTGGCCGTGGAACGTCCTCGGCTGGCCCTCGGTCAACGTACCCGCCGGATTCAGCAAGGCCGGCCTGCCCATCGGTGCGCAGTTGATGGGCAACGAAAACACCGAACCGCTGTTGGTCTCGCTCGCGTCACAATTGGAATCGGTCCTGCGTTGGGATCAGGTTCGCCCCGAGCCGTGGTGGTGATTCGATGAGTAACCGGGACGTTCGCGAGCGAATACTCGACGCCGTTCTGCACGTCGTCGGTACCGACGGCATCCCTGGTGTGAGCAACCGGCGCATCGCCGCGCAGGCCGGCGTCTCACTCGGATCGATCACGTATCACTTCGCCAGCCAGTCGGACATGCTTCGGGCTGCGCTGTCTCGTTTCGTGACCGACGAGACGACGCGCCTGCGTGCCTTGGCCGAGGAGTACCGCGACAAAGGTCTGAGCGTCGAGGACGCTGCGGCGATCGCCGAGAAGGTGACGCGAGACCTGTCGTTCTCCGCCGAGCGGATCGCACCGTTCGAGATGTACATCGCAGCCGGCCGGGACCACGAACTTCATGAGGTGGCGGTGGAATGCTTTGCCGCCTACGACGATCTGACCGTCACGATCCTGACGGCACTCGGCATACCGGATCCGGAGTCGATTGCATCGACGCTCGTCGCCGTCATCACCGGACTCCAACTCCGACGCCTCGCTACGGGCGTCGACGAGCAGGACATCGGCGCGGCGATTCTCAGGGTCCTCCGGCCCCTGTGAGTGGTTAGGCAGTCCCTGGACTCCTTAACCGCTCACGGGGCCGGAGGCCCTAGAAGCCCAGGCGGCCGAGTTGCTTCGGGTCGCGCTGCCAATCCTTGGCGACCTTGACGTGCAACTCCAGGAAGATCCGCACCCCGAGCAGCTTCTCGATCTGCAGCCGAGCGCTGGTGCCGACTTC
Organism: Rhodococcus baikonurensis; assembly: GCF_040489275.1. Classification (NCBI taxonomy): domain Bacteria; kingdom Bacillati; phylum Actinomycetota; class Actinomycetes; order Mycobacteriales; family Nocardiaceae; genus Rhodococcus; species Rhodococcus baikonurensis. The sequence continues at coordinate 28,331 of NZ_JBEUOQ010000012.1, read as the reverse complement.
CCGCAGACGCGCTCCGCCCTTACCGATGACGATGCCCTTCTGACTGGGCCGCTCGACGTAGAGCAACGCATGGACGTCGAGCATCTCGCCCTGCTTCTCGGTGCGTCCCTCGCGGGGGATGACCTCCTCGATCACCACGGCCAAGGAGTGCGGCAACTCTTCGCCGAGACCCTCGAGCGCAGCCTCACGGATGAGCTCGGCCATGAGCACCTCTTCGGGCTCGTCCGTCAGTTCGCCGTCCGGGTAGAAGGCGGGGCCCTCGTCCATCAGGCCGGCGAGGACGTCGACCAGTATCTCCACCTGTTCACCCGACTTCGCGGAGACCGGGACGACCTCGGATTCGGGGCCGAGCAGGGTGGACAGCGCGAGCAACTGCTTGCCGACGGCGTCGCGGCTGACCTTGTCGATCTTGGTGACGATGCCGACCAGCTTGGTCTTGGGCGCCATCTGACGGACCTGCTGCACGATCCAGCGGTCGCCGGGCCCGATGGCCTCGTCGGCGGGGATGCACAGGCAGATGACGTCGACCTCGGAGTAGGTGTCACGCACCAAGTCGTTGAGGCGCTGCCCGAGCAGTGTGCGCGGCTTGTGCAGTCCTGGGGTGTCCACCAGGATCAGCTGCGCATGCTCGCGGTGAACGATGCCGCGAATCGTGTGGCGCGTCGTCTGCGGGCGCGAGGACGTGATCGCGATCTTGCTGCCGACCAACGCGTTGGTCAGCGTGGACTTACCCGTATTGGGTCGACCCACGAAACACACGAAGCCTGACCGGAATTCGTTCTTGCTCATAACTGCTCCTCGCTGAACACTCGCTCAGTCATCGGTGTCTTCTGTCTCTTCGTCTTCGGACCGCGGGATGCGCTGCACGAACACCGTGCTGATGCGTACTCGTCCTCGGCCCGTATTGGTTCCCTCGCCGCGCAGGATCAAACCGTCGTACTCCACTTCGGAACCGGGAAGTGGAACTCGGCCGAGTACGTATCCGATCAGCCCGCCGACGGTTTCGACCTCGTCGAGTTCGAGTTCGAGATCGAACAATTCACCGAGGTCTTCGATGGGAAGCCGAGCGGATACGCGGAACATTCCGTCCCCGAGGTCCTCGATGGGCGGCGTCTCGTCCTCGTCGTACTCGTCGGCGATCTCACCGACGATCTCCTCGATGACGTCCTCGATCGTGACCAGCCCGGCGATTCCGCCGTACTCGTCGACGAGGATCGCCATGTGGTTGCGGTCGCGCTGCATCTCGGCCAGCAAGCTGTCGAGCGGCTTCGAGTCGGGAACGAACACCGCGGGCCGCATGACGTCGCAGACGTTGACGTTCCGGCCGCCGTCGGGCAGGTGGTAGGTCTGCTTGACCAGATCCTTGAGGTAGACGACTCCGAGCACGTCGTCGACGTTCTCCCCGATGACCGGCAAGCGTGAGTGACCACTGCGCACTGCCAACGACGTTGCCTGCCCGGCATTCTTGTCGTTCTCGATCCACACCATGTCGGTGCGGGGCACCATCACCTCGCGTGCCGACGTGTCTCCGAGTTCGAAGACCGACTGGATCATTCGGCGTTCTTCGTCGGCGACCACACCGCGTTCCTGCGCCATGTCCACGAGTTCACGCAACTCGATTTCCGAAGCGAACGGACCGTTACGGAAGCCCTTACCCGGGGTCAATGCGTTACCCACGAGGATCAGGACGCGACTGATCGGCCCAAGCAGAACACCGATCCAGAGCAGAGGCAACGACGCGGCCATCGCGATGGAGTACGCATGTTGGCGCCCAAGTGTTCTCGGTCCGACACCGATGACCACGTACGAGACGAGAACCATGATCACCGCGGTGACGGTCAGCGCCCAGCCCAGCGAGAGGATGTCGATCAGGCCGCCCACCAGTACGACGGTGGCCGTGATTTCGCACAGAATGCGAAGCAGGACCATCAGATTCACGTATCGCGGACGATCGGTCAGGATGCGTTGCACTCGCGCGGCACCGGCTCGCTCTTCCTTTGCCATCTCGTCGATGCGCGCCGACGAGATGGTGTTGAGCGCCGAGTCGACGGCCGCGAAGACACCACCGACCGGGACAAGAGCAATCGCCAGAACAAAGAGCGCTATGGCGCTACTCACTACAGAACCCCCGGATGACTGTTATCGGTCCACTCCGTCGACGAAACCGGTTTTGCCGAGCAGCTTCTGATCGCGTTCGGCCAGTGCTGCTTCGCGGTCGATACGGCGAAGGTCTTCGTACCACTCTTCGAGGAGGCTGTTCTGCAAGCCGAACATCTCCTTCTCCTCTTCCGGCTCCGCGTGGTCGTAGCCGAGGAGGTGCAACACACCGTGAACGGTCAGCAGTGCCAGTTCGTGAGCCAGTGAATGCCCGGCCTTGTCGGCCTGATCGGCAGCAAAAGACGGACACAACACGATGTCGCCGAGCATCGACGGTCCAGGCTCGGGGGAATCAGGACGTCCACCAGGCTCGAGTTCGTCCATCGGGAACGACATCACGTCGGTCGGGCCCGGCAGGTCCATCCAGCGAACATGCAGATCCGCCATCGTCGCGGAGTCGACGAGAACCATCGACAGCTCGGCCGCCGGATGGACATCCATCCGAGCGATCACGAAACGGGCAACGCTGATCAACTCCGGTTCGGAGATGTCCATGCCCGATTCGTTCGAGACCTCGATGCTCATGTGCGACGCTCTTTCCTGGGAAAAGTAGGGGTTGATGCGTCGATCAGCCTACCGTCGCGGTGAATGAGCATGTGCAGCGCGGCGCTGCGCCCGGTTTCCGACCGCCAACTCGCCGGACCGATCCGATTCGTGACGCTCGTAAGCGTCGACGATGTGGGAGACCAGCCGATGACGTACGACGTCGCTGCTGTCGAGAGTGGCGAAATGAATATCGTCGATCCCGGTGAGGATTTCGGACGCCGCACGCAGACCCGAACGGGCCCCGCCCGGCAGATCGACCTGGGTCACGTCCCCGGTGACCACGATCTTGGAACCGAACCCGAGGCGGGTCAGGAACATTTTCATCTGCTCGGCCGTGGTGTTCTGCGCTTCGTCCAAGATGATGAAGGCGTCGTTGAGCGTCCGTCCACGCATGTAGGCGAGCGGAGCGACCTCGATGACTCCGGCCTGCATCAACTTCGGGATCGCTTCGGGATCCATCATGTCGTGCAATGCGTCGTGCAGCGGGCGCAGGTACGGATCGATCTTCTCGTGCAGCGTGCCGGGCAGAAAGCCCAGTCGCTCGCCGGCCTCGACGGCCGGTCTGGTCAGGATGATCCGAGAGACCTGCTTGGCCTGCAACGCCTGAACGGCCTTGGCCATGGCGAGGTAGGTCTTGCCGGTACCGGCCGGGCCGACTCCGAACACGATTGTGTTCTCGTCGATGGCTTCGACATAGCGTTTCTGGTTGAGGGTCTTGGGCCGAATCGTCTTGCCCCGACGCGAAAGAATGTCGAGGGAGAGCACCTCGGCCGGAGACTCGCCGACCTCGTTGGTGAGCATGCCGATCGTTCGTCGAACAGCGTCCGGTGCGATGGGCTGCCCCCGACCGGCCAGCGACGCCAATTCACTGAACACACGTTCTGCCAGCGCAACGTCTGCAGCCGTCCCCGACAAGGAGATGGTTCCGCCACGTACATGAATGTCGGCACGAAGCTCACGTTCGATCGCGGTGAGATTCTCGTCCGTCGCCCCCAGGATTTGACGCACGGTCTCCGGCGCCAGATCCATACTCGAACGGACGGTGCGCTCTGCGGGCAGAGCGCGCTCGGTGATGGTGGTTACACGGTTCCCGTCGAGTTCACTGTGTTCACTCACGTGGTGAATATGGCCTGCTTTCTGGTCCGATCAGCCCACTCGACTCGTGAGCCTCGATACTTCGAAGTCTAGCGCCAGAGTCGGACACGGCCCACTCGTTAATCGTCGCGGCTCAATCCTCGCGGCGACCGGACGGCAGCGATTCTCGGATCCATTCCGACGCCTCGGCGACGATCTCGGCACTTCTGTCCGGACTGATACCCGCGATGACCAGGCACACGGCGGCAAAGGATTCGCCGGAGTCCGTGATGAGCCCACTGTTGGCCTGATCGAACAAAGTGATCGTGATCGCCTCGGTCATCGCTACCAGAGTCTCGGCCGGCAGGTATGTCGAGAAGGTTCCGTCACGCTGACCGCGCTCGACGACGCTGATACTCACGGCGCGCGCGGGCTCCATCAAATCGAGAATCCGCTGCTCCCCCAACTCTTTGCGAGCAAAGCTGAGCAGCATCCGGAATCGATCGCCGACCGGCCATGACAGCAATGCCAGTACGGCGGTCGCCAGATCCGGGCGCTCGGGCGGCTCACCGGCTTGGCTCAGCGCAGCAACGAGATCGGTCGACGCCTCGTCCACGATGCCGTTGATCAGCGCCTCACGGCTGTCGAAATGCGCGTACACGGTTCGCCTGACCACACCAGCGGCCTTCGCGACGTCGTCCATGCTCGCATCCGGGTCAGCAGCGAACGCCGTGATCGCCGCCTCGATGATGCGATTGCGATTCGCCGCGGCCTGACTACGACGCTGCCGTCCGCCCGATTCGGCAGTTCCCGAAACGACTGTGCCCGAGTGCGTCAACGCGCGTTCCACCTCTTTCGACTGCCCAACTGTGATCTAGGTCAATCATAGTTGCACATCGGTGTGCAAGTTATTAACTTACACATCAGTGTGCAAATAGATCGAGGAGTCTCTTCGATCATCAGGAACGGAGTCGCGTCATGACGACACTCATGAGCAAACCTGTCTCGGAGATGGACCAGCCGTACTCACGACGATGGGCCGCGCTCGGGGTGTTGTGCCTGAGTCTGCTGATCGTCGTGATGGCGAATACCGCGCTGATCGTCGCGGCACCGGACATGACCAGAGACCTCGGCCTCACCAGCACGCAGCTTCAATGGGTCATCGACGGCTACACCGTTCCCTACGCCGCACTGATGCTGCTGTTCGGCGTGATCGGTGACAAGTACAGCCGCCGCGGAGCACTTCTCGCCGGACTCGCAGTGTTCGCCGGCGGCGCCGTCTTCGGCAGTATCGCGGACACCACCAACGCCGTCATCGCGGCACGAATGATCATGGGCGTCGGCGCCGCGATCATCATGCCCGCGACACTTTCGCTTCTGGTCGCCACCTTTCCTAAAGCAGAGCGATCACGCGCCATCGCGGCGTGGGCGGCGACGTCGGGCTTGGCGATCGCACTCGGCCCGCTGTTGGCCGGATGGATTCTCGACAGCCATTCCTGGAGCATCACTTTCCTGATCAACGTCCCGATCGCCGCAGTCGCTGCCGTCGCCGCCGTAATCCTGGTACCGCCGAGCAAGGCGGAGCACCTGGGCCGGATCGACTGGATCGGCGGCGCACTCTCGGTGGTCACCATCGGCTCGCTCGTGTACTCGATCATCAACGGATTCCACTTCGGGTGGACCGGCGGGCCCATCGGCGCCGCCGCACTCGCTGCGATCGGTCTCGTCTCGTTCGTCGTCTGGGAACTGCGTCACCCGCAACCACTGCTCGACGTCCGTAAGCTCGGCCAGCGCATGGTCGGCGGCGCGACGCTCGCCGTACTTCTGCTGTTCCTGGCCGCGTTCGGTGCCATCTACTTCATCTCACAGCAGTTCCAGTTCATCCTCGGCTACGGCGCACTCGAAACCGGTGTTCGTCTGCTGCCCTTGGCAATTGCCGTTTCGATCGGCGCCGTGGTCAGTGGCCGGATCACTCCGCTGATCGGCGTCCGGGCATCCATCGTCGGCGGCATGGTCGTCGCCGCGGTCGGTGTTCTGATTCTCACGCAGGTAGACGGCGATTCGGGCTACTGGATGTTCGCCGTCCCACTGATCCTGCTCGGCCTGGGCATCGGCTTGAGTGAACCGCCGGCCACCGACGCCATCATGGACAACTTCTCCGAGGACGATCTCGGCGCCGCCGGTGGCCTCAACGACACCGCCATCGAACTGGGCGGCTCGCTGGGAATCGCGATCCTGGGCTCCATCCTCGCTGCGAGCTACAAGGATTCGATCGCAGGCTTCATAGGCGGCATGCAGGTTCCGCAGTTGACGGGTGAGCTGGCGCAACAGGCCGCGTACGCGATGGAGGTGTCGGAAGAATCCGTCGGCGGCGCTTCGTTGGTCGCCGAAGAGATGGCAGCCAATCCCTTGGCGGCAGCTCAGGCAGGACCGTTGCTCGATGCGGCAGGCAGTGCGTACGCCGACGCGATTTCGGCGGCCAGTTGGGCGGGCGGTCTTGCACTGTTCGTGGGGGCAGTTGTCGTGGCGTTCATCCTGCCGGGCAAGAAGGCCCCGGTGCAGCAAGGCCCTGTGTCAGTCTGACGTGCCCGGCGCGAGCGGGTCTTCGGCGAGAACCAACTCGCGGGAGACCCGCCATGACTCGGTCGAGGGTGAGAGAAATGCGTCGTGGCCTTCGCCCTCGATCACACGCAGTGCCACGGGATCACCAGCGGCTTCCGCAGCTTTCGCGTATCGGGAGCTCACCTTGGCCGGCACCTGCAGATCCAACGCACCCGTGACGCATACAACGGGGACGCCGATCGGCAGTCGATGCTGTGGCGAAGCACCGCGATACAGATCCGGATCCGCGTCGAACGGAACGCCGAACAGATCCTCGATGAAACTGATCCGTCGTCCACGCTCGCCTGCCGACGCCAGATCGAGTGCGGCAGCCTGGGCGATGACCCGTTCGGGCCGGGTGAACGTGTCCCTCTCCCCCGCCAGCCACACTGCAAGATGTCCGCCGGCCGAATGCCCGAGCAGGCGAATCTGATTCAGATCCAATTCGGCCGAGGACTTCGCGGCCACCAGTCCGGGGATCTCGTCGTACGCCGCTTTCACGTCGGCGGACATCTCCGGCCAACCACCGCCCGCTCCGAGGCGGCGGTATTCGATATTCCACACCGCGACACCGTGCCGCGCGAGTTCGACGGCAAATGCGGTGCCCAGAGTCAATCCGTACTGCCCGCTCCAGAAACCGCCGTGGATCTGCATGACGATCGGGATCGGGCCGTCATCGACTCCGTCGGGAACGTAGAGATGCCCGAACTGCTGCTCGTGTCGGCCGTACGGAATCTTGAATCGAGGCACCGAGGAAATCTATCTCAGGCGAGGGCGCTGCCTGCGGCCCAGTCTGCCCACGAGAGGGTCCAGTCGCCGTTCTGCCACACCTCCAGCGGAGCGCCGCCGGTGTTCTTGATCTCGACGACATCTCCCGGCTGCGAGAAATCGAAGAACCATTTGGCGTTGGCCGCACTGAGATTGAGGCAACCGTGCGAGGTGTCGGTGTTTCCCTGCGCCCAGACGGTGCTCTCCAACTCGTGAAGATAGATGCCGTCCGTGCTGATGCGGGTGGCCCAGTTGATGGATTCCTTGTAGCCCAGGCGCGAGTTGATCGGCAGACCGTAGGTCGACGAATCCATGATGACGGGATTGGCCTTGTCCATCACGGTGTACGTGCCGGGCTGGGTCCAGAACGAGAGCGTCGTGCCGCCGATCGTTTCGGTGCCGCCCATTCCCATCGAGGTCGGCATTTCCTTGATCACCTGACCGTTTTCGTAGACGGTCACCATCTTGGTGTTGTCGTCGGCGACAGAGACGTGGGAATCGCCGATCTTGAAGGACACGGTGTCGTCCTGCTGGCCGTACAGTCCGTTGCCGAGCTGCTTGCCGTAGATGTTCGCGTTCACCGAGACTGTCGTGCCTGGTGCGTAGTAGTTCTGTGGTCGCCAGTGAACGTTCTGACCGTCGACCCAGTACCACGATCCCTGTACGGGCGGATTGGTGGTGACCAGCAGAGACTTCTCGGCCGCGGCTTTGTCACCGATCAACTCGTCGAAATGAACGGCGACGACGGTGCCGACACCGTACGTGCCACCGTCCGAAATCGAGGCGCCACCGGTGGTGTTGATGTACGCGCGGGTCTGATTACTCGGCGCGACGGTGGTCAGCGTCGTGTTCTTGGTCGTGGCAACACCATTCGCGTCGACGGCGTCGACGACCAACTTGTAGGTCTTGCCGTACCCGAGTGGCTCGCTCGGCTTCCAGGACGTCTTGTCCGGCGTCGTGATACCGGCGACTTCCTTACCTTCGGGATTGGTCAGCGCGACGGTCGTCAGTGTCCCCTTCGCGACCTGGACCTCGATGGGGTCGAGTGGACTCACCGGGGTTCCGCCGTCCGCCGGCGTGACGGTGACGAGAGCCTCGCTGGTCGGTGTAGTGGTGACGGCACTGCTGGAGGAACCCGGATTGTCTCCCGTGGAGACTGTGCACCCCGCGACGAGCATCATCGCCGCCACGGCACACACCGCTCCAACGATTCGCATATGCGCACGTGACAACATCTGGCCTCCTGAAATCCCCGAACCAACTCACGCCGAAGGCGACCCCCGACGTCCTTACGATAGTGCGCAAATCTGACACTTCGCTGAGCGCCGGATCCGATTCAGCCCGGGATCACAGCACGATCAGTGCAGTGGCCGTGGTCCCCAGCGATCGGTCAGCACTCCGATCGCGCCCAGAGCAACAGCCCCGGCGGTCGACGTGCGCAGGACCGTCGGGCCGAGAAGCACCGGAGTGGCCCCGGCCTCCGACAACGCACTGATCTCCGAATCGTCCAGCCCACCTTCGGGACCGACAACCAGAAATACCTCGTCCGCGCTCGCCAGCGGCAAGCCGGCCAACGGCGTCGTCGCCGATTCGTGAAGCACCGCAACCACAGCGCCGCGGGTAACGGCGTCGCGAACCAACGCGATCACCGCCGGCGTCTTGTGCAGTTCCGCAATCTCCGGAACGAACGCGCGTCTGGACTGCTTTGCCGCAGACACCGCCGCACTTCGCCAGCGAGCGACGCCCTTGGCGAGCTTCGGGCCCTCCCATTTGGCGACACAACGCAGGGACTGCCACGGAATCACGGCGTCGATCCCCGCCTCGGTGGCAAGTTCGACAGCCAACTCGGAGCGCTCGGCCTTGGGAAGTGCCTGAACCAGGGTCACCAACGGCTTGGGCTGCTCGAGAACCTGAACGTCACTGACCAAAAGCTCCAGGCGATCCTTGCCGACACTCGTCACCTCGGCGTCGGCTACCCGGCCACGACCGTCGGCCAACACCAGTCGCTCGCCGACACCGATCCGGCGGACAGTGGCCGCGTGGCGACCCTCCTGCCCGTCCAGAACTGCGATTTCACCGACGCCGGGAACCGGGTCGAGAAAGAAGACCGTTGCGGCCACCGTCAGCGGCCGCTGAATGCTTCGCGAAGACGCGAGAACAGTCCACCGCTGTTCTGCGAGGCCGTCGAGACAACCTCGGCCTCGTCACGATCGCGGAGCAGCTTGAATTCCTTGAGCAGCTTGGACTGCTTGTGATCGAGACGGCTCGGGATGACCACCTCGAGGTGAGCGTGCACGTCGCCGCGCACTCCCGACCGCAGTTTCGGCATGCCATGACCGCGAAGAACAGCAACGTGTCCGGGCTGGGTGCCTGGCTCGATGGTGATTTCCTTGGGGCCGTCGATGATGGTGTCGACGGTGACAGTGGTACCGAGTGCAGCGTCGACCATGGGAACGCGGATGGTGCAGTGCAGGTCTTCACCGTCTCGAACGAAGACGTCGTGCTGCTGCTCGACGATCTCGACGTAGAGGTCGCCGGGGTGTCCGCCGCCGGGGCCGACTTCACCCTGCGCGGTCAAACGGATGCGCATGCCACCGGCGACGCCCGCCGGGACCTTCACCGTGATGTCGCGCTTGGCCCGAACTCGGCCGTCGCCGCCACACTTGTGGCAGGGATCCGGGATGGTCTCACCGGCACCACGGCACGTCGGGCAGGGACGCGAAGTCATGACCTGGCCGAGGAACGAGCGCTGGATGGACTGAACTTCGCCGGCACCGTTGCAGGTCTCACAGCGGACAGGCTTTGAGTCGCCGTTGGTTCCGGCGCCGGTGCAGCTGTCGCACAGAATGGCCGTCTCGACTGTCACGTGCTTGCTGACTCCCGTCGCACATTCTGCGAGGGTCAGCTTGGTGCGAAGCAACGAGTCGGCTCCGGGCTGAACACGACCGCGCGGGCCACGACCTGCACCGCCACCGCCGCCGAAGAATGCTTCGAAGACGTCGCCGAGGCCACCGCCACCGAATCCGCCGCCGAAGCCACCACCGCCGCCGCCACCGGACTCGAGTGGGTCTCCGCCGAGATCGACGATGCGACGCTTCTCCGGGTCGGTCAGGACCTCGTAGGCCGTCGAGATCTCCTTGAACTTGGCCTGCGCCGCCTCGTCAGGGTTGACGTCCGGGTGCAGTTCGCGTGCCAGCTTGCGGTAAGCGCGCTTGAGCTCCTGGTCTGTCGCGTTCTTGTCGACGCCGAGCAATCCGTAGTAATCCCGTGCCACGTTGAGTCTCTCGTCCTTCTCTTACTTCTAGGTTTTCCTCAGTCCTCGCGAGGAGGCGTGCCGACGAATGTCGACGTCCGTCATCGCTCGGAGAGAACTTCGCCGATGTATCTGGCAACGGCGGCAACCGATGCAATTGTTCCCGGATAGTCCATCCGAGTGGGTCCGAGCACACCGACACCACCGAAAACGGTACCGGCCGCGCCGTAGCCAGTCGAAATCACGGAGGTTCCGCGCATCTGTTCGACCTGCGTCTCTTCACCGATCTGAACGGTGACCGTGCCGGAATTCTGCGTCGCAGCGAGCAGTTTGAGGACCACTACCTGCTCTTCCAGTGCTTCGAGCACTGCGCGCAGTGAACCGGGGAAGCCGGCCAGACCGGAGAAATCGGCGGCGTTGCGCGTGAGGTTGGAGGTCCCGCCCAGGACGAGGCGATCTTCCGGATGTTCGACCAGGGTCTCGACGAGAACCGTTGCCGACCGGATCACGGCGTCGCGTAGGTCGGCCGGTGACTCGTCGGCCAGTTCCGCGACGGCAATCGACGCGGCGGCCAGGCGCTTGCCTTCCAGGGCACCGCCGAGAAGCGTGCGCAACCGGGAAAGGTCTTCGTCTTCGAGGACGTCACCGAGCTCGACGATTCGCTGATCGACGCGGCCGGAATCGGTGATGAGAACGAGGAGCAGACGCGCGGGCGTCAGCGCGACCACCTCGAGGTGCCGAACCGACGACGCGGACAACGACGGGTACTGGACGACGGCGACCTGACGGGTCAGTTGCGCCAGCAGTCGCACACCGCGACGCAGAACGTCGTCGAGGTCGACCCCCGACTCCAAGAACTCCAGGATCGCTCGACGCTCCGGCCCGGACATGGGCTTGACGTCGGCGATGCGATCGACGAATTCGCGGTATCCCTTGTCGGTGGGGACGCGCCCGGAACTGGTGTGGGGTTGGGCGATGTAGCCCTCGGCCTCGAGGAATGCCATGTCGTTGCGCACCGTGGCGCTCGACACTCCGAGGTTGTGACGCTCGACCAGGGCCTTGGATCCCACCGGGTCCTGGGTGGAGACGTAATCGGCCACGATTGCACGTAAGACCTCGAAACGCCTGTCGTCGGTACTCGACATCGTTGCCACCTCCGTTTCCTGAACAGAACGAACACCGACATTTACACATCGGTTCCCACTGGCAGTCTAATCGCCCGAGCGCCAGAGACGGCTGTTGCCCATACTGTGGAGTGAGATCGGCGAAAGGTCGATCGCACAACCATGGACAAGGCGGCACATGATCTTCAAAGGCGTGATGGACGGCAAACCGTATCCCGATCACGGACTGTCTCTACGCGACTGGTCGAAGTTCCCTCCACGTCAGGTTCGACTCGACGAGATCGTGACCACCACGAAGGTCCTCGAACTCGATCGCCTGCTGTCGGAGGACTCGACCTTCTACGGCGATCTGTTCCCTCACGCAGTGCAGTGGCGCGGCACTCTCTACCTCGAAGACGGCCTGCACCGAGCGGTACGTTCGGCCCTGCGAAACCGCGTCGTGCTGCACGCGCGTGTCTTCGACTTCGACGCGATGCCCGGTGTCATCGAGGGCGTCCGCTGACGCTCACGCGGCTCAGGCGCCGAGACTCAACCGACGAACGCGAGCAATGCGGGATTCGTCTGCCCCGGCCAGGTTCCGGTGAGCGCCGACGAGCCTGACACTCGGTCTGCGTCGATCACTCTCACCACGGTCAATTCCAGATCTCCCGCGCTGACGATCGTGTCGGTGCCGACTGTCGAGCAGGTCACGGATTCGACTGCCGGTACCGATGCGCCGGCCGTACCGCTGCCTACTACGTGAGCCGTCACCGGGATGTGATCGGCGGTGTCGGCGAAAACCAGATCGACTCCGGCCCCACCGGTCAGAATCGCGGTTGCCACCGCGCTCACGTAGACCGGATCGCAGCACGCGTCGTACACCCACCGCTCGCCGAGTACCGAATGATCCATGGTCGCGATCAACGCATTCTCCGCCCCGTCCAGCGGAGCGCCACGATACGTGAGCGGGACCTGAAGAAATCGTCCGTCGGCCGAGCGCATCAGGTGCGTCTCGATTCCGACCTCACCGTCCGGGTCGTCGAAACGATAGGCGTCGACGCGTTCGAGCGACGAACAGTCGACCGACCCGATCCATGGCTGCTTGGGCACCCACGCTCGGAGCAGGTCGTTCTTGGACGGATTCAACTGCGCACGATGAATGATGGCCACCGCGGTAACGCTACGCGGCGAAGGATGGTGGCGCGTCAGGTCAGGATCGTGCGGATCACCGCATCGGCAAGTAGACGACCACGGTCGGTGAGAACCACGTGATCGTTCTCGATCACGGCCAACCCGTCGACTACCACCTGTTCGGCCGAAAGTCGTTCGGATGCAGACAGTTCCGACAACGGAAGTCCCGTACGCAACCGTGCGGTCAACATGACGCGCTCCATGTGTTCGTCCTCGGGGGTCAGTTCTTCACTGCCGCCGACGGGAAGTTCACCGAGGGCCAACTGTTCCGCGTACCGCGCCGGGTGCTTGACGTTCCACCACCGCACTCCGCCGACGTGACTGTGCGCGCCCGGACCGGCGCCCCACCAGTCACCGCCGTCCCAGTAGCCGAGGTTGTGACGGCAGCGGGTGTCACCGGAGTCCGAGGTTTCCGCCTTTGCCCAGTTGGAGACCTCGTACCACTGCAAGCCTGCCTCGGACAGGCGTGAATCGATTCGTTCGTATCGCGAGGCCAGCACGTCGTCGTCCGGGGCGGGCAATTCGCCGCGCCGAACTTTTCGAGCCATGGCGGTGCCGTCCTCGACGATCAGCGCATAGGCCGAGACGTGGTCGACGTCGGCCGAGAGAACCGCATCGAGCGAGGCGTCCAGATCTTGGTCGCGCTCCCCCGGCGTTCCGTAGATCAAATCCAAGTTCACGTGCGAAAAACCAGCTGCACGAGCCTCTTTCGCGGCCGCAACGGCGCGGCCGGGAGTGTGCGTGCGGTCGAGGATCTTCAGAACGTGCTGGGCGGCAGACTGCATACCGAGGGAAATCCGAGTGAATCCGGCACTGCGGAGAGCACCGAAGAATTCCGGCGACGTCGATTCGGGGTTCGATTCCGTCGTCACTTCGGCGCCGGACGCCAGGCCGAAGCTGCTCCGCACCGCCGACAGCACGTCCGACAACCCGTCGCCGCCGAGCAGCGACGGCGTTCCACCGCCCACGAACACTGTCTCCGCTGCCGGGGCGCCCGTCATCTCGGCCGCGAGATCGAGTTCGCGTCGCAAGCCCTCCAACCACGACTGCGGCGAGGCCGAGCTTCCGAGCTCACCGGCTGTGTAGGTGTTGAAATCGCAGTACCCACACCTGGTGGCACAGAACGGGACGTGGATGTAGATCCCGAACGGCCGTTTCCCGACACCCTCGAGCGATCGCGCGGGCAAGGCGAAGGGCGTCGCCTCGCTCTGTCGAGTGGGAGTCGTGCTGGTGGCATTCACGCCTCCAGTGTCCCAGCATCCGGAACGCACACCTATTCAGCCTGCGATGCAGGTCGGCGCGTGGCCTGAACTCGATATTTCCCCCGTTTTTCGTGGAAATATGCGCCCGAGTCGGAATTATCGAGTTGACGTGGCACAATGGTCCGCATGACCGGACTCGGAGTGCGACTTGTGGCGCGTCGCCATGTCGACTTCAAGCGTGTGTGCAGCTCGTCGTGTCTGCACCTGTGTAGCTGTTGATCTTTCACTGATCTTCCAGCCTTTCCCGCTCATCTCCATCTGCTTCGCCAAAACACTCTCTGCAGAGACATGCCTTTTCAGGGACATGCCTTTTCAGGGACGCAGCTTCTCCAGCTGTTCGTTTTCGTGAGCACACCTGCCGGCCGCGAGCTTTCCGAGACCGAGGACAGCCCCCTCGATTTCCGACACGGACCGGTGCGTCCCGATCAGACACCGCCACAGTTCGTCGAAAGTGCGTGCCGCGTGCCGATCAACCGCCCAGATCCAGGAGTTCATCGATGACGTCGACCACCGACGCCGCCACACCCGCCGATTCGGCAGCACCCGCCGAAGCCCGGCCTGCACGCGCTGCGCGTCCCGCCAAGCGTCGCGCCGAAGGTCAGTGGGCCCTCGGCTACCGCGAGCCGCTCAACGCCAACGAGCAGGCCAAGAAGGACGACAACCCGCTCAACGTTCGGGCCCGCATCGAGAACATCTACTCCAAGCAGGGCTTCGACAGCATCGACAAGGGCGACCTTCGCGGCCGCTTCCGCTGGTGGGGTCTCTACACCCAGCGCGAAGAAGGCTACGACGGCACCTTCACCGGCGACGAGAACATCGACCTGCTCGAGGCCAAATACTTCATGATGCGCGTGCGTTGCGACGCCGGCGCTCTCAACGTCGAGCAGCTGCGCACCATCGCCGGCATCTCGAAGGAATTCGGCCGGAACACCGCCGACCTGTCCGACCGCGAAAACGTCCAGTTCCACTGGATCGAGGTCGAGAACGTCCCGGAGATCTGGAAGCGCCTCGAAGCCGTCGGACTCAAGACCACCGAAGCATGCGGTGACTGCCCCCGCGTCGTCCTCGGTTCTCCCCTGGCCGGCGAATCGCTCGACGAGGTCCTCGATCCCACCCCGGCGATCGACGAGATCGTGCGCCGCTACATCGGCGACCCCAAGTACTCCAACCTGCCGCGCAAGTTCAAGACCGCCATCTCCGGTCAGCAGGACGTCGTTCACGAGATCAACGACATTGCCTTCATCGGCGTGAACCACCCCGAGCACGGCCCGGGCCTCGACCTCTGGGTCGGCGGCGGACTGTCCACCAACCCGATGCTGGCGCAGCGCGTCGGCGCCTGGATTCCGCTCGACGAGGTCCCCGATGTCTGGGAAGGTGTCGTCTCGATCTTCCGTGACTACGGCTACCGTCGTCTGCGCGCGAAGGCAAGGCTCAAGTTTCTCATCAAGGACTGGGGCATCGAGAAGTTCCGCGAGGTTCTCGAGACCGAGTACATGAAGCGCCCGCTCATCGACGGCCCGGCGCCGGAGAAGCCCAAGCGTCCGATCGATCACGTCGGCATCCAGAAGACCCGCAACGGCCACAACGCAGTCGGTTTCGCTCCGATCGCCGGCCGCGTCTCGGGAGACATCCTGGCTCAGGTCGCCGACGCCGCCGAGAAGGCCGGCAGCGACCGGATCCGCTTCACGCCGTACCAGAAGCTGATCATCCTCGACGTCGCAGACGAGACGCTCGAGCCGCTCATCGCCGATCTCGACGCGCTGGGCCTTCCCGCCCGTCCGTCGCACTGGCGCAAGAACCTGATGGCCTGCTCCGGCATCGAGTTCTGCAAGCTCTCGTTCGCCGAGACCCGCAAGCGTTCGCAGGTGCTCGTGCCCGAACTCGAGCAGCGTCTCGCCGACATCAACAGCCAGCTCGACGTGCCGATCACCATCAACATCAACGGTTGCCCCAACTCCTGCGCTCGCTCGCAGATCGCCGACATCGGCTTCAAGGGCCAGCTCGTCGACGACGGTGAGGGGAATCAAGTCGAGGGTTTCCAGGTTCATCTGGGAGGCAGCCTCGGATTCGACAGCGCCTTCGGACGCAAGCTGCGCCAGCACAAGGTCACCAGCGTCGAGATGGGTGACTACATCGACCGCGTCGTACGTCAGTTCGTGAAGAACCGCAACGAAGGTGAACGGTTCGCCGAATGGGCAGTGCGCGCAGACGAAGGAGATTTGCGATGACAGTGGACATTTCGCGAGCAACTGCCGACGAGCTTCGGTCCATCGCCGAGCGCGGTGCCGTGGAACTCGACGGCGCCAGCGCACAGGAACTGTTGCAGTGGACCGAGGACACGTTCGGTGACTCTTACATTGTTGCGTCGAACATGCAGGATGGGGTGCTGGTTCACCTTGCCGCACAAGTTCATCCGGGCGTCGACGTACTCTTCCTCGACACCGGCTACCACTTCCCCGAGACCATCGGCACGCGTGACGCGGTCGAGCAGGTCTACGGCGTCAACGTCATCAATGCACGCGCGCTGGCGAGCGTTGCCGAGCAGGATGTCGCCGAGGGCAAGGATCTGTTCGCCCGTGATCCCAACCGCTGCTGCGCATTGCGCAAGGTCGCGCCCCTCAAGCAGACACTGTCCGGCTACAGCGCGTGGGTGACCGGCATCCGCCGCGTCGAAGCGCCCACCCGCGCCAACGCTCCCCTGATCTCCTTCGACGAGGCCTTCGGCCTCGTGAAGATCAACCCGATCGCTCCGTGGTCGGACGAGGAGATGCAGAACTACATCGACACCAATTCCATCCTCGTCAATCCTCTTGTCGACGAGGGCTATCCGTCCATCGGCTGCGCACCCTGCACCAGCAAGCCAGCCCCCGGCAGCGATCCGCGTAGCGGTCGTTGGGCCGGTGCCTCCAAGACAGAATGCGGGTTGCACGCATCATGACAGTTGACTTGACACTTTCGCGTCCTCAGCTCGACGGCACACAGTTCGATACTCTCGACGCCCTCGAGTCCGAAGCGATCCACATCTTCCGAGAGGTGGCCGGCGAGTTCGAACGCCCGGTCATTCTCTTCTCGGGCGGTAAGGACTCCACCGTGCTGCTGCATCTGGCGATCAAGGCCTTCTGGCCTGCGCCGCTGCCGTTCACCCTGCTGCACGTCGATACCGGCCACAACCTGCAGGAAGTTCTCGACTTCCGCGACCACGTCGTGGCGAAGTACAACCTGCGCCTGCACGTGGCGAGCGTCGAGGAGTACATCGCGGACGGTCGCCTCACCGAGCGCCCCGACGGTATTCGCAACCCGCTGCAGACCGTTCCGTTGCTGGACGCGATTTCCGAGAACCGCTTCGACGCCGTCTTCGGTGGCGCTCGCCGCGACGAGGAGCGCGCCCGCGCCAAGGAGCGAATCTTCTCGCTGCGCAACGCTTTCGGCCAGTGGGATCCCAAGAAGCAGCGCCCGGAACTGTGGAACCTCTACAACGGTCGCCACTCCCCCGGCGAGCAGGTGCGCGTCTTCCCGCTCAGCAACTTCACGGAGCTGGACATCTGGCGTTACATCGCTCGCGACAACGTCGAACTCGCCAGCATCTACTACGCCCACCAGCGTCCGGTGTACCAGCGCGACGGCATGTGGATGACCCCCGGAGTCTGGGGTGGTCCGGCTGACGGCGAAGAGCTGCAGACCCTTTCGGTGCGTTACCGCACCGTCGGCGACGGTTCGACCACCGGCGCTGTTCTCTCCGATGCGGCTGACAACGAAGCGATTCTCGCCGAGGTTGCGGCATCACGTTTGACCGAGCGCGGCGCGACCCGTGGCGACGACCGAGTTTCCGAAGCGGCCATGGAAGACCGCAAGCGAGAGGGCTACTTCTGATGAGCGATCTGCTCAGACTGGCAACTGCCGGCAGTGTCGACGACGGGAAGTCCACACTCGTGGGCCGCCTGTTGTACGACACGAAATCCGTTCTCGCCGACCAGATCGACGCCGTGACCCGTGCGTCGGTGGACCGCGGTCTCGACACCCCTGACCTCTCCCTGCTGGTGGACGGTCTGCGCGCCGAGCGTGAGCAGGGCATCACCATCGACGTGGCGTACCGCTACTTCGCGACCCCCAAGCGCACCTTCGTGCTGGCCGATACACCCGGCCACGTGCAGTACACCCGCAACACGGTGTCCGGTGCCTCGACGGCTCAGCTCGTGATCCTGCTGGTCGATGCCCGCAAGGGTGTCATCGCGCAGACTCGTAGGCACGCAGCGGTTCTGGCGTTGCTCGGTGTCCCGAAGCTCGTCCTCGCCGTGAACAAGATCGACCTCGTCGAGAACCCGGAAGAGGTCTTCACCTCGATCTCCGCCGAGTTCAACGAACTCACCAGCTCACTGGGCTGGGCAAGCGAAGACGTCGTCGAGATCCCGGTGTCGGCACTGCACGGTGACAACGTCGCCATCCGCTCCGACAAGACCCCGTACTACACCGGCCCCACGCTGATCGAGCACCTCGAGTCGATTCCGGTCGACGCCGAGCCGCATCGCGTCGGCCTGCGCTTCCCGGTGCAGTACGTGATCCGCCCCCGCACCGCCGAGTTCCTCGACTACCGGGGATACGCCGGTCAGGTCGCTGCCGGTTCCGTCGTACCCGGCGACGAAGTGGTGATCCTGCCCTCGGGTACGCGCACCACCGTTACTCGTATCGACACGGCCGACGGTGAACTGGACGTCGCCCACGCGGGACGCAGTGTCACACTGATCCTGGCCGACGACGTCGACGTATCCCGCGGCGACACCATCGCCTCGCCGTCTGACGCACCCGAGCCGATCGGCGAATTCGACGCCACTGTCTGCTGGCTGGCCGAGAAGCCGCTGCGCCCCGGTGCACGCTTGCTGCTCAAGCACGGCACGCGCACGACGCAGGCCATCGTCGGCAGCTTGGTGGAGCGATTCAACGAGCAGGATCTCACCACGGATCAGGGCCCGGAAACGCTCGAGCTCAACGAGATCGGCAAGATCTCGATCCGGGTGGCCGAGCCGATCGTGGCCGACGACTACGCCGTCAATCGCCACACCGGCAGCTTCCTGCTGATCGATCCCGCCGGTGGAAACACTCTCGCCGCAGGCCTCGTCGGCGACGTCATTTCCGCTGTCGAATTGGGCGAGCGCGTCTAAGACGATGGTTCCGCTCATTGCTGTTGCTCACGGCAGCCGTGATCCCCGTTCCGCTCGGGTGATCACGGCTGCCGTAGCGGCTCTTCGTGAAGCCCGGCCAGACCTCGATGTCCGGCTGGCGTTTCTCGATCTCAATGCACCGTCCATCGATCAGGTCCTGGACGGAGTTGCACACGACGGCCATACTCACGCCGTTGTTGTTCCGATGCTGCTGGGCAACGCCTTCCATGCTCGGGTAGATCTGCCGGGGCTCTTGGCCGCTGCCGCGGTACGCCACCCCCAACTGACCGTGTTCCAAGCAGACGTACTGGGTCGCGATGCTCGGCTGATCGAAGCGGTGCGCGAGCGAATTCTCGAAGCAGGTGCACGGCCGGATGATCCGTCGGTCGGTGTCGCTCTCGCGGCAGTCGGCTCGTCCGACGCGCGCGCCAATGCCGCGACCTCAGAATTGGCCTCCACGCTTCTGACCGGAACCAACTGGTCGGGTGTTCGAATCTGTTTCGCCACGTCTGCGGAACCGACAGTAGCCCAGGCGATCTCCGCTCTCGAGCAGGACGGCGCAGAACGCGTTGTCGTCGCACCGTGGTTCTTGGCTCCCGGCCTGCTGACCGATCGACTCAGCGCTGCCGCAGCAACGGCGTGTCCGCGCGCGCGTTTCGCCGACACGATCGGTGGGCACTCTCTACTGATCGAAACGATGATCGACCGTTACCGACAAGTCGCTGACGCACTACCCGACCGTCTGGTCCGCTCCGCCTGATCCGGTTTCACAGGCCGTTATCAGATTGTTACCGTAGTGTTGGATCTGTCCAGCCCGCGAAGGTACCTCCTTCGCCTGCGAAACAGATCTTTGGGTGCAATCCCCTCAGAGCGCCGCGAGAGGGAACACCATCACTCACAATCTTCGCCTCGGCACAGCCGGCATCGCATGGGTCCTGTCGGTGCTTTACCTGCTTGTCGAAATCTTCACGGCCGGAGCCTGGAAGACGCCGTACAGCTTCGCGCGTGACTCCATCAGTTCACTGGGTGTGACGACATGCAGCGTGGATTCGTGTTCGCCGATGCACGACGTCATGAACGCGGCTTTCATGATCCTCGGTGCGCTCACCATCCTCGGTGCGGCCTTGCTACACAAGTACATTCCGGACGGTCGTGCGAAGAAGTGGATTCTCGGTCTTGCCGTCGTCGTTGCACTGAGCACCGCGGCTACCGGACTCTTCCCGGCCAACGACGGGACCTTCGTTCACTGGACCGCAGTACTTCCGGGCTTCGTCGCCCGTCATGCCGTACTCGTACTCATGGCAATTCAGTTCTGGAAGCACAGCAAGTGGATCGCGGTGTGGTCGGGACTGTGCGCAGCAACCGGAATCGTCGGCGCCGTACTGCTTCTCGGACGAACCCTCACCTTCGGCTTGGGTGAACGCCTGACGCTGTACCCACTACCGATGTGGATGGCTGTCACCGGCGTCGCAGCTCTGCTCGCGTTGATGCGCCGAACCGTGTTGAAGAACGTGGAACTGACACTGCCCGGTAACGGATTCATCACCGCTCTGTTGTCGTTGCGCCCGCGTCGATCTCGCGCAGCGGTACCTACCGACGTTCTCGCCCCACGGGAGCTGACCAGTTTGTAGCGAAGCTGGGGTGAGCAGGGACACACTGGTAGGGAGGCGACGCGAGGAGACTTCCATGACCAGTGCATCTGTTCGACACGGAATCGTGGCCGGTATCGACGGCTCGGCAAGCGCGGTCAACGCCGCGAGGTGGGCAGCCTCGGCTGCAAAGAGATTCGACGAACCACTGCGGCTGACCCACGTGCTGCCAGGACAACCCGAGTCCGGTGGCGGTACCAACGTCACCGACGAAGAGATGTTCGACCACCACCTTCGCGTCGAGGGTGCCAAACTTCTCGACGAGGCCGAGGACGCCATCCGCGACGACCACACCGACGTCACCATCGAACGCGGCCTCGTGACCGGCACTCCCGCAACCACACTCGTCGAGCTGTCGAAATCCGCCCGCATCGTTGCGCTGGGTCAGGCGGGTACGAGCGAGATGCAATCGGTGTTTCTCGGGTCCGACACCATTCGGGTGGTCAACCGGGCACACTGTCCCGTGGCTGTCTTCCGCGGTAACGGTGATCACGCGACAGCCGACAGCAGGCCCATCGTCGTCGGCGTCGACGGAAGCAAGCTCAGTGAACTAGCCGTGGCGCACGCCTTCGAGTTTGCCGCGTTCCTCGGCGCACCGTTGGTTGCGGTCCACACGTGGAACGAGCACGCCTCGCTGGGCGGTTATTCCGAAGCCAGGCGCTTCGTGGACTGGGGGCCGTACGAGCAGCACGAGCACGCTCTGTTGTCCGAGTGCCTCGCCGGGTGGACGGAGAAGTACCCCGACGTCGACGTCACCCGCAGTGTCCAACGCAGCGGACCGATGAAAGCGCTGCTCGAGCATTCGGCGGAGGCGCAACTCGTAGTCGTCGGCAGCCATGGCCGCAGCCCGTTCATGGCGTCGATCGTCGGATCGACCAGTCAGAGCCTGATCCACCACGCCCAGTGCCCGGTCCTCGTCTGCCGCGAGGGCTGAACTCGTTTCGCTGTTTCCCGACCCGCGGTTCTGAGCGAACGGCACGTTCGGCGCCATCAGGAGACCGAAAGTGCCGTTCGCTCAGCTATGGGTGGGGGTAGAACTGGGCAATCAGGGCGAGCGGGTCATACCTGGCCGACGACACTCACCGTGACCGGCTCCTGCACCGGCGTCGACACCGGAGTCTCCGGCAGATCCGGCACCCGGGTTGCCCGGGCGTACACCGTCTCCCCCGCCTCGAGGTGCAGCGCTGCACTGTCACCGCGCGTGACCTGAGCCGAGAAGAGCTCACCGGTTGCCTCGTTGCGCAGGTCCACGCGAACCTCGAAGCCGAGGTACACGACGCGCTCGACGGTGGCGCGTGTGACGCCCAGGGACTCGGCCGTTCCGGACTCCTGAGCGAGAGCCATGCTCGGATCGCGGCCGAGGCGGATGTCGTGCGGACGAACCAGCTGCCCGTTGAGCTTCGCGACGGATCCGAGGAAGGACATCACGAAGTCGTTCGACGGGCGGTCGTACAGGTCGGCTGGTTCGCCGATCTGCTCGATCCGACCCTTGTTCAGCACCGCGATACGGTCTGCCACGTCGAGAGCCTCCTCCTGGTCGTGGGTGACCAGAACGGTGGTGACGTGCACCTCGTCGTGCAGACGACGCAACCAGGTGCGCAGGTCGGCACGAACCTTCGCGTCGAGCGCGCCGAAGGGCTCGTCGAGCAGAAGCACCTGCGGGTCGACAGCCAGAGCGCGCGCCAACGCCATGCGCTGACGCTGACCACCGGACAGCTGCGCCGGGTACCGATGCTGAAAGCCGTCGAGGCCGACGATCCCCAGTAGTTCGTTGACCTTCTTCTCGATCTCCGGCTTCGGGCGCTTGCGGATCTTGAGCCCGAACGCCACGTTGTCCCGCACCGTCATGTGCTTGAACGCCGCGTAGTGCTGGAACACGAAACCGATGTCTCGCTTCTGCGGCGAGACGCCGGTGACGTCCTTGCCTGCGATGGTGATGGTTCCCGAATCGAGTTCTTCGAGCCCTGCGATCGAACGCAGCAACGTCGACTTTCCCGAGCCACTGGGCCCGAGCAATGCCGTCAACGAACCCGAGGGAATGTTGACCGTCACGTCGTCGAGCGCCGCGAAATCACCGTAGTTCTTGCGGGCCCCGGTCACTGTGATCATGTGGTGCTCCTCTTACGGTCCAGCAGCGTCATCAGCAACAGGACAATGATGGCGATGCCCATCAGCAGCGTTGCCGCCGAATACGCACCAAAGGTGTTGTGGTCGTCGATGTATCGCGAATGCACCAGCAATGTCAGTGTCTGGGATACCCCGGGGAAGCCGGAAGAGACCATGATGACTGCGCCGAATTCACCGAGCGAACGCGCCACCGTCAACACGATTCCGTATGTCAGGCCCCAGCGGATCGCGGGCAAGGTGATCCGCCAGAACGTCTGCCAGCCCGAGGCACCGAGCGTCGCGGCAGCTTGTTCCTGCTCGTCGCCGATCTCGTGAAGTACGGGTTCGACTTCCCGGACGACGAAGGGCAGCGTCACGAAAATCGTCGCGATCACCATGCCGGGCAAACCGAAGATGACCTTGAACCCCAACGATTCGATGCCGCCGAACCACCCGTTGGCACCCCACAGAAGGATCAACGACACACCGACGACGACGGGCGAGACTGCGAAGGGCAGGTCGACCACCGACTGCAGTACGCCCCGCCCCGGGAAACGCCCACGCACGAGCGCCAGAGCCGTGACCACACCGAACACGACATTGATCGGGACCACGATCGCCACGATGATCAGCGAAAGATTCAGCGCGGAGATCGCTGCCGGCGTCGTGATCGATTCGAGGAACGGGCCGATTCCGTTTTCGAACGTTCGCGTCAGGATCACGCCGATCGGCACGACCAACAACACGAACAGGTAGACGAGAGCGATGGTCCGCAGACCGATTTTCGATCCTCTGGACACGTTCATCGGGAACTCTCCTCACGTCGCTGTCCCCGCGAAGCGAAGATTCGCAGGACGAACAGCGTCACGAATGCGATGGCCAGCAACGCTACTGAGACAGCAGCGGCGTTGGTAGGCCGATCGATCTCGATCTGCTGCTGAATGAACTGCGACGTCATCTGCGTCACGCGCGGAATGTTGCCGCCGATCAGGACGACCGAACCGTATTCACCGATCGCGCGGGCGAACGCGAGTCCCGCGCCGGAGATGACGGCAGGCGCCAGCGTCGGAAGGACGACCGAGCGGAAGATCGTCCAGTTGGAAGCGCCCAAGGACGCAGCTGCCTCCTCGACTTCGCGGTCGACCTCCATCAGCACCGGCTGCACCGAACGGACGACGAACGGCAAGGTCACGAAAGCCAGAGCCACGATCAGTCCGGGCTGGGTTGCGTTGAGGTGGATATCGATCGGCGACTGCGGTCCGTAGAGGGACAGCAACACGATCGACGCCACGATCGTCGGCAGAGCGAACGGCAGGTCGATCATCGAGTTGACGATGCGCTTGCCCGGGAACTCGTCCCGGACCAGGACCCACGCGATGATCGTGCCCATCACGACGTTGATCAGTGCCACGATGATCGAGACGAACAACGTCACGCGCAGCGACGCCAAAGCAACGGGTGCGGTGACGGCGTCCCAGAATCCGGAGATCCCCTCGTCGAACGCCGTGGCGGTCAACGCGGCGAGCGGCAGCAGAACGATCACGGAGAGCCACAGGGTGGCGACTCCGATTCCGAGCGGCCCCACACTCCCCGTGACCCGCGCGAGTTTTCGCCGACGAGCCACGGGGGTGGGGTCGATAGTGTCAGTCACGTCAGTCTTACTTGGTCGCGTTGTCGTAGATCACTGCGATCGAACCGGTGTCCTTGGTGAACAGGGCACTGTCCACGGCCTTCCAGCCACCGAGGTCTGCGATCGTCCACAGCTTGGTCGGCTCGGGGAACTTGTCGGTGAACTTGGCAGCGACTGCGGGATCGACGGGACGGAATCCTGCCTCGGCCCAGAGCGTCTGGCCCTCGGTCGTGTACAGGTAGTCCTTGAACGCGGTCGCCTTGTCGAGGACCTTGCTGTTCGAGATCACGGCAACGGGGTTCTCGATCTTGAAGGTCGTGGGCGGGGTGACGTGCTCGACCGGGTCGCCGTTGCCTTCGATGAACAGTGCCTCGTTCTCGTAGCTGATCAGAACGTCACCGCTGCCCTGCAGGAAGGCTTCCGAAGCCTCGCGTCCCGACTTGGGCTGGATCTTGACGTGATCGTTGACCAACGCGGTGACGTAGTCGAGGCCCGCTTGCGGGTTCTTGCCACCGTCACTCTTGGCGGCGTAGGGCGCCAAGAGGTTCCACTTGGCCGAGCCGGAACTGAAGGGGTTCGGCGTGACTACCTCGAGGCCGGGCTGGAGCAGGTCGTCCCAGTCCTTGATGCCCTTCGGGTTGCCCGGACGGGTCACGATGGTGACAACCGATCCGAACGGAATCCCGTTGTAGGCGTCCTGGTTCCAGTTCTGATCGACCAGACCGGCATCGACCAGACGGGTGATGTCGGGCTCGACGGAGAAGTTGACGAAGTCGGCCTCGGCGCCGTCCTTCACCTTGCGCGACTGGTCACCCGAGGCGCCGTACGAAGGATTGAAGTTGACGTTCTTGCCCTCGTCGGTGGCCTGGAAGGCTGCGGTGAGCTTGTCGAAGCCGGGCTTCGGCACGGCGTAGGCGAACAGGTTGATCGTGCCGGCGCTACCGTCGCTGGCGGCGCTGTCACCACCCACGGTGTCGCTCGAGCCACCACTGCACGCTGTGAGTACCACGGCCCCCATGGTCGCGATAGCAGTGAGAAGTGTGCGGGAACGGCGTTTCATTGCAGATACCTTCCTGAAAGGACTGACAAACGAGGGTTGAGCAAACGACAAGTCCGAGACCTCTGGGGCTGATTCCATCGGGACGTTCAGACATGGAGAGCCGACGGGCAAAGAGCCCTGAATCGGGGGGCGCGAGTTACACGCGGAGAAGTTCGAGTGGGGTGCGCAGCACCACCGAAGAGGTCGAACTCAGGAAATCAACAACAGGCGACGTCAGCGACGTCGAGCATGCCGACAGCAATCAACGCCAACTGGTGGCGGATTACGGGAGCTGTTGCTTCGGACACGCGGTGGACTTTAGCAGAGCACCGGCGACCGCTCTAATCGGGAGAACTAACGGGTGAGAAGCCACGCGACGATCACGAGGAGAATCAGGGCGATCAGGGCGAGAGTGACCCGTGAGCGGGGCATCAGCTTTCCTCTACTTCTCGAGAATTCCTACGCAACCAGCCGAAGAGCGGCAGAGCGAGCACGGCGGCCAACGCGCGATCCAGACCGATGGCCACCAGGCGGCACAGCGGAACGACGACGATCAGGACCAACGCGACCTGCGGGATGAACGGGAGCCCCGCCATCCACAGCTCGAAGCTGTCCCACCAATCCGCTATCCGTTCCACGCCAACACCCTATCCTTCGGGCGACGAGGCCCCGACAGCGTGTGGATTGGACGTGTGTCGATTCTGGCCGGATGATGGCCGAATGAGTGCTGACGACGAAGTGGTGCAGACGATTCCTCCCGCCTCCACGGGTCACCATCGAAGCAACTTTCCCCCGATCGACGACTACGCGTTTCTTTCCGATTGCGAAACCTCGTGCCTGATTGCCCGTAACGGATCTGTCGAGTGGATGTGCGTTCCCCGCCCGGACTCCCCCAGCGTGTTCGGTGCCATCCTCGACCGCAGCGCAGGCCATTTCCGTATCGGCCCTTACGGCCAGAACGTGCCCGCGGCAAGACGCTATCTCCCGGGTGGACTGATCCTCGAGACCACCTGGCAGACCGAGACCGGCTGGCTCGTCGTCCGTGACGCCCTGGTTCTCGGCCCGTGGCACAACGTCGACAAGCGATCGAACACCCACAAGCGCACACCGACGGACTGGGATGCCGAACACACCCTTCTCCGTACGGTCAAATGTGTCAGCGGCACCGTCGAACTCGAGATGAGCTGCGAGCCCGCGTTCGACTATCACCGCGGCACGGCGAATTGGGAGTACACCGGAAAGGTCTACGAAGAGGCGACGGCAACGTGTCGCTCCGCAAAGCCTGGAGACCATCCCACTCTGCGCTTGACCACCGACCTACGACTGGGTCTGGAAGGTCGTGAGGCACGGGCCCGAACACGGCTGGTCGAAGGCGACAACGTCTACGTCGCGCTCTCGTGGTCGGATCTTCCCGCGCCGCAGACGTTCGACGAGGCCGCCGACAAGATGTGGCAGACATCCAAGTCGTGGCGCGAGTGGGTCACGATCGGCAAGTTCCCCGATCACCCGTGGCGCGGATACCTGCAGCGCAGTGCGCTCACACTCAAGGGCCTCACCTACGCACCGACCGGAGCCCTCCTCGCAGCTTCGACGACCTCGCTACCGGAAACACCAGGTGGAGAACGTAACTGGGACTACCGCTACGCGTGGGTTCGCGACTCCACTTTTGCACTGTGGGGCCTCTACACGCTCGGGTTGGACCGTGAGGCCAACGACTTCTTCAACTTCATCTACGACGTGTCGAGTTCGGACAACGGTCAGCCGCACCCCTTGCAGGTGATGTACGGGATCGGCGGCGAGCGCACGCTCGAGGAATCCGAACTCAACCATCTGTCCGGCTACGACGGCGCCCGTCCGGTGCGTATCGGCAACGGGGCGTTCGATCAACAGCAGCACGACATCTGGGGCACCATGCTCGACTCGGTGTACCTCCACATCCGTACCCGCGAGCGTGTCCCCGAAGCACTGTGGCCTCTGCTCAAGAAGCAGGTCGAGGAAGCGATCAAGCACTGGCGCCAACCCGACCGCGGGATCTGGGAGGTGCGCGGTGAACCGCAGCACTTCACGTCGTCGAAGATCATGTGTTGGGTTGCACTCGATCGCGGTGCCAAGCTCGCAGAGATGCAGGGCGAGAAGAGCTTTGCGCAGCAATGGACGGCCATCGCGGACGAGATCAAGGCCGATATCCTTGCGCACGGAGTCGACTCGCGTGGAGTTCTGACGCAGCGCTACGGGCATGATTCACTCGACGCGTCGCTCCTGTTGGCACCGCTGCTGCGCTTCCTGCCGGCCGACGACCCGCGTATCCGGGCGACAGTGCTGGCGATCGCCGACGAGCTCACCGAGGAGGGGCTGGTCCTGCGCTATCGCGTCGACACCACCGACGACGGATTGAGCGGCGAGGAGGGCACGTTCACCATCTGTTCCTTCTGGCTCGTCTCCGCCCTCGTCGAGATCGGCGAGCTGGATCGGGCAAAGCATCTCTGCGAGCGCCTGCTCGGGTTCGCGAGCCCGCTCAAGCTGTACGCGGAGGAGATCGACGCCCACACCGGTCGTCATCTGGGTAACTTCCCGCAAGCGTTCACACACCTGGCGCTGATCAACGCCGTGGTCCACGTGATCCGTGCCGAGGAAGCTGCCGAGGCCGGAGCTTTCCAGCCCGCGCACAACGCAACCTAGACCCCTGCTGTGGGGGGGGTTTTAAAAACCCCCCGGTGATTAAGTGGGCAAAGGGCCGTTAGGCGCCCCCCCGGGAGGTGGGGGGGGGGTCGGTATATGGATTTAATATAACACAAC
>NZ_JBEUOQ010000011.1:0-198163 GCF_040489275.1 Rhodococcus baikonurensis | reverse complement strand
TCATCGACACACTGTTGAGTTCTCAAAGAACACGCACACACCATCACCACGACCCTATGGCCGCCGCTCCGGGGCAACTTTTCCAGCCTATCCCATCATGATCATCGGCGCAAACCGCTGAACATTCGGAGAACAACTGGAGGTGAAGCACAACCATACACGATGGAAACTACTTCGAAATTTGGTCAGGCACTTCGTACAACCTCGTGTCACTCGCCGTGAAGGCGGGAGTCGGTGTCCGTGTCGCTCTGACTTGGAATAAGTTACGCGAACCTTCAATCAATTCACAAATCGCCTGGTCACCACACCGATTTCGGCAGCCAACGCCAGGTCAGACAGTTTTGTCATTCCACCACCGGCTATAAGACGCGAGTGTGACGCCGAGCACCGAGCTTATTCGGTGCCCACCCGCTCGATCACTCCCCCGAGTCCACGGAGATTCTCGACAAAACGCGGGTAACCACGGTCGATGTGGAAGATGTCGTGGACTTCGGTGGTTCCGTCCGCGACCAACCCAGCTAGCACGAGCCCGGCGCCGGCTCGAATATCCGAGGACCACACCGGTGCACTCGACAACACTGGAACTCCGCGGATAACAGCATGGTGACCGTCAGTACGAGCGTCGGCCCCGAGTCGGATCATTTCCTCGACAAATCGGAAACGCGATTCGAAGACGTTCTCGGTGATCATCGACGTGCCCTCCGCAACCGCGGCCAGACCGATTGCCATCGGCTGCAGGTCGGTCGGGAATCCCGGGTACGGCAATGTTGCGAAATTGACCGCTTTAGGTCGTTCGCGCTGGATGACACGGAAGCCGTCGACCTCGGGCGTCACCTCAGCGCCGGCTGTCCGAAGCTTGTCGAGGACCAGTCCGAGATGCTTGTGGTTCACCCCGCGGACACGGACGTCACCCCTGGTCATGGATGCCGCGACACCCCATGTCGCAGCAACGATCCGATCGCCGATGACGCGGTGGGTAGTCGGTTCCAACTTGCGGACGCCTTGAATGGTGAGCGTCGAACTTCCGCCGCCCGATACCTTGGCGCCCATCTCGTTGAGCATGTTGCACAGATCCACGATCTCGGGCTCACGTGCAGCGTTGTCGATCACCGTTTCGCCACGGGCGAGCACAGCCGCCATCAAGATGTTCTCGGTTGCACCCACCGACGGGAAGACCAGGCGAATGTTCGCTCCGTGTAGGTCATCTGCCTCGGCAACGACACAACCGTGTTCGATTTCGCTACGCGCACCCAACAGACGGAGTCCGGATTGGTGCATGTCGAGTGGTCTCGAGCCGATCGCATCGCCACCAGGAAGTGCGACAACAGCGCGTCGACAACGCGCGACCAGCGGACCGAGCACACACACCGAGGCGCGGAACTGTTTCACCGCATCGAAGTCAGCGTGATACTTCGGCTCGGCCGGCGTCGTGATCCGCACTTCGGAATCTTCGAGTTCGACTTCGCAGCCCAGACCTCGCAGAACGTCCGCCATCAGGGGTACGTCGAGAATGTCCGGGCAGTTGGTCACGACAGTGGTGCCTTCGGCCAACAGCGCCGCGGCCATCAGCTTCAGCACACTGTTCTTGGCCCCTCCCACCAGTACTTCACCTTCGAGGCGGTTACCCCCGGTCACAAGAAAGTGCTCACTCACGGTTCACAGCCTAGAGCCACAACCTCGTCGGCACCGCGCCGGTACCGTAGCCCTATGTCTGTTCACCTGACGAAGATCTACACCCGGACCGGCGACGACGGGACCACGGGCCTCAGCGATTTTTCCCGCGTGTCCAAGAACGATCCGCGTCTGGTCGCCTATGCGGATTGCGACGAGACCAACGCGGCAATCGGAGTGGCCGTTGCCCTCGGTACTCCCCCACCGAATCTGCTCGTGATGCTGCGACAGATCCAGAACGACCTTTTCGACGCAGGTGCCGACTTGTCCACCCCCGTGGTCGAGAACCCGAAGTACCCGCCGCTGCGAGTGACGCAGGCCTACATCGATCGACTCGAAGGATGGTGCGATGAGCTCAATGAGCAACTGGCACCGTTGAATTCGTTCATTCTGCCGGGCGGAACTGCCTTGGGTGCCCTGCTTCACGTAGCACGAACCGTCTCGCGGCGTGCGGAGCGTGCGGCGTGGTCCGCGATCGATGCGAACCCGGAAGACACGAGCGTCCTCCCCGCGAAATACCTCAACAGATTGTCGGATCTGCTCTTCATCATGGGAAGAGTGGCAAACCCGGAAGGCGATGTGCTCTGGAAGCCCGGCGCCGGGGCTTGATCGGGACCGGTCAGGCGGTGCGACGCCTACGGGCGCGCCCGTCCGGCCGCGATTCGACCCAGGACAGGAACGCTGTCAATGCTCCACTGTCCAAGGCGATTTCGTAGGCCGACGATCCGTCGTTGACCTTGACCACGACGATGTCGTCGCTCATGATGTCGAATTCGGTACCCGAGGGAGAGCGACGGCTCTCGACCTCGACACCTTGACGATCAATCCTGGAGTCCGGGCCTGGCCGCAGACTCGACAGTTTGAAAAAGACGAATGTGCTTTCGCCGTAGCGAATGATCCCGTGCCGCCACCCGCTGTCCCCTGGGGATGGCAGAACACGAAGCAGTGCAGCAGTACCGCCGCGACGTAGAACGAGCAGACGATACAGAAAAGCCGCGACGAGAACCGCGAGCAGCACAACCAGAATGATCAACACAGTCATTCCGAATGTCACTGTTCGTCGGCTCCCGTCGCGGCTTTACTCGAGTAACTTACGCGCGCTCGACGGCCCGGAGCTGACCCTTGGCGACCGCAATCGCTTCGAGATCGCCCGAGTTCTCGGCCAAGACAGCCTTGGCTGCCTCGACGTCGATGTCCTGTGCCATGTCCGCGGACTCGGCAAGGATCGTCACCGTCGTCGCAGTGACGGAGAGGAACCCTCCGTGTACTGCAGCAACGATACGCTCGCCGTCGACCGAGGTGATCGACACGGTTCCGCCCTCGATCAGCTGACCGAGGACCGGCTCATGCCCAGGCATGATGCCGATTTCACCCTCGGTGGTCTGAGCGCTGACCAGCGTCGCCGAACCAGACCACAAGCGCTGCTCGACGGCAACGAGTTCTACGGTCATCTCAGCCATGGTGGACTACTTCCCGGCCATCTTCTTGGCTGCAGCCTCGACGTCGTCGAGTCCACCGCAGCTGTTGAATGCCTGCTCGGGCAGGTGATCGAACTCGCCCTTGCAGACGCGGTCGAAGGCTTCGATCGTGTCGCGGAGCGGCACGACGGAGCCGGGCTCACCGGTGAACTTCTCGGCGACGATGAAGTTCTGGCCGAGGAACTTCTGGATACGACGGGCGCGGCCGACGAGGACCTTGTCCTCTTCCTGAAGCTCGTCCATACCGAGGATGGCGATGATGTCCTGCAGTTCCTTGTACTTCTGCAGAATGCGCTTGACCTCGTTGGCAACGCGGAAGTGCTCGGCACCGACGATGCCGGGCTCCAGGATGCGGGAGGTCGAGCTCAGCGGATCCACAGCGGGGTAGATACCCATCTGCGAAATCGGGCGCGAGAGCTCGGTGGTGGCATCGAGGTGCGCGAACGTCGTAGCCGGCGCGGGGTCGGTGTAGTCGTCGGCCGGCACGTAAATAGCCTGCAGCGAGGTGATCGAGCGACCGCGGGTCGAGGTGATGCGCTCCTGGAGCTCACCCATCTCGTCCGCCAGCGTGGGCTGGTAGCCCACTGCCGAAGGCATACGGCCGAGGAGGGTGGAAACCTCGGAGCCTGCCTGCGTGAAGCGGAAGATGTTGTCGATGAACAGCAGAACGTCCTGGCCCTGAACGTCGCGGAAGTACTCCGCCATCGTCAGTGCGGACAGGGCGACGCGCATACGCGTTCCGGGCGGCTCGTCCATCTGGCCGAAGACAAGGGCGGTGTCCTGGAGGACGCCCATCTCTTCCATTTCCAGGTGGAGGTCGGTGCCCTCACGGGTACGCTCACCGACGCCTGCGAACACCGAGGTGCCCGAGAACTCGCGGGCGATACGCGTGATCATTTCCTGGATCAGAACGGTCTTGCCGACGCCGGCGCCACCGAACAGGCCGATCTTTCCACCCTTGACGTACGGGGTGAGGAGGTCGATGACCTTGATGCCGGTCTCGAGGATCTCGGTCTTACCTTCGAGCTGATCGAAGGCTGGTGGCTTGCGGTGGATGCCCCACTGCTCGCCGTCGCGGCCGAGGCCCGGGGTGTCGAGGCAATCGCCCAGTGCGTTGAACACGTGGCCCTTGACGACGTCACCGACGGGAACCGAGATCGGCTTGCCCGAGTCGGTCACTGCAGTGCCGCGGACGAGGCCGTCGGTGGGCTGCATGGAGACGGTGCGGACCAGGTTGTCACCGAGGTGCTGTGCAACCTCGAGCGTCAGCGTCTTGGCGACCGAGGGAAGCGTGATCTCGGCGTTCAGGGCGTTGAACAGTTCAGGAACAGCGCCACGCGGGAATTCAACGTCCACGACGGGACCGATGACCCGCACGACGCGGCCGGCTACGGCCGAAGCCGAACCTGCCCCGTTGTTTTCGGTTACTGCTGCGGTCATGTGCTAGTCACTTCCTGCGCTCGAGGCGAGCGCGTTGGCGCCGCCGACGATCTCGCTGATTTCCTGGGTGATCTGGGCCTGGCGAGCCTGGTTGGCCTGACGGCTCAACGTGTTCACCAGTTCGTTTGCGTTGTCCGTCGCGGCCTTCATGGCGGTACGACGGGCTGCCGACTCCGATGCCGCAGCATCGAGAAGCGACGAGAAGATACGAGTGCTGACGTACTTCGGGAGAAGAGCACCGAGAAGCTTCTCGGGCTCGGGCTCGAAGCTGAAGTCCGCGACGGGTCCATTGTCATGGTCGTCGTCGTGGCCGTTGGTCAGCATGTCGTCACCGAGTTCGATGCGCTCTTCCGACACGAAGACCTCGAGAGGAGCCATACGGCGAACCTCGGGAGTCTGCGTCAGCATCGACACGAAGCGGGTGTAGACGATATGGAGTTCGTCGACGCCCTCGATCGTGCCTTCACCGTTCGGAGCGGCAACCTGGTTACCCGAACCAGCCATGAACAGCTCCACCAGGTGGCGGCTGGCCTTCGCTGCATCCGAGTATCCCGGATCCTGCGAGAAGCCCGTCCACGCAGCACCGATGTCGCGGCCGCGGAACGTGTAGTAGCCGAGTCCCTTGGAACCGAGCACGTACACGACCGGCTCCTTGCCCTCGCTGCGGAGGAGAGCCATGAGCTCTTCTGCCTGCTTGAGGACGTTGGAGTTGTAGCCACCACACATGCCGCGGTCACTGGTGACAACGAGCACCGCAGCCCGCTTGGGCTCCGGACGCTCGTTGAGCAACGGGTGATCGAGCGAAGCAGACGCACTCGCCAATTCGGTGAGTACCTTCGTGATCTCCTCGGCATACGGCTTGGACGCGGCGACGCGAATCTGAGCCTTGGTGATACGCGAAGTCGCGATCAGTTCCTGTGCCTTGGTGATCTTCTTGGTCGAGTTGACCGACTTGATACGAGACCGCAATTCGAGAATGCTCGCCATCGATCAATCACTCTCCCTTCGGAATTCGCAGTGTCATGGGCGCGTACGTCACTTGCTGACGGTCTTGCGCTTGACGTTGATCTGCTCGTTCGCGACCTCGTCGGCGCCCAAAGCGTCAGCCTCGGCCTCGTTCACGACCCGGCTTCCGTCGGATGCGATGAAGCCTTCCTTGAACTTGTTCGTCGCAGCGATCAGCTCAGCAGCGTTGTCGGCATCGAGTGCCTTACCGCCGTTGATGCTGGAGTAGACGCCAGCAGCCGAGTGCTTGAGGTCTTCGAGCAGTTCCTTCTCGAAGCGACGGACGTCGCCGATCGGAACGCTGTCGAAGATGCCTTCGCCGGCCAGGTAGATCGAGACGATCTGGTCCTCGACGGGGATCGGGCTGTACTGATCCTGCTTGAGCAGCTCGACCAGACGGGCACCGCGCTCGAGCTGAGCCTTGGAGGCAGCGTCGAGGTCGGATGCGAAGGCGGAGAACGCTTCGAGCTCACGGAACTGAGCCAGTTCCAGACGCAGCGAACCGGAAACCTTCTTCATGCCCTTTGTCTGTGCAGCGCCACCGACACGGGAGACCGAGATACCGACGTTGATCGCGGGGCGAACGCCCTTGTTGAACAGGTCGGACTCGAGGAACACCTGACCGTCGGTGATGGAGATGACGTTGGTCGGGATGTAAGCCGAGACGTCGTTCGCCTTGGTCTCGATGATCGGCAGAGCCGTCAGCGAGCCACCGCCGAGTGCGTCGGACAGCTTCGCCGAGCGCTCCAGCAGACGGGAGTGCAAGTAGAAGACGTCACCGGGGTAAGCCTCGCGTCCCGGCGGACGACGCAGCAGCAGTGAGATGGCGCGGTACGCCTCTGCTTGCTTGGTCAGGTCGTCGAACACGACCAGAACGTGCTTGCCCTGGTACATCCAGTGCTGGCCGATGGCCGAGCCGGTGTACGGTGCGAGCCACTTGAAGCCTGCGGAATCAGATGCCGGAGCAGCAACGATGGTGGTGTACTCCATCGCGCCCTTCTCCTCGAGGGCAGCCTTGACGCCCGCGATGGTGGAACCCTTCTGACCGATGGCAACGTAGATGCAGCGCACCTGCTTGTTGACATCGCCGGAATCCCAGTTGGCCTTCTGGTTCAGGATGGCGTCGATGCAGACCGCGGTCTTGCCGGTCTTGCGGTCGCCGATGATGAGCTGGCGCTGGCCGCGGCCGATCGGGGTCATGGCGTCGATAGCCTTGATACCGGTCTGGAGCGGCTCTTCGACCGGCTGGCGCTCGAGCACCGAAGCGGCCTGGAGCTCGAGTGCACGGTTCTCGGTGCTCTCGATCTCGCCGAGGCCGTCGATGGGCGCACCCAGCGGGTCGATGACGCGGCCGAGGAAAGCATCGCCGACGGGAACCGACAGAACGTCGCCCGTGCGCTTTACTTCCTGGCCTTCTTGAATGTTCTGGTAATCGCCAAGGATGACGGCACCGATTTCGGTGGCATCCAGGTTGAGCGCGACGCCGACGATTCCACCGGGGAACTCCAACAGCTCGTTGGACATAGCCGAAGGCAGGCCAGAGACGTGCGCAATGCCGTCACTGGTGTCGGTCACTGTGCCGACCTCCTCACGGGAGGCCTCCGGGGAGTAGCTCGCGGTGTAGTTGTCGATCGCGCTACGGATCTCGTCGGAGGAGATCGTCAGCTCCGCCATGTTTTT
The DNA here is from genome assembly GCF_040489275.1 of Rhodococcus baikonurensis. NCBI lineage: Bacteria > Bacillati > Actinomycetota > Actinomycetes > Mycobacteriales > Nocardiaceae > Rhodococcus > Rhodococcus baikonurensis. The sequence continues at coordinate 190,889 of NZ_JBEUOQ010000011.1, read as the reverse complement.
CCTGCTCTCGGTGTCTGGTCTTCGAAAAGATCTGGAGTATGTGTTCGGCTGAAGGACTACTTGAGGTTCTTCCGCAGTGCTGCGAGTCGACCCGCTGCGCTGCCGTCGATAACCTCGTCGCCCACCCGGACGACCAAGCCGCTGAGGAGTTCTGGATCGACCTCGACGTGTACTGCTACCGGCTTCCCGTAGGTGCGGGTAAGAGTGCTGGCCAAGCGATCCGACTGCTCCGAGCTCAACGCCGAGGCGCTGCGAACGTGAGCAACGGTGGTATCGCGCTGCGCTGCGGCAAGATTCGACAGCTGATCGAAAGTGTCTGCGGGTGCAGACTTCAACCGGCCGACGGCCTGTCCGGCGAGTGCCTCGGTGACCGCGGTGACCTTGCCGTAGAGCAAGCGAGAGAGGAACTCACGCTTGCGGGCTGCGGGAACCGACAGATCCGAGAGCGTCTGCTCCAGGCTGGGGTCCCCTGCCACGATGCGACCGAGACGGAAGAGCTCGTCCTCAACGGTGTCCAACTGGCTCTGATCGGCTGCGGCGCGGAGCAGAGCTTCGCGTCCGAGCAATTCGAGCGAGTTGACCAAGTCGCGGGCCGCAGACCAGTCCTGGCCTGCAGCTGCCTTCACGGTGGCGAGCGCCTCGGCGCCGACCTTTCCGGAGAACAACTGCTCTGCCAAAGCCTGGCGACCAGCGGCCGGTGCCGAAGCGTCAGCCAGCGCGCTGCGAAGAGCGCGCTGGCCGTCGAGTACCTCGACCACCGAGAAGAGCTCGGACCCAGCCTGAGCAGAAGCAGCAGTTGCGGCTCCTGCAGAGACGGCGCCCAGGGCACTGCTCAGCGCAGAACGAGTCTGCGCCAAGGCTTCACGGCTCGCTGCGTACATGTTGCTCACTTCCTGGCTGAATCAGCGCTGACGGTGTCGAGCTCGTTGAGGAAACGATCAACCGTTCCGGCGCGCTTCACGTCGTCGGCGAGGGACTCCCCGATGACCTTCTCGGCCAGGTCTACAGCGGTCTTGCCGAGATCCGAGCGGAGCTCAGCGACGATCTGCTGACGCTGGGCGACGAGCTGGCTGTGGCCTGCGGCCACGATGCGGTCGCTCTCGTCCTGCGCCTGAACCTTCATGTCAGCGATGATCTGCTGACCCTGGGTACGCGCTTCCTCACGGATCTGCGCTGCCTCGGTACGAGCTTCGGCGAGCTGCGCGCGGTACTGCTCGAGCGCTGCCGCTGCCTCTGCCTGTGCGTCTTCGGCTTTCTTGATGCCGCCCTCGATCTGCTCGGTGCGTTCGGCCAAGACCTTCTGGAACTTCGGAAGAACGAGCTTCCAGAAGACGAAACCGACTACTACGAGCGCGACCGCGGACCACACGATGTCGTATGTCTCGGGGATGAGGGGATTGTGTTCAGTCGTCCCCTCCGCCGCGAGAATTGCGATGGTGGCTGCCATGTCGGTCTTAGAAGATGAAGCCGGCGACGAGGCCGATCAGCGCGAGGGCCTCGGTGAATGCAATACCGAGGAACATGGTGGTACGAACCTGGCCGGCCATCTCGGGCTGGCGGACCATGCCTTCGATTGCCTTGCCCACAACGATGCCCACGCCGATGCCGGGGCCGATTGCTGCGAGGCCGTAGCCGATGGCTCCGTAGCCGCGCGACTTGGTCTCGACAACTTCCTGAGCGAGGTAAGCGATGCTCATGGTGTTCCATTCCCTTTCTGTTGACCTCCGCCGGATTCGGCAAGAGGCTCAGTTCTTGGTGTAGCTGGTGAGGAGGTAAAAGGTCAGTGCTCGTCGGCGTGGAGCGCCAGATCGATGTACACCGCGGTCAGCAGCGCGAACACGTAAGCCTGCAGGAAAATGACCAGCAGCTCGAAGAACGTGAATGCGATACCGGCGATGATCGACGGAACACCGAAGATCGCCTGGAATCCGCCGGACACGAAGAAGAAGTAGTTCGTCGCGCTGAAGAACAGCACCAGCAGGATGTGGCCGGCCAACATGTTGGCCATGAGACGAACCATCAGCGTGAACGGGCGCAGGATGAAGGTCGAGATGAACTCGATGGGCACCAACAGGAAGTGCAGGGGCAGCGGGACGCCGGGAACGACGATGCTGCTCTTGACGTACTTGAAGAAGCCGTACTTCTTGATTCCCACGTAGTTGAACACGATGTAGGCAAGCGCTGCGAGTACCAGCGGCATACCGATTCGCGCGTTCGGCGAGATGTTCAGGAAGGGAATGACGCTGGCCAGGTTGCTGGCGACCACGATGAAGAAGATCGTCGTGATGACCGGCAGGAAGCGCTTGCCCTGTTCCTTGCCCAGGATCTCCTCGGCGATATTGATCCGAACGAAGTCGAGCGCAAGCTCGGCTGCGTTCTGGAGTCCGCGGGGAACCAATCGAGGGCTGCGCATCGCGATCACGAAGAAGGCTGCGACCAGCACCGACATCAGCAGACGAATCAGCATCAGACGGTCGAGCTCGAAGGGGCCCGCGTGAATCAACACGGAGGGCGGGAAAAAATCGTCTAGTGACGGCGCATGGAATTCATCCGCGGCCAGGGTGGTGACGCTCAGCGTTCTCTCCCGTAGTCGGTCCGCAGCCATCATTGACTGCGGTTCGATCGGACATTGACGATCTACAAGTCGACAAGTTCGACTCGCGCATTCGTCAGCAGCTGGAGAACCCTTGAGGGACCTGGCGTCTGTCGGTGTCGGCGACTCTCGTCGACTCAGTGGTCAGAATTTCGACCACCTGCGAGCACATGGCATCGTCGGCTGAGTGTTACTCGGCCCACCATTGCTCTCGCTTGAACCGAACCTTATCAAGTCATCTACGACATTGTGTAGATGGGGTACCTGGAAGTCCGATTAGTTACCTCTTGTAGTACTACTCGTCGTCGTCGACGTTGCTGCTGGGAGTGGGATCGACGTACGGAGTTTTGGTTCCGAGAACGCCGTACGTCTCCGCTCCGAGCACCACGACCAGCGACATGATGATGACCAGGACGAGGGCGGTCTTGTTGTAGAAATCCATGTCCGAGAGGACGAAGAGAACCACCATCGCGAGAATCATCTTGAGCAGCCACGTGCCGAGCAGAACTGCACCGGCCGTGAGCGCGGGCAGCTTTGCCGTGAGCAACACGCCCAGCGCGGTGAACAGGATGAACCCGCCGCCGACGGCTGCGCCGATCAAAGCGCCGTAGACGCCTTCCTTGCCGGCGAACAGCCCGCCCAGGAGCGCGCCGACCACGGCCAGCGCGATCAGCCCCATCACACCCCACTTCACGGCCGACTTCATCGCGGCGGTCGAATCAGGGATGGGTTGCGAGGCAGGTACAGGCTGCGGCGTGTTCGTCACGATGCCCAAGGGTAATGGATCGGAAAACGTAGCTAGCGCCGCTGCTGCTTGCGATCGATCAAAGACGGCACGGCAGTGAAGAACAACGCAAGGACCAAACCGGCCGCGACGAGTACGACAACCAGCTGACGATTGAGCAGTGAGGATCCGACGGCACCGAAAGCCAGAACGCTGACCCACAGGTAGATGACCAGCACGACTCGTCGATGCGTGTGCCCGATCTGCAAGAGCCGGTGGTGCAGGTGCATCTTGTCCGGACTGAACGGACTCACGCCCGCTTTCGTTCGGCGGATCACGGCCAGGAGCATGTCCAGCATCGGGATGAACATCACAGCTCCGACCAGCAACAACGGCGCGAGAAGGCCGACGAGGTCGCGGGTTCCGTAGGCGGTCAGTGGAATACGACCGGATGCGCTGGTGGAGATCGCAGCCAGCATCAGACCGATCAACATCGAACCGGAGTCGCCCATGAAGATGCGTGCCGGATTGAAGTTGTGCGGAAGAAATCCGAGACAAGCACCTGCCAACGCCGCGGCGATCATCGCGGGTGGATAGACGCTGGCGTCACCGCCCTGATCGTGGAGCAGACCGATCGAGAAGATGAGGATTGCCAGGGCCGCGATCAGCCCCAAACCGGCGGCCAATCCGTCGAGACCGTCGACGAAATTCATGGCGTTGATGGTCGCGACGGCAACAGCCACCGTGAACAGTCCCGATTGAATCTGATCGAGGATGATGGTGGACCCACCGTCACCGCCGAACGGGTTGTAGATGATGAACCAACTGACGCCCATCACCACGAGAACTCCGGCAGCAGTCACCTGACCCACGAACTTGGTGAGCGCGTCGAGACCCCACCTGTCGTCGATCACACCCACGAGGACGATGACGGCTCCCGCAACGAGCGCAGCATGCACGTCCGGACTACCGAAGCCGAAACCTCTTGTGAGCGCGGGTAATTGCTGCGCGAACAGCAGGCCGACAGCCATGCCGATGTACATCCCGACGCCACCGAGGCGCGGAATCGGCTCGACGTGAACGTCCCGATCACGCGGAATCGCAACGGCGCCGAACCGCAGCGCCAACAACCGGACTGCTCCGGTCGCCAGGTAAGTCACCACCGCAGCCGTACACAGCACGAGCAACAGTTCACGGATGGGAACACCCGCTCCCCCGCCGCCCTGTGCCAGATATGTGGTCGCCTCGTAGGAAGTGATCACTGCGCGAGATCACCCGTCTGGCGGGGGTAGGCGGGCTTTGCCCGGACCAATTCGCGAACGCCGTCGGCTACTGACGCCAACTCGGCCTCCCCGGACGTGGTGGCGGGATCCGCGACGACCGCACGCGCGATCAACTCCCCCACGACGCTCATGTCGGCACGGTTGAATCCCTGCGTCGTCACGGCCGCGGATCCGACGCGGATTCCGGACGTGACGGCCGGCGACTGCGGATCGAACGGAATCGCATTCTTGTTGAGCGTGATCGAAGCCAGTCCGCACCTACGCTCGGCGTCGACTCCGGTGACCCCGCTTGCGCGCAAGTCGAGAAGTGCCAGATGCGTGTCGGTTCCACCGGACACGGTACGCAGGCCGCGAGCTTCCAACGACTGCGCGAGCGCCGACGCATTGGCAACCACTTCCTGTGCATACCAACGATATTCCGGCGTCATTGCTTCTTTGAAGGCAACCGCCTTCGCGGCGATCGCATGCATCATCGGACCACCTTGGATGAAGGGGAACACCGCGCGATCGACAACCGAGGCGTGCGCGCTGCGGCACAAGATCATTCCGCCGCGCGGGCCTCTGAGGACCTTGTGCGTCGTCGCGGAGACCACGTCGGCATACGGAACACACGACGGTATCGCTCGGCCTGCGACGAGTCCGATGAAGTGGGCGGCGTCGACCCACAGGATCGCACCGACCTCGTCAGCGATCGAGCGGAAGGCTGCGAAGTCGATGGTGCGGGAGTACGCCGTCGCGCCGGCGACGATGATTTTCGGCTTGTGCGCCAGAGCCAGGGTGCGAACCTCGTCGTAGTCGATCAATTCGGTGGCCGAATCGACGTGATAGGGAACGGTGGTGAACCACTGCCCCGAAAAGCTGACCCGAGACCCGTGAGTCAGATGCCCACCGTGCGGCAGACTCATCGCCAGCACGGTGTCGCCGGGCTTGGCGAATGCGGCGTACACCGCGAGATTTGCAGTGGCTCCCGAATGCGGTTGGACGTTGACGTGCTCAGCGCCGAACAGTGCTTTCGCCCGGTCGATCGCCAGATTCTCGGCTGCGTCGACGTACTCGCACCCGCCGTAGTAACGCCGACCCGGATAGCCCTCGGCGTACTTGTTGCTCAGGGTCGAACCCAAGGCGGCCAGTACGGCGGGGCTGGTGAAGTTCTCGCTCGCGATGAGTTGAAGTCCGCCGCGCTGACGCTCGAGTTCGGCCAGCGCAATAGCCGCGATCTCGGGGTCTGCCGTGGCAAGCTCACCGAAATCCGGTCCCCAGTACGTGGATTCCCCCGCGCGCTCGCCGCCGGCGCCGACCATCGTTACGAAACTCCCTCTACGAGGCTTTCCGGACTGGTGCCCAATACCTCGGCGATGGATTCTGCCGAGACGGCACCCACTCGCAAGATACGCGGTGAATTGCCGGTCAGGTCGACGATCGTGGAAGCAACGGCGTGTTCGGCCTTGCCCCCGTCGAGATACACGCTGGCAGATCCACCGAGCTGATCTCGAGCTTCCTCGACGGTAGTCGCCGGCGGACGCCCCGAAATGTTGGCACTCGAGACGGCAAGCGGTCCGACATCACGCAACAATTCAAGAGCAACCGGGTGCAGGGGCATGCGGAGCATGACGGTTCCGCGGGTATCGCCGAGGTCCCAGGCAAGTGACGGCGCCTGCTCGACGACCAAGCTCAGTCCGCCGGGCCAGAACGCGCGGATCAAATCCCGTGCCTGCGGGCGCACGCTGTAGACGAGCCCGTCGATGGTGTTCCACGATCCGACCAGTACCGGGACGGGCATGTCTCGCCCGCGTCCCTTGGCGCGCAACAAACTCGTGACAGCTTCGCTGTCGAACGCGTCGGCGGCGAGTCCGTACAGGGTGTCGGTAGGGAGAACTACGAGTCGGCCGGCCTTGAGCGCGTTCTTCGCGGCGGCCAAGCCTGCGGTTCGGGAATCTGTCTGACTGCAGTCGTACACGGTGCTCACTCAGCCATCCTTTCACTCTGCACTTCGGGCGTTCGATTCCGCTGGGCTTCGACGTCGGTGGCGACACGTCTGGCGACGACGAATCGCGGACGACCGGCAAGATCGGGATGCTGCGCGACCTCGCCGAATACCCGGCGCGCCGAGAACAGCGCAGCGACGCCGTCGCCGTTGGTGTCGTCGTGCTCGATGCCCGCCGCGCCGCCGATGCGAAGCCACCGCGCGATGTTGCTGATCATCGGTTTGATGACGGACAGACCGTCGGCACCGCCGAACAGCGCGGTGTGTGGGTCGTAGTCCATGACCTCAGGCTGCAATTGCGCGCCTTCGGGGATGTACGGCGGATTGGAGACGACAAGATCGACGCCGCCCTCGAGCCCCGGCAACAAGTTCCGATCGGTGACGTCGCCCTGATGCAGATGGATCGGTGTATCACCGGCGGCCTCGCGGTCGGCGGCATTACGACGCGCCCACGCCAGCGCGGCGGGTTCCTTCTCCACGGCATGAACGACGGCGTCGGGACGGGCCTCGGCGATGGACAGCGCGAGTACACCCGATCCCGTGCACAGGTCCAGCACTACCGGCGGCTTGCTTCCGCAACCTTCGAGGAACGAGAGCGCCCAACCCATGAGCAATTCGGTTTCGGGCCGCGGAATGAAGACACCCGGACCGACGGCGACGTCGATGTTGCCCATCGATGCGACTCCGATGATGTGCTGCAAAGGAATCCGCTTCACGCGTTGCGCAACCAACTCGTCGAACGCCGCGATGACCTCGGGATCGACCAACGGAATCAGCCCGAGACGCGTGCGTTCGACGCCGAGCAGGTGGGATGCCAACAACTCGGCGTCGGTGCGTGGGCTGGGCACACCTGCGGCGTCGAGCTGTTTTGCAGCTTCGATCAGCGCCAAACGAAGTGGAAGTCGACTCACGGGTACAGCCTGCCACGCTCGACCGACACGCGGTTCACCGAGTTCCCAGCAGTATGGAGGTCAGTCATCGTCTGCATCTACTCGGCCGCGAGACGCGCCTCTCGGTCCGCCTTACCCAATGCGTCGAGAAGTGCGTCGAGCTCACCGTCGAGCACCGCGTCGAGGTTGTGCGACTTGAAGCCGATGCGGTGATCGGTGATGCGGTTCTCCGGGAAGTTGTAGGTGCGGATGCGCTCAGAACGGTCCACCGTCCGGACCTGACTCTGGCGACCTGCCGACGCTTCTGCGTCCGCGGCTTCCTCGGCGACTACCTGCAAGCGGGCTGCAAGGACCTGCATGGCGCGCGCCTTGTTCTGCAGCTGCGAACGCTCGTTCTGGCAGGTGACGACGATGCCGGTCGGAAGGTGCGTGATTCGGACAGCAGAGTCGGTCGTGTTGACGCCCTGACCACCCTTGCCGGACGAACGGTAGACGTCGATGCGCAGGTCACTCTCGTCGATCTGGACCTGCTCGACCTCTTCCGGCTCCGGGTAGACCAGAACGCCGGCGGCCGAAGTGTGAACGCGTCCCTGGGATTCGGTGACGGGCACTCGCTGGACGCGGTGAACACCGCCCTCGAACTTGAGCCGCGCCCACACGCCGTCCGGAGTATCTGACTTGCTCTTGATCGACAGCGTTGCTTCCTTGTATCCGCCGAGATCGGAAACCGTCGCGTCGAGGATCTCGACGCGCCAGCCGTGCCGTTCCGCGTAGCGGACGTACATGCGGGCAAGGTCCGAGGCGAAGAGCGCGGATTCTTCGCCGCCCTCACCGGACTTCACTTCGAGGACGATGTCGTCGCCGTCATGCGGATCACGCGGCGCCAACTGATCGGTCAGCGTCTGCTCGAGCTGCGCGACCTCGGCTTCGAGATCGGGGATCTCGGCGGCGAAGCTGGAATCGTCGGCAGCGAGTTCGCGCGCGGCTTCCAGATCGTCCTGCGCAGCCGTGAGCTTGTTGTACGTCGACATGATCGGCGAGAGCTCGGAGAACCGCTTACCGACGCGCCTGGCAGCGGCAGGGTCGTTGTGCAGCGCCGGATCGGACATCTGTGCTTCGAGACCGGCGTGCTCCGCCAAGATGTCGTCGATGGCCGAGGGCTGGGTTGCGCCTGCCATGGTTCGCTCCGCTCTGAGTTTCGATTCCTACGGTGCGCGCTTGAAGGTGTTTCGAGGCCGGGACCCGGGAAACGCGCAAACCGAGTGCAGGCACAAAAAAGCCGACGCCCGATCTGCGCATGGCAGATCGGGCGTCGGCGGAACAGCTAGGACTCGGTGGCCGGGACCTTGCTGTCTGCGCGCTTGCCGTAGCGAGCCTCGAAGCGAGCGACGCGTCCACCGGTGTCGAGAATCTTCTGCTTGCCCGTGTAGAACGGGTGGCACTGCGAGCAAACCTCGACGTTGATGCGTCCGGACTCCTTGGTGCTGTGGGTCTCGAACGTGTTACCGCAACCGCAGACGACGGTGGTCGCTACGTAAGTTGGGTGGATTCCTGCCTTCATGGTGTCCCTTTCAATGGTCGCCGGGTCGACGTCGCCAATCGACATCGTGAACCGGAACCGGACTCGGCCGTTCAGTATGCCAGATGCGGTACCTCACCGGATAATCCGCGTCTCGCACGCCTCGGGTGGCTGTACGAAGTTGTCAACGCACTGCCCTTCGGTTTTGTTCCGCCCATGCAAAAGGCCCACAAACAGCTGGTTGTGGGCCTTTTGACGTCGAGTCGATCAGTCGTCGATCGCACCCGGTGCGGTCTTGGAGACCTGCATCAGGAACTCGAGGTTGTTCTTGCTCTTCTTCAGTCGATCGATCAGCAGATCGATGGCCTGATGCGAGTCCAGACCGGACAGGACGCGGCGGAGCTTGTGCAGCACCGCAGCCTCGTCCGGGCTCAGGAGCAGCTCGTCCTTACGCGTACTGGACGGGTTGACGTCCACGGCCGGGAACACGCGGCGTTCGGCGATCTTGCGATCGAGCTTGAGCTCGGCGTTGCCGGTGCCCTTGAACTCTTCGAAGATCACGGTGTCGCCGGTGGATCCGGTCTCGACCATTGCGGTAGCGATGATGGTGAGCGATCCACCGTTCTCGATGTTGCGGGCAGCACCGAGGAAACGCTTCGGCGGGTACAGCGCTGTCGAGTCGACACCACCGGAGAGGATGCGTCCGGACGCCGGCGAGGAGTTGTTGTACGCACGACCCAGACGCGTGATGGAGTCGAGCAGTACGACGACGTCCTTACCCATCTCGACCAGGCGCTTCGCACGCTCGATTGCCAGCTCGGCAACTGCGGTGTGATCTCCCGGCGGGCGGTCGAAGGTGGAGGAAATAACCTCGCCCTTCACGCTCCGCTGCATGTCGGTCACTTCCTCGGGACGCTCGTCCACGAGGATGACCATCAGGTAGCACTCAGGATTGTTGGTGGCGACAGCATTCGCGATCGCCTGCAACACGCTGGTCTTACCCGCCTTGGGCGGGCTCACGATGAGGGCGCGCTGGCCCTTACCGATGGGCATCACCAGGTCGATGACACGCGTGGTGAGAATGTGCTGCTCGGTCTCGAGGCGCAGACGCTGGTTCGGGTACAGCGGCGTGAGCTTGTTGAACTCGGGGCGCTTCTTCGCGGCCTCGACGTCGCCGCCGTTGACCGTGTCGATGCGGACCAGCGGGTTGAACTTCTGACGCTGGCTGCCCTGTTCACCGTCACGCGAGACCCGGACGGCACCGGTGATGGCGTCGCCACGGCGAAGGCCGTTCTTGCGGATCAGGTTCATGGAGACGTAGACGTCGTTGGGACCGGCGAGGTACCCGGACGTACGCACGAAGGCGTAATTGTCGAGGACGTCGAGGATGCCGGCAACCGGCTGAAGGACGTCGTCCTCGCGGATTTCGGTCTCACGCGAATCGTTGGGTGCGCCACCCTCACCGCGGTCGCGACCACGGCCACGGCGCTCGCGGAAACGGCGTCCGCGGCGTCCGCGTCCACCCTCTTCGTCGTCGTCCGGTCCGTTGTTGCGGTTGTCCGTGCGCGGACCGGCATTGTTCTGGCCGGCGTTGTTCTGATTGCCACGATCCTGACGGTCCTGGCGATCCTGGTTGCCCCGGTTGCTCTGGTTGCTCTGGTTGTCTCGCTGGCTCTGGTTGTCCCGCTGGCCCTGGTTGTCCCGCTGGCCCTGGTTGTCGCGCTGGCCCTGGTTGTCGCGGTTTCGCTCGCGGCGGGGACGCTCGTTGCCCTGCTCGGCAGGAGCCTGCTCAGCGTCCGACTTGCCCTCGGCGCCTGAAGAACGCTCGGCCGGAGCCTCTGTCTTCGCAGACTCGGCGGCCTTCGAGGTGTCCGAGTCGGACTTTGCCGAAGGAGTGTCCTGCTCGATGCTCAGTTCACCCTGGTCGGGTGAACCTGCTCGACGAGCGGCGCCGCGACGCTGACGTCCACGACGGGGTGCAGCCTGATCGGCGTCCTCGGCGGATTCGGTACGTGCCGGCGCGGCCTCGACAGGAGCCGATTCGGCCGCCGGAGCTGTTTCGGCTGCGGGGGTTTCGGTTCGTGCGGCGCGAGTGCTCTTGGCACGAGTGCGCGCAACGGGTGCGTCGTCGAGAGTGAGTTCACTCTGTGCGGGTGCAGCCTTTGCGCTGCCGCCCTGGCGCTCCTTGATGGCTGCGATCAGGTCACCCTTGCGCATGCCGGAAGTGCCTTTGATGCCCAGTTCACCCGCAAGAGTGCGGAGTTCGGTGAGCACCATGCCGGAGAGTCCGGCACCACGGCGCGTTTCGGCACGCTTCGTGGAGGTCGCCACCGCACCGTTCGATGCTGAAGATGACGCCTGAGAATTGTCGCCTGATTCCGACCCGGCGGGTGCAGAAGTGGCGATGAGGTCCGTATCGGTCACGGAGGTCCTTTCCTTCCCTCACTCGCACTGCGCAAAGTCGAGGGTTCGTCCCGCAGTTCGATTGAATACCGAACTCGGTGGTGCCGTACGTGGTTGCTGTCCAGAACTGCCGGCTTGTCCGCCGTCACATGATTGTCGGAAACTCTCGCCTCAAACTTTTCATGCGCTCGCAAACCTGCCCAACGCGCCTTCGTCGACGATTCACTCCCCCGTGTGCTGAACCCCAGAGTCATGGAACCTCTGAGTGTTCGATCCGCGGAGGATTCAAACCTTCGGAGAAGGTACAAGCGCGAGGATCATGCCTGCGAGAATCATGCCAAGGACTGTGGACCCCGATTGGGAAGGAGTTTTGCCCCCTGGTGATGCACCGGCGACTGACGCGCACGATGTACGGACATAGCCCAGGATAGCGCCCAAACCTGAGTCCGGCAAGAATTTGGACGACTGGGTGTGTCAGTTCACTACCGATCGGTAGTGGGCAATCACCAGGACCAAGGCAGGGATCAGACGGTCGTCGTGACTACTTCCACACCGTCGGCGATATCCAATTCGAGTACACGGAGCCCGTCGGCCCGCGCAGCTTCGGCGAGTTCGACGGGGAAAGGCTCTGTGCTGAGCGCCAACACGGTGGGGCCGGCGCCGGAAACGGTCGCGGCGATACCCGCCTGACGCAGAATGCCGATCCACCGAGTCGTGAGCGGCAGAGCGGGCGCGCGTTGCGCCTGATGCAGACGATCTTCGGTGGCTGCCATCAGCAGATCCGGGCGCGCGGTGAGCGCGACGACGGCCAGGGCGCTGCGGCTCGCGTTGAACGACGCATCCTGGTGCGGAACCAATTCGGGCAGAAGCCCGCGGGTGTGCGCGGTGGACGAGCGCTCCTCGGGAACCAGTGCCACGGCACGGATGTCGGGATGCACGTCGAGTTTCGCCGCGGAGTAGATCGGCTCGTCTCCTTCGACGGCCGGCGGGCAACTCCACGAGACGACTGCGCCACCGAGAACACTGGCGGACGCATTGTCCGGGTGACCTTCGAACTCGGACGAGAGTTGAACCAACTGCTCTTGCGTCAAACCGATCTCGGCATCGAGCGCGCGTGCCAGACCGTTGGCTGCTGCCAGTCCACCGACGGCCGCGGAAGCCGAGGAACCCAACCCGCGCGAATGCGGGATCGCGTTGCGGCACAACACGTCCAGGCCACTTGCCCACACTCCCGCAGCTTCGAGGCCACGCTCGATGGCGCGAACCACGAGATGCGAAGGACCCCAAGGCACGTCGGCAGCACCTTCGCCTTCGACGCGAATCTGCAGACCCGAATCCGTTGTGGTGACAACGATTTCGTCGTACAACCCCAACGCCAGACCGAGGGTGTCGAACCCCGGCCCCAAGTTTGCACTCGAGGCCGGGACGCGAGCAGTCACCGAAAGGCCGATAGGCAGGGTTATAGTCATGTCAGACACCGGATTCCGCGGAGTGGTCGATGAATCCACGGACACTATGCAAGCTCGAGGGCAGCCGCGACGGCAACGGGATCGACACCGATGGGCTCGACGTTCGGCATCCCCTTCAATGCGGTGTCAGGATCCTTGAGACCGTTACCGGTCACCGTGCACACGACGGTCAGGCCAGGCTCGAGCCAGCCCTCTGCACGTGCGGCGAGCAGGCCCGCGACGCTGGCGGCCGATGCCGGTTCGACGAAGACGCCCTCGGTAGCGGCGATCAGTCGGTACGCCTCGAGGATCTTCTCGTCGGTGGCGGCACGGAATGCACCGTTGGACTCTTCCTTCGCCGCGACTGCGCCGTTCCAGGAAGCGGGGGAACCGATTCGGATTGCGGTGGCGATGGTTTCGGGATCCTTGACGGGTGCGCCATTGACCAACGGCGCCGCTCCGGCAGCCTGGACTCCGAGCATGCGGGGCTTGACCGTGGTCAGGCCGTCTGCGTAGTACTCGGAGTACCCGCGCCAGTACGCGGTGATGTTTCCGGCATTTCCGACCGGGAGAGCGTGTACGTCGGGAGCCTTGCCGAGGACGTCCATGATCTCGAATGCCGCGGTCTTCTGACCTTCGATGCGCACCGGGTTGACCGAGTTGACCAGACCGATGGTGGGGAATTCGGCCGTGGTCTTGCGTGCCAGCTCCAGGCAGTCGTCGAAGTTGCCCTGCACCTGAATGATCTTGGCGCCGTGCATGACTGCCTGCGCGAGCTTGCCCATGGCGATCTTGCCCTGCGGGATGAGCACGGCGCAGGTCATACCGGCCTTGGCTGCATACGCAGCGGCCGAGGCGGAGGTGTTGCCGGTGGACGCGCACAGAACTGCGCGCTGGCCGCGAGCCAAGGCGTCGGTGACGGCCATCGTCATGCCGCGGTCCTTGAAGGAACCAGTGGGGTTGAGGCCCTCGACCTTGAGGTAGACGTCGCAACCGGTGATCTCGGAGAGGTGGCCGGCCGGCAGGAGCGGGGTGCCGCCCTCGCGCAGGGTGACGGTCTTCCAGTTGTCACCGATCGCGAGACGGTCCCGGTATGCCTCGATGAGACCCGGCCATGCCTTGTGGACGGGGTTGACGATGCCGGTCATTGTTCAGTGCCTTCCAGTCGCAGCACGCTGGTCACAGCGGTGACGAATTCGAGTTCGTTGAGGGCCGCCACGGTCTCGGACAGAGCCGCGTCGGTTGCTACATGAGTGACGACCACCAGACGCGCGCCGGCGCCGGCGCCCTCCTGGCGGACGACGGAAATGCTCACGCCGTGCTTGGCGAACTCGGCGGCGACTGCGGACAGCACGCCTTCCTTGTCCGCGACCTCCATGTTCACGTAGTAGCGGGTGAGGATGTCGCCCATCGGCGCGACCTTGAGCTTGGCGTACTTGGACTCGCGGGGGCCGCGACCGCCGTGAACCTTGTTGCGCGCCGCCATCACCAGGTCACCCATGACCGCGGACGCGGTGGGGGCGCCGCCTGCGCCCTGGCCGTAGAACATGAGCCGTCCGGCGTTCTCTGCTTCCACGACAACGGCGTTGAATGCGCCGTTCACCGAAGCGAGCGGGTGGCTGAGCGGAACCAGCGCCGGGTACACGCGAGCGGAAATCCGCTCCTTGCCCTTGGGCGTGACGATGCGCTCGCAGATCGAGAGCAACTTGATGGTGCAGTCGAGTGCCTTCGCCGACGCCAGGTCGGCGGAGGTGATCGTGGAGATCCCTTCGCGGTACACGTCCGCGGCAGTGACGCGGGTGTGGAACGCGATCGACGCGAGGATCGCAGCCTTTGCCGCGGCGTCGTAGCCTTCGACGTCGGCGGTCGGATCTGCTTCCGCGTATCCGAGGCGTCCGGCCTCGGCGAGGGTCTCCTCGTAGTCGGCCCCGGTCTCGTCCATCGCGGAGAGGATGAAGTTGGTGGTGCCGTTCACGATTCCGGCGACCTTGTTGACGCGGTCTCCGGCCAGGGACTGCGTGAGCGGGCGGATCACGGGGATCGCACCGGCAACAGCGGCCTCGAAGTACAGGTCGACAGAATTGGCCTCTGCAGCCTCCGCCAACTCACCGGTGTGGTCCGCGAGCAGCGCCTTGTTGGCGGTCACGACCGACTTGCCGGAGTTGAGGGAGGAGAGAATCAGCTTGCGAGGGAGCTCGATTCCGCCGATCACCTCGACCACGATGTCGACGTCGTCACGACCGACCAGGGACTCGGCGTCCGTCGTCTGCAGTTCCTCGGGAATTCCGCGGTCCGAGCCGATACGGCGAACGGCAACTCCCCGCAGTTCCAACGGGGCCCCGACGCGAGCTTCGAGTTCCTCGGCCTGCTCACGAATGATCCGGACGACCTCGCTCCCGACGTTGCCGAGGCCGAGAACGGCCACACCGATAGCGCGATGCGCCGATTCGCTCGTCACTGCGATACCTCCAAGCTGAGCAGATCTTCCACTGTTTCCCTCCGCAGAATCACGCGTGAGACTCCGTCACGCACCGCCACCACGGCTGGGCGGGTGAGCAGGTTGTACCTGCTCGACATCGAATAGCAGTATGCACCGGTCGCTGCTACCGCTAGTAAATCACCGGGCCCGACGTCCTCGGGCATCCAGGTGTCCCGAATGACCACGTCACCGGACTCGCAGTGCTTACCGACGATACGTGCAACGACGGGATCAGCCTCGGAAGTTCGCGAAACCAACTTGGCTTCGTACTCCGCACCGTAGAGGGACGTGCGGATGTTGTCGCTCATCCCGCCGTCGACGCTGATGTAGCGGCGTGTCAGCGCGCTAACCACCGTGACGTCCTTGATGGTGCCGACCTCGTAGAGCGTCACCGTGCCAGGTCCGGCGATGGCGCGGCCGGGTTCGACGGCAAGCGTCGGCTCCGGCAATCCGGCCAGGGCGGACTCGTTGCGCACGATGTGACCGAGCTTTGCTGCCAGTTCGTCGACGGGCGGCGGGTCATCGGACGGGATGTACGAGATCCCCATGCCGCCGCCGAGGTCGATGATCGAAATCTGCTTGGTCTTCTCGACTCCGAACTCGGTGACGACGTCGCGGAGCAAACCGATCACGCGGTGCGCGGCCACCTCGAAACCGTCGACGTCGAAGATCTGCGAACCGATGTGGCTGTGCAGTCCGACCAGTCGCAAGTTGTCGGCAGCGAAGACACGGCGGACCGCGTCGATTGCCGCTCCCCCGGCCAGCGAGAAACCGAACTTCTGGTCCTCGTGTGCGGTGGAGATGAATTCGTGGGTATGCGCTTCGACGCCGACGGTCAGGCGGATCAACACGTCCTGAACGACACCGGCCTCACCGGCGACACGATCGAGTCGGTCGATCTCGATCGCCGAGTCGAGCACGACGTGCCCGACACCTGCGGCGACACCGGCGGCCAGTTCGGCGACGGACTTGTTGTTGCCGTGCATCGCAATTCGCTCAGCCGGGAAATCGGCATGCAACGCAATCGCAAGTTCGCCGCCGGAGCAGACGTCGAGCGAAAGACCTTCGTCGGCAACCCAGCGTGCGATCTCGCCGCAGAGGAACGCCTTGGATGCGTAGTGCACCTTGGCATCCGGACCGAAGGCACGGGCCATGTCACGGCAGCGCGAGCGGAAGTCGTCCTCGTCGATGACGAACAGCGGGGTGCCGTACTTCTCGGCGAGCTCACTGACCTTGACACCGGCAAGGGTCACTTCACCGTCGTCGCCGCGAGAAGCGTTGCGCGGCCACACCTGCGGCGAGAGTTCACCGAAGGCTTCGGGGCTGGTCGGACGGTCGGGCAAGCCGGGGCCCTGCAACTGCTCGGCATGCTTGGGGCCGGCGGGGTGCGCGTTCACATTTGCTCCGGTGCGGTGACGCCGAGCAGTTCGAGGCCGTTGGCCAGGACCTGTCGGGTGGCGGCGCAGAGAGCCAGACGCGCGCGGTGCACGTCGGTGGCGTCTTCGTCGCCTTGCGGAAGGATGCGGCACGCGCCGTAGAAGCGGTGGTACGCACCCGCGAGCTCTTCGAGATAGCGGGCAATACGGTGCGGCTCACGCAGATTCGCTGCGCTCGACACGACGCGTGGGTACTCGCCGATCGTGCGGATGAGGTCACCCTCCTGCTCGACAGTGAGCAGGGCGAGGTTGCTCGCGTCGGCGGACAGGCCGAGGTCTGCGGCGTTGCGAGCGATCGCCGAGAGACGTGCATGCGCGTACTGGACGTAGTAGACGGGGTTCTCGCTGCTGGTCTTGGTCCACAGGTCGAGGTCGATGTCGATGCTCGAGTCGACCGACGAGCGGATCATCACGTAGCGCGAGGCGTCGACGCCGATTGCCTCGACCAGGTCGTCGAGGGTGATGACGGTGCCTGCGCGCTTGCTCATCTTGACGGCAGTGCCGTCCTTGACGAGGTTGACCATCTGGCCGATCAGCACCTCGACGGTGTCCGGATCGTCGCCGAACGCGGCAGCGGCAGCCTTGAGACGGCCGATGTATCCGTGATGGTCGGCGCCGAGCATGTAGATACAGAGGTCGAACCCGCGGGCACGCTTGTTCTGGAAGTAGGCGATGTCACCGGCGATGTAGGCGGCGTTGCCGTCGCTCTTGATGACGACGCGGTCCTTGTCGTCGCCGTAGTCGGTGCTCTTGAGCCACCACGCACCGTCTTCGTGGAAGAGGTTGCCCGAACCCTTGAGGGATTCGACGGCCTTCTCGACCGCACCGGATTCGAAGAGCGAGTTCTCGTGGAAGTAGACGTCGAAGTCGACGCCGAAGTCGTGGAGTGTCTGCTTGATGTGCGTGAACATCAATTCGACGCCGATGGCGCGGAAGGTTTCCTGCTGCTCGTCGGCAGGCAGGTCCATGACGTCGGGACGCTGCTTCAGAACCGAGGCGGCGATGTCGGCGATGTATGCACCGGCGTAGCCGTCTTCGGGAGCGGGTTCACCCTTCGCCGCAGCGATCAGCGAACGCGAGAAGCGGTCGATCTGAGCACCGTGGTCGTTGAAGTAGTACTCACGGGTGACCAGTCCGCCCTGCGCGGACAGAATGCGTCCGAGCGCGTCTCCGACTGCGGCCCAACGGGTTCCACCGAGGTGAATGGGGCCGGTGGGGTTGGCCGAGACGAATTCGAGGTTGATCTTCTTGCCGGCGAGGGAATCACCCGAGCCGTACGACGCACCGGCTTCGAGTACCGACACGACGATCGCGCCCTGGGCGTCCTTGTCCAAGCGGATGTTGAGGAAGCCGGGTCCGGCGATCTCGGCGGATTCGATTCCGTCGGCAGCGGTGAGGGCTTCGGCGATCCAGCCCGCCAGCTCGCGGGGATTCGTGCCGACCTTCTTGGCTACCTGCATGGCAATGTTGGTGGCGTAATCGCCGTGCTCGGGGTTGCGTGGTCGCTCGACGGTGAGGGTTTCGGGTAGCACGGATACGTCGAGGCCACGATCGGCTAGGACGCTCGCTGCGGTTCCGCGGAGCAGTTCGGCAAGGTCAGCTGGAGTCACAGGTATTCATCCTATTGCCTGTACACCGGAAGTGGAGACTCGCCTCACGCCTCACTCACCGTAAACCTGTCCGAGGCCGCTGTGGCGTGTCGCACGCCACTCTCAAAGTTTGCCCTCAGACTCGGAAAGTACAGTGGTAATGCCCGAGCTACCACCGCGTACCTTCATGCGCGGGCGCGCTACACCTCAAGCCCACACACCGAAAGAGCCCAATCGATGCCAAGCGGTTCCGATAGTCGCGGTCCCAACAAGAACTCCGGGGCCAAATCAGCCAAGGCCATCAAGGCCGCCAACAAGAACAGTCGGCCGGCCAAGAAGGGCAAGGGTGGCGTCCCCGCTCCCCGCCAGATCCCCTGGCTGTCGATCGGTGCCGGTGTGGCTGTGCTCGCACTCATCGCCGTGCTCGGTATCAATCTGTGGCCCAAGGTCGAGGAGCGGCAGGCGCTCGAGCCGTACAAGTACAGCTCGGAGAACAAGGATCCGTCGGACAAGATCGACGGCGTCCTCAAGATCGAGTACCCGGCCGGCCAGCACGTCGATTCCACTCAGCGCGTGGCGTACGACCAGACTCCGCCGTTCGGTGGCCCGCACGACGCCACCTGGGCTAACTGCACCGGAACGGTGTACGCCGACCCGATCCGCACCGAGAACGCCGTTCACTCGCTCGAGCACGGCGCCATCTGGATCACGTACAACCCCGATCTCGTCGACCAGGACCAGATCGACAGCCTCGCCGGACGCGTCAACGGCAAGTCCTACATGCTGATGTCGCCGTTCCCCGGCCAGAGCAGCCCCATTTCTCTGCAGTCGTGGGGCCATCGCCTCGAGATCGACAAGGCCGACGACGATCGCATCGATCAGTTCATCACCGCGCTGAACCAGAATCCGAACGTCTACCCCGAGGTCGGCGCGAGCTGCACCAACCCACTGTTCACTCCGTCGACGTCGCCGTTCGATCCGACTCCTCCGGGTCCCGACGCCATCCAGATGGACGGCACGGGCGCTACCCCGGCCACCGACGAACAGATTCCCGCCGGTGGATAGTCCGGTGAACAGTTCAGAGACCACCGATCAGTCTTCGAAGCCGAGTCAGCGCACCGCACTGCTGATCATCGGTCTGATCGGCGCGATCGCCGTCGGTTTTGCGCTCGGCGCACTGACCAATCTTCTGGGACCCGACGCGAAGTCGTCCCTGACGGTTCCGGCATCGGATTCGGTGGACGTCGGCTTCGCGCAGGACATGAGCGTGCATCACAGCCAGGCTGTGGACATGGCGTCCATCGCCCTGACGAAGTCCACCGACAACGACGTACGCACGCTGGCGTTCGACATCTTGACCACGCAGCAGAACCAACTCGGTCAGATGCAGGCGTGGCTGACCATGTGGGATCAGCCGCTGTCCAAGGTGGGTCCGTACATGGAGTGGATGTCGTCCGATTCGGGCTCCGGCCACGGATCGCACGGGACTTCGGCCACGATGGACATGGCTCATTCCGGTCCGGTCGACACCATGCCCGGCATGGCATCCCCCGAGGATCTTGCGGCTCTCCGCGCGGCGGAAGGCCTGCAACTCGACACATTGTTCCTGCAGCTGATGCTTCGTCACCACGAAGGTGGGCTTCCGATGATGGAGTACGCAGCAGCCGACGCCACCGAGGGTCCGGTGCGCAGCCTGGCACAGACCATGGTCAACACGCAGCAGAGCGAGTCCAAGCTGATGACCGACATGTTGGCAGCTCGCGGCGCGGCGCAGCTGCCCATGAATTGAACTGAGAACTCGGACCCGACTGGGCCTGGTCCTGAATTTTCAGGACCAGGTCCAGTTTTCTACCTCCGGCATGTCTTCGAGGTGCTCGACGATGTAACGCGAGTGCTTTTCGAGCTGTGTGCGGCAGAACTCCGCCAACTCGGACGCCCCGGCCGGCCGACGCTTGGAGCGTCGTAGCGCCTCGATCACCAGGTGGTAGCGGCTCATCTTGTTGAGGACAACCATGTCGAACGGTGTTGTGGTTGTTCCCTGTTCACTGAATCCGCGAACGTGGAAGCGCTCGGGACTCGGACGCCCGTGAATCAGTTCGTGCACCGCACGCGAGTACCCGTGGAATGCGAACACGACGTCGGTCTGAGCGGTGAACAAATCGAGGAAGACCCGCTCCCCGAATCCGTGGGGATGCTCGGTGGGGGTCAGCAGGGCCATCAGGTCGACGACGTTGACGACACGGGTGATCAACTCCGGCGTGTGATCGCGCAGCAACTGTGCAGCAGCCAGGATCTCCTGTGTCGGTACGTCTCCGGCCGCGGCCAGGACCACGTCCGGTTCCTGTCCGCGAGCTTCGGTTCCGGCCCATTCCCAGACCGAAGCGCCCGCCGCACAGTGCTCGTGCGCTTGCTCGAGCGTGAGGTATTGCAGGTGCGGTTGCTTGTCCACGACTATCAGGTTGACGTGGTCGGTACTACGCAGGCAGTGATCCGAGATCGAGAGCAAGGTGTTGGAGTCCGGCGGTAGCCACACGCGGATCACACTGGGGGCCAAGGGAATAACGGCGTCGATCATGCCGGGTCCCTGATGACTGAATCCGTTGTGATCGTTGCGCCAGCACGTACTGGTCAACAGCACGTTGAGCGAAGCAACGGATGCCCGCCACGGCAGGTCGACAGAATGTTGGAGCCACTTGGCGTGCTGGATGAGCATCGAGACACTCACCATGGCAAACGCTTCGTAGCTCGCGAACATCCCGTGTCGGCCGGACAGCAGATAGCCCTCGAGCCAACCCTCACAGAGGTGCTCACTGAGGACCTCCATGACACGACCGTCCGCGGACAGTCCGTCGTCGTAGTCGGTGATCGGCAATTGCCAGCAGCGATCGGTTGTCTCGAACACGGCCCCGAGTCGATTGCTCGACGTCTCGTCCGGACAGAAGAGTCGGAAGATCCCGCCGCTGTCCTCGGTTTCGGTGGCGGCGTAGATGTCGCGCAGAAGCTCGCCGAGCACTCGCGTCGTCTCGTGGAAGGTCGAGCCCGGGGATTGAATGGGAAGCGCGTACTTTTCGAGCGGCGGCATCGGGAGATCGACGCGAAGTCGTCCACCGTTCGCGTAGGGAGTGCTCCCCATGCGCTTGTCCCCCGCCGGCGAGAGCGCCGCGAGTTCCGCGACCAGTGATCCGTTTGCGTCGAACAACTCGTCCGGACGGTACGACCGCATCCACTCCTCGAGTTGCCGCAGATGTGATTCGTTGGTTCGCACGCCGGACAACGGCACCTGGTGCGCACGATGTGTGCCCTCGACCAGGATTCCGTCGACGGTGTGTGGACCGGTCCATCCCTTCGGCGTTCGCAAGACGATTGCCGGCCACGAACCCGACCACTCCTCGCCACGGCGTGCGGCACCCTGTCTCTCGCGGATCTTCTCGTGCGCCTGCGAGATCGCTTGATACAACTGAGGAAACACCGCGTCGGGATCATCACCGGAGACGACGATCGGCGCCCACCCCTGGCCGCCGAGGTAGGCCTGGATGTCTTCGTCGCTGCTGCGTCCGTACACGGTCGGGCCAGCGATCTTGGCGCCGTTCACGTGCAGGATCGGCAGCACCGCGCCGTCGCGTCGTGGATTCAAGAATGCCGGTAGCTTCCACGAGCCGGACAACGGCCCGGTCTCCGCTTCGCCGTCGCCGATCACACAGGCCACCACGAGATTCGGATGATCGAAGGCAGCACCGGCCGCATGGGCAAGGGCGTAGCCGAGTTCGCCGCCTTCGTGGATGCTTCCGGGTGTCTGCACGCTCACGTGGCTGGGCACCCCGCCGGGAGCCGAGAATCGCCGACACATCCGATGGATGCCCTCGGCGTCGTCCGAGACTTCCGGATAGATCTCCGAATACGTTCCCTCGAGATACGTCGACGCGACCAGCGCCGGTCCCCCGTGACCCGGACCGGTGACGTACAGCCAGTCCGCATCGGTGGCGACGATGTGCCGATTGAGGAGCGTGTAGATCATCGACAAGCCGGGGCTGGTCCCCCAGTGCCCGAGCAATCGAGGCTTGATGTGCTCTGCACGCAACGGTTCACGCAGAAGCGTGTTGTCCTTCAGATAGATCTGCGCAACGGTCAGGTAGTTGGCCGCTGCCCACCACTTCAGGTCGAGCGCGAGCTGGTCTTCGGAATAGTGGTGATCGGTCATCAACGACTCCCGTACCTCACGAGGGTGCCCGAGCAGTCCGCCCGAGCCTGTGCTCAGAGCCGAGCCTAGGCGTAAAAAGCATCCGAGTCAGTCGGTACAGATGATTCGACGACCATGGTCCCCGGTCGCATCCTCGACTGCCTCCCGCGACGACGCCATGCCGAGACGGGGACCGGTTTGGTCTTGTCCCCCCGTGATGCGCTACGCTAACGCAGCCCAATCGGCACACCGAGTATTCGGTGCGCCCCCGTAGCTCAGGGGATAGAGCGTTCGCCTCCGGAGCGAAAGGTCGCAGGTTCGAATCCTGCCGGGGGCACCACGAAAACGCAGGTCGGCGACAGATTTTCGACCTCGTTACGGTGCCATACCAACAGATCCAGAGTCTTCTCCCCGACTACTGTCGATCTCATGCCTCGCGTCGATCCCGCTCCCACGTACACGATGCGTCAGCTGGCTGCGTTTGTCGCGGTGGCCGAGACCGGAACGATCAGTGCCGCAGCCGAGCGCCTGCACCTCTCTCCTTCCGCCCTGTCCTCGGCGCTCACCGAACTCGAACGCGCGCTCAAAGTTCAACTGTGCGTTCGCCGTCGCTCATTCGGCATTCAACTGACCCGCACCGGCGAATCCGTTCTGGTGCGCGCCCGCGCGCTACTTCAGCAAGCCGGGGAACTCGAGTCCGACGCACTCGGAACCGGCGGAAGCGTGTCAGGGCCCATTGCGATCGGCTGTTATCCCGCTCTGGGGCCGACGGTTCTGCCGTCGATGATCGCCGGGTTCACCCGTGAGAATCCCGACGCGCAGGTGGAGTTCCGCGAGGACACTCAGAATCGACTCCAGACACATCTCGAGAACGGCGAGTTGGACCTCGCGATCGCGTACGACCTGGACCTCTCGCCACAATTGCGCACGGTTCCGTTGGCCGTCCGCGAACCCTTGATCGTCCTGGGTGCCGAACATCCGCTCGCGCGGTCCGAGCGACCGATCCATCTTCCGGACCTCGCGGAACACCCGATGGTTCTCCTCGACGCTCCGCCGAGCACCAAACACGCGCTCGATGTCTGTCGCGCAGGCGGATTCATCCCGAAGGTTGCCTACAGAACCGCGAACTTCGAGACGGCGCGAGCATTTGTCGGGCGCGGACTCGGCTGGACGCTGTTACTCCAGCGCCCCAAGATGGACGTCACGTACGAGGGGCTCGAGGTGGTCGTCAAGACCATCGCTTCCCCTGTCGTGCCGTCGGTGCACGTAGTTCTCGCGTGGCACCAGAACACTCGTCTCAGCCGCGTAGCACGCGCTTTCATAGAATTCGTTTCACCCACGGAACCTGCCCAATAGTCCCGCTACCACGCAGCAGAGCTGGTTCCACGTATTTTCCGTGCAAGAACCTCCAATTCTTTCGCTTTTCAATTGTTGTGGCGCACGTCATTGTTTCTTCAAGCCACATTCATCTCGAAAGGCACTTCATGACCTCCATCGCCTCACCGACCGCTACGCGCACCGCCGCGACGGTCAAGGCGCGCAAGGCCGCCCTCGGCAGCTTTGTCGGCACCGCCATCGAGTGGTACGACTTCTTCATCTACGGCACCGCCGCCGCGCTCGTGCTCGGCAAGCAGTTCTTCCCCGGCACGTCCGATCTGGCCGGCACCCTGGCCGCCTTCGCCACCCTCGCCGTCGGATTCGTCGCGCGACCCATCGGCGGAATCGTGATGGGACACTTCGGCGACCGCATCGGACGCAAATCCATGTTGGTCACCTCGTTGATGCTGATGGGCTGCGCCACCGTTGCCATCGGCCTGCTACCCAACTACGCCGCCATCGGCGTCTTTGCCCCCATACTCCTGGTGGCTTTGCGATTCGTTCAGGGACTCGGCGTCGGCGGCGAGTGGGGCGGCGCAGTTCTGGTCGCCACCGAAAACGCACCGGAGGGCAAGAAGGGGCTGTACGGCAGCGCACCACAAATCGGTGTTCCCGCAGGCGTACTGGTGGCCAATCTCGTCTACCTCCCCCTCGCCGCCTTCATGGACGACGATGCATTCAACTCCTGGGGATGGCGAATCCCGTTCCTGCTCAGCGCAGTTCTCGTAGGTGTTGCGATGTGGATCCGTCTCGGCCTCGAGGAAAGTGACGAGTTCACCGCTTCGAAGTCCGAAGCACCGGCGGAGTCCATGCCGATTCTCGAGGTTCTCACCAGACACTGGAAGACAGTGCTCCTCGCCGGCGGAACCTTCATCGCCACCAACGGAATTGCGTACGCGTACATGGTGTACGTCCTCAAGTACGGCGAGACCGAACTCGGCTTCGGCAAAACCACGATGCTCTTCCTCCTCATCGCATCCTGCCCGTTCTGGATGGCGGGAATGGCTTTCAGCGCTCACAAGTCGGACACTCTCGGACGCCGAACCGTCTACATCCGCAGTTCGACCGCGCTGGTAGTGGCGGCAGCGGTGTTCTTTCCGCTGATCGACACGGCGATCGTCCCGGTGATGCTCGTATCGATGATCGCCCTCGGCTTCACGCTCGGCTGCTGCGCCGGGCCACAAGCGGCACTGTTCGCCGAGTTGTTCCCCGCACATATCCGCTACAGCGGAGCGTCACTCGGATACCAGATCGGCGCAATCCTCGGCGGCGGTCTGGCCCCGATGATCGCCACTGCGCTCTACGCCGCCTTCGACACCTCGTTCGCCATCACCGTCTACTTCGTGATCATTGCCGTGATCAGCCTGGTTTCCATCCTGCTACTCCCGGAACCTCAACTGATCCCGAAAACCACTGCCGCACAGAAAGCCTCGTGACCATGTCGACCTACTTTCATCCGAAGAAGTACGCACCCGAGGATTTCGCTTCCACGGTGCCTTCGGCCGACGCACTTCCCGTCGTGATCGTCGGAGCCGGCCCCGTCGGCATGGGCGTAGCCATGGGCTTGGCACAGCGCGGCATTGCCGTCACGATTCTCGAAGCGGCCGATCAGGTCTCGTTCGGCAGTCGCGCGATTTGCGTGTCACGGCACAGCCTCGAAGTTGCCGAGCGTCTCGGCTTCGGCGCCGAACTGGAAGACATCGTTCTGCCGTGGGTGGGTGGCCGGAGCTACTACCGTGATCAGGAAGTGCTGCACTTCCGCATGGCGTCCGCCGATCACGACGCACGCGGTCCGATGGTCAACGTGTCGCAGTCCGAGTTCGAGCAGATCATGACGGACAAGTTGCTCGCTCACCCTCTGGTGAACTTCCACTGGTCGTCGTCGATCGCGGGCATCGTGGCCGGCGATGACGAGGTGACGCTGACCGTCGACACCGCGTTCGGAACTCGCGAACTGCGTGCGGCCTGGGTCGTTGCCGCCGACGGTGGCCGTAGCAAGATGCGCGAACTCAGCGGAATCCGCTTGCAGGGCAACAGCTACGAGGGCAACTACGTCATCGCGGACATTCATTGGGAATCGGAACTACCGGCCGAGCGTCTGGTGTGGTTCGACGCGCCCAGCAACCCGGGGTCCACGATCATCATGCACCGCCAACCACGGGACATCTGGCGCATCGACTACCAGCTCGACGCGTCGGACGATCCCGAGGCAGAGACGCAAGAAGATCGCATCCGCGACCGCATCACCCGCCACCTCGAATGGCTGCAGAGCGATATCCCCTGGACCCTGGAATGGTTCGGTTTCTACCGCGCCCATGCACTCGCCCTGGAAGATTTCACTCACGGCCGTGTGCTCTTTGCCGGCGACGCCGCGCATCTTGTTCCGATCTTCGGTGTTCGCGGCCTCAACTCGGGTATGGAAGACGCCGAGACCTTGGTGTGGCAACTGGCCGCCGTCATCAACGGAGCTGCCGATACCGCCATCCTCGACGCGTATTCGAAGGAACGTCGCAGCGCGTGGCAGCAGAACGTCGACAACGCAGGCAAATCGACGCTCATCATGTCGCCCGGCAGTCACGGCTACCGAACCACCCGCGACGCCGTACTCGAACTCGCCACCAAGCGAAGCGAATTCGCGCACCTCATCAACCCGCGCCAGTCGAGTGCAACGCACGCCCGTCTCTCGCCGCTGACGTGGCCCACAGCTGCGGGCACCGAGGGCGTCCTACCCGGGGATCCGCTGGAAGACAGGATCGTCCAGGTCTCGGCGGACGGTTCGAAAACCTCCTTGAACAGTCTACGCGGTACTGGATTCGGCCTGCTGGCTTTCGGACTGTCAGCTGAGCTGGTATCCGAACTCGACACGCAAGCCGAAATCCTTGGTCAGGCGATTGCTCCGGAAACCGTACGGGTGATCACTGCGGGAACTAACGACTCCACGATTCGCGATGCCGAAGGCAATCTCGCATCTGCCCTCGATGCTCGTGTCGGCGAGATCATCGTGATTCGGCCCGACGGATTGGCGCTCTGCCGCATCAGCGATCCCACGCAATTGAACGACGTGGCCAAGCACCTGACGGCCGGTACTGCGCCCACGCACTTCGATGCAGCACCGTCGGCGACTACTGCGGTGATCGACGACGAGGGCCGCCGCGAACACGTCTGGTTGGCACTGTCGAACGCACTCGATCAGGCTGATCCGTCCGACCGCGAAGCCATGTTGGTGCGGCTGGCGCTGATTCTCGGTTCGCAAGCTACGTCGACAAGCTTCGATGCGGCCTTGAAAGACGCAGCCCCGAAATCTGCTGCTCGCTAGTTCAGACACAGCAACTCGGCCGCGCAGGATTGTCTCCTACGCGGCCGAGCGCATTCGCGGATGAAGCGAGTATTCAGTTGACCTCGGCCAATTCCTTTTCTTCCTCAGCGCGCCTGTCACTCGCCGAGTTTCCCCGCAGCGACCTTCCACGTACCAGCGGCGAGACGGTGATCGCCAAGCCCACCAGCGCGACTCCGGTAACCAGGATCAGTCCGGGATGGAACTGTTCGAATCCGGCGGTACCGGCACCGGATGCGGTGTGCGATCCGGCGGTCACGAGGGCGGTAGTCAGAGCGAGCACGAGCGCCGCACCGACCTGAGCGGACGTGTTCACCAGCCCGGACGCCAAACCCTGCTCCGAATCGTCGACGCCGGAGGTGGCCTGGGCCATGATCGAGGTGTACCCCAAGGCGAATCCGAGTCCGAGCAGGATGACGCTCGGCAGAATCGCCACGACGTACGACGGTGAATCGCTGCCCGCGAAGAGGAACCAGAGGTACCCGACGCTGAGCGACGTCAGTGCCGCGATGATGAGCTTGGCACTGCCGTACAGGTCGACCAGCCGTCCGACGAACGGCGATCCGAATGCGACGATGATGCCCGCGGGGAGCAATGCCATCGCCATCTTCAGGGGCGACCAGCCGAGGGCCGACTGCAGGAAGATCGTCATCATGAACTGGAAGCTCAGGTAGGAACCGAAGAGAGCGATGATGGCCAGATTCGCACGAACGATGGTGCCGACGCGCAGAAGCCCAAGTCGCACAAGTGGATGAGCCACCTTCTTCTCCACGAAGAAGAACGTCGCAAGAAGCACGGCTGCGACGGCGAACGAACCCAGCGTCGTCGGGTGTGCCCACCCACGGGTCGGAGCCGAGACCATCGTGTAGACCGTGAGAAGCATTCCCGTCACCAGGGTTACGGCGCCGACGAGGTCGTGTCCCCCGGTATCTGCGGGACGGTCCCGCGGAATGAGGAAGTACCCACCGATCAGTGCGATGACGGCGAACGGAACCGGCATCAGGAACGTGAATCGCCAACCGGCACTGGTCAACAGCCCGCCAAGGATCAGGCCCGACGAGTAACCACTGGCACCGAACACTGAGAACACCGACAGCGCACGGTTACGGGCCGGGCCCTCTTTGAACGTCGTGGTGAGAATGGACATTGCGGTCGGAGCGGTGAAGGCCGCAGCCAACCCCTTCACGAATCGTGATGCGATCAGCAGTGTTCCGTTGTCGACAAGGCCACCTACCAGCGAGGCGATGGCGAACACGGTCAGTGCGATCAGGAAGACCTTCCTGCGTCCGAGAAGATCGGCGGTACGTCCACCGAGTAGCAACAAGCCGCCGAACCCGAGGACGTAGCCGTTGATGATCCACTGCAGCGAAGTAGTGGACAGGCCCAGTTCATTGCCGATGGACGGTAGAGCGACGCCCACCATCGACACATCGAGACCGTCGAGGAACAACACGAGGCAGAGCACCGCGAGGATGCCCCACAGCTTGAGGGACCAGCCCTCCCCTGTGGCCGGGTCCGTGGATTCCGTAGAACCCGGGGTTTCCGGCGAATCGAATGGTTTGAGTGTCGAGTCTGTGCAAGTCACGTCAGCGAGAATAGATGCACATGCACATAATGCACAAGCATTTAATGCAATTGCACGTAATCGAGTCTTCAACTAGAATGCGGTCGTGACGTCGGAATCCGAATTGCGCAACACCTGGCGCTCGCTGTCGACCAGCTACAACGACATCGCGTGCGAACTCGATCGCCAGATGCAGTCGGCGCATGGGCTGAGCATGAGCGACTTCGAGGCTCTCGACCGGCTCATGGACGCCACGTGCGAACGTCCACGCATGCAGGAGCTTGCCTCGGAGATGTACCTGAGTCCCAGCGCGCTCTCCCGTAGCGTGGCCCGTCTCGAGAAGGCCGGACTGGTTCAGCGAGCACTGTGCGAAGCCGACCGGCGCGGGGTGTTCGTCGACGTCACCGACAAAGGACGTCAGGTACACGCGGACGCCAGCAAAATCCAACTGGCCGTATTGGATTCACGCCTGCGCGAGCAATAGCCGTACGGCGGAGGAGCACCGCACCGCGCCCGGCCACCGGGCCCGGACCGTTCCGGACTAGACTGAGCACATACCGACGCGCCTTTCTGTTGCCGTCGGCGATCGACAGCAGCGCAGCCGGCACGCTTTCACGCGATCCTGGCCGAGGCAATCTGCCAGCGTTCCTGCGGCTTCTGCTAGTCCCTCAGGCGCCTGCCTGACATCTCTACCTGCTCCTATCGAGAGATACACAATTGAACAACGCACGCACCCTTGGAGTCATCGGACAGTCGAGCAAACCGGCAGAACGCCGGTTGCCGATCCATCCTGCGCATTTCGATCGCATCGATGCCGAACTACGTTCTCGGATCTACCTCGAAGAAGGCTACGGCCACCCCTTCGGTTACTCCGACGACTACCTCTCGCGCCTGGTGGCCGGAATCCGCACGCGCAAGCAGATTTTGGCGGAAACCGATGTGGTTCTGCTACCGAAGCCGTTGGTGCGTGACCTCGCCGAACTCCGATCGGGTCAAGTGCTCTGGGGCTGGCCCCACTGTGTCCAGGACACCGAGCTGACACAGATCGCGATCGACAAGAAACTGACCCTCATCGCCTTCGAAGCCATGAACTTCTGGCACAGCGACGGATCGTTCAATCTGCATGTGTTCCACAAGAACAACGAGTTGGCCGGCTATTGCTCGGTACTGCACGCCCTGCAGTTGATCGGTTCCACCGGAGACTACGGCCGCCGTCTCACTGCTGCCGTGATCGGTTTCGGTGCCACAGCGCGCGGCGCCGTCACTGCACTCAAGGCGCACGGTATCCATGAAGTCGACGTACTGACTCAGCGCGGCGTCACCGCCGTCAGCTCCCCTATCCACTCGGCGCGCATGGTTTCTTTCGACAACGACAACGGTGACGTCCGCGGCAGCCACGTCATGCTCGACAATCACAGCGTTCCGGTGCCGGGTTTCCTGGCCGAGCACGACATCGTCGTCAACTGCGTACTGCAGAACACGGATGCCCCGCTGACGTTCCTGACCGAGGAAGATCTCATGGACTTCCAACCGGGAAGCCTCATCGTGGACGTCTCGTGCGACGAAGGCATGGGGTTCAGCTGGGCTCGTCCCACCTCGTTCGCGGATCCGACCTTCATCGTCGGCGACAACATCACTTACTACGGCGTCGATCACAGCCCGTCGTACCTGTGGAACTCGGCGTCATGGGAGATCAGCGAATCACTTCTTCCCTACTTGCCCACTCTGATGGCAGGAGAGACGGCTTGGAAGGCAGACGAGACCGTCGACCGCGCCATCGAAATCCGTGACGGCGTCATCGTGAATCCCGCCATTACGCGTTTCCAGCACCGCTCGGCGGACTACCCGCACGCTGTCATCGCGGAGTAGGCGCCTCGATCAGGCCTGGCCGGCTGCCGCGTTGATCGGCGCCATGTCGAAATAGTCGCGCCAGGCACTGATCTTTCCGTCCTCGACTTCGAATACCCCCATGACCGGGAGTGCTACCTCGGCACCGTTGATGGTGAAGACGTCGACGCGCTCGTTCATGACGGTGTTGCCGTCCGCAACCTGACGCTTGATCTGAAAGTCGATGTTGCCGAAGGCACCGACAAATTGCTCGATGAACGCCCGGACGGCCTCGCGACCGACCACGGGCTCCATCGGGATGTTGTGATAAACGACGTCATCGGTGAAGTGCTCGACGATCTTCGCGACGTCGGCGTTCGCCCAGAGTGCACAGAATTCGGTGATCAGCTTGTCCGGTGTCATTGTGTGCCAGCCTCTTTCGAATCGTTTTCGTGGGGTTCGATGATTGCCAGGATGCTTTCGATCTCGCCTGCCGGTATCCCGAAGTACTCGGTGACGAAAACCGTACTGGCCGGGGCTTGGCCAGGTTTTCCGAGGTCGAGCAGGTACCGCGCCACGACGCTCTCGCCCCACTCACGCAGCGCGAGCTCACGTATCGCCACGATTCCGCGATATTGCTGCCCCTGTTCGAGTTCGTTGCTGATGAAAGCGCCGGTATCACCCGTTCGCTGACCGTTCTCGACCCGCCAGGCGTCGGCGGCGAATCGGACCTTCGTTGCGTCGTGAGTGAGCAATGCGTTCACGTATTCACGCGCCATGGCGACGCGTCCGCTGACCGCAGACTCCGTGGAGTGCTTGGCAATTGCGCCCAGGATCGACTCTGACAACTCCGGTCGGCAGATCACGAGATCCGGTAGGTAGGGATGTGATTCGTTGTAGAGCAGCGGCGAACCGTCGATGCGGCTGCAATGCAGTCCCGCCGCCTGCGCAACTCCGACCGGTGCCGCCGAATCCCATTCCCACTGCCCACCGGCGTGCAGGTACGCGTCGACCTCTCCGCGCACCACCGCCATCGCCTTGGCGCCGGCCGATCCCATGTGCACGACCTCTGCGCCGAGTTCGGCCGCCACGGCTTCGGTGAATGCGGGCGGTCGCGAGCCACTGACGACTACTCGGAGCGGCGAGTTGGCAGCAACCGAGACTGCCTCGTCGCCACTGGAGTACACCGCTCCGAGCGCCGGCTGCGACACCGCCGCTGCGGTAATTCCACGACCGCGTTCCCAAAGCGCCACGTGCACTGCCCAATCCGCATGATCCGGCAGGCCGTATTCCTTGGAGCCGTCCAGCGGATCGATGATCCAGACCCGGGATGCCTCCAGACGATTGCGATCATCGGCCGACTCTTCCGAGAGCACGGAATCTTCCGGCCGCTCGGCGGCCAACCTGTCGAGGATGTAGGAATCCGCTGCCTTGTCGCCTCGTCGGCCCAGCTCACGACCGTCGTCGACACCCAGGCCCTCGGCTCGGATCCCCAGGAGGATCGCACCAGCGGCCTGCGCCAATTCCGCCGCGAGTGCCTCGTCGGCGATTCTGCTGTGTGTGGATTCGCTCACCGGTCCAACACTTCCATAATTCGCAGCGCAAGTTCGGTAGGCGTTCCGTCTTCGGGTCTGATCACCAGCTCGGGGCTGGCTGGAGCCTCGTAAGGATCGTCGACCCCGGTGAAACCCTTGATTTCCCCGGCCCTGGCCTTGGCGTACATACCCTTGGGGTCTCGGGCTTCACATTGCTCGATCGGGGTGTCGACATAGACCTCGACGAACTTCAGTCCAGCAGCCTCGTGGGCCGCCCGAACTCGATCGCGGTCCTCGCGGTACGGACTGATCAGGCAAGCCACTGCCACTGCACCTGAATCAGCGAACAACTGCGCCACGGCGCCGACTCTGCGAACGTTTTCCGCTCGGTCCTCGGCACTGAACCCGAGATCCGCATTCAGGCCGTGCCGGAGGTTGTCGCCGTCGAGGCGGTACGCCGGGATACCCGCGGCCACCAACCGGCGCTCGAGTTCCACCGCGATCGTCGACTTACCCGAGGCCGAGAGTCCGGTGAGCCACACAGTCCCACCGGTGGTCGCACGCTCCTCGCGAGAGACCTCCGAACTGTGCCAGACGACGCGCGACTCCTTGAGCGTCGGACCGTTGATCATTCCAGCAGCAACGGTATTGCCCGTGGTCTCGTCCACGAGAATGAAGCTGCCCGTCACCCGGTTGCGGCGGTAAGGATCGAACATCAACGGTTGCTGCGTCTTGATCGAGATGCGTCCGATCTCGTTGAGGGACAGAGATTCTGCCTTCTCGTCGCGGTGCAGAGAATTGACGTCCAGGCGATAGTCGAGCTTGACGATCTGCGCTTTCGTGGAGCGCGTGGTGTGCAGCAACGAGTAGCGGTTGTTCTCCGACAGGGTGGTCTGTTCAGTCAACCAACAGACCATCGCATCGATTTCCTGCCCGACCTGCGGCCGGTTGTTGAGCCGACACAATTGGTCCCCGCGGCTGACGTCGAGATCGTCGGTCAGCTCGATACATACGGCCGACGGCGCAAATGCCTCGTCGATCACGTCACCGCCCGGCCCGTGGACTGCCTTCACCGTCGAGGTGAATCCTGAAGGTAACGCCACGATTTCGTCACCAGGCTTGAAGACACCACTGGCAACCGTTCCGGCGTATCCACGGAAATCGTGGAGGTCGGCATCTGTTTGCTTCTGCGGACGGATCACGTACTGCACCGGAAACCGAGCGTCGATCAAGTTGCGATCCGAAGCAATGTGCACCTGCTCGAGATGGTGCAGCAGAGAAGGCCCGTCGTACCAGGACATGTTCTCGGTCCGGGCAACGATGTTGTCTCCCAACAGCGCCGACACCGGAATGAACGTCAGGTCGTGGACGTCCAACTTGATCGCGAACTGTCGAAACTCTTCCTTGATCTCCTCGAACCGTTCCTGAGACCAGCCCACCAGATCCATCTTGTTCACGCACAGCACGAGGTGCGGAATCCCCAGGAGCGTGGAGAGGAATGCGTGCCGCCGCGTCTGTTCGAGCACGCCCTTCCGTGCGTCCACCAGGATCAGGGCAAGATCGGCCGTAGACGCGCCGGTCACCATGTTGCGGGTGTACTGCTCGTGCCCGGGAGTGTCGGCGATGATGAACTTCCGGTGAGGGGTCGCGAAATACCGATGTGCCACGTCGATCGTGATGCCCTGTTCACGCTCAGCGCGCAATCCGTCGGTCAGTAGCGCGAGGTTGGCGTACTCGTCTCCGCGCTCTCGACTGCTCCGCTCCACGGCCTCGAGTTGGTCCTCGAAGATCGACTTGGAGTCGTAGAGCAACCGGCCGATGAGTGTCGATTTTCCGTCGTCGACGCTGCCCGCCGTGGCGACTCTCAGCAGTTGCGGCATCAGAAGTACCCCTCTTTCTTACGATCTTCCATGCCGGCTTCGGAAATTCGGTCATCAGCTCTGGTTGCGCCACGCTCCGTAATACGGCTCGCTGCAACTTCTTCCACGACAGCAGCCGGCGTTTCGGCCGACGATTCGACGCATCCGGTACACGTTGCGTCGCCGACCGTACGGAAGCGCACCAACGCCTCGTAGGACTCTTCGCCGTCGCGAAGCTCGAGGAAGCGGGTGCGTGCCAACAGCATTCCGTCGCGTGGAACCACGTCGCGACGATGGGAGTAGTAGATGCCGGGAAGGTCGATCTGTTCGCTCTCGATGTACTGCCAGATGTCGAGCTCTGTCCAGTTGGAGAGCGGGAAGATCCGAATATGTTCGCCCTTACGGTGTTTGCCGTTGTACAGGTTCCACAGTTCGGGTCGCTGCACCTTGGGATCCCACTGCCCGAACTCGTCCCGGAAGCTGAACACCCGCTCCTTGGCGCGTGCCTTCTCCTCGTCTCGGCGAGCACCACCGAACACGGCGTCGAACTTGTTGTCGCGAATTCCGCGCAGCAACGCGTGTGTCTGCAGGCGATTGCGACTGGAACCGACTCCGGTGTCCTCGATGACGCGACCGGCGTCGATGTCGTCCTGCACGCTGGAGACGACAAGACGCAGGTTGAAGCGATCGACCGTGCGGTCGCGAAATTCGATCACCTCGTCGAAATTGTGACCGGTGTCGACGTGCATCACGGCGAACGGCAATGGGGCAGGCCAGAATGCCTTGGCCGCTACGTGCAGCATCACGACGGAATCCTTACCTCCGGAGAACAGGAGGACCGGCTTTTCGAAAGTCGCTGCGACTTCGCGGAATATATGGACCGCCTCCGCTTCGAGTGCTCGCAGATGCGACAACTCGTAGGCGGGCGGGGTCTGGAGTGTTGCCATGTCTTTCGCTCCTGAGCATCACGTACTCCGTGCGGAACACCATTTCCGCATCGGTACATTTATGTACCGGACTGGTTCTAATTTGAACGCAATCACAGAATAGAACTCGTTCTACCCAAAGGTCAATGACCGGCAATCAGACGTCACAGACCGCGAACCGGACTCCGGCCACCAACTTCCGCCGTCACCGCATCCGCTGCCGCAACCAGCGCCGCGGCCCTTCGCTCGATCTCGGCGCCCGTAATCGCCCCACCCACATACAGCGTCAACACAAGCGCCTGATTCCCCTCGGCGTCGTAGGTCGGGGCAGCGATGAGACTGACGGGATGCTCGTCGTCGGAACTGATGTCGCGTCCGAGGTACACCCTCTCGCCCAGGCTCGAGACCATCTCACCGAGCAGTTCACGCACCTCGGGCGGGAGATCATGCGTCGCAACACCCGCCATCAGCGTGTGAAGTCGCTGCCCGACGGGGTCCAGACTCTCGACCAGGTACCCCGCGGCGCGGCACTCGCGGACCACGTTCCACAGACGCTCGCGATCCAGGCGCACCGGCAGGCTCGGCTCCTTGGTGAGCCAACTGTCCATGTCGTGATCCGAACCCCAGAGGACGTACATCAGTCCGACCGGCGGAGCGAACGGATACACCTGCCCGACCTTGGCAGAGCGACGGGCGCCGATCGGTCCGGTCACTTCGAGAACACTGATCTGGTCACCGATCACGCCGGACGCCGTGCACGTCGTCCCGAACTCCGCACTCACCTTCTCCAGATGGGTGCGGGCAATAGGGCCG
This sequence comes from Rhodococcus baikonurensis, assembly GCF_040489275.1. Lineage (NCBI taxonomy): Bacteria > Bacillati > Actinomycetota > Actinomycetes > Mycobacteriales > Nocardiaceae > Rhodococcus > Rhodococcus baikonurensis. Next base: position 155,129 of record NZ_JBEUOQ010000011.1, on the reverse strand, counting down.
ACGGCAAATCCTCGCTGAGCTGCACGTCCGGCCGCAATCAAGGCCGGACCGAGCCCGTAGGTCTTCGACACCTCGTCCCGAGTCAGGTATCCACGATCAGCCAGTGCCGTGAGGATTCCCAGGCAGGTGGGCTTGCTGATCTCGAGCGCGCGGGCCAGTTCCGACAGCCCGAACCGCTGATCAGGGCGGCCGACGAGGTAATCGAGTACCTGAACCACCCGCTCGGTGGGAGGCGATTGCCTCCCCCTCGGGCGACCATCTTCAGGCGCCTTCTCCGGTCCACCCATTGACCACTCCCTAGAACGCGTTCTATTGTCGGAATACCCAACATCTACCAAATAGGTACATATTTGTACCACGACGCTCTGGACCGGCGACATAGTCGGGACTGTGAGGAGCCAGCGTGCTGACGGACCCGTTTGCCGAGGCGATCGCCGAAGCCGAGAAATTGATCGAGACTGCGCCGCACATCAGATCCGAACAGGATCTACTGGAGGGATACCAATATCTGGCCGGCGGAATCATCGCGACGACGCATGCCGCCTGGGCCAGCGAAAAGACTCATCCGAGTTTCATCCAGGGCACCGGGCCGTTCACCAAGATGGGTCTCGACAACCCGGACACCCTCTACTTCGGCGCCCGTATCAACGACGACAAAGAATACAAGGTCACCGGAAAGCGCGGCACCACAGCCGATCTCAGCTTCCAGGTGTTGAGCGGGAACTACACCAACTCGAATGTCCCCGGAAGCGAGATCGCCTTCGACGACCGCGAACTGGAGATAGACGACGACGGCAACTTCGTCGCTTGGTTCGGCCCCGGCCCTGCCGACGGCCGAGCCAACTACTACACCCTGGCGCCCGGTTCCTCGCAGTTGGTCGTTCGCGAGGTCTACAGCGACTGGAGTCAGCAGCGCGGCGTGATCCGAATCGAGCGCACCGATTCGATCGGGATCGCACCGCCACCGCTGACCGCCGAAGAGACCGAGAAGCGGTACGCACGGGCCGGAAAGGCACTGGTCACGCGGGTCAAGACGTGGCTGCAGTTTCCGGAGTGGTTCTACCTCAAGCTCACGGTCAACACCATGACCGAACCACGTCTGACGCCGGGCGGACTGGCGACGCAGTACTCGTCGGTGGGACATTACGAACTAACCGACGAGCAGGCGATGATCATCACGGTTCCGGCGTCGGACGCACCGTATCTCGGCTTCCAACTCGGTAGCCTCTGGTACATCTCACTCGACTACGTCAATCATCAGACCTCCCTCAACAACGGCCAGGCACAGGTGGATCCGGACGGGATGGTCCGGATGGTGGTCAGCGAGAAGAACCCCGGTGTCACCAACTGGATCGAAACCGTCGGGCACCCGCGCGGCATTCTTCAGTTCCGGTGGCAGCGGGTATCGCGCGAGCTGACGCCCGAGGACGGCCCCACCGTCGAGATCGTTCCAGTGGAAGACATTGCGAAGCACCTGCCGCATTTCGACACCAACGCCATCAGCGCCGAGGACTGGGCAGCGCGAATTGCCCAGCGCCAGGCCGCCATCGACAACCGAATGCTGGGGTAAACATGACCGCCTTGCTCGAAGACCGCGTAGTAGTCATCTCCGGGGTCGGCCCCGCTCTCGGCCGCGCTCTGGCGCTTCGCTGTGCATCAGCCGGCGCGAGTCTTGTTCTCGCAGCGCGCACGCAATCGCGGCTCGACGACGTCGCGAAGGAAATAGTCGATGCCGGTGGGCGCGCCGTCACCGTTGCCACCGACATCACCGACCAGGCTTCCGCCGAGAATCTGGTGGCCGAGTCCATTGCCGCCTACGGCAAAGTCGACACTCTGATCAACAATGCCTTCTCGATTCCGTCGATGAAGCCATTGGCTCGCACCGATTACCAGCACATCCGCGACAGCATCGAACTGACCGTACTGGGTGCGCTGCGCCTGACTCAGCTGTTCACGCCGGCACTTGCCGAGTCGGACGGCTCCGTGGTGAACATCAATTCGATGGTGTTGCGGCATTCGCAAGAGCGTTACGGCAGCTACAAGATGGCGAAGTCGGCCCTGCTCGCCATGTCGCAGTCCCTGGCCACCGAACTCGGCCCGCAGGGAATTCGTGTCAATTCGATTGCACCCGGCTATATCTGGGGCGACACCCTCAAGGGTTACTTCGCGCACCAGGCGGAGAAGTTCGGCATGACCGTCGAGCAGATCTACGAGCACACCGCGTCGAACACCGACCTCAAGCGCCTGCCGACGACGGATGAAGTATCCGATACGGCGATCTTCCTGGCGTCCCCCATGGCCAGCGCGATCACCGGCCAATGCATCGACGTCAACTGCGGCGAATTCCATCACTAGGAGCACCATGACTGAACGCACTCACGTCGGCACCGTCGAGGATCTCCATGCCTCGGCGACAAGGATGACCGGCCTGACGGACTTCGGCGTCGACGACTACACCGAAGCTCTGTCAGTCCTGCTCGAGTCGTACGACCGCGACGAGGATCTGACACCCTTCGGCAGCAAGATCTCTCGGGTATTCCTACGCGGCGCCCTGGTGGCACGTCTGCTCAGCGAATCCGCATGGAAGGAACATCCAGAACACGCCGACGTCAAGATCGAGCGGCCGATCTTCGTCACCGGATTGCCACGCACCGGCACCACAGCGCTACACCGCCTCCTCACGGTCGACCCGGCTCACCAGGGTCTCGAGATGTGGCTGACCGAGTTCCCCCAGCCGCGTCCACCTCGCGATACCTGGGAATCGAACCCGGTCTTCGCCAAGATCGAGGAGACGTTCGGCCAACACCACGTCGAGCATCCCGAATTCATGGGCGTGCACTACATGTCCGCCAGTGAAGTCGAAGAATGTTGGCAACTCTTGCGTCAGACGTTCAAGTCCGTGTCGTACGAGTGCCTGGCAAATCTACCCACGTACTCCGCATGGCTGAAGGACCAGGAGTGGTCGAACGCCTATGCACGACACAAGAAGAACCTGCAGCTGATCGGTCTGCCCGATCAGGATCGACGGTGGGTCCTCAAGAACCCGAGCCACCTGTTTGCGCTCGACGAATTGATGGAGGCGTACCCCGACGCTCTCGTCATCCAGACTCACCGCTCCCCCACCACAATCATTCCGTCGGTATGCAGCCTGGCCGCCCAGGCGACAGAGGGTTGGTCGAACACGTTCACCGACAAGGTGATCGGCGAAAGTCAGCTCGAATTGTGGGCCAGGGGACTCGAGCAGTTCGACAGTGCACGCGCACACCACAATCCGGCTCAGTTCATCGACGTCGACTATCAGGACTTCGTCACCGATCCGCTGGGAACCGTCGAGAACATCTACGCGCACTTCGACATCCCGTTGACATCTACCGCCCAGCAGTCGATGGAGGCCATGCACGAGGAAAGCCGCTCGGGTGCTCGCAAACCTTCGCACAAGTACACGCTCGAGGAGTTCGGTCTGACGAAGGAGCAGGTGGAAGAGCGATTCGGAACTCGTTGAGAACCGCCGGCCGACGACCTTGCTGACAACTGAAGCCCCGCCGATCGGCGGGGCTTCAGTGATCGAAACGCGGTCAGCTGCCGAGATGCTCGCCCAGCAGTCGGTCCAACTCGTCCGGCGCCTCGTCCGGAATCCAGTGGCTCACGCCGCTGAGAACCTCGAACCGGTACGGGCCGTCGACAAACGCGGGGGTGAGCGCAGATCCCTTGGGCCCGATGGCAGCATCGCCGTCGCTCCAGACGTGCATGGTCGGCACGGTGACCCGGGCAGTTGCGGGGTTCGGCTTGGTCATCCACATCGCGCGATACCAGTTCAGACCACCCCGCAGGCGGCCGGGAGCCAGCATGGCATTCAGATCGCGTCGTGCGTTCTCCGGCGTCTGCCCGCTCGAGATCAGGAACTTCTCACCCGCCGACGTGGAGGACAGAACCTTCTCGGGAACGAAGGGCAATTGGAACGCCCCCATGTACCACGATTTCAGTCCCTGCGTGCTGGTCACCATCGCCTTGACGAACGCCAGTGGATGCGGAACCGACACCGCGGTAACGGTGTTGAGCAAATCGGGCCGCTCGGCAGCGACCTGCCATGCGACTGCGGCACCCCAGTCGTGGCCGACCAGGTGCACCTTGTCCACCGCGAGCGCGTCGATCAGTGCGACAGTGTCAGCGGCGAGTTCGGACCCGCGGTACGCCCAGCGCGCTTTCGGCCTGGCGCCGGGTGAGTACCCTCGCTGATCCGGCGCCACCGTGCGGAAGCCGCGGGTGTGCAGGAGCGGTGCGAGCTGATCCCACGAGCTCGAATCCTGCGGAAAACCGTGCAGGAGGACCACAACCGGACCGTCTGCCGGACCTTCGTCGCGTACGTCGAAGGTCAGCCCGGACCGGGAGTACGAGGTGAGGCGATCCGCCGGTGTAGTCATAGCGCCACGCTAGCCTTCGTGACCCCTGTGATCGGAGCCTTTTCACCAGCGCGCAGGAACTGGCCTGTCTTTTCGATTCCGAATCCCGGGGCGAATTCGCCGTCCCGGTAGACGAGTCGGCCGTTGATCACCGTCGCGACGGCTGCGTCGTCGCTGCGGTTGACCATTCGGCTGATCCCGCCGTACTCGGGGACCTTTGCCTCGAACAGGCCGTCCACCGACTCGTCGAGCCCGGCTGGATCGATGACAACGAAGTCCGCGCGGTCACCCTGGCGTAGATGCCCGGCATCGATGCCGTACCAGTCCGCCAGCTCGCCGGTCAGGCGATGAATTGCCCGTTCGACCGTGAGGAACGGTTTGCGGTCACTCTGGGCGTCCTTGACACGCTTGAGGAGTCGCACCGGATAGTTGTAGAACGCCATGTTGCGCAGATGCGCACCCGCATCGCCGAAGCCCATCTGCACGCCGGAACTCGCGGCGAGTTTCTTGGCGAACTTGGGACGATGATTGGCAATAGTGGTGCGCCAGCGAAGTTCTCGTCCGTACTTCACCACCAGATCGAGGTATGCGTCCACGGGGTGCACTCCCCGGACGTCGCCGACCTGACCGAAGTTCTTGCCGATCAACGTCTCGTCCGGGCAACCGACGATGACGGCGTCGTAGAAATTGCGGTGCCAGATGCGAGGAGAGAACTTGTTGTCGTAGTCCTTGCGGAATGCGCGGCGGTACGACTCGTCCTGGAGCAGTTCGTTGCGCTCCACCTGGTCCTTGAGGTGCAACGCGGCGGCGCCGGCACCGAACTCCTCGAATACGACAAGGTCGATTCCGTCTGCATAGACGGTGAACGGAACCGGAAGGTGCTGCCACTTGAAATCGGTCTTGGCGAAGCGGTTGAGCAGCGGGGCCGCAGCGAGCATGAAGTACACGATCACCGGGTAGGCCTTCGAATCCGCACCGGAGAGCAGCGACGTCTTGAGCGGCTTCTTGCGTCCGATGGCAGAACTCTCGGCGAAGAACGCCGCGACGTTCGGATGCAGGTTGATGGTCGGAGCGCTCTGCAAGATCTTGCCGCGATCACGAAGGATGCGGTTGAGGAATCGGAACTCCTTCCACCGTGCATACGTCGACGGCAAAGAGCGGGAACGGTATTCGTCGCCGTCGATCTTGTCGAGGGCGTTGGTCATCGACGACAGGCCCAACATCCCCGCATCGATGGCGTCCTCGAGCATCGAGCCCATCCGGCCGAGTTCCGAGCGGGTCGGCTTGACCTTCTTGTCGGTGCCGCGCCCCAATCCGAGTACGTGCGTGCGGATGTCGGAATGGCCGATGAAGGCCGCGACGTTCGGTCCGAGGGGAAGGGCTTCGAGTGCAGCGGTGTAGGCCGCGGGACCGGTCCAGGTCTTGTTCCCTTCGAGGATGCGCAGCACCGCGTCGTGGGGCACTGCTTCGACCCGGCTGAACAGGTCCGCAATTTCGCGCGGGGTCGAATACACCGTCGACAACGAGCAATTACCGAGCACGACCGTCGTGACGCCGTGGCGAACCGATTCCGGAAGCCCTGGACTAACCAAGGCCTCGGCGTCGTAGTGCGTGTGGACGTCGACAAAACCCGGGAGCACCCACTTGCCGGCCGCATCGATCACCTCGGTGTCCGGCCCGATCTCGAGGCCCGTCGTGGACACCTCCGCGACCACGCCGTCTCGAATTCCGAGATTGCGACGCAGACCTGGAGCCCCCGTCCCGTCGAACCACAACCCGTCGTTGACCACGATGTCGAAAGCAGACACTGTCGGACTCCTCGCCTCACGTATGTGTTACCTCACGTTATAGACAGCGTTGAGTAAAAGTCAATGAACCTTACGGGCCAATACATAAGATGTCGGAATGGCTGCAGTCCCTCGCTCCCCCGAAGACCGTCAGAGGCAAATCCTCGAGGTGGCAGTACACATGTTGCGGACCGAGCCTTTCGACCAACTGTCGATGGACCGAGTTGCCGCCGAGGCCGGCGTCTCACCGCCACTGCTGTTCCACTACTTCAAGAACAAAAAGGGCTTCCAGAACGCCATCCTCGAGGCTGCCTCGGCCGATCTCGAAGATCGAATGCGACCTGACCCCGAGCTACCCATCACGTCCCAGCTGCGTTCAGGTATCGAAACTTTCGTCGACGCCGTTATCGAGCACCCCACCATTTACCTCGCCGTGATGCGGATGGCCGGCAGTGGCGACGTCCGGATGCGCACGATCTACCGTGGGATGCGCCGCACTTTCACCACGTGGATAGTCGCTGCGCTCACTAATCTGGGCATCGAATCGAACGCGACCGTGGAGGCGACAATCGCCGGGTGGCAGGCGTTCATGGAGGAAATCGTCGTCAACTGGATCGACGAGCCGACGCTCGAGCGAGGCGAGATGGTCGACCTCTGTGAACGAATTTTCTACCACTGCCTACCGGCAGCAGGCATCAGCGTGGAGCAAATAGTGGCAGCCACCGTCGTCGCGACGGCCAGTGAGTCCGGCGCAACACAACTGTGATCTTCGCGCCGGGGTTTCACAGGTGGTCACGATTGGGTATCTTGCTTGCAGTGGCACTGGACCACGACCCCAACACATGAAGGATCCAACATGGAGTCTGTCGAAAACGTATTGCCCGAGGGTGTCAAGCTCGAAGACGTCTTGAGTGTCCTCAAGGTCGCAGTTGCGGGCATCGGCCTCATCAGCGCACTTTCGGCATTCAGCTGATCGCAAAGCGTCATCGACAGGCCGGACTTCGGGGAGTCCGGCCTGTTTTTTGTTTCCATTCCTGAACAAACCGTGAACTTTTCAGCAACTTCAGCGCAAAGCGGTCATTTCAACCCAAACAAGCGTCCAGTTTGCTAACTTGTGTCTGCGACACAAGGTCGTACAGAAACACCACGCAGACACAACCTTGTACATACAAACCTGTACATACGACACGGAGGACCGAAACATGGGTTCCATCAACACCCTCAGCGCCGTCATCGACATCATCAAGGTCGTCCAGCCGTTGATCGCCAAGCTCAACCTCAGCTGATTCGCTTGCACCACACCCCTGCCAGGGCGTAACTCGAAATGGGGCCGACATTGTCGGCCCCATTTTCCATAGGTGCACTATCTCAGCCGAGGGCCTTCTTGATCTCTCCTGCCAGTACCGACGCCAACTGCGGCGGCACCGCATTGCCGATCATCGTGCGCACCGCTCCCCACTTGCCTTCGAATACGTAGTCGTCGGGAAAAGTCTGGAGGCGAGCAGCTTCTCGAACGGTCAAGGATCGCGTGTGTTTCGGGTGTACGTTGCGGGAAGCCGAGATCATCCCGAAGGTGGTTCCGACCGTCGACGCCGGCTCGTCCCACCGCAATCGCTTGTACGTCGTGTTGTATCCGGACGACGGTCGCATGGCCGGATCTTCGTTGTCGTGAGCCGACATTCCTTCCGGCACATCACGCAGCCACCGCAGGACGTGCTCGGGATGCTCGACGGCCCAGTGCAGCGGGTCCGTTTCGCAGGCCTGTCCGGATTCCAGCGGAGCCAGGTCGACGGTGGCATCGCGGAAAGTCCTCAGCGGCGCAACACCATTCACGCCGTGAGTCTTCGGCGGAAAACGCAGCGGACCGATACCACTGTCGCGGCGGGTCGCCACGATGAACACTCGTTCCCGGAACTGCGGGACGCCGTAATCCTGCGCATTGACCGTGTTGACCGACGCGTCGTAACCGCGTGCAGCCATCTCGCCGAGTATCCGGTCGACGACCATCCCACCGTCCGGGTCCTTCATGCTGAGCAGCAATCGCACGTTTTCCATCACCACGACCTTCGGCTTCACCAGGTCGGCGAGCTCGAGCAGGTTCCGGAAGAGATGGTTGCGCGGATCGTCGCGGTCGCGTCGGCCGGCGAGGCTGAAGCCCTGACACGGCGGTCCCCCGGCCAACACATCGATGTCCACTTGTGCCAGAAGGTCTTTCACACGGGCTTCATCGATTGCCCGGATGTCCTCGCCGAGGCACCTCGCACCGGGGAAGTTCCGATCGAAGGTCGCGCGCGCCTCAGGAACGACTTCGATGTATCCCTCCACCGAAAACCCCGCCATCCGAAAGCCTTCGGCCATACCCCCACAACCGGAGAACGCCGTCAGTACGGTGGGGGCTCCGCTTCCTGCCGCCGCGACCGCACGCCTGGCCACCGAGGCGGGGACGTTGACCGGTGTCGCTCGACGCGCACGGCTACTACCACTCGATCGCTTCCGCGGGGCCGCGTACGTGCCCTCACGCTTTGCCGCTTCCAACGCGGAGAGGGCTGTGAGAACTGCGCGCGCCACCGGTGGCTTCGGATACGCCTTGTCGAGTTCCCACGCGGAGACGACGGCTGACGAGACTCCCGCTCGGCGGGCGAACTGGAACTGACTGATCCCCACGTCCAAGCGCCGCGATCGCAGGTCCTGTCCCGAAATCAATTCAGTGCCTCACTCAAGTGGTCCGCTCGCTCCGGCAGCCCAGACTATCGCAGCCGACACCGCGAACCAGGACCGCACAAGAGAGACCGGCAGGCGGTATGCCTGCCGGTCTCCGACACGAGCGGATGACGGGATTCGAACCCGTGTGAACGGCTTTGCAGGCCGGTGCCTAGCCACTCAGCCACACCCGCGTCACTGACTGACTCCGCTGGCAGAGACATTGTCGTACAGACGAACTGAGAGGCAACGGGTGGCCGGTACCTCCCCCGTACCTCCAGTCCCAGCAGCAAGATATATTCGGGCCACAACAAACTGGAGGGTCTCATGTCCGAGCTCGCGCTACTCGAAGATGTATTCAAGGTTTCCGGTGTGCCCACCCATACCTTCGTCAGCCCCAGCCACAGTGACCGCCTAAAGGTTGCACTGAGGACCAAAGGCCGAGGCGTAGTCATCGAAGGCCCCAGCGGCATCGGGAAGTCAACAGCGGTCTTGACTTCGCTTCGAGACCTGGGCCTTGAACAACAAGCTACTCAGCTTTCAGCACGCAGCTTGAGCGATATTGAAGTGATCCGCGAATTACCTACCATAAGAGATTTTGGCGTAGTCGTCATCGATGATTTCCACCGCCTGCCCCTTGAAGATCAGAATTCAATATCCGATCTTCTCAAGATACTCGCAGATACGGAAGCCGTCGCGAGCAAATTGATAATAATTGGAATTAATCAGGCCGGCGTAAACCTGATATCATTCGCACCCGATCTCGCAAACAGAATCGATCGAATAAAATTCGAGTCCGAACCCGATAGCAAGATTCGTGAAATGATCAAAAAAGGCGAGACCGCCTTGAATATCAATCTAATCGCGGCTGAGAATGTAATCAATGGAGCGCAAGGGAGTTTCTACTTAGCGCAACTCCTTTGTCACGAAATTTGCACCCAACAAGGAATTTTGGAAGAGCAGCAAGAGACAACCGAGATCAAGACCCTCTATGCGTCGGCACGCAGACAAGTAATGGAACGCCAGCGGACGAGATTCGGTTCCGCCGTGAAAGGTTTCGTGCGTGGAACCAGGTTCAGAACCGGTGGCCGAGCAAACTATTTCCATATCTTACGGTGGCTGACAGATTCGCCTGAGTGGAGCATCGACCTCAACGAAGAGGCGAAGATGCACCCGAACGAAAAGTACAGCGTAAAACAGGTGGTCGACAAGGGCCACCTTCAACGCTTGTGCGAGACGCCGGAAATTTCAGCAATTTTGCACTATAACGCGGATTCTCGATCATTGTCCGTTGAAGATCCCCACATAATGTACTATCTCAAAAATCTCGATTGGACAGAATTCATTCGAGAAGTAGGATTTACAAACGTTGATTCCAAGAAGCCATACGACGTCGCGCTCTCATTCGCGGGAGAAGATCGGGCTTTTGCCGAAAAGCTTCAAAATCACCTTGAAGAGTTCGAACTTGCCGTCTTCTACGACAAGGCAGAAGAATCAAGAATCATGGCAAATGATGTTGAAGCCATCCTTGGGCCAATCTACGCCAGCGATAGCCGATTCGTCGTTCCAATATTGGGCGAGAAGTACGGAATTAAGAGATGGACACTCTTCGAAGCAGCGAACTACAAGCATCGGATTGAAAAGAATGAAGTAATACCAATTTGGTCTGTGAGGATGCCACAAGGTGCATTCGATATTCTGCAGTCAAAGGGCGGCCGAGGGTACGATCCGGAAGGCGATCTCGAAGAACAGGCTGAGGACATTGCCAAGGCAATTGCCCGAAAACTCGGCGAGCACGGCTAAGGATAGGACACCAAAACACGGTCCTCACCGCCGCGCCAGACACGCGTATATACCAAATACACGAACGTGCTACTTCGGTTGAGGAAGCCCGTCAGACGCATCGTCACCCGTAGCGGCTGCCCTGGAGAAGTCCGAGCGGGACCGCCTTGCCCGCGAAGCAGGGATTGCGAAACTGCAACGGTCAGCGGCACATATCAACTCGCGTCCGCGAGGTGTGTGATGGCCCGTCGATCGTCCAAACGCGACAGTAAAGGACGCTTCTCACGTGTAGCTGGAGCAAAAGGCGCGGCCAAGGCCGCGACTCGCACAGTTGGGCCGCAAAGCCACGAGGAAAGCCCGCCAGTCCTACGTGAGGGCACCTTTCCGCCGGCCAGCGCGGTGACTACAAGGCTGCGAAGGCTGGAGCGGAGTTCCGCACTGCGACCGGGCGGGGCCTTCTCGTGAAGGGCACGGTCGTTTATCACGGAAAACATGGTCGTCTGCTGGACGTAACGCCCAGACTAGACAAGCCCAAGCGAGAGCTCGCGGTGACCGTTCGCAAGAATTCAGCCGGAACCAAGGTCAGCAGCGAGCCCAAGGCGCCACCTCGATCAGCAAGTTCGGGCACCAAGGTACGCCGATAGCCGCTTGAGCATTGTTTGCCCCGCCCCTGGCACCCCGCCACTTGCAAATGCTTGCCCTTTGCCGCGATCCGGCAACGAGACACCAACCAGCGCCGCGCACCAGCGGCAACCAAACCCCAGCGGGCCGGAAGTCCTTTCCTCCGGCGGCAAAAGCGCATCGGACGTGAACATGTTCTGGCGATGAGCAGACCACGACACCAACGATTGACTTCTCTCGCGGTGGATGTGGGAGTTGTCCTGGTACCGCGCAGAACGCCTCGGCTCAGCAATTGAGAGCCGGGGCGTTTCTGTGTTCAAACGCCACCCGCACAGTCGTTCGAATTCGTCTCGCTGGTACCTCCGTGGTACTTCCACATGAAGTAAATATGTACCCTTGCGCACCCAACACGACACGTACACACACCCTTGCGCATTTCGCATGCAACATCGAATTCAGTTCCCTAACCTGCAAATATGAATCGGGGCCGACCATGTTGGCCAGCCCCGACGCCCGAGCGGATGACGGGACTCGAACCCGTGTGAACGGCTTTGCAGGCCGGTGCCTAGCCACTCAGCCACACCCGCGTCAGTGAGTAACTCTGCCCCGAGTGACAGCGCCGAACCACAGTTCCGCTCAGCATGATTCGAGCGCAATCCCACAAGGCGTTCCAGTCTCTGGGAAAACTGCGAGCTCTTCGGGAACAAATCGGTCAGTCTCGATGCTGACTCCCTCGGTGGGCGCAGGTCATACGAAGTGCGGCCCGAATTTCGCCCGAACGACCGAGCAGTTCGCCAGACCCAGACAACCCAGAAGGTTTCATGAGTGCCGAGAACACCGCCATCGCCCCGCCTGTGAAGGCAGCTCCGCCCTTGGAGGCGGCCCCGCTGGAAACGAGCAGTGTCGACCGCAAGCCGAGTGTCGGAAAGATCCTGGCCCTCGGTTCCATGACGGCACTCGGCCCCTTCACCATCGACATGTACCTGCCTGCGCTACCGGATATCGGCGCCGATCTCGGAGTCTCGTCGTCAACGGTTCAGCTGACGATCACCGGAACCCTCCTGGGCCTCGCGCTCGGCCAACTGTTGGTCGGGCCGCTCTCGGACACGCTCGGCCGCAAGAAGCCGCTGCTGGCCGGAATCGGCGTCCACATCCTGGCTTCGCTGCTGGCGGTCTTCGCACCGAGCATTGCGGTCCTCGGAATCCTGCGGGTCTTCCAGGGCATGGGCGCGGCGGCCGCGGCAGTGGTCACCATGGCGATCGTCCGCGACCTCTACAGCGGCAACACCGTTGCCGTCGTGATGAGCCGGCTGATGCTCGTGCTCGGCGTTGCGCCGATCCTGGCGCCCAGCATCGGTGGCGCCCTCCTCGTCGCCCTCGACTGGCGCGGAATCTTCGTCGTCCTGGCACTGATCGGCGTCGGCACGGCGATGATCGGTGCGTTCGGACTGTCCGAAACACTGCCGAAGGAAAAGCGTCGCCCGAGCGGATTGACGTCGGTTCTCCGCACCTACGGCTCGCTCCTCGGCGACCGCACGTTCATGGTCCTGACGCTCGTCTCCAGCGTCGGCATGGCGTCGTTGTTCGCGTATGTCTCCGGGGCGTCGTTTGTCTATCAGGACCAGTACGGCCTCAATCAACAGGAGTTCGCGCTGCTCTTCAGCGCGGGCGCGATCGCGTTGATCGGTGCTTCGCAGGTCAACGTCCGACTGCTCGACCGGTGGACTCCTCAGCAGATCACCAAGTGGGCCCTCGTGGCTGCGGTTGTCTCCGGCGCTGTAGTCATTACTGTCGCGGTCCTGGAACTGGGCGGGCTCGCCGGATTCGTGATCGCGCTCTGGATCATGGCCGGCGCAATCGGGTTCGTTCTCCCCAACGCCCCGGCACTGGCTCTCGCTCGTCACGGCGAGGCGGCCGGTACTGCGGCGGCGATGCTCGGCGCCTTCCAGTTCGGTGTCGGCGCGGCGATCGCACCCGCCGTCGGCCTGCTGGGAAACACGAGCACAGCCCTGGCCGTCACGATGACGGCGTGTGTGTCGCTCGGTCTGATCGCTCTTCTGGCTACGACCCGAAAGAGCGATCCGACCCGAACGAGCGAATCGGTCTAACCGGCAGCGGAGAACCACTCGCTGTAGAAGGTGGCAAGTCCCAGGACGCACGAGATCGCGACGAAGATCCAGAATCTTGCAATCACGACGGTTTCCGGCCAGCCGAGTAACTCGAAGTGGTGGTGGATCGGGGCCATCTTGAACACGCGTCGACCGGACGATCGGAAGACCAGAACCTGGATGATCACCGACAGGATCTCAGCCACGAACAGGGCTCCGATGATGACCATCAGCAGCTCGGTGTGCGTCGTGACGGACAGGCCGACCACCAGGCCGCCGAGCGCCAAGGAGCCGGTGTCGCCCATGAAGATCTGAGCCGGAGCGGCATTCCACCAGAGGAAGCCCAGGCACGCCCCACCTGCCGCGGCAGCGACGATCGCGAGATCGAGAGGGTCACGAACGTCGTAGCAACCGGCGGCAGGCTCGAGGACACACGAGTTCCGGTACTGCCAACCGGCGATGACGACGTAAGTCCCCAGGATCATGCCCATCGAGCCGGCCGCGAGACCGTCGAGGCCGTCGGTGAAATTGACGGCGTTGGACCAGGCGAACACCAGAATGCAGAAGAAAACCACAAAGCCGATGGCACCCATCGAGAACACCGAGATGTCACGAACATGGGACAGGTACTGGCTTCCGGGAGTGACTCCGTTGTTGTTGGAGAACTGCAGGAACAGAATGCCGAAGATGATGGCGCTCGCCAGCTGACCGACAGTCTTTGCCGTCTTGTTCAGCCCGAGATTGCGCTTCTTGCGGATCTTGATGAAGTCGTCGAGAAAGCCGACGATTCCCAGTGACGTCGCCAGCGCGAGAACCAGCCAACCGGATGCAGACAACCGCGGTAGCCGCGAGCCGAAACCGATGATGTGTGCCGCCAGGTAGCCCGCCCACATGCCTGCGATGATCGCGATGCCGCCCATCGACGGGGTGCCACGCTTGCCCTGATGGCTCTGCGGACCCTCGATCCGAATCTCGTGCCCGAGCCCCTGCCGCGAAAGCACACGAATGAGAAACGGAGTCAGGAAGAGCGCGACGAACAACGAGACGCCACCCGCTACGAGGATTGAAATCACCCGTGGGACTCTACAGACGTAAGCGGCTGCGACACACAATCAGACAAGGCACCCGACCGCTTCGCAGCATGGGATGATCGAACCTATGTCTCCCCCCGCGCCGCTCCCCCTCGACCCCATCGAAGAGGCGCATCGTCAGTGGACGGAGCACGGTTGGAGCGATGTCGCCGACGGCATGGCTGCGGTCACGTCGGTGATGCGTGCGCAGCAGATCATGATGGCGCGGGTCGAAGAGGTTCTCAAGCCTCTCGGGCTGACCTTCGCCCGCTACGAACTGCTGACGCTTCTCACCTTCACCAGGTCGGGCGCACTCCCGATGGCCAAGGCCAGTGCCCGCCTCCAGGTTCACCCCACCAGCGTCACCAATGCCGTCGACCGCTTGGAGAAAGCGGAGCTGGTTCGGCGGGTCCCCCATCCCAGCGATCGACGTGCGACGCTCATCGAGATCTCCGACGCGGGTCGCGCGCTCGCCCTCGAAGCCACCGAAATGCTCAACAGCAAGGTGTTCGCACACCCCGGACTCCAGCAGGACAAGCTCGAGCAATTGGTGACGATCCTCACTGAACTTCGCAAGACTGCGGGTGACTTCGACACCGGCGGCGCACCCACCAAGTGGTGAACCGACCACCCGTACACAAAAAAACTGCCCTCACACTCTCGACGAGTGTGAGGGCAGTTTCAGCTGTTTCGGAACTCAGCGGTACCCGAATTCAGCGGTGCTTGAATTCTGCCGACCGCTTCTCCACGAACGCGGTCATGCCTTCCTTCTGATCCTCCGTCGCGAAGGTCGAGTGGAACACCCGACGCTCGAAGCGGACGCCCTCGGCGAGGGTGGTCTCGAAGGAGCGGTTGACTGCTTCCTTGGCCATCATCGCAATCGGCAGCGACATCTCGGCGATGGTGGTTGCGGTCTTCAATGCGTCGTCGAGCAGATCGGCAGCCGGAACGATCCGAGCCACCAAGCCGGCGCGCTCGGCTTCTTCTGCATCCATGTTGCGGCCGGTGAGGCACAGTTCCATGGCCTTGGCCTTGCCCACCGCGCGCGTAAGACGCTGCGAGCCACCGATACCCGGAATGACACCGAGCTTGATCTCGGGCTGGCCGAACTTCGCGGTATCCGAAGCGATGATGAAATCGCAGAGCATCGCCAGCTCGCAGCCACCACCGAGCGCGTACCCGGAGACGGCGGCGATCAGCGGCTTACGAGCTGCTGCGACGCGGTCCCACGGGGTGAAGAAATCTTCGACGTATGCGTCCATGTACGTCTTGGACTGCATTTCCTTGATGTCGGCGCCGGCGGCGAAGGCGCGCTCGGAGCCGGTGATCAGGATGGCTCCGATGCCGTTGTCCGCTTCGAGGTCGGCGACCGCGGCGACGACCTCGTTCATCAGCTCGGAGTTCAGCGCGTTGAGAGCCTTCGGGCGGTTGAGCGTGATGACGCCGACGCGACCCTTACGCTCGAGGATGATGGTGTTGAAGTCGGTCACTGCTGTCCTTCGGTCGAACGGTCACGGATGTCGTTGATGATGGCAGAGAAGTCCTGACCGCCACCGCCCGCGGCATGGAAGCGACTGTAGAGTTCGGCGGCCTTGAGCCCGATCTCTGCATCGACGCCGTTGGTGCGCAGCGCATTTGCAGCCAGACCGAGGTCCTTGTCCATCAGTGCGACGGCAAAGCCTGGCTGGTAGTCGTTGTTGGCCGGGCTGGTGGGCACCGGTCCAGGCACCGGGCAGTTGGTGGTCAGTGCCCAGCACTGTCCCGAAGCGTTGGACGCCACGTCGAAGAGCGCCTGATTGCTCAGGCCGAGCTTCTCGCCCAGCACGAACGCCTCGCTGATCGCGATCATCGAAATGCCGAGGATCATGTTGTTGCAGATCTTCGCAGCCTGGCCGACACCGGCGTCGCCGCAGTGAACGACCTTGCGGCCCATCACGTCAAGCAACGGTGATGCTGCCTGGAAGTCCGCTTCCGAGCCGCCGACCATGAAAGCCAGCGTGCCGGCTGTCGCTCCGACGACTCCACCGGAGACCGGTGCGTCGACGCTGCGGTGACCGGCTGCTTCGGCTTTGTCGTGTGCCTCGCGGGCATCAGCGACGTCGATGGTGGAACAGTCGATGAACAGCGTGCCTGGTGTCGCCACCGGCAGCAGTTCCTCGTACAGACCGAGAACGTGCTTACCGCTCGGCAGCATCGTGATCACGACGTCGGCACCGCGAACGGCGTCGACCGCCGAATCCGCTACCGATGCACCGTCTTTGACTGCCTGCTCCAGCGCCGCAGGTGCAAGGTCGAAACCGACGACCTTGTGTCCGGCCTTGACGAGGTTGGCCGCCATCGGGCCACCCATGTGACCGAGTCCGATAAATCCAATGGTGCTCATTAGTGATGCTCCTTCGGCGGTGATCAGTTGCCTTGCGGTTGGGGGGTGAGTCCGAGCTCGTTGTCGCCCAGCGGGGCGAAGTAGGCATCGACGGATTCTGCCGTGACCTCGTCGAGAGTTGCCGGCGACCACTTCGGGTTTCGGTCCTTCTCGACGACCTGAGCGCGAATGCCCTCGACCAGATCGTGTGAGGCGAGCGCAGCCGTCGAGACCCGGAACTCCTCGTTGAGGACCTCCTCCAGGCCTGCCGCTTCTTTGGCGTGTCGCAGGGATCGCAGGGTCACCGACAGTGCGATCGGGGACTTGCCGAGAATCTGCTCTGCCGCCTTCTCCGCCTCGGGGATTCCACTCGCGCGAAGACGCTCGACGATGGTGGAGACGTCGTCGGCCGAGTACGCGGCGTCGATCCAGCTCTGCTGGGCCAACAGCTCCGACACCGGAGCCGGCTCCGCGTACTGCGCCACGGCGTCGGCAACCGAGGACGACGCGAGAGCGGCGATGAACGTCTCGATGTTCTCCGACGGGATGAAGTGATCCGCGAAGCCCGCTGCGATGGCATCCCCGGCGCTCAGTCGCGCCGTGGTGAGCGCGATGTGCGTTCCGAGTTCACCGGGAGCACGCGAGAGCAGGTACGTTCCGCCCACGTCAGGGATGAAACCGATTCCGGTCTCGGGCATTCCGATCATCGAACGCTCGGTCACGATGCGAATGTCGCCGTGTGCAGACACTCCGACGCCACCACCCATGACGATCCCGTCCATGATCGCGACGTACGGCTTCGGGTAGTTCGCGATCTCGGAGTTGAGGATGTACTCCTCACGCCAGAAGTCGAGCGAACCGGTCTTGCCGTCCTTGGCGTCGTGGTAGATCGAGACGATGTCACCGCCCGCGCACAGACCGCGTTCGCCGGCGCCCGTGAGTACGACCGCCTTGACGTCGTCGTCGGACTTCCATTCCTCGAGTGCCTTGGCCATCGCCTTGACCATCGAATGGTTGAGGGCGTTGATCGCCTTGGGCCGGTTGAGGGTGATGAGCCCCAGTCCGTCACGCTTTTCGATCAATACCTCGAGCTCGTCGCTCATGCTGCTCCCTGCTTTCCCTGACCTGATGCGACCACGCTGCGCGCGATGACCACCCTCATGATCTCGTTGCTGCCTTCGAGGATCTGATGAACCCGAAGATCGCGAACGATCTTCTCGATCCCGTACTCAGCAAGATAGCCGTAACCGCCGTGAAGCTGGAGAGCCTTGTTGGCAACGTCGAATCCGGTGTCGGTCGCGAAGCGCTTGGCCATCGCACACAGCTCCACGACGTCGGACGCCCCGTCTTCGAGTGCTGCGGCGGCGCGCCACAGTAGTGTCCTGGCCGCTTCGAGTTCTGTGCGCATGTCGGCGAGCTGGAACTGCAGGGCCTGCGACTCGATCAGCGCCGAACCGAAAGCCTTGCGGTCCACCAGATATGCGACGGCTTTCTCCAGCGCAGCTTGAGCTCCACCCACCGAGCAGGCGGCGATGTTCAGTCGGCCGCCGTTGAGACCTTTCATGGCGATGCGGAATCCACTGCCCTCTTCACCGAGCATGTTGGCAGCGGGAACGCGCACGTCTTCGAAGATCACCTGACGAGTCGGCTGTGCGTTCCAGCCCATCTTGACCTCGTTGGCGCCGAACGACAGTCCGGGTGAATCCTTGGGCACGATGAACGCCGAAATGCCCTTGGCACCTGCAGATCCGGTGCGCGCCATCACGACGTACACGTCGGAAGTGCCTGCGCCGGAAATGAACTGTTTGACGCCGTTCAGGATGTAGTCGTCACCGTCGCGAACGGCCTTGGTGCTCAGGCCCGCAGCATCGGAGCCCGCACCGGGTTCGGTGAGGCAGTAGCTGCCCAGTTGATCCATCGAGCAGAGTCCGGGCACCCACTTGTGGCGCTGTTCGTCGTTGCCGAACTGGTCGATCATCCACGTGACCATGTTGTGGATGGAGATGTATGCGGCGAGCGACGGATCGCCCTTGGCCAGTTCTTCGAAGATCCGGGCAGCGTCGACGCGGCTCAGTTCACTGCCACCCACGTCTTCACGAATGTAGATACCGCCCATCCCCAGGGACGCCGCCTTACGGAGGACGTCCACCGGGAAATGCTTGGTCTGATCCCACTCCACTGCGTTGGGCGCCAGATGCTCGGCCGCGAAGTCGCGGGCAGTGTCACGAATCGCCCGCTCGTCATCGGTCAGAGTAAACATGGAAAGTGTTCCGATCAGTTCATCGTGGGGATGACGAAGTGGTTGGTCTCTTCCTTCTTGCCGGAAGGCCAGCGCTGCGTCACGGTCTTGGTCTTGGTGTAGAAGCGGAAGGAGTCGGGACCGTGCTGGTTCAGGTCACCGAATCCGGAGCGCTTCCAGCCACCGAAGGTGTGGTAGGCGATCGGGACCGGGATCGGCACGTTGACGCCGACCATGCCGACGTTGACGCGAGCGGTGAAGTCACGTGCGGTGTCGCCGTCGCGGGTGAAGATGGAGACACCGTTGCCGTACTCGTGTTCGGTCGGAAGACGCAGCGCCTCTTCGTAATCGGCAGCGCGGACCACCTGAAGGACGGGTCCGAAGATCTCTTCCTTGTAGATGCGCATGTCCGAGGTGACGTTGTCGAACAGGGTTGCGCCGGCGAAGAATCCGCCTTCGTGGCCTTCGAGAGTGAAGCCGCGGCCGTCGACGACTGCAGTTGCGCCCTCGTCGATGCCGATCTGCACGTAGTTGTTGACGCGGTCGAGGGCATCCTGGCAAACGAGCGGGCCGAAATCGACACCTTCGTCGTCACTGCGACCGATCTTGAGCTTCGCGACGCGCTCCTTCAGCTTCGCGACAAGAGCGTCCGCGGTCTCCTCGCCGACGGGAACGGCAACCGAGATGGCCATGCAACGCTCACCGGCACTGCCGTAGCCTGCACCGATCAGTGCGTCGGCAACCTCGTCGAGGTCGGCGTCCGGCATGACGATCGCGTGGTTCTTGGCGCCGCCGAAGCACTGTGCGCGCTTTCCGTGAGCTGCGGCCGTCTCGTAGATGTACTGAGCGATCGGCGTGGAGCCGACGAAGCCGACGGCCTTGATGCGATCGTCGGTGAGCAGGACGTCGACAACTTCCTTGTCACCGTTGACGACGTTGAACACGCCCGCCGGCAGGCCTGCTTCGAGGAACAGTTCAGCCAGGCGCAGCGGGACGGAGGGGTCACGCTCGGAGGGCTTGAGAATGAAGGCGTTACCGGCGGCGAGGGCCGGGCCGGCCTTCCACAGCGGGATCATCGCGGGGAAGTTGAATGGCGTGATGCCGGCAACGACGCCCAGCGGCTGACGCATGGAGTACACGTCGATACCGGTGCCGGCACTCTCGGTGAATTCGCCCTTGAGCAGGTGCGGAGCGCCGACGGCGAATTCGATGACCTCGAGGCCACGCTGAATGTCACCCTTGGCGTCGGCGACGGTCTTGCCGTGCTCGGACGAAAGGAGGCGCGCCAGAGAATCCATCTCGGCCTGAGCGAGCTGGAGGAACTTCATCAGCACACGGGCGCGCTTCTGCGGGTTGAACGCCGCCCACACCAGCTGCGCCTCTTCGGCATTGGCGATGATGGCTTCGGTCTCGGCCTTGCTCGCGAGGGGGACGCGGGCCTGCACCTTGCCGGTGTTGGGATCGAACACGTCCGCAAATCGATCAGATGTCCCGGGAACACGCTTGCCACCGACGAAGTGCGTCAACTCGTGAACCGTCGCATTTTCAACCATTGTGCTAACCCGTTCCTTGCTCGTATGGACCGCCCAGGAGGCAGCAGTGAATATGTCTACCATCCTATAGTTGGATGTCCATGTATGTCTAGAGCCGAACGGCCGTGAGTGGTTAAGGAGTCCCAGGGCTCTCTAAGCACTCACAGCGCGGAGCGCTGACGCCGCATCCTGCGCGACGTCGGCATCGGTGACGTCGTAGCCATCCGATCCCCCGCCAGGGCCGCCGGACACCGCGACGACCTTGCGTGCCGAGAGATGCACCGCATCGACGCCGACGGCAGCGATTGCCGGGATGTCGTCGACGGTGATTCCGCCACCGGCCATGATCTGGATCCGGCCCGCGGCATGTTCGACCATTCGACCGATCTCGTCGAGACCCTCACTGCAGGTATCCGCACCCCCGGACGTCAGCACGCGGGTCACGCCCAACTCGATCAGTTCGTCCAGCGCGGTCAGACGGTCGGCCACCACGTCCATCGCACGATGTACCGTCACCTCGACCCGCGCACGGTCCATGCATCCGATGATGCGACGCAGCACGACGGTGTCGATCGTATTGTCTTCTGTCAGCGCACCGATCACGATGCCGGAAGCTCCTCCGGCCACGGCAGCACGTACGTCGTGCTCCATCACCCACACTTCGTCGGGTGAGAACACGAAACCTCCGGCGCGCGGACGAATCAGCGGGTGAACCGCGATCCCCACTTCCGACGCAGCCTCGATCACTCCGATGCTGGGCGTCAATCCCCCCGTCGGGCCGAGTGCCGCACACAACTCGACTCGAGTCGCTCCTACCGAACGCGCGATCCTCGCCCCCCGCACGTCCTGCACAGCCAGCTCCAGAACCGTCATGTCAGAAGGACTGCCACGACGGCTTGTGTTCGAGCGCATACCGGTAGTAGTCGGCAAGTTTGAGCGAGCTGGCCGCAGCTTCGTCGATGACGACGGTGACATGGCGATGCAATTGCATGACCGAGGCCGGGCAGAACGCAGACAACGGACCTTCGACGGCGGCGGCGATCGCATCGGCCTTCCCTTCGCCGGTCGCGATCATCACCAGATGCCGTGCATCGCTGATGGTTCCGAGCCCTTGGGTGAGCACGTGGTGTGGGACGTCGTCCACGCCGTCGAAGAAGCGTGCGTTGTCGATCCGGGTCTGCTCGGTCAGCGTCTTCACGCGGGTTCTCGAGGTCAACGACGATCCGGGCTCGTTGAAGCCGATGTGGCCGTCGGTACCGATGCCGAGCAACTGCACGTCCACTCCCCCGGCCGCCGCGATGCTCTGGTCGTACCGGGCGATCTCCTGCTCCGGGCACGGCGCTTCACCGTTGGGGCTGGACACCATCGCCGGATCCAGGTTGACGTGATCGACGAACTCCGCCCGAATCACCGAGTAGTACGACTGCGGATGGCGTTTCGGCAATCCGAGGTACTCGTCGAGCAGGAATGCCCGGGCCAGCGAGAAGTCGAGTTCGGCGTCGCGATGCCGCGCTGCCAATTCACGATAGGTTCCGATCGGCGACGACCCCGTTGCAAGCCCAAGCGTCGTCGCCCCGGCTCTGACATATCCTTCGACGATGTCCGCGACGGTCGAGTCGACCTCCGCGGGTGTCGGCTGAATTACGATTTCCATGATTGTTCCTTTCCGGCGGCTTTTCCGCCGAGTAGTACACGCCCCAGGCGCAATTGACGATCGGTGACCAGGATGTCGGCTCGGCAGCCCACGGCCAGCGTTCCGATCAGGTCGCCAAGCCCCAGCAACCGCGCTGGGCTCCGAGTTGCCGCTGCGACAGCGTCTTCCATCGCAACTCCGCCGTCGAAGACGGTGCTGCGCAGTACGTCGAGCAGCCTCGCGGTTCCTCCTGCGATCGCGCCGGCCGAGCCGTCGATTGTCGCGAGCCGTGCGACTCCCCCGTGAACCGTGACGTCGAGGGCACCGAGTTGGTAGTCGCCGTCGTCCATTCCGGCAGCGGCCATGGAATCACTGACCAAGGCGATCTGGTCCGGGCCGACAGCATCGAAGACCATCGACACGGTCTCGGGTGCAAGATGCACACCGTCAGCGATCAGTTCCACCACCATCTCGCCTCTCGCGGCAGCCGCCAGGCACGCTGCGACGGGCCCCGGTGATCGATGATGCAGCGGCGGCATCCCGTTGAAGAGGTGGGTCGCGCTGATCTGACCGGCCCAATCCCCGTGCACTGCAGCACCGATGCGCGCCGACGTCGTTGCCGCATCCGCATCTGTGTGACCGAAACTCGGCACGATGTTGCGATGACGCATGATCGCGAGCAACTCTTCGAAGTTCTCGGTCTCGGGCGCCAGAGTCATGGACCGTACGGTCCCCCGTGCGGCGTCACACACGGCTTCGAGCAGAACCGGATCGCCGGGAATGATCGCCGCCGGATCCTGGGCACCGCAGCGGACGCCGTTGATGAACGGCCCCTCGAGGTGAATACCCAGAAGTTCTCCGCGTTCGACCAGATCGGCGAGCATCGTTGCTTGTCGCACCAGATCTGCGCGCGGCGCGGAAACAAGGCTGGCCAACATCCCGGTCGTGCCGTGCTCGCAATGGTGCGCCGCCGCGCGACTCGCTCCCTCGGCGTCGGTGTTCGGGAAACCGGCACCCGCTGCGCCGTGACTGTGTACATCGATCAGCCCAGGCATGATCACAGCGTCGGTCCGATCCGGAATAGCCACGACCGGTGCGGACGCCACGTAGTCCGCAGCCGAGCCGACCCAGCTGATCTTCTCGCCGTCCACGACGACAACCCCGTCGTGAATCTTCCCGATCGGAGCGCCGATCACCGTTCCCCGCAACACGATCGGATCGTCTACAGCGCCCGAGCCTGGCGTACTCATACGGACTCGCGAATCCGGGCGACGGCCGCTCTACCCTCGATCGGGTTTCGTGCGCCCCGTGCCGCCGCGGCCATGTCCTTGCACACCGCCAGGTCGAGAGAGGCCAGTTGCGCGCGAACGGCACCCAACGCGGGGACCGACATCGACAGGCTCGTGATGCCCAAACCGACCAGAACCGGCGCCAACAGCGGATCCGACGCGGATTCACCGCACACACCGACCGGTTTCCCGGCGTCGGCGCCCGCCTGACCGACCATCGCGATCAGATCGAGGACCGCCGGTTGCCACGGATCGAGTAATTGCGCCAAGCTCCCGGCCATACGATCCACCGCGCAGGTGTACTGGCTCAGATCATTGGTGCCGATACTGACGAAATCGAGATGCTCCAGGAGGTCTCTCGCCCGCAAAGCTGCGGCCGGAATCTCGATCATCGCTCCCACCTTGCCGATCCCCCGCGAACGCGCAAGTTCTGCAAAGTCTTTCGCTTCGTCGGCCGTGGCCACCATCGGCGCCATGACCCACAACTCGGCGCCAGACGTGTTTCCTGCGGCAGCAAGAGCGTCGAGCTGACTGATGAGCGTGTCGGGATAGACCGTGCCGACACGGAGCCCGCGGATACCAAGGGCCGGGTTCTCCTCGACCCCGAGATCGAGAAACGGCAACGGCTTGTCCGAACCCGAATCGAGAGTGCGGACCACTACCTTCTCGCCGGCGAAGTGCCCGAGCACCGACGCGTATGTCTGTGCTTGCTCCTCCACCGAAGGTGCGTCGTGGCGCCCGAGGTACGAGAATTCCGTACGGAACAATCCGACGCCCTCACAATCGGCCGCCCCGGCCCGCGCAGCGTCCTCGAGGGTTCCGATGTTGGCCGACAACCTCACCGCGAACCCGTCACGCGTGCGTCCTGGGCCATGTGCCGAAGCCGACTGCTCTGCCACGAACGATGCTTCGAGGACAGCGCGCTCGCGCATTTCTGCCGAGGGATCGATGGTGACCGTCCCGGTGGTGCCGTCGAGGATGAGGAGTTTCCCCTCCGTCAGCTGATCGGTTCCCGAGCAGTTGACGACGGCCGGGATTCCGAGCGACTTCGCCAAGATCGCCGTATGGCTGGTCGGACCTCCTTCCGAAGTCAACAGTCCGACCACGTCACTGTTGCCAAGCGTCGCTGTATCCGCCGGCGCGAGGTCGCGCGCCACCAGGATGTACGCGTGACCGGGGGTGGGGATTCCGGGCATCGGCTCCCCTCGAAGAACGGCTACGGCTCGCTGCCCGAGATCGCGCAGATCGGTTGACCGTTCGGCCATGTACCCGCCGAGCGCCGTGAGCTTTTCGCAGAATGCGTCGAAGGCAACTGCGACGGCGTGGGCGGTCGGCAGCCCGGATTCCAGGTTCGCCTTGGCCGCCTTCACGATGCCCGCATCGCGCGCCATCGCAGCCGACGTCGTCAGAATCTCCGCGGAGACGCCCTCGACTGTCTTTGCACGCGAGAGCAGTTCCTCCGCGACGGCGTCCAGTGCCTCACGGATCCTGATCAGCTCCGCCTCGGGGCTGCCCGTGATCGGGTCCGACGCCGAGGTCGGCTCAGGCGTGGAGAATCGCAACCACGGCGCACAGACCGAACCCGCGCTCACTCCGATACCCGCGATGCGGTTGTCCACACTCGCCGTCATCAGGCTTCGTCCAGTTCGGATGCGAGAAGCTCTGCGAGCGAACCGAGCGCAGCATCGGCGCCGTCACCGTCGGCACGCAAGGTCACCGAATCCCCGAATGCGGCACCGAGAGTCATGACAGACAACATGCTGGAGGCATCGACGGGTTCGCCGTCGCCGAGCGCAATGGTGACGTCTACCGGTAGATCGGCTGCGGCGCGCGCGAAGAGCGCTGCGGGTCGTGCGTGGAGTCCGACGCGGGATCCGATTGTCGTGGTTGCGATCGCCATGTTCAGCGTCCTTCCAGTTCCTTGTCGAGCTTGTTTTCCAGTTCGGCGACGAGCGGGGCGTCGGTGCGGCTGTCACCTTCGGCAGCCAGCGCCAGTTCGGCCTCGAGCAGCGCGGGGTCGGGCTCACCTGCGGCCACCTCGACCTCTTCTTCTCGTCCCGGCGTGCGCAGATTCCACTTCTTGATGACGAAGCTGAAAAGGAAGTAGTAGATCACGGCGTAGCCGAGTCCGATCGGGATCAACATCCATGCGTTGGTTGCCTTGCCGAAGTTCAACACGTAGTCGAAGAAGCCTGCGGAGAACGTGAATCCGTCGTGAATCCCCAGCGCATTGACCAAGGCCATCGACGTTCCGGTCAGGAGCGAGTGGATGACGTACAGGGGCCACGCGACGAACATGAAGGAGAATTCGAGCGGCTCGGTGATACCGGTGAGGAAGGCGGTCAGGCCGGTGGAGAGCATGATGCCGCCGACGAGCTTCTTCTGAGAAGGCTTGGCGTTGCGCCAGATTGCGAAGGCCGCAGCGGGGAGGGCGAACATCATGATCGGGAAGAAGCCGGTCATGAACGTACCGGCGGAGGGGTCACCGGCGAAGAACCGGTTGAGGTCACCGCGAACGATCTGACCGCTCGCGTCCTGGTAGTCGCCGATCAGGAACCACACGGCGGAGTTCAAGATGTGGTGCAAGCCGGTGGGGATCAGGAGACGGTTCGCTGCGCCGTAAATGCCGCCGCCCACAACGGTATTGGAAGCAACTGCTTCACCGACCCAGTTGAGGCCGGAGTTGAACAAGGGGTACACGAATGCCATCAGGACACCGACGACAAGACCGGTGATCGCTGTCAGAATGGGAACGAGCCTGCGCCCGTTGAAGAATCCGAGATAATCGGGAAGTTTTGTTCGATAGAATCGCTGCCACAAGATCGCCGACAGCAAGCCCATCACGATGCCGGCGAGCACACCGTAGTTGATCAGGGATTGATCCCCGTTCGGGTCCGTCTTCCCTTCGAGGACGATCGGCGACATCGCCTTGAACACACCGTCGATCACCATGTAGCCGACGACGGCGGCCAAGGCAGTCGAGCCGTCGGCCTTCTTGGCCCAGCCGATCGCGATACCGACCGCGAAGATCAGCGGCAGCCACGTGAAGACTGCTTGTCCTGCCGCAGAGATCACTGCCGCAGCGCTGTGCATCGAACTGAATCGCCCGAGCAGATCGTCCTGGCCGAGGCGGAGCAAGATTCCCGCAGCCGGCAGAACGGCGATCGGAAGCATCAAGCTTCGGCCGAGGCGTTGAACCCCGGCGAACACTTTCGATTCCTTCTTCGGGGTGTCTTCGAGAGTCATCAAGGACCTTCTTCGTTCGCCGGGCCGCGTCGCGATCGGCCGCTGGTTCTGGAAATTCGGGTGTCGTACACGTGCAGGTTTCGTGAAAATGCAGGTCACGGTTCTTGCTCGCAAGTGAGGGCAAAACCGTTTTGTCGAAACTGTTGTGGAGCCGGACTTCCAACGGGTACTGTCCGGTCATAACCAGTTGTAGTTTTACCTGGTGGAGGCGAGTTGTCAACACCCAAATGTGACATACGTAACCGGGATAGCCTTGACCAGCAACTAGTCAGCCCACCTGTACGACCGTTCAACGATCACGACCAACCCGACAATCAGGAGCAGCAAATGTCGAAAGCGGAAGCAATCATCAAGGGCCTCGGCGGCGCAGAGAACATCGTCGAGATCGAGGCTTGCATCACCCGCCTGCGTACCGAGGTCAAGGACGGAGCGAAGGTGAACGAGTCCGCTCTCAAGGCTGCCGGCGCACACGGCGTACTCAAGGCCGGAACGGTTGTCCAGGTCATCGTCGGGCCCGAGGCCGACACCCTTGCCGAGGACATCGAGGACATCCTGTGACGGTCGTCCTCGCCCCGCTGCCCGGCCGGGTCGTCGCACTTGCCGACGTACCGGACCCGGTGTTCGCTCAGCAGATGGTCGGCTCGGGCGTCGCGATCGAACCCGCTCGCGGTCAGGGCCCGCTCACGGTCGTGGCGCCGATCAGCGGAAAGATCCTGAAACTTCACCCTCACGCATTTGTGATCTTCGGCGAGAAGGCCACGGGCGTGCTGGTCCACATCGGCATCGACACGGTCAAACTCGAAGGCGACGGATTCACCCTCATCGCCGCCGAGGGTGACACCGTCAATGCCGGTGATCCCGTCGTCAGCTTCGATCCAGCGCACATCGACACGACCGGTTACTCGGCGATCTGCCCGGTAGTCGTGATGGATTCCAAACCGGACACCGTCGAATCCCCTTCCGTCGGTAGAGGCGTCGCCACCGGCGACACTCTGTTCGACTGGTCGGCGTAACACAAAGGGCGGGCACACCGGAAGGTGTGCCCGCCCTTTCGTTTCGAACGATGACTACTGGTCGCCGCGTGTCTTGGGCCGCGCTTGGCCCTGGACTTCCATCTGTAACTGGTAGCGGTCGGATCGGTACCAACTTCGAGTGTGCTCGACCGGTGCGATCTCGCTGAACGACACTCGATCGAAGTACAGAACCGGGGCGCCTTTACGAGTACCGAGGAGAGTCGCGATCTCCGTACTCGCACCGTCTGCACTGACCGTCTGTTCGGCCCGATCGATCGGCTTGTCGTACTTGTCGGCGGTCGCTCGGTAGATCGAACCCGTCAAGTCCATGTCGAGTAGACCCGGCAACAGTTCGGGATTGAACCAGCCGTCGTCCACGCTCACGGGCTCGCCGTCGGCGAGGCGCAAGCGCTTGACGTGGTAACCATCGGAACCCGGTCGCATATTCAGTGCGGCAGCAGTGCTTTCGGGGACCGGCCCCTGCTCGCTGACCAGGACCACTGTCGTGGGGTGATGCCCCTGGGCGCGCATTTCCTCGGTGAAGGACGCAAGGTGCAGCTTGGACTGGACGGCACGGTGCGCAACGAAGGTGCCCTTGCCACGCACGCGAACGAGGTGTCCGTCATTTACCAGTTGTCCGATGGCCTCGCGAACGGTGATCCGACTGACGCCGTAGTCCTGCATCAGGTTTCGCTCACTGGTCATCAAGTCGCCAGGCTGGAGTTCTTGGGTGCACTTGCGCAGGAGAATGGTGCGCAACTGTTCGTGTTTGGGTATTGCGCTGTCGCGCAAATGAACGGGCATCACAGCGACTGTCCCTCCGAGAAATGAATAGTCGTCTATTCGCCAACGATATGAAATCGCAGGCAGGTCCCGACCGGACCGGTCCAATAAACGATACTGGAATTCACGACAGGAAACTAGCACCAGTCCGGAGTTGTCCGATTTCAACCGTCCAACCGTCGGTAGATGGACCGTATTTCATCCAAGGCGACGTTCTGCTGAGCCATGTCCAATCCCAGTGCCGCAACCACCTCGCGCAACCGCCGGATATCCAGATCGTCGATCGCCGCACGAAAAGGCACCTTCGGTAGCGCCGGCAGGGCAGCCGCGATTCCGAACCAATTCTCGACGTCCACCGCAACGGTCGACTCGTCTTCCACTCCCCCGATCAACTGCTCAAGGTCGACCCCGCGAAGTCTCAGCAACCTCAGCGGATCGGTGTCGATCCGCTCGGCGGTCAAGAACGCCACGGCCGCAGCGTGTTTGCACGGCCACCCGTCATCGGGGCAGGTGCAGTCGAAGCGGAAAGCCGACGGGCCGTCCGGTATCAGTTGGGCGGCAAGCATGTCCGGGACAGTGCCGGACACCAGTGCGGCAAGGCTTCCCGGCACTCGGCGGATCTTGGTGATGATGTCGTCGATATCCGATTGATCGAGGGTGTCGATCGACAGCGTGGAAACGAACGGCTGAAGTTGGCTGCCCTGAACCTCGGCCGTCACCACTCCTGGTTCGATGTCGAGCGCCAAGACCTGACCCGAACGCGCATACGTACGCCCACGCGTGACGCGAGGTTTGTCGCCGATCTCTTCGACGACGCGGACAAAAGCCTTGCCCCAGAACGTCCTCCCGAACGCTGGACGAGGCTTGACCGGCGCGGGTGCCCGCCGCCGAGGCCCGGTGTACTCGCTGAAATCGGGACCCTTACCGCGCGGACTCATTCGCCCACCGCGTCGTCGCCGAGTCGCAACAACTCGTCCAATTGCTCGACGCTCATCTCCGTCACCCAGTTCTCACCGGTCCCGACTGCAAGTTCGGCGAGTTCACTTTTACTCGCGATCATCGTGTCGATTCGCTCTTCCAAGGTTCCGACGCACACCATCTTGCGGACCTGCACGTTCTTTCTCTGACCGATGCGGAAGACACGGTCCGTCGCCTGGTTCTCCACCGCGGGGTTCCACCATCTGTCGAGGTGAACCACATGGTTGGCCGCTGTGAGATTCAGGCCCGTGCCGCCGGCCTTGAGCGAGAGCACCATGATGGGCGGGCCGTCTTCACCTTGGAACGCCTCGACCATGGCGTCGCGCCCGGCTTTCGACACTCCGCCGTGGAGGAACGGAACTTCGGTGGTGAACCGGTCTGCCAGGTACGGCACCACCAACTCGCCGAACTCACGAAACTGTGTGAACAACAGAACCTTCTCGTCGTCGCCGGTGACCGACTCGACGATGTCCTCGACCAGTCCGAGCTTTCCCGAACGGTGTTGCCCACGTCGCATCACCGGCGATCCGTCGCGCAGGAAGTGCGCCGGATGATTGCATACCTGTTTGAGTTTGGTCAGCGCAGACAGGACGGCGCCCTTACGCTTCATACCTTCCGTCCCCTTGATCTGCGCCATCATCTCGTCCACCACCGCGCGGTACAACGCGGCCTGTTCCTCACTGAGATTCGCTCGAACCGTCATCTCCAACTTCTCCGGGAGATCCGCGATCACGGCGGGATCGGTCTTCACGCGCCGCAGCACAAAGGGGGACGTGACGGCGCGCAGTCGCGAGACGGCAAGTTGATCCTTTTCCCGCTCGATCGGTACGACGAACCGTTTGCGGAACATCTGCTCCGAGCCGAGTACACCGCGATTGGCAAAATCGAGGATGGACCGCAACTCGTCCAGTCGGTTCTCCACCGGCGTTCCGGTCAGAGCAACGCGATGATCCGCGGGGATGCTGCGAGCAGCTCTCGCCTGAGATGTCTTGGCGTTCTTGATGTGTTGAGCCTCGTCGAGCACTACGCGCCGCCAGTCGAGTTCCTTGAGGGCCGCGACGTCGCGGGTCATGAGCGCGTAGGTGGTGATCACCAGATCACTCTCACGAACAGCGTGTTCAAGCTCCGTCCCGGTAGCGCGGTCCGAACCGTGATGAACGTAGACGCGCAGGCTCGGCACAAATCGCGCCGCTTCACGCTGCCAGTTTCCCACGACTGACATCGGACACACCAAAAGTGTTGCCGTCTTGGACTTCTCATGGGCAAGTAACGCCAACAATTGCAGCGTCTTCCCCAGCCCCATGTCGTCGGCCAAAACCGCGCCGAGACCGAGTGCACTCATGTAGGCCAACCAGTCGAGACCGCGTCGTTGATACGGACGCAAGGTCGCGTTGACCGTCGACGGCACCGCGACCTGCCGCGGGGCCACCGACTGGTCGAGTAGTGCGGATGCCCATCCGGTCGCCTTCACTTCCTCGACCGGTAGGTCTTTGAGGTCGTCGGCAATCAAGTCCTTGATCAAATCGACAATCGCTCGATCCCCGCTCGAATGCCGCTGACTGACAAAACGAGCCGCGCGGGCCAGTACGTCTTTGTCTGCCTGCACCCACTCGCCGCGCAACTGGACCAGATCGGACTTCGCGTCGACGAGTCGGGTCATTTCCTCGGCGGTGAGCACCTTGTCTCCGAGCGCCAATTCCCAATCGTATTCCAGCAATTGATCCATACCGACCGTGCGATTCTCCGCAACGATCGGAGACGACGCCGAGGTCACCCGCACACGCAGCGAAGGAGACACCACGTTCCAGGCGCGGGGAAGCAGCAGCGTGATTCCCCGCTCTCGCAAGACAATCGCGCCGTGTCCGACCAGGTCCATCACGACCGGCGTGGGCAGCAACAGATCGAGACTGTCTTCGTCGCGCGGCACGTCGCGAAAACGTGGGTACGCCTTGATCGCCTCTTCGAGCTTCCGACTGCCGAGCTGGATGCGTTTAGGGTCGGCCCGGTGCAGTCGAACACGCTCGGGCGCTTCGCCTTCGGGACGCAGGCACACCTGCAGACGCCACAGCGCATCGTCGTCCGGATCGGAATTGTCGTCGAGTTCCGGCTCGATCAGCCGCAGAACCAGGTCCGGCTCTCCGGCGGTGAACGTGGATCCCCATTCGGCGAGTCCCTCGGCCGCTCGTACCGACACGTCGTCGAAAGGGTCCCCGGACAACACGGCCTGCCAGAGCGAGGTCTGCACCGCCGGCACCGAGCCACCGAGAACACGGCGGACGATCGGGTCCGTGAGTTCGTTGGTGATGTCTTCGATCATCGCCCTCGGCGAGCCGACGGCCCGCTGTACCGGTGGCATGGCCACGACCAGTTCACCGATCCACGCGCGCTGGCGTTCCCCCACCGACAACTGCCAGCGTGGCCACCAACTTCCTTCGGCCCGCGTCAGCGCCGGCACCACCCGC
The DNA here is from genome assembly GCF_040489275.1 of Rhodococcus baikonurensis. Taxonomy (NCBI): domain Bacteria; kingdom Bacillati; phylum Actinomycetota; class Actinomycetes; order Mycobacteriales; family Nocardiaceae; genus Rhodococcus; species Rhodococcus baikonurensis. Next base: position 123,124 of record NZ_JBEUOQ010000011.1, on the reverse strand, counting down.
CCGGCACGAACCCAGCGGTCGATTCCTCGCGCCACGTGCACGAGAAAATGCAGGTCGCCCGCGATTCGCTGGTCATCAGCCTTGAACCGCAGCAGGAGATCGACCGCGTCCGGTGGTGCCAACGCAACGGCTGCGTACTCACTCTGCAAAGGCCCGCCAGGCACAGGCGGCATGGGGACGTTGACACGATGACGGAACTTGCGGTGCAGGACAGCACTGACCGGATCACGGGGATCGTCGGTCCCGGCACCGTCGTGCCCGTCGACCCACAGTTTGAGCCCCGATCCCGGTGACCAGAGTCCATGCAGCATCCGACCATCCAATCAGGTGCCACCGACACCGCTGTTCGTCACCACCCTTCCAGACCGCCCTTCCGGCATGCCGGGGCAATAGGCTGGCAGGCATGACGACGGCATACGGCTTCACCGAGTACGGCGGCCCCGACACACAGTCCTACTTCGACGTCACCCTCCCACCGCCCGGTGCTGGACAACTGCTGGTGTCGGTCCGAGCTGCGGGCGTCAATCCAGCCGATTGGAAGGTTCGCGCTGGTACGCGGAAAGACACCGTGCCAGTGACGCTGCCTGCGGTTCTGGGCCGCGAAGTGTCCGGTGTTGTCATCGGAGTGGGTCCGCGGGTCACCGAGTTCGAGGTCGGCGACGAAGTGTTCGGCGCTACCGCGACCGGCTTCGGCGGCTACGCCGAGTCGACCATGCTCAACGTCTCGTCGACAGCACACAAGCCGCCTGCCGTGTCGTGGGCGGATGCCGCGGTGTTGACGGTTGCGGCGGGGACGGCCTACGACGCGCTCCACGGCCTCGGACTGAAGCCCGGGGCAACACTCCTGCTCCTCGGCGCGGGTGGCGGCGTCGGCCGCAGCACCATCGTGCTTGCATTGGCACAGGGTGTCAACGTGATCGGTGTCGCGAGCGAATCCAAGAGAACCGCGATCGAGGACGCGGGAGCACGCTGGGTCGAGTCGGGAGACGGATTCGCAGACGAAGTGTCCGCGCTGTCCTCAGGCGGAGTGGACGCGGTTTTCGACCTTGTCGGCGGGGACACTCTCGCTCGCGGTGCTGCGCTCACCCGACCGGGTGCGCCCATCCTGAGCATCGCCGATCCCCTGGCGGCGAGCCGACTCGGCGGCGGTGGTGTCGAACGCCGAAGGACCACAGCAGTATTCACGGAGGTCGCGGCGCTCGTGAGCGACGGGACCCTCGACCCTTCCGTGTCCGGCCGCTACCCGTTCTCCCGCGCCGGGGAAGCGCTCGCTGCAGTCGAAGACGGCCATGCTGCCGGCAAGGTGGTAATCGAGTTCGGCTGATCTCTGTCGGACGCCGATGGTTCAATCACCGTCTACGACGGGCGGGGGCACAGGTGGTTGCACGGTTGACTGCGATCCTTGCAACGCTCGTGCTCGTATGTCTCGTTGCCTCCTGCGGATGGTTCGGGAACGCGCGTCTCGATTCTGCCCCGGGCAGCCCGACTCGATCGGAACTGGAGGAGCTCCTGTCCCGGACCGCGGTCGTCGACAACCGACCACATCCGGGTGGATACGAGCGCGGCTGCGGTAACGGCGAGGCCTGCGTCTTCGGCCCCGCGTGGTCCGACGACCAGGACGCACCAGGTGGCCACGACGGGTGCGATACCCGCAACAACGTTCTGGCCCACGATCTATCGGACGTGGTGTTCAAACCGGGAACACGTGACTGCCTCGTATTGTCCGGCGTGATGACCGACCCGTACTCCGGTGACCGCGTCGAATTCGAACGAAGCCGGGCCAAGTCCGTCCAGATCGACCACGTCTTCCCACTCGCCGCGGCCTGGGACTTCGGCGCGAACTCCTGGACGCCCGAGCTTCGGATGAGGTTCGCGAACGACACGTCACTGAACCTGTTGGCCGTCAACGGCCCCGACAACCAGTCGAAAGGCGACAGCACGCCCAGCGACTGGTTGCCGCCCAATCCTGCGTACCGATGTTTCTACGCAGGCAAGTACTTGACCGTCGCGATTTCCTATGGCTTACCGGTCAGCCGGGCGGATCACTCGGCGTTGACAGAACTCGCCACTCGCTGTTGAGCTACCGGCCGTCCTTCACCACTCGACCGCTCTGAACGACGAGTGCGATGCGCTCACGATCAGCGAAGATGGACGGATCCGTCAACGGATTGCCGCGGAAGGCAACGAGGTCGGCGAACTTGCCGACTTCGATGGTGCCGACCTCGTCGGCGATGCCGAGAATGTCGGCGTTGATCCGGGTAGCGGAAACCAATGCGTCCATCGGGGTTTCGACCTTGGCGCGCAGGACAAGCTCCATCCCCCGACCTGTTTGATCGGTACCGATAAGGTCCGATCCCAATCCCACTCTGACGCCGGCATTTCGAGCGGCGAGGAGTCCGTCGATCTGCCCCTGCATCATCTGGCCGATGCGCGCCGAAATCGATTCGGGTAGACCCGCTGACGCCGCGCTGTCCGAGAGCGCCTGCACCACAGCCAAGGTCGGCACCAAAGCGACGTCGTGCTCGGCCATCAACTTGGCCGTCTCGTCGTCGATGTCGGAACCGTGCTCGACGCATTTCGCGCCGGCGGTAACCGCGTTCCGGATTCCCTCGTTGTTGTGAGCGTGCACCGTGACATACGTACCGCGCGCATTGGCTTCCTCGACGGCAACTCCGATCTCGTCGACCGTGAACTGCGTGTCGGTGAGCTTGTCATGAGTGGATACCACTCCCCCGGTGACGCACAGTTTGAGGAAGTCGGCACCTCTGCGGAACGTCTCACGAACGTTCTTTCGCATTTCGTGCGGGCCGTCGGAAAGCAGAGACATACAACGCAATCCGGGGATGTCGTGATCGGACCAGTCCGAAGTCGGCTCCCACTCGGCCGCCAGGTGTCCGTGTCCGCCGGTCTGGCATTGGATCGGGCCACACTGAATGATCCGCGGCCCCGGAATCTTGCCCGAGGCGACAACTCCGGCGAGTCCACCGTCGATTCCGCCGCAGTCACGAACCGTGGTGAATCCCCCGTCGAGAGTAGACGCGCAGGTCGCGAACATGTCTGCGGCCAGTTCGGCTACCGATATCTGACGCCGCAGGCTCGGGGCGAGATCACTCGATCCACCGAGATGAACGTGTGCGTCGATCAGTCCGGGCGTGATCGTCAACCCGGTGCAGTCCAACACCTCTACCCCCTCGGGCGGCGTGCCACCGATCGCACTGATGCGTCCGCTTTCCACAGCAACAGCACAGTTCTCGATCGGTTCGGCTCCCGTACCGTCGATGATCGTTGCACCGGTCAGCCATACGACAGACATATTGAATGTTCCTCCGACGTGTACCGATCGCCGGAAGAATCCGCCGACATACCGAATAGGGTTCGGTTAGTATGATGCATGTCGGCTCCTGAAATCAAGGAGTTGTCATCAATCGATCGAGTCCGAGATTGCCGACGAATCCCTCACCAGGAGAATCGATGCCGCGCCCCACCCAGCCGATACTGTCCACGGGCAACATCACCGACGCGGCCCTGGATGCTGTCGACGCGACCGGTGACTTCACCATGCCCGGAATCGCCAAGCAATTGAACGTGACTCCGTCTTCGCTCTACACACACGTTTCGGGTCGATCCGAGATCGTCGAACTCATGCGCATCCGCGTGATGTCGTCGATCTCGGTCCCGCAACCACCCGCAGGATGGAGCGAGCGGGTCAGCGCGTGGGGGTGGGCCTATCGCCGAGCTGCGGTCGAGCATTGGCGTCTCATCCCGCTGCTCATGACGCGAAGCGTCCGCACCGAGGTGACTTTCGATATCGATACCGCACTGGTCCAAGCATTTTCGGATGGCGGGTTCGATCCGATCGACACTCGTCACGCAATTTCCACGCTGGACAGTTTGGTCCTCGGATCAGTCGTCAAGCTGTCGACGCCGGATGTCGCGTGGACTCAATCCTCGAACCCGAGCGAGATCACCCGTGAGGCCACGACCCCACTGCGAACCGACGACACCTTCGACTTCGGCCTGAGAACGCTGATCGCCGGATGGATGGCCCAGTGCGTCGTCCGCCTGTATACCGAATCCCATTCGGATCTACCTGTCACTTCACCGTGAACGACCTCGTATGCCATCCCGTGGCGCCACCGGGAATCGGCGGAGTGCGCTCTTCCACCTGAACGTTCCCGTCCAAATCCGTCGCCCTGACCTGCACGGTGTGCAAACCTGAGCCTGCATCCCACATCCACGACCATTGCCGCCAGGTGTCGATCGAGTACTCCTGCGCCAGTGTCGCCGGTTGCCATTCGCCGTTGTCCACGCGAACCTCGACCTTCTCGATTCCACGATGCTGGGCCCAGGCAGTTCCCGCCACCAGCACCTGGCCCGGCTCGATCGGCGCCAGAGCTGCCGGTACCTCGATACGCGACGACGTCTTGATCGGTGCCTGCGCACCCCAACCGCGCTGGGTCCAATAGGCCTCGACCTTGTCGAAACGCGTGAGTTCCCACTCCGTCACCCATTTGGTGGCGGAGACGAAACCGTACAGGCCGGGAACCACCTGCCGAACGGGGTAACCGTGCTCGAACGGCAACGGCTCACCGTTCATCGCCACGGCGAGAATCGCGTCACGACCATCGGTGACTATCTCGACGGGAGTGCCGACCGTGAAGCCGTCGACGCTGGTCGAGAGAAGCATGTCCGCGTCGGGATGGACACCGACTTCGTCGAGCAGGTCCTTCATGGGATAACCGATCCACTTCGCGTTCCCAGCCAGGACACCACCCACCTCGTTGGAAACACACGTCAGCGTGATGACCCGCTCGATGGGCGTTCGCGCCACCAGGTCGTCGAACGACAACGTCATCTCGCGGTCGACCATGCCGTGAATCCGCAGTTCCCATGAGTCCGTCGTCAATTGCGGAACGAGGAGAGCGGTGTCGATGCGATAGAAGTCGTCGTTGGGCGTGATGTACGTCGACGCACCCTCAATCCCGATGTCCGCACCCGCCGGAATCGGCGGCGCCGGGTCAGCGGCGGTGGGCACGACGAAATCTTCACGATTCGCGACTGCTCCAGCGATTCTCTGCCCCACGAACTTCCCGGCGGCACCCGCTGCCGCAGCCACTGCCAACGCCGCACCTGCCAGCAGAAGGAACTGACGACGAGGCAACCACGAGTCGGCGACGCCCGGCGCGAGCGGCACCTCCAGCTGTGTGATCAGCAAACGCAGTGTTGCGACGCCCGCCACCACACCGACCAGCGTCGGGAACACGTACATCGCATCGGCAGTCGGGCGCTGCATCGCCGCATACACACCAACCGCGCCCAGAAGAACGAGGATGACACTGCCGATCGGGCGGCGTCGCCGTTCCAACAGCCCGGCCACCGCACCGAGCAGAACGATCAATATCGACATTCCGATGAACAGCGCCGGCTTGTCATTGGTGCCGAAGGTGTCGATCGCGAACTCGCGAGCCCACGCCGGGGTTCGGTCGACGGTGGTTGCACCGACTGCGTAGAAGGGCGACGCGTCCGGGTTGATCGGCAGCGCCACCAGTTCACCGACGCCCAGGACGACAGCCGCGGCCAAGACCCCGGAGATCGCGTGAGCAGCCCATCTACGACGCGGTGGACGAGATTCGGTGCTCGGGTGCTCGTCGATGTTCTGTGTGACCATGTCGTCTCGGCTCTGTCGGTGCGAGTGGTGCTTCGATCGGATACCCGACATTCGGCGCTGCGGGACATCCGGATGGGTGCACTCGTCTATCAAGAACTACGCCGAACTCGCGATTAGAGTGGGGACAATGACCGTCGACCTCAACAAGGACACGCTCCTGTGCATGTCGCTCTCCGGGCGACCGAGCAACATCGGCACGAGGTTTCACAATTACCTCTACGAGGAATTGGGCCTGAACTTCGTCTACAAAGCCTTCACCACCGAAGACGTGCCAGCCGCGATCGGCGGCATCCGAGCACTCGGGATTCGAGGCTGCGGGGTGTCGATGCCGTTCAAGGAACAGGTCATCGAGCACATCGACGTCATGCACGATTCGGCCAGCGCCATCGACTCCGTGAACACGATCGTCAACGAGTCCGGAGTGCTGCACGCCTACAACACCGACTATCAGGCGGTGGCCGATCTGCTGCGTGACAACGACGTCGACACGAGCCTGTCCGTCGCTGTCGCCGGCAGCGGCGGCATGGCAAAAGCAGTCGTCGCCGCGGTACGCGACACCGGATTCACCGACGTCACCGTAATCGCCCGCAACCAGGAAGTAGGGTCGGCGCTCGCCGAGCAGTACGGCTTCGACTGGCAGGCCGAACTCGGTCCGCTTCGTCCCGGTGTGCTGATCAATGCGACCCCGATCGGAATGTCCGGCGGTGCTGAAGCCGATGCACTGTCGTTCCCCGAAGAAGCAGTTCGCGCAGCGGAAGTAGTCTTCGACGTCGTCGCGATGCCCGCGAACACTCCTCTGATCGCGTTGGCGACCGAACTCGGGAAGACGGCGATCACGGGAGCGTCGGTCATCGCTCTTCAGGCAGCCGAGCAGTTCGTGCTCTACACCGGCGTTCGTCCGAGCGCGGAGCAGATCCAGCAAGCGTCGGAATACTCACGGACGTAGGAACCACGTCATCGTGAACGAGACCGGGGAGACTCCACCTCAACAGCTGGCGCGGAATTTCAACGAGTTGTTGCAAGAACTGCGCGTTGCACTCTCGGGTGTTCAGATCCTGTTCGCCTTCTTGCTGGCCGTGGCATTCACCGAACGCTACGAGGAGGCCTCGACGTATATCCGCGGCATCCACTTGGTGACGGTGATACTTGTGGCCGTCTCCTTCGGGTTCCTGATGGCGCCCGCGGTGTGGCATCGTATGCTCTTCCGCCGTGGGCACCGCGAGAACATCTTGCCCATCGCCAACCGATTCGCGCTGTGCGGCATAGCTTTTCTCGCCGCCTCCATGACCGGCACGGTCCTGCTGATTGCCGAGGTCGCCGTCGGCGGAGTTGCCGCAAAGATCTTGGCTGCGTGCGCCGCTATCATGTTCACAGCACTGTGGTTTCTCGTGCCGTCATTCATCGATCGCGCCAAGGGCTGACTCAGGCTCCGGTTTCGACAGCGCGAGTGCCGTCGTTCGACCACTGCGACCACGAGCCCGGAAACAGGGTCGCGTCGTACCCGGCGATCGCGAGTGCGGCAATCTCGTGCGCTGCAGTCACTCCGGACCCGCAGTACACCGCCACCTTGTCCCCGACGCCCAGGCCCGCGAACCGTTCACGCAACGCGGCCGCATCCAGGAATCGACCGTCGCCGGTGATGTTCTCTGCGGTCGGTGCGCTGACCGCACCGGGAATGTGACCCGCGACGGGATCCATCGGCTCGACCTCGCCGCGGTACCGCTCCCCGGCTCGGGCGTCGAGCAGGACACCGCCCTCGCTCGTCCAGTTGCCGACGCCGTCGATGTCGACGGTCGGCATGTTGCCTCCGGTGAAAGTCACATTGCCCGGGCTGACGGACTCGCCGATACCGGCCGCCAACGGCAGTCCCGCGGACTCCCAGGCCTGCAACCCGCCGTCGAGGAGTCGTACGTCCGAGAGTCCGGCCCACCGCAGCAGCCACCAACCGCGGGCAGCGGCGGTATTGCCGGTGGCGTCGTAGAGCACCACCGAATCACCGTCGTCGATTCCCCAACGCCGCGCGGCCTCCTGCAGGTCTTCGAGTCCAGGCAGCGGGTGCCTTCCCTTGTCCGTCGACGGCGTCGAAGCCAGTTCGTCGTCGAGGTTCACGAATACCGCACCGGGAATGTGTCCGTCGCGAAAATGCTGCTCGCCGTCCGAATCACCCAGCGCCCACCGGACATCGAGCAATCGCGGCGCAGCTCCGGCCTCGATGAGAGCGGACAGTTCTTGGACGTCGATCAGCACGGGAAGTGTCATGAGCCCATCCTGACACGACCTCTCACGCAACCCCGAAGAAGGCACCGAGACCCACCAACAACACTCCAGTCACGACATCGATGCGCTTGCCGACGCCAGGACGACGCAGCTTCTTGCCGGCTCCGGCCGCCATCACCACCACGATCGCCCACCACAACGCCGCGGCGACCACCGTCGCTCCTGCCAACATCAGTGTGCGCAGCCCTGCTCCTTCACCGGGCTCGATGAATTGTGGGAGTAGCCCGAGAAAGAACAACAACGCCTTCGGGTTCAGCAAGTTCGAGAGGAAGCCGTAACGAAACGCCGTGGTGACCGCGATCGGTTCTTTCGCTGCCGGAAGTCCCTCGTCCGAGGCTCGCGCCTTGAATGCACTTCGGATCGCGGAGATGCCGAGCCAGGTCAGATATGCCGCCCCGGCGTAAGTGAGCGCGGAGAGCAACTGCGGACGCGTCGCGACGAGTGCGGAAAGGCCCAGTGACGCGGCCGCCGTGTGAACGAAGAGCCCCGAAATCACGCCGGCCGCCACCACCGCACCGGTCCGTCGATCTGCCAGAGAATGACGCAGGATCAGGACAAAATCCGGTCCCGGCGTGAACAGGACGATGGATAGCAGGGAGCCGAAAGCAAGCCATTGACCGACACTCATCCGAAATACCTCACACCCGAGCTGATTCGAGACACATGTTCATGCCAGGAGTGTGCAACTGGATCCGGGAACTTCAAAACGACTCCGGATATAGTTCGGCAGATGACGAAGAATGAGCCTCTGGATCCGGTGGACTGGAAGATTTTGGCCGAATTGCAGAACGACGCGTCGATCACCAACAAGGTTCTAGCCGATCGTGTCGGCCTGGCGACGTCCTCGTGCCACGAGCGCGTACGACGCCTGCGTGCCAACGGAACGATCAGCGGTATCCATGCGGTTGTCGACCCGGCCGCGGTGGGCCGCTCGATGCAGGCGATCATCGCCGTGCAATTGCGACCGCACCGACGCGACCTCGTCGACCGCTTCACAGCCGACGCGCTCGCGTTGCCGGAAACCCTTGCGCTCTTCAACGTCTCGGGGCCCGAGGACTTCTTCCTCCACGTCGCGGTCCGCGACAGTGCGCATCTACAGCGAGTATTGATCGACCACCTCGCCGCGCATCCCGAAGTCTGGCACGCCCAAACGCACCTCATCTACGGCAAAGCGGTCACCTCACCCATCCGGCCGGACAGGTAAATCGTGCCCCGAGCGGGTCGGGCAGAATCACTGACCATGTCGGACTCCACAGAAACCACCGAACCGGAAGCCGTTCGTAGCAACTCGCAACCGATGAGCGCAGGCATCGTCACGGCCCTCGTCGGCTTCACCAGTTCGTTCGCGGTGGTCCTCACCGGCCTCGCCGCTGTCGGCGCGGACGCGACCGAGGCGGCGTCCGGACTGCTGGTTCTGTGTGTGACCCAAGCGTTGGGAATGCTCTGGCTCTCACGCCGGTACCGGATGCCGATCACCCTGGCCTGGTCGACGCCCGGTGCCGCTCTGCTCGCCGGCGCCGGAGCCGTCGAGGGTGGGTGGCCGGCCGCGGTCGGAGCATTCATCGTCGTCGGAATCGCGATCGTGCTGACCGGACTGTGGCCGACGCTCGGAAGGGTCATCTCGGCAATCCCGACGCCCCTCGCGCAGGCGATGCTCGCCGGAGTTCTGATGCCGTTGTGCCTGGCGCCGATCATCGCCGTCCGGGACGCACCGGCAGCAGTCGCGCCGGTCATCCTGGTTTGGCTTGCGGCGCAGCGCTTCTCCAAGCGATGGGCGGTTCCGCTCGCGTTTCTCACCGCAGCGGTCGTGATCGGGATCAGCCTCGTCACGTCGGATCGAGTGCTCGACGCCGGCGCCATGATTCCCCGCATCGATCTCACCGCGCCGTCGTGGACCTGGCAGGCGATGATCGGCATTGCGATTCCGCTCTACATCGTCACGATGGCTTCGCAGAACATTCCCGGTGTGGCCGTGATGAATTCGTTCGGCTACACCGTTCCCTGGCGGCCGTCGATGATCGTGACGGGTATCGGCACCATCGTCGGCGCTCCGGCCGGTGGCCATGCGATCAACCTCGCGGCGATCAGCGCAGCCCTGGCCGCCGCCCCCACCGCACATCCGGATCCCAAACGTCGATGGATCGCTGCCTTCACCGCAGGCTGGGCCTATCTCGTTCTCGCTGCCGGCGCGGCCGCCGTGGCCGCTCTGGTAGCCGCCGCTCCAGCCGGAGTCGTGGAAACTGTTGCCGGACTGGCGCTCCTGGCAACTCTTGCCGGCGCCCTCACATCGGCGCTGAGCGAGGCGAGTGAACGTGAAGGTGCCGTGGTCACGTTTCTGATCGCCGCATCTGGGGTCGGTATCCTGGGAATCGGTTCGGCATTCTGGGCACTGTTGGTGGGACTGATCGTGCGTGCCGTCCTGCAGGGCACCACCCTGCCCTCACTCTCGCGAAAGTCGTCACTACAGTCGAAGCCGTGAGCACAGCGCAAACGCCCCCGTCGATCAGCGAGTTTCCCATTCTCTGGCCCGTCCCGACGCGGTGGGACGACAACGATCACTACGGCCACGTCAACAACGTGACCTACTACTCGTACTTCGACACCGCGGTCAACGCCTGGCTGATGTCTTCCACCGGAACCGACATCCGCAATCTGCCTGCCATCGGCGTCGTCGCCGAGACGTCGTGCCGGTACCTGAGCGAACTGTCGTTCCCCGAGCAGTTGCAGGTGGGTATCTCCGTCGAGAAACTCGGCACCAAGAGCATCGTCTACGCCCTGGCGATATTCCACGAGGTCGACGATGGCAATTGGGAACCCGCCGCCACCGGACGCTTCGTCCACGTCTACGTCGACGCCGACACCCGTAAGCCGGTGGAGATCCCGGCCGCCATCAGATCGGCAGCCGGGACCTTGACCGAAAACTAGCTCAGACCGAGCTGATCTGCCGTCAGGACGGCGCGTGCAACGATTCCGTCGATCAGCGCGACCGTCGGGCCGCCGTGCTCGGCCTTGTTGCGCGGATCGTCGAGGATGCGTCGCAGCACGCCCTCGGCGATGATCGAGAGCTTCCACAGCGCGAGTACGTGCCAGTATCCGACGGCTGACACGTCGCGGCCCGTCGCCTCGACGTAGGCCGCGACCAGCTCCTCGCGGTTCGGAAAGCCCTCCAGCGTGGACGCCATGAACGGACCGGCAACTTTGTCACCGGCTTCCGGCCAGTACGCGAGCAGTGCACCGAGATCCGCGAGCGGCTCCCCCAACGTGCACAGCTCCCAGTCGACGACGGCAACGATGCGCCCCTCGACCGGATCGGTGATGACGTTGTTGAGGTGGAAGTCGCCGTGAACCAAGGTCACTTCGTTCTGTTCCGGAATGTTTCGGTGCAGAATCTCGGCCAACCGGTCGACGTCCGGAACATCGCGGGTCTTCGACTTCTCCCACTGCGCCGACCACCGTTTGAGCTGACGCTCGGCAAAGGGCTTTCGGCTGGCCAGATCCTCGAGGCCGGTCTCTTCGAGGTCGACCCCGTGGATGCTCGCGAGGGTTTTCGGCATCGCCAGTCCGACCGCACGACGCTCGTCCTCGGTCAACTTCTGAGCCACCGGGACACCGTCGATCACAATGCCGTCGATGTAGCTCATCAGGACCAGCGGAGCGTCCGTTATCTCCGGGTCTTCCGTGATACCGAGGATTTTGGGAACCGGAACCTTGGTTCCCTGGAGCGAGGACAGAATGCGGTGCTCACGAACGACGTCGTGCGCCGACGCCAACAACGTGCCCAGCGGAGGTCTGCGCAGTACCCACCGTCCTCCGCCCGCATCCGTCACGGAGTAGGTCAGATTCGATTGCCCGTTACCGATCCTCTCGAAAGTCAGTGGTGTCGTGGCGCCGACCCCCAGTTCGGCGATCCACGCGGAAACAGCTTCTTCGTTCAAACCGACTGCAGTCACCGCACCGATGCTAGCGGTTGACACCGGATCGGTTGGGCGTACCGACACGTTTGTTACTCGCCAGTTCTCAGTCCAGGTCTTGATACGGCAGTGAAAATACTTGCGGATTTCCCAATCAGGGGGATCCTGATGGTAGAGCGACAACTGCATACAACACATCGGGATTGTGCGGCGTACTCACGAGGCGCGCCGGGCATGAGCAGAAACCGAGGTGAGCGAAGATGATCGACAACCTCGATTATCCGGTCCAACTCATCCAACCGAACGGCGCACGAGTGTGCCGGCCCGAATTCGACCGTCTGATAACAGACATCGGGCCTGAAGAACTGCTGTCGTTGTATCGCGATCTCGTCGTCAGTCGCCGAATCGACACCGAAGCTGTTGCCCTGCAGCGTCAAGGCGAAATAGGTTTGTGGGCTCCGATGCTCGGCCAGGAGGCCGCGCAGGTCGGTTCCGCGAGAGCGCTTGCCTCCGACGACTTCGCCTTCACCAGCTATCGCGAACATGCCGTCGCGTACTGCCGGGGAGTTCCCCCCGAATTGCTGACCACGATGTGGCGCGGAATCTCCCATTCCGGTTGGGATCCAGAACAATTCAACGTCACCAATCCGGCGATCGTCGTCGGCTCTCAAGGGCTGCACGCCACCGGATACGCATTGGGCGCACATCTGGACGGCGCCGAGATCGCGACGATCGCCTACTTCGGTGACGGCGCCTCGAGTCAGGGCGACATCGCCGAGGCGATGGGATTTGCTGCCAGTTTCCGTGCCGGCGTTGTCTTCTTCTGCCAGAACAATCAGTGGGCCATCAGTGAACCGGTATCCCTGCAGTCCCGCACACCCATCTCACATCGGGCGATCGGTTACGGCATCCCGGCGATCCGCGTCGACGGTAACGACGCCCTCGCCGTTCTCGCAGTCACGCGCTGGGCGCTCAATCGCGCACGGGAAGGCAGCGGCCCGACGTTCATCGAAGCGATCACCTGCAGAATGGGCCCACACACGACGTCCGACGATCCGAGCAGGTACCGCGCCGATACGGATATGTCGGAGTGGAGAAACCGCGATCCGCTCGAGCGCGTGCGTCTGCTCCTGGAACAACGCGGCCTTCTCGGCGAGAAAGAACTCACTACCATCTCGGCGGCCGCCGACGACGTCGCAGCTGGACTACGACGCGCAACCATCGCGCTCGCCGATCCGCCCCCGTCAGCGCTCTTCGATCACGTCTACGTCGAGGCACACCCACTGATCGACGCCGAACGTGCAGAGCATCGCGCGTATCTCGGCAGCATGGAAGGGGCACTGTCATGACCGTCATGAATCTGGTGACCGCACTCAACACCGGCCTGCGACGCGCACTCGAAGACGATCGTCGCGTGGTGATCATGGGCGAGGACGTCGGCCGTCTCGGCGGTGTATTCCGGGTTACCGACGCCCTGCAGAAAGATTTCGGCGATACCCGGGTGATCGACATGCCGCTCGCCGAATCAGGGATTGTGGGAACGGCTTTCGGCTTGGCTCTGCGCGGGTACCGGCCGGTCTGCGAGATCCAGTTCGACGGTTTCGTCTACCCGGCTTTCGACCAGATCGTCTCGCAGGTGGCAAAGATCCACTACCGCACCCAGGGCGCCGTGACAGCGCCACTGACGATTCGGATTCCCAGTGGCGGCGGAATCGGTGCCGTGGAACATCATTCGGAGTCGCCGGAAGCCTACTTCGCTCACACCGCAGGACTGCGGGTGGTGTACCCGAGCAATCCGGTCGACGGTTTTCACATGATCCGACAATCGATTGCCGCCGACGACCCGGTGATCTTCCTCGAACCCAAACGGCGTTACTGGGACACCGCCGAGGTGAATACCGATGCCGCGCCCGAGCTTCCGCTCCACCGCGCCCGCGTCGCCCGCTCGGGAAACGACGCGACAGTGGTCGCGTACGGATCCATGGTCGCCACCGCACTCGACGCCGCACGGATCGCCGAAGACGAAGGCCGCGATCTTGAGGTGGTGGATCTGCGTTCGCTCTCCCCCGTCGACTTCGACACGATCGAGGCGTCGGTGAACAAGACAGGCCGGCTGGTCGTCGTCCACGAGGCGCCGAAGTTTCTCGGCGTCGGCGCCGAAATCGCAGCACACGTCGCGGAACACTGCTTCTACCAGTTGGAGTCACCGATCCGTCGGGTCACCGGATTCGACATCCCCTATCCGCCTGCCAAGCTCGAGCAATTCCACCTTCCGGACGCCGATCGGATCCTCGCAGCGCTCGACCGAACGCTGGCAGCATGAGTACGACGCACGAATTCCGGTTGCCGGATCTCGGCGAGGGCCTGACGTCTGCCGACCTGGTCGAGTGGACGGTCAGGGTCGGTGACACCGTGGCACTCAATCAAGTTCTCGCCCAGGTCGAGACAGCCAAAGCTCTTGTCGAACTGCCGTCACCGTATGTCGGCGTTGTCAGTGAACTTCTCGTCGAACCTGGCACCACGGTTCCGGTCGGTACTCCGATCATCCGTATCGAGGGTTCTGAAGATCCACATGATCCACAGCCGCCGAGTGTGCTGGTCGGGTACGGACCCGCGGCCGAGAGACCGAGTCGGCGCCGGCGCAGGATCGCGCCGGACTCACTATCCGCGCCGAATATCGAGCGTCGGCCCGCAACACCCTCGGCGCGGCGCGCGGCCCGCGAAGCCGGCATCGATCTGAGCGAAATCACCGGCAGCGGATTCGACGGCGCCGTCACGGCCGCTGACGTAGCAGACGTGCTTGCTGTGAAGGCGCCTTCGGATGACGCGACACGCCTGGCCTCGTCCGGCATACGGAAACAGATGGCGTCGGCGATGGTTGCCAGCGTCCGCGCTCCGCAGGCCAGCGTCTTCCTCACCGTCGATGTCACGCCGTCGATGGAACTGCTCGGCAGGCTCCGTTCCTCGGACGCGTTCACCGGACTTTCGCTCACTCCGCTGACTCTCGCGGCCAAGTCAATGGTGACAGCAATCGCGGCGCACCCCACGGTGAACGCGCATTGGGACGAGACCCGCGGCGACGCCGTCGTCGACGATCACGTGAATCTCGGCATCGCCGTCGCCTCCGAACGTGGTCTGTCCGTGCCCAACATCAAGAGTGCCGAGACCTTGAGCCTGGTCCAACTCGCACGCGCGGTCACCGAACTGACCGTCGCTGCCCGCGCGGGAGTGACTGATGTCCATCACTTGACCGGTGGCACCATCACGATCACCAACGTCGGAATCTTCGGCGTCGACGGGGGCGTTCCGCTCCTCAACCCGGGAGAAGCCGTCATCCTCTGTCTGGGCGCAGTGAGCGAGCGTCCGTGGGTAATCGAGCGAAAGATCGAAGTGCGGAGCGTCGTGACACTGACGTTGACGTTCGACCACCGGGTGCTCAGTGGTGAGCAGGCCGCGAGATTCCTCTCATTTGTCGCAGAGATGCTCGCCGACCCGGACCTGTTGCTGTCTCACCTGTAAAAAGGAACGAGTGAGCGTCAACCCCACCGACCGCGCAGTCCCCACCTCCGCCCTGGTGCGCGTCCGCGCCGGCATCTTCGGCATCTTCGGTATCAACGGATTTCTCCTCGCGATGTGGGTCGTCCACATCCCGTCCATCGAACACCGAGTCGGAATCAGTCACTCGACGCTCGGCTCACTTCTTCTCCTTCTTGCAGTCGGAGCCATTGCCGGCATGCAATTGAGCGGCCCGCTCGCCGATCGATACGGCAGCAGACGCATGGTCATCCTGGCGGGTAGCGGGCTGGCATTCGCCACTCTCGGCCCGGGGTTTGCCACGAACACCTGGCAACTGGGCGCTGCACTCGTCGTGTTCGGCTTCGCGAACGGTGCATTGGACGTCTCGATGAACTCACAAGCCGTCGAGGCCGAACAGCTGTACCGACGCCCGATCATGGCTGCCTTTCACGGCATGTTCTCCGTCGGGGGTGTGTTGGGTTCCGTCATCGGATTCGGCACTCTCGCACTGGATCTTCCGCCGTACGTCACACTCGGCATCGCGTCGGCAATCGGATTGCTGGCCGTCTGGCTGTGCTCACGGCCCCTGCTCCCCCACCTCGGCGTGCACACCGAAACCGAGTCGACTTCCGGAAAGACACACGGCAGATTCTCGGCTCGCGTGCTTGCTCTCGGAACCCTCGCCTTTGTTCTGATGCTCGCCGAGGGAGTGGCGAACGACTGGAGTGCGCTGCAGGTCAAGGAAGATCTGGGTGTCTCGAATGCCGTTGCTGCACTGTCGTTCGGTGCATTCTCGGCCATGATGACCGTCGGCCGGTTCACCGCGGATCGGATCAGCGCGGCGGTCGGCCCGGTGGCCGTGGTTCGCTACGGCGCGTTGCTGTCGTCCGTCGGCATGCTGACCGTCGTGGTATCCGGCTGGCTACCGCTGACATTGCTCGGCTGGGCACTGTTCGGCGCCGGCCTGTCGGGATGCATTCCGCAGATCTTCACCACCGCGGGAAATCTCGGCTCGGGTTCGGCTGGTACCAACATGTCTCGCGTCGTCGGCATGGGATACATCGGATTCCTCGCCGGTCCGGCGACCATCGGGTGGGTCACCACGCTTGTGCCTCTCACCACAGCAATGTTGATCCCGTTTGCATGCGTCCTGGTCGCAGCGGGTTGTGCGGGTGTCGTTCGGCGCGATTCTCCGACCGCCTACAGACCTCACAGCTGATCCTCACGATCGGCACAGACTCACCAGGGATGCTGGTACTCGTGACCGTCTCGACCTCCACCCAGCACCCCACTCCCTCCACAACCACTCGCTTCCTCGTCCTTGCTGCGATCGCCGTCGTAGCGCTGGGCGCCTTGTATATTTTGCGACCCACCTCGCCTGGCGTGAACGTCCCGGAACAGGTGCGCGCACTTGCCGAGTGGACGGTAGGCCGATTCGACGTCACCGCTGTACTCGCAGCCACTACCGCTCTGGCCGTCGTCTCGATGGTCCGCGGACTGCCGTACGGCATCGGCGCGATCCTGCTCCTCGGAATGGGCGCTAATCTCACCAACGCGGCATTCGGTTCCTGGCTCCCCGATGTGCCCCAGGACCTGTTGCCCAGCGGTCACGTGGCAGCGGCGACCGCGCTGTACTGCTCGGCGATCTTGATCTCCGCCCCGCAGTGGCGTTCGGTGGTCGCCGGTCTCGGATTCGTCGGAGTTGCTGCGATCGGTGCCAGCGCACTAGCCGCCGAGCTGAGCGGCCTTTTCGGAGTGATAGCCGGCGTTCTGATCGCTCTGGTATGGGCCTGTGCCGCAGCTATTTTGATGGCACGATCGCCCATCGCCGCGAAACGTGAAGAGCTACGCCCGGATACGGCAGCCATCGCGTTCTCCAGGCACCGGAGCATCCGACTTTAGTCCTAAATCTTTGGTATCCAGAGATTTTCGCCGATAGCTCTCCCGCGACGGCGGGGCATGACGTATGTTCTGAAATGTCCGAATCAAGTAGTTCCACAGCGAAGGAGTCTTTACCGTGAGCCTCGAAGATCTGAACCCGCTCGAACTGATCCAGAAGTTGATCGAACTACTTTCCGGCTTCTCTTCCGACCCCGAAACCCCCGAGGTCCCGTAAAACGTCGCCAGAGGCGCCTGTTCCGAGTTTCGTCTCGGACCAGGCGCCTTTGTCGTTTCAGCACACGCCGTTGCAGCACAAGAAGTCGTTGCAGCGTGAGAACACGAAAAAGGCGCCCACTCGCGGTTGCGAGTGGACGCCCCTTCCGAGTTCCAGCGCTACAGCGCCTTGAGTTCCTCGGTAACCTCGGAGACCGACTTCTTGGCGTCACCGAAGAGCATCGAGGTGCCCTCGGCGAAGAAGAGCGGGTTCTCGATACCGGCGAAACCGGAGTTCATCGAACGCTTGAGCACGATGACGGACTTCGACTGGTCGACGTTGAGGATCGGCATTCCGTGAATCGGTGAGCTCGGATCGTTGCGCGCCGCCGGGTTGGTGACGTCGTTCGCGCCGATCACCAAGGTGACATCGGTTCGAGAGAACTCGTCGTTGATGTCGTCCATTTCCTTCATCGCGTCGTACGAGACATCCGCTTCTGCGAGAAGAACGTTCATGTGACCGGGCATGCGACCGGCGACCGGGTGGATGGCGTACTTGACCTCGACGCCCTTCGACTCGAGCAACTTCGCCATGTCCTTGACGGCGTGCTGAGCCTGCGCGACCGCAAGTCCGTATCCCGGTACGACGATGACCTGGTTGGCGTAGGCCATCTGGATAGCCGCGTCGGCGGCCGAGGTCGCCTTTGCCGTGCGCACGACGCCGTCGGAGGATGCAGCTTCGCCGCCGCCACCGAAGCCGCCGGCGACGATGGCCGGGATGGACCGGTTCATGGCCTTGGCCATGAGGTTGGTCAAGATGGTGCCCGAAGCACCCACGATCATGCCGGCGACAATCATCGCCTGGTTGTTGAGCGCCAAACCTGCAGCAGCAGCTGACAAACCGGTCAGAGCGTTGAGCAGCGAGATGACGACGGGCATATCCGCGCCGCCGATGGGCAGCACGACCATCAGTCCGAGGATGCCCGAAAGCACGAGGACGCCGACGATCCACAGTGAGCTGGTCGGGCCTTCCGGCGAGATCGCCTTGATGCCGATGATCACCGAGAACGCGACTGCGGCAATGAGCAGCAGCGCATTGAGCGGCTGCTGGAGCTTACCGATTCCGATCGGACGACCAGGCAGAGTTTCCTGCAGCTTCAGGAACGCGATCACGCTGCCCCAGAAGGAAATCGATCCGATCACGGCAGCAAAGAGCGAAGCGATGACGATGTGCACCGTCGGCGACTCGCCGTGCTGGAATGCGGTGAATCCGTCCGAGTCCAAGAATTCCGCGTACGCGATCAACGCGACGGTGCCACCACCCACGCCGTTGAAGAGCGCGACCAGCTGCGGCATGGCCGTCATCTTGGTGCGGAGCGCCGGCGGGACACCGAGCACGACACCGATGACCAGGCCGGCAGCGATGAGGATCCAGTTACCCATCTCCGCATCACGAATGGAGATCAGAGTTGCAACGACGGCGATGAGCATGCCGACCGCGGCGATCTGGTTGCCGCGGACTGCTGTCTTCGGGCCGGTAAGACCCATGAGGCCGTAGATGAACATCGAGAACGCGACAATGTAGAGCGCATTGACCAGGTATTCCATTACTGGTCACCATCCTTCGACACAGACTTGGCGGCCGGCTTGGCCTTGAACATCGCCAACATGCGGTCCGTGACCACAAACCCACCGACAACGTTCACGGTTCCGAAGACGAGCGCGACGAACAAGATGATCTGCAACCCGATCGACGGATCGTGCACCTTGCCCAGGACGACCAACGCACCCAGGACGACGATGCCGTGGATGGCGTTCGTGCCTGACATCAGCGGGGTGTGCAGGGTGTTCGGAACTTTGGAGATCACAGCGAAACCGACGAACCCGGACAACACCAGGATCGCGATGTTCGCCAGAAGTGATGTGTACATCAGGCGCCCTTCTCTTCACGGGTGACGCACGCACCGGCCAGAACCTCGTCGGAGAAGTCAGGCGCCAATGCACCTTCCACCAACATCAGTTCGATCAGCGCGGAAATGTTCTTCGAGTACAACTCGGACGCATGCTCAGGCATGGACGCCGGCAAATTCAGCGGAGAGCAAATGGTCACGCCGTGCTTGACGACGGTTTGGCCCGGCTCGGTCAGCTCGCAGTTACCACCGGTTTCACCCGCGAGGTCGACCACGACACTGCCCGGCTTCATGCCTTCGACCGCGGCGGCGGTGACCAGGCGCGGCGCGGGACGACCCGGAACCAGAGCCGTGGTGATCACGACGTCGAAGCCCTTGATCGCATCCTCGAGTGCCTGCTGCTGCTTCGCGCGCTCCTCGTCGGTCAGCTCGCGGGCGTATCCACCCTCGCCCGCCGCGTCGATTCCGAGGTCGAGCCACTGTGCACCCACCGAGCGCACCTGGTCTGCGACCTCAGGGCGCACGTCGTACCCGGTAGCGCGGCCACCGAGACGCTTGGCTGTCGCCAGCGCCTGCAGACCTGCAACACCCACTCCGAGCACCAGAACCGTCGCAGGCTTCACCGTGCCTGCAGCGGTGGTGAGCATCGGGAAGAACCGCGTGGACTCCGATGCCGCCAACAGAACAGCCTTGTATCCGGACACGTTCGCCTGCGAGGACAACGCGTCCATCACCTGCGCACGGGAGATACGGGGAATCGCCTCCACGGCATATCCCTCGATGCCGGCGGCCTTCAACTCTGCAATGCGATTGTCTGCGTTACGCGGGTTCAAGAAACCGATGAGCTTCGCGCCGGTGCTGATGCGGGCGATTTCCTCTGTCGACGGAGGCGCTACCTTGACCACCACGTCAGCAGTCCACGGATCGCCGATCTTCGCGCCCGCAGCGGTGTACAGCTCGTCGGGAATCAACGCCCCCAGACCGGCCCCGGACTCGACGACAACGTCGACACCCTTGCCGATCAAAGCGGACACAATTTTCGGCACCAACGCGACCCGACGCTCACCGTCACTCGATTCTCGAGGGACGCCGACCGACGGACGCACTTGTGCGCTCTTCGATGTTTCCATTTTCCATTACCTTCTGCGGTTGGTGGTTCGCCTGCTGCGACGAGCGGCAACCAGCATGTGATGAGCGGAAGATGACCCGCTTTTGGGTGAATGGTGACTGATAGTAGCCAGAGTTACCGCGGCGTAGGGAAACCGACGACGCACTTTCTCCATCTGAATCGAGTCCGAACAGTATGTTTGGACTTAGTTGGAGAAGCCTACTGTGAGGCCGATCACACTCGAATGGCGGGCTATTCCACTATTTGAAACGTCCGAAAGACGTAAAGGCATCAAAATGACGCGCCGAATCATCAGGGTCGAGCGAGTTTACGAACCTACTTCCGAATGTAACGCCGTCCGACTCCTCGTCGACCGACTCTGGCCACGCGGCGTCAAACGCGAAAACCTGCAGTACGCATCGCACCGGCATCGGATGCTCGACCCGTTGTTCTACTGACAGCAAGCAAGGACCTGCCATACAGCCACGCGCAGGTCCTTGCCGACTATCCCGCAGAATTACTCTGATGTCCTAGCATTTCCTCTGAAGGTCAATTGCTCACATATTGAGACCGCAACTTGTGCTTCACGAGTTTTCCTGTGGCGGTCCTAGGCAATTCGTCGGCAAAGTCGATGCTTCGCGGAGCTTTGAAATGTGCAACCTGGCTGCGGACATATTCCAGCAATTCCTCGGCGACATGAGCACTCGGCTCGATCCCGTCCGCTAGTTGGACAACCGCCTTGACCTGCTCGCCCATTTCCTCGTCGGGAACACCGATGACCGCCACGTCGAACACCTTTGGATGCAAGGTAAGGATGTTCTCGGACTCCTGCGGATAGATATTGACGCCACCAGAGATAATAGTGAATGCCGCGCGGTCGGTCAGATAAAGAAAGCGCTCCGAATCGATATAGCCGATATCACCACTCGTCGTCCACGTCGGATGATCCGGATGTTGCGCGGCGGCCGTTTTCTCGGGATCGTTGTGGTAGCGGAACGGCAGAGTCTCCCGTTCCCAGAACACGGTACCGATCTCGCCGACCGGAAGATCGCGCCCGTCGTCGGCACAGATGTGCACGATCCCCATCACACCGTCACGACCGACGGAACCCGGATGAGACAAAGCCTGCTCGCTGTTGATGAAAGTGGCGCCCGAGCCCTCGGTCGAGGCGTAGTACTCGTGGATCACCGGACCCCACCAGTCGATCATTGCCGTCTTCACTTCGGGCGGGCAGGGAGCAGCCGCGTGGATGGCGACTTTGACCGTCGAGACGTCGTAACGATCGCGGGTCTCCTTCGGCAGTTTCAACATTCGAACGAACATCGTCGGTACCCACTGACTGTGCGTCACAGCGTATTTACCGATCAACTCCAGCGCGGTCTCGGCTTCGAATGCATCCATCAAGATCACGGTTCCGCCGACCGAATTGATCACGCCGCAAAAGCGCAGGGGCGCCGCATGATAGACCGGAGCCGGGCACAAATAGACTGTGTCGGAATCGAACCCGTACATCGGCGCGAACACCGCGGTGTACGGATCCATGGTGGTGTCCACCTCACCCTCCGGAAGATCTCCCTTGATTCCCTTGGGCCTGCCGGTGGTTCCGGACGAGTACAGCATGTCAGCCCCGCGTGGCTGCGAGTCGAGTGGATCGGCGGACTGAGCATCGACCGCATCCTCGTAGTCGTCGAAACCCTCGAGAGCGCCCCCGTACACCAGCCGATGGCGAACACGTGGAATCAGCTTCTCGTCCAACGGAACTGCTGCCGACGCCTGCCCCGACGCCACCAGAATTGTCGCCTCGCAGTCGTCGACGATGTAGGCGGCCTCCGCAGCCGTGAGATGCCAGTTCACCGCAGTGATGTAGAGACCGGATCTCAACGCTGCCCAGTACACCTCGAACGCGCGGAGATCGTTGTTCGAGATGAGAGCGACGTGGTCTCCAGGCTTGGCACCGACACTTCGGAAGTATCGCGCCAACTGCGTCGACCGTTCGTCGAGTTCCCGATAGGTGATGGACTCACCCGTCGCGGGGCGAATGACGGCGGGCTTGTCCGGCGTGGACTGGACGAAATTTCCTGGAAACACGAAGACTCCTCTGTCGGTGACGACAACGCCGGGTGAGCCTGCTTCGGCGTCGACAATCCTGGTCTACCACAGGAACTCTGCTTCCCTCGGAGGTTTGGCGACACCGACTCGAGGCCTGGGAATGCCCGCTCACTTATCCGGCGCGACATACAGTGAGGAGAACCGAACCGTCCGAAACAGGAGATGTCCGCATGAGTGGTTGGCCCCAGGACGCAGTAGTCGACGCGTTGACGGAGGAATGGCGAGTCATCGACGCGCTGCTTGCCGAACTCGACGGTGACCAGTGGTTGGCACCGTCGAACCTTCCGGGGTGGACGGTTCACGACATCGTGTCGCATCTGATCGGTACGGAATCGCTGCTCTCCGGTATCGAACCACCGTCGATCGACCTCGACGTCCACGCATTGCCCCACGTCCGCAACGAGATTGCGGCGTTCAACGAGCGCTGGGTCGAAGGCCTGAGGCGGACACCGCACGCGGACCTGTTGGCGAACTACCGCGATATCACCGCCAGCCGAACCGAGGCACTTCGCTCGATGACGGGCGCCGACTGGGACGCCGAGACACAGACACCGGTCGGTCTTGCGCCTTATGGCCGGTTCATGCGTATTCGGACCTTCGACTGTTGGATGCACGAACTCGACATCAGAGATGCTGTCGGCATTCCGGGCGAGGAAGGCGGATTGCGCGCGGAGACTGCCTTCGGCGAAATCACCAGCGCGCTCGGTTTCGTCGTCGGAAAACGAGGAAAGGCGCCCGAGGGAGCACGGATCACTTTCGAACTCGAAGGGCCACTTGCCCGTTCACTTCACGTCTCGGTTGATGCGCGTGCAACGCTCGTCCCGGAGCTGGACGGGCCGGCGACCACGACAATCTCGATGAGCTCACCACTCTTCACCCGAATTGCCGGTGGACGCGTCCACGCGTCCGATCACCGAACCGACATCTCGCTTTGCGGTGACACCACGGTGGGCACACGCGTCGTCGACAATCTGGCGTTCACGATTTGAGGGTTGGGTGGATAGGGCACAAAGGGTTCGAGGGTCGCGAAGGTACTGAGAAGTGAAACTGTTTCTCTCGTCCTACCGATTCGGCGACCACCGCGGGGCTTTTGTCGATCTTGTAGGCCGCGGCGCTCGCATCGCAGTGATCGCTGCGGCTGCCGATTCGTGGCCGCTCAATGCCCGCAGTTCGGCAGTGACAAGCGAATTGACCCCACTACGGGCAGCGGGTTTCACGGCAGAGGAAGTGGACGTCCGCGACTTCGCGGGTGCACCGGAAGCACTCGAAGCCCGGCTTCGCGAATTCGACTGCCTGTGGGTCCGCGGCGGAAATACGTTCGTTCTGCGTGCACAGTTAGCCCGAAGCGGCGCAGATCGGGTCATCGAGATGTTGGTTCGTTCAGGCGTCGTGGCCTATGCGGGATACAGCGCGGGAGCGTGCGTGGCGACTCCGACTCTGATCGGGCTCGACGCGTCGGACGACCCCGCTGAAGTCATGCCCACGTGCGGTATCGACCCGATCTGGTCCGGGCTCGCGCTGATCGACTTCGCGATAGTGCCGCACGGCGGCGATTCGCTACTCGAAGATCCACAGGTGACCGCGCGGACGGTTGCGGCGCTGACCACTGCGGGCGCGCAATTCACCGTGCTTACCGATCAAGAGGCGATAGTCGTCGAACGCTGATCGTGACGCAGACTGAGCAGTCCACGTCGGCCGGACTGGATCAGCCGTGCTCTGCCACTGCGGTTCCGGCTGCCGGCGACTGACGCTCGAGCCTCGTCCACGCAATCTCCCAGCGCTTGACCGAGACCTCGTCGGCGTCCTCGAGAAGGGCGTCGAGGAGCAGGCGTGGGTTTTCGCGCCATGCCAGCTCAGCGGCATGGACCTCCGCAGCCGAGAACAACCCGGACGCCTCGAGGTCGCGAATCCACTCGCAGATCTCGCCCCGGTGGATCCGTGCGATGGTCTCGTATCCCAGACCTTCGTCAAGGAAGTCGTACGAAAAAATTGCGGCAAAGTAACTGTTCGACTCACGCTGCCCGAAAATCATGTGCGTTCCTTCCTCGAAGTTGTCCGACGAAGACTCGAAATCGAACCGTTGCGAAGCCGCGCCAAAGTTTTTTTGGCGAAGTTGTAACGCTTCTTCTATCCCCGACGATTCAAACGCTAACCCCCCAAGCGGGTCTTTGGGATCACGTCCGAGAAACGATCTGATGACCAAGGCAATACCCCTGGGGTTTCCGGGCGCTCGCACCCTACGCCGGCACGCAATCAGCGCCCCGCTGACCTGCAATTTGCCCGTTTCAGGCCCTCCACTTAATCCATCCGAACAGATGACAAAAAACTTTGTGACGAGTCCCACATATTGGGATGTTTACGATCGCGATGCATATGTATCACCCATTGTGGGCACAAAAGTTCGGGCAAATCGGCACGTACAGACCAGTTTTGTTCGTTACGCGCAGCGACGAAGGTCCCTTGAACGGTCGTCCAGTTGTAGTTGCGCTAAGTAACGGAAGTCACGGCGGCAACCGATATTGCGGACGGCCTGCCAGGTAGCGTGACTCCACAGAACGCAGACGCGGCGCGCCGCAGCCGGCCGCCCTTTCGAAACGGAGCCCGAAGATGACCGAGACAGTGGCGCACAATCCCGCGGAAACGCGCTTCGAGATCCGCGTCGACGGCGAGCTCGCCGGTTTTGCCGAGTACTCGGACCATTCCGGCGTCCGTGATTTCCACCACACGGTGACCTATCCGCAGTTTCGTGGGCGCGGGCTTGCAGCCATCGTGGTGCGTGAGGCGCTCGATCAGACCCGGAACGAGGGATTGAAGATCCTTCCGACGTGCTCGTACGTCGAGAAGTTTGTTGCCGAGAACCCCGTTTACCAGGCATAACCGAACGAGGACGCTCCGCGAAAAATCACTCGCGGACCTGCAGACCCCGCTGCTAGCGTCGATGGTGCCGTCGTCGAAATCCCAGGCGGCACCGTCTCGGGGAAGGAAAGAACGTGGTCGCCTCAGCAGATCGGCGTCCACCTGCGTCCACGGACGTAGCTACCCCCAGCTATCTCCCTCTCGTCCTGGTCAATCTCGCGACGCTGTTTTCGGCGATCGGCAACGGTATCGCCATCGTCGTGCTCCCCTGGCTTGTTCTCGAACGAACCGGCAGGGCAACCGACGCGGCAATAGTTGCCGGCGCAGCAGCCGTTCCACTACTCGTGTCGAGCCTGTTCTCAGGGACCTTCGTCGACAAATTCGGACGTCGTCGAACGTCGATGATTTCCGACGCTCTCTCTGCGATGTCCGTTGCAGCGATTCCGATCATCGCGGCCACCGCGGGCTTGACGATCCCGGTGATCGCGGCGTTGGCCGCACTCGGCGCCGTGTTCGACCCCGCCGGAATGGCGGCGAGGGAGTCGATGCTGCCCGCAGCAACGCGGACCGCCAAGTGGAAGCTCGATCGAACCAACAGCGTGTACGAGGCCAATTTCAACGTCGCATATCTGATCGGCCCTGGCATCGGCGGTGTCCTGATCGCAACGATCGGAGCGGTGAACACGCTCTGGGTGACTGCGGCAGGTTTTGTGTTCTCGATCGTCGTGGTCGCCTTCATCCGGCTTCCCGGCGCCGGAGTGCCCGAACACGAGCATCGGCCGAAATCGATCTGGCACGGCACACTCGACGGTCTTCGGTTCGTCTGGAACAACAGACTGCTGCGCACTCTGGCGCTGATCGAC
Source organism: Rhodococcus baikonurensis (assembly GCF_040489275.1). Lineage (NCBI taxonomy): Bacteria > Bacillati > Actinomycetota > Actinomycetes > Mycobacteriales > Nocardiaceae > Rhodococcus > Rhodococcus baikonurensis. The sequence continues at coordinate 96,812 of NZ_JBEUOQ010000011.1, read as the reverse complement.
ATGGCCGTCGTCGCGCTCTACATGCCGGTGGAGAGCGTCGTGTTCCCGGTGTACTTCACGGAGTTGGACCAACCGGCCCAACTCGGATCGGTATTGATGGCATTGGCGATCGGCGGCATCATCGGCTCTCTCGCCTACGCCCCGCTGGCACCGATCATGTCCCGGCGCCTGATCATGATTTTTGCTGTCGCCGTCCTCGGCATAGCGATGCTGGCCATGGCGCTTCTACCTCCGCTGTGGGTGATCCTCGTACTCGCCGGACTACAGGGTCTCGTCTACGGACCAGTCGGCCCGATCGCCAACTACGCCATGCAGACGCACAGCCCGGAGCACATGCGCGGACGCGTCGTCGGTGTCATGACGTCGACGGCCTACGCCGCCGGTCCGCTCGGCTACCTCGCGGTCGGCCCTCTGCTCGATCAACTCGGAATCGCGTCGACCTTTGTGGCACTGTCGATTCCGATCATCCTGATCGCCGCGGTCTGTGCCTCCCTGCCGGTGCTTCGCGAACTGGATCGTCCGCGGCACTCGACCGACGTCAGTTGAACCCCATCACGTCGTTGCCCCAGGCGACGCGCAGTCCGTGATCAGGGTCGCTGACGAGGGTGTCTGCCGAGTCGATCAACAGCGTCGACCGCTTCTCCTCCTCGTACGGCGCCCAATGTTTCGAGCCGTCGAGAGCTGCCGGCACGGCATGCCTGGCGAAGGCCAGCCATCGCCGTTGGATACGGCCGGCCACCTCCATCGCAGCCTTCCGCCCACCCAGCCAGAATGTGGGGTCGACGTTCAGGGTCCCGAAATTGCCGAAGACATAAGGTAATTCCGTCGCGTGACCCGCGCCGATCCGTGCGGCTTTGAGCATCGGCGTCGCGTGATCGAAGCGGTACACCCACGTGGGGGAATGCCTGCAGTGAGCGTCGGCGATCCACAGAGTCGGCATGCGAAACGCCGCGTCCCGTGAGAGCGCCAGCGCGCCACTCGGTTTCGCGTGATCTGGGTAGGCCGACATGATCTCGGCAAGTTTGGTCGCGGAGATGTCGGGGTGATCGTCCGCCAGTAATTGGAGCATTGCCTCGACGGACTGCGCGCTCACCGGCATCAGCGGCGACTTCATGAACTTGAAGATCGACGCCTCGTCCTTGTTGGAACCGATGATCAGTGGGATTCGGTGCGCGTATCCCTTCTGGAAAGCCGCAACCGGGTAGTGCGGCACCAGATCTCGATCGACGACGGGTGCCATTGCCAAAGTTCCCGGAATCCGTGTCGGAATCTCGTTGACCAGGTCATCGCTTGCCTTCACGAGAAGTTCGAGATCCGTGGTCAGCAGATCGCCTGCGTCTTCAGGGTCGATCGAGAGCAGTTCGAGAAACCGCTCTGCCACGGTCTTGGCGCGCTCGGCCCCGTAGACGGAGGTCGCGGGAGGACTCTGGGCAATCGCACGATGGAACAGACCTTCGGCGCTCGGACAGGTCATGAGCGTCGTGATGGATCCTGCGCCTGAGGACTCACCGAACACGGTCACCGCACTCGGGTCACCACCGAAGGCGTCGATGTTGTCTCGAACCCATTCGAGCGCCGCAATCTGGTCTCGCAGACCACAGTTCGATTCGAAAACGGTATCCCCGGTGGAAAACGCGGACAGGTCCAAGAATCCCAGTGCGCCGACGCGATAGTTGAAGGAGACGAGAACGACGTCACCGGTTTCAGCCAGATGACGGCCGTCGTAGATCGTTTGGGCGGCAGACCCGAGGCAGTAGGCGCCGCCGTGAATCCACACCATCACCGGTCGAGGCGTGCCGTCGGGTCGCGGGGCCCAGACGTTGATCGACAAGCAGTCCTCGTCGATCTTGAAAGCCCGATCGATCGGAACCGCCGGACTCTGACCTTGCGGCGCGATCGGCCCGAATTCACGACAGTCGCGCACCCCGTCCCACGGCTCTGCGGGTTGCGGCGCGCGGAACCTCCGTGCACCCACCGGCGCTGCTGCGTAGGGCATGCCCTTCCACGCGAACACACCGCCATCCGGATACCCGCGGGCTTCACCGCCTCTGGCACGGATCACCAGTGTTCCGTCCTCGCCGAGATTTGGTCGAACGTCGGTCTCCATGTCTGAATCCCCTCCCGACCCGCGCGTGTGGCAATCAAGACCAAACCTACCAATCTCGGACGGGTGTGCGCCGAGTACACAATCCCTCGGTGTTAAGGTCGCCTAGTTCTGACACGGGGTGCTCCGCATGGGCGGGGCTGAGAACACACCCGGGAACCTGATCAGGTAATGCTGACGAAGGGATGTCATGGCTACTACGCAGCCTGCATACAATTCTGCCGAAAACTCGGTGGCCACAGCGCCGTCGACGGATCGGTTCACCGATCGACTCTGGGCCGAGACGAAGGTCCTCCGCGAGTCGATCGACTCGCTCGAGTTCCTCCGCCGCCTCGGCGACGGAACGTTGCCTCTCGACGCGTTCCGCACGTACATCGAGCAGGACAAGCTCTATCTCGAGGGATATTCGAAAGCGTTGTCCCTGGTCGCGGCCCACGCCCCGGATCCGCAGGCCGCGGGCTTCTGGTCGAATTCCGCGTCCACGGCAGCGACGGTGGAATCTGCGCTTCACGACGGTTTGCTGACTGGTGGAATTCTTCCACCCGGTTCGCAGCGGCTGGAGCATTCGCAGGCCTGCCTGGGATACGTCTCGTATCTGACGGCGACTGCGGCAACGGCGCCTTACCCGGTCTCCGCAGCGGCAGTACTCCCCTGCTTCTGGATCTACGCCGAGGTCGGCCGCGATCTTGCCGCTTCAGCGCGCGAGGTACTCGACGCCGATCCGTCGCATCCGTACGCACAGTGGGTCACGACCTACGACGCACCCGAATTCCACGAGTCGGTGGCGCAGGCTCGCGTACTGGTCGATGTTGCGGCTGAAGCTGCCACCGAGACAGAGCGAGAGGCGATGAGTGAAGCGTTCCGCATGGCCAGTCGCTACGAGCTGATGTTCTGGGATTCCGCACTCCACCAGCAGCCTTGGCCGGCGTCGTGATGTCGTTTGCGGCGCTACGCCGCACGCTTGCCACCTCTGCCGCGATCGCAGCCGCATTCACGGTTCTGACCGGATGCGCCTCTGACACCGGCTCTTCCGACGGGACCATTCGGTTCGCACTCGACTGGACACCGAACACGAACCACACCGGTTTGTACGTTGCCCTCCAAGAGGGCTACTTCGAGGACGCCGGTCTGGACGTCTCGATCCTGCCGTACAACAACACCTCGCCCGACACCCTCGTCGACGCCGGTAACGCGGAGTTCGGCATCAGCACACAGAGTCAGGCCACGTTCGCCCGTGCGGCCGGCGCCGCCACGACGTCCGTCATCGCGCCACTTCAGCACCGCGCCACCGGCATCGGCGTGAAGGCGGATCGTGCGGACATCACGCGTCCGCGTGATCTCGACGGAAAGACGTACGCCGGGTTCGGCGATCCGGGTGAAGTCGAGACGCTGCAGCAGATCATCCGCAACGACGGCGGAACCGGGAACTTCACGACGGTCACCCTCGGAACGTCCGCGTACGAAGCCGTGTACTCGGGCCAGGCAGACTTCACCGTCTCCTACTTTGCTTGGGAAGGCCTCGAAGCGGAGCGAAACGGAACTCCGATGCGGTACTTCCAGTACACCGATTACGGCTTCCCCGATGCGTATTCGATCGTGATCAACGGCAACCAGCAGTGGTTGAAGGACCATCCCGACGAGGCACGCAAGTTCGTCAAGGCCGTTCAACGCGGTTATCAGACTGCTGCCGACAACCCGGACCAGGCCGCCCAGGACCTCATCGACGCGAATCCCGGAGCATTCACCGACGAAGACCTCGTCCGTGAGAGCCAGCGGATGCTCGCCGCCGACTACATGAAAGACGCCAACGGCGTCGTGGGCGCCCAGAATCTCGAAACCTGGTCGGGCTACTCGGGATTCCTCTTCGACAACGGGTTGCTCGCCGGACCGGATGGGAAGCCGTTGACCCAGAAGCCGGACTGGTCGGAGTACTTCACCAATGAGTATCTCGACGCGTCCTGACGTGAGCGGGCGATTGGTCTCGACCACGCGGCGGGCGCTTCCCGCGCTCGCCGTGGTGGTGCTCCTCGTGGCGGCGTGGCAGATCTACGTCGAGATCAGTGGGATTCGGCCGCAAGTACTCCCGTCTCCGGGTCGCGTTGTTTCCCAGGGTTGGGACAACCGCGAGATCATCGCCGACCACGCCTGGTCGACATTGCAGGTCACGTTGGTCGGCTTCACCGTTTCATTGGTGTTGGCCTGGATTCTTGCTGTGGTCGTGGACTTTTCGCCGTGGTTGTCACGCGCGCTGGTACCACTTTTCGTCGTCTCGCAGACGCTGCCGATCATCGCCATCGCGCCACTGATGATCATCTGGTTCGGCTTCGGGTTGCTGCCGAAGGTGTTGGTGATCGCACTTGCGACGTTCTTCCCCATGACCATCGGACTCATCGAGGGATTTGCCGCGGCCGACCGGGAAGCGGGCGCTCTCCTGCGCAGTATGGGTAGCACTCGCTGGCAGGAGTTCCGCTACGTCCGCCTTCCTTCGGCGATTCCGCGATTCTTCACCGCCCTGCGCATCGGCATCACTTATGCGGTCGTGGGTGCGGTGTTCTCCGAATACGTCGGCGCAACTTCCGGTTTGGGCATTTACATGAGCACCCAGAAGAACTCCTTCCGCACCGATCTGGTGTTGGCGGCCGTACTGGTGACCGCGTTGATCAGCGTCACGCTGTACTTGCTGACGTTCGCCATCGAGCGCATCGTTGCACCATGGGCGATGAACGAAAGGTCGCGGACATGACTGACCCGATGGTCGAGGATGCAATGGTCGAAATCCAGGACCTGACCAAGAGGTTCGACACGGCCGGAGAATCACGTCTCGTACTCGATTCGGTGTCCTTCCGCGCCGACGCGGGCGAGTTCGTGTCGGTGATCGGGCCGAGCGGCTGCGGCAAGAGCACGATCTTCAACGTCCTGGCCGGGCTCGAATCCCCGACCTCGGGTTCGGTCCGTGTCGGCACGCGCGCAACGGAATCCGAAGCAGCCACCGAGGTGCACACCGCGTACATGCCGCAGAAGGACCTTCTGTTTCCTTGGCGCTCGGTATTGGACAACACGGCCCTCGGTTTGGAAGTCCAGGGAGTCTCAAAGAAGGACGCACGCGAGCGCGCTCGGGAGTTGTTCCCCGCGTTCGGCCTGACCGGATTCGAGGACGCCCGCCCGTCACAGCTGTCTGGTGGCATGCGCCAGCGAGCGGCAATGCTGCGCACCGTTGTTCAGGGCAAGCCGGTCCTGTTGCTCGACGAGCCGTTCGGCGCGCTGGACTCGTTGACCCGCACCGAGATGCAGGCTTGGCTACAAGACGTGTGGCAGCAGTACCGGTGGACCGTTCTGATGATCACCCACGATATTCGTGAAGCGATCTATCTGTCCGACCGCGTGGTTGTTCTGTCTGCGCGTCCGGCAACGGTCAGATGCGTCGTCGACGTTCCCTTGCCGAGGCCACGCGAATTGGACATGATCACCACGCCCGAGTTCGCCGAGGTCGAGCGTGAGCTGCTCGCCGTGCTCCACGACGAGACTCGCAAATCGATGCGGCCGTAACGGTTACTGACAATGCGCTGAGAACGCGCCGATTTCACCTGCCGTTCAAGAGAAAGTGCATCGCAACGGTGCAACTTCACGTAGGATGTCGCGGCACTTTCGCTCAAAACTCCTTAATATCAGCAAGATCCGAACGCTCGACACGCAGTCCGTGAACGCTGCACAATTCTCCGTACTCTTCGGTAACGTACACTCGGTCGCCTACGAGACCAACGGCCAGAAGGTAACTGGACGGTAAAGCGGGATCGTGGAGGCACAGTCATCGCAACAGATTTGGAAAGGGACAGCGTGAGCACACTGCAGTCAGGTCAGAGCCTCGGAGTCGGCCAGGAACTCAAGTCCGACAACGGCGCGTACACCCTCACCTTGCAGGACGACGGCAACCTGGTTCTGTCCGAGGGCGGACAGGCTGTTTGGGCCGCAGGCACCAACGGATCCGGCGCCAACCGCGCCGAGGTTCAGGCTGACGGAAACTTCGTCATCTACAAGGACTCCGACGCCGTGTGGGCATCGCAGACCGCAGGCAACGACGGTGCCTCCCTCTCGGTTCAGGACGATCGCAACGTCGTTCTGTCCGCCGGTGGAAATGCTCTGTGGTCTTCGGACACCGCAATCGAGGCCCCGGCCGCCGAGGCTGCCCCGGAGCCCGCTCCGGTACCCGAGCCCGAGCCTGCACCCGCAGCTCCGGCAGCGCAGAGCTACACCGTCGAAAGCGGCGACACCCTGTGGGCGATCGCAGAGCGTTTCTACGGTGACGGCAACCAGTACCAGCGCATCGCGGATGCAAACGGCATCCCGAACCCGGATCTCATCAACGCCGGTCAGGTGCTGACGATCCCCGCCTGATTCACTGCTTGACCTGGCCCTGGGTGCCGACGTCCGCGTCGGCACCCAGGGCCTTTTGTGTTCTACGCCACACAGATTCGCGTCCCGCCCAGCAGGCCCTGATACTCCATTGCGGCATCTTTTCGCCTACAGTACTTCCGTACTGCTCCCGAAGGACAGGTGTGCATGAAAGACAGAACAGTCATGATCGGCGCTGTCGCAGTGGCCGCTCTCTCTCTGACATCAGGCCTCGTGTTCGGCGGAGCAGCCGGCGCATTCGGTGCCGGCGGCCCTGTGGTGAAGCCTCCCACTCTGGTCTCGTCGGTTTCCGTGGAGTCCGTCGCCGGGATCGAACCGGCCGCGTTCTACAGCTCGGTTGCAGTCCCCACGGTTGTCATCCCGCCGACGCCGACCTGGCGAATCGCCGACGAGACGACTGCTCCTCGTAATCAGCCGCTTGTGGTGACCGCGACAAGCACGAGCTCCGCCACCTCGACTACGACGGCCACCAGTACGACAACACCCGTCTCATCCACGACAACTGCGTCGGCTACCGCGACCTCGTCACCGACCGCGACGGCCACAACCACCAAGACCAGCGCCACCCCCGTTGTCACGACCGGATCCACGCCGCCCGTCGTCGAGGTCTCGCCCGTTCTCGCCGGATAACCCTCGCTCTTTCGCCCGCACACCACCTGGCGTGACGGCGGTTACAGGCACACTTCAGTCGCCGCTCTCGAATAACCGATCTACCTGCGACTACCTTCCTCGTCGTCACGGTTCGTGGTCCGCTGCAATCCGGTCGACCGGAAAAGGACAGCAGCATTGTCGGAGCCTCGGGATACCGTATAGGTCTGAGCTTTTGCGGAAGGAGGTGACTGATGAGCGCAATGGGCTTCGATCTCGATGTCAGTGTCGACCGGGCATGGGCAGAATTTCAACGTCGCCTCGGCGATCACATTTCCATCATGGTCGACGGCGACGTGCTTGCCGTGGAATCGTCCACCGGCGACTTCGATCCAGCTGACGGCGCAGCGCCATGTGTTCAGTTCCTCGTGTGGGACGAGAACACAGTCCGCTGCGAGGTTCCTTCCAACGACTTCCTTCATCCGCGCTATCGACTCGAAGATGCCGACGAACAAAAGTTGATTGCACTCGGCTGGAATCCGCCTTCCGAGAATCTGGAGGATCCGAACAACTCCCCCGCCTTCTGCGTCGACAAGGCGCAGAACTGGGCCGATCAGCTCGCAGCGATGACTGTCGCTGCATTCCGTGATGTGTTCGGTGTGCAGCACCCGGCTTTTCTATCCAGCGATCTCACCGGCAACGAGCAGACTCCGGATTTCGATCCGTCGGTCGTCGAGTCGACAGAACTTCCGACATTGGACCCCACTGCGGCCTACATGCCCAACGATGTCGACCACCTCAAGGAGTTGGTCACTCTCGCATTGCTTCCCATGCTCGGCACTCTTCCCGAGCGGGACAGCGACGGCGACATACCCATTCGTGTCGGTTCGACTGTCATGTTCGTCGGTCCCCTGTCCGAGTCCATGGACGTGCAGTTGTTCTCCCCGCTCGTTCAGGACATCAGCAACCGCACTCGTGCAGCCGAGGTGATCGCCGATCTCAACCGCAAGTGGTCACGCATCAAGTTCGTCTTGATCGACGACCGTCTGTCGGTGTTCCTCGAGGTGGCGGGTTCGCCATTCGTTCCCAAGCAACTCACGGATACGTGCGCGGCCCTGACGTCGTTCCTGCGTACCGTGGACGACGAGTTCGCCGCCCGCGTCGGAGGAGACCTCTTCTTCGCGAACAAGAGCGGTGATTCCTCCTCGCTGCAGCCCGATCTGACGGCCGAGGACCTGCCTCCCGAACTCGAGACCCTGCTGCACCTCGATCTGGATGTGGCCGAGGATCTCGATGCGGTAGCCGATGTCTGCGGTCGCGATCGCGATCTGATTCTTCAGCTCCTCCACATCAGTAACGAATGGCAGATTCAGCTGCGTAGTCAGGCCGTCGACGCCCACAGCCGCGGAGATGCCGAAGAAGCCGCGGGCTACGAAGATCAGGTCGGTGGGTGGGAACTCATGGTCGACCGTTTGCGTGGGGCTTTGCGACTGGTGGTCCTGCCCAATTCTCGAACCGAGACGCCGGCCAAGCCGCAACCTGAGCAAATGGGCTTGTTTGCCGACCCCTTGCAACAGAGTCTCTTCGACGATCCGTCCTGACACGACAGATCGCGTTTCCCACTATTCGAAGTGGGATTTGAAGATCTGGCCGTGGACGCCCACGGTTCGATCGACTACCTGTGAGACCGTGAAATCCGCTGCGGCAGAAAGATAGGCGTAGGCCGTCGCTCGATCCATTCCGCGATCATGCTCGAGGAAGTCGAGTGCGTTGACCACCGCACGTCGCATGGCTCCGTTGAGGTCACTGTTCTGGCCATCGACCGAACCGTTGGGGTCGGACAAGCCGATCGGAATCCAGGCCTCCTCGGTTTCGGCGAACGGGTATCCAAATGCCACAGATGGGGCGTCGCCGGAATCCCTCTTGCACACACTGAGTCGGAACGTGCCGCGCAGCGAACCTTCCATCGCGGTCAACGCGGCCTCGCCGTCACCCATGGCCATGTGTGGGTCACCGACGTAGAACAGGGCACCTTCGGCAAAGACCGGCAGATAGAAAGTTGATCCGACACCGAGATGCCTGATGTCGATGTTTCCGCCGCCCAGCGTCGGAGGAATGGAGTTCGACGACGGGGATGTCGGATCGGCATCCGTGGAATAGGCAACTCCCATCATTCCCATGAAGGGCCGCAAGGGAAACCGCACCTTGGACTCGCCGAAGGGCATCACACCCTTGCCGTCTTCGATCGCGGTGAAAGTGGAGACCCCTCCGTACTTCAACGGATCCTTCGTCGCCCGCCCGTCCGTGGCGACCGGCGGCATGACTTCGTCCAGAGTGATTCCCGCGGGAGCGGTTCCGTCTGCCGTGACAGCAAGAGCGCCCTTGCCGTGCCTGCTCGACACAACCCCGTACGGCACTCGGGGAATCGCTTCGAGTGTCTCGATCTTGAGTACGTCTCCAGGCTGTGCGCCTTCGACGAAGACCGGGCCGGTGACGACATGTGGGCCGTCCTTGTCGAAGTTCCGTTCGGTTCGGTTGTATTCGGCCGCAACGGCAATCGCATCCTCGAGCACGTCCTTCTCGGAAACGCCCTTGCTGCCGAAGTATTCGAGGGGATTGCGCCCTTGATCCTCGAGGATTCCCTCGTGCGAGAGGGCGTCGATGGTGACGGTCTGGCCCGACTTCATCCGCATCACTTCGCGGGTGTGGACGTTGGGCACGTAGCCCCACATGACGTCCGACGGATCCGAACTCAGATAGTGGTCGCCGCTGACGTTTCCACTGCCCGGTTGCAGAATCGGCACACCATCGGCGAACGGCAGTGCAGAGGAGGATGATCCAGCTGGCGACGCGTTGGAGTGCGCGCACCCCGAAGCCACACCGGCAACGCCTACTCCCGCACCGAGAGCCGCGACTGCCCTCATGAATCCGCGTCGGCCAAGACCTTTCGTCAGGTCTTCGGCTGCGTTGCGGGCAAGCGTGTTTTCCATCGAGTTTCCTCCGGAGTGCGTGACGATGTGCGACTGCGAAGAAAACTAGACCCGATTTGTTACTCGTTCATTACCATTTCATAGCAAGGAAATGCCGTTGACTGAGAATGAGTTCAACGACGGCGAAGCCGCCAGAGCGACGTCGTTTCGCGTGCCCGGGCAGCGTGAAGCGCATCGGTTCGGTCACTGACCTTTGCGTGCGTCGGTTTGACGTCCATGCGGTCGACAACAGTGAGCCCACCGGCCGCGATCAGATCGTGCAGTTCGGATCGCGTTCGGAGACCGAGGTGTTCGGCAATGTCCGAGAGGATCAGCCACGCTTCTCCCCCGTCGTCCAGATGCGCTGCGACACCAGTCAGGAAGCCCTTCAGCATCGCTCCAGCGGGGTCGTAGACGGCGTATTCGATGGGCGAGGTGGCCTTGGCCGGAATCCAGGGAGGATTGCAGACCACCAACGGAGCGGTGCCTTCGGGAAAGAGGTCTGCTTCCACCACGTTCACCTGATCGCCGTAGCCAAGCCGCGACAGGTTGGTGCGCGCGCATTGCAATGCCCGGGCGTCCTGGTCGGTGGCCGTCACTGTCTTGACCCCGCGCCGCGCCAGGACGGCAGCAAGAACGCCGGTACCGGTGCCGATGTCGAATGCGGAATCCGTCGACGGCAGCGGCGCAGACGCGACAAGGTCGACATACTCGCCGCGGACGGGCGAGAACACACCGAAAGCGGGATGAATTCGTGCGTCGAGCGCCTCGATGAAAACACCTTTGCGATGCCACTCGTGAGCGCCGATTGCGCCGAGGATGTCTCGCAACGAGCGAACCGACGGCTCACCGGTGATCCCGAACGCCTCGGTCAACGCTATTTGCGCGTCCGGGGCACGCCGGAGTGGAATCGACAGATCGGCGTCCAAGGGAATGAGCAGCATGCCGAGAATCTGCGCGCGACGTCCTTGGGTCTGCCGGTGGAGGTGGAAAGCTTTGGCGGGATCGTCGGACGCTCGGCGCGGCTTGCGGTCGATGCGCGACGCAACGGCCTTCGTCAGTTGGCGAGCGTTCTGAAAGTCTCCGCGCCACAGCAACGCCGTGCCTTCGCACGCCAGGCGATAGGCGTCGTCGGCCTTCATCGTGTCGTCGGCGACGACGATGCGCTTGGGCGCCGGGGCATTGCTCGTCGAACCCCAACGGGCCGATTGCTCGGCATCGTTCTCGGTCCACACAGCGAATTGTTCAGTCATGTAAGCCCTTCCGGCGTCCGACGCATAGCGGCCGGTCTACCGGCTGATGTGGTCCAGATCTGCAAAATCTGCTTGTCTGGTGTCCACACTAGTCGGGACCGGCCGCGCTACATGACTGCGAGAGGGATGTCAGCCCTTGGCGACGCGAGCTGCCTCGGCGATCCGAGCCTCGGCGACCGCGTCAGCAGCCTCGCCGGCGAGGATTCCGTCGTTCTTCGACTTCGCGAAGATCTCGGTGACCGTGTCGAAGATCTTCTCGACCTTGAGCTTGACCTCTTCGGCCGAGTTGCCCTTCAGCTCGCCGGCAACCTGGATGAGGCCGCCGCCGTTGGCGACGTAATCGGGGGTCCAGGTGATGCCGCGGTCGCGGAGGATGTTCTCGACCTCGGGCACGGTGAGCTGGTTGTTGGCAGCGCCGCAGACAACCTCGGCCTTGATCGAGCGTGCGGTCGTGTCGGTGAGTGTTGCGCCCATCGCACACGGTGCGTAAACGTCGAGATCAGCGTCGATGATGCTGTCGACGATGCTCACCTGCGGGAAGTCCGCCTTGACGCGATCGAGCGCTCCGGCGTTGACGTCAGTCGCCAACACGGTTGCGCCGTCTGCGAGGAGAAGCTTGATCAGCTCGTAGCCGACCTTGCCTGTGCCCTCGACACCAACGGTCTTACCTGCGAGCGACGGAGTGCCCCAATGCGACTGTGCCGCGGCGCGCATCGACTGGAATACGCCGAGGGCCGTCATCGGAGCGCTGTCGCCGGAACCGCCGACCGTAGCGTTGCGGCCGACGACGAAGTCGGTGTTGCGACCGATGATGTCGAGATCGTTGGAGTTGGTTCCGACGTCACCAGCGGTGATGTAGCGGCCACCGAGGGTCTGGACGAATTTTGCGTAGGCGCCGAGCAATTCGTCGGTCTTGGCCGTTGCGGGGTCGCCGATGATGACAGCCTTGCCGCCGCCGAGGTCGACGCCGGCAACCGCAGCCTTGTAGGTCATGCCGCGCGAGAGGCGCAAAACGTCTGTGACTGCGGCAGATTCGTCGGAGTACGGGTAGAAGCGCGTTCCGCCGAGCGCGGGACCGAGCGTCGTGGAGTGGATGGCGACGATGGCCTTGAGGCCGCTCGCGGGATCCTGGAAGAAGCTCACCTGCTCGTGGGGGTAATCGCGCAGGTAGTCGGCGCGATCGAACACGCCCGCAGTGTCGTCATGGGAAACAACGGAGTTCACGGGCTCGGCGGTGAGAGTCATTGTGGGATAGACCTTTCCGAAGAATAAACGGGGCGCAGTCGAAATATTGGGGCGAAATGACCATTGGGTACTATTGGGGACAAATAACCCAAAGAGAATCCCGCTGAGCAATTCGTGGAACCAATGCTCTGCCTGAGTTACGATTTGGTCAATGCAAATCTCTTGAACTAGTCAATTCGATCATCCAGTGACTCAAATCACTGAGGAGAGGTTCACAAAGTGCTCAGCATCGACAAGCTCGACGTCCAGTTGCTCGGACTGCTCAGCAAGGACTCGAGGATGAGTGTGGCCGAGTTGGCCAACTCGTTGGGCGTCGCCCGCAACACCGTCCAGTCACGAATGAAGCGCATGGAATCCAACGGACTTCTCACCGGGTTTCGGCCGAATCTCAATCTCCCCGAGGTCGGTATCCCGATTCAGGCATTTGTCGGACTGGAGCTCGAACAGGGCAAGATCAGCGCAGTCGCTCGCAGTCTGACCGAGTTGCCCGAGGTGATCGAAATTCACGCCACGACCGGTCGCGAGGATTTGCTCGTCCGCGTGGCCACGTCGACGCACGCGGCCCTGCAGAAGTTGGCCGAGCAGATCGTGTCGCTTCCAGGCGTCACGCATTCGACCACGACCATCGCTCTGACCAATCCCCTTCCGTATCGGATTCAGCCTCTCCTCGAGCACCTCACCAATGACGCCGGATGGGGTCGTTCGACCGCCTTCCCCCGTCAGCAGGACTAGGACGGGTGGTCGCGTCGATGCTTCCCGGTGCGCTAGTTTCATGGTTATGAGTGAGATCCAGGGACAGCGCATCGCGTTCATTCAGGCGACGTGGCATCGCAACATCGTCGACCGTGCACGCGACGGATTCACCGACGCGATCGTCGAGCTCGGCTACCCCAAGGACACGGTCGATTTCTTCGAGGTACCGGGAGCTTTCGAGATCCCGCTGCACGCCCGGCGGTTGGCCAAGACCGGCCGCTACCAGGCGATCGTTGCCGCAGGTCTGGTCGTCGACGGCGGAATCTATCGGCATGACTTCGTGGCGACGGCTGTCATCGACGGTCTGATGCGCGTGCAGCTCGACACCGACGTTCCGGTCTTCTCGGTAGTCTTGACGCCGCATCACTTCCACGAGCACGCCGAGCACGTCGAGTACTTCAGCACGCATTTCGTGAAGAAGGGCGCCGAGGCTGCGCGCGCGGTCGACGCCACCGTCAAGTCGTTGAAGGCCCTGCCCACCAGCTAGTCGTTACCCAAGTCTCGCTGAGCCGAATGCCATCGGCTCAGCGAGATTTTTTGTGTCTATCGAGGGATCTGGGTACTTGCGAGTGCCGAGGCGTTCGAGTCGTCGACTTCGCCGTAGCGATCGACGCATTGCTGGAAGAAGTCCCGCATCTCGGTGATTACAAGCGCATGACTGAGAAGCGACTTTTCGAGTGAATCGGCACCACCGGTGGCCTTTTGGGAAAACTTGCCAGCCATGACTCTTCCCGACTGAAGCGTCCCAAAGCAGTCCAATGCAGTCAGTCTGTTCAAGTTGCCTGCCATATCCTGCAACTCGGCAAGAAACCTCTCACACGCGACGGCAAGCTGTGCTGCAATATTTGGGTCGAGGTCGATGCTGTGGGCACTTGAAGTTCGCCGAGTATGGATATCAGACATTCAATCCTCAATTCAGCCGAAGAACACGGGTTTATCTCGGGAGATGTCGATCGAGCAGATTCGCGTATCGTTCCGTGAGCTCGCACGTCGACTCCTTGGGTTCAAGAGCAAGTTTGGTATCGACGCTGAGCCAAATCGCCCCATGCGCAGCAGGCAAGGCGACGAAGCATCTGGCGAGGTCGGCATCCACCTGAAGATGGAATTCGACGCCTTCTCGCTGGCCAATCGTCAGGGGCTTGAATCCCACGTAGTTCGAATTCTGTTTGGTGGTGGCTACGGAACTTTCGGTCGAATAGATCGAAAAGTAGTACCAGGGCTCCGTCCATGAACAGATCTTCCAACCCGGCTGCTCAACGCCCGCAATATCAACTTCCTCGGTAGCCGGATCAAGCCCGACTTCTTCCAACACCGAATCCGGAATGTCCTTGCACGGATCGAACAAGCCCTCTTGGCCGGATGCAGGCTCAGCCGCCCCCTCCACGACTGAGCTGCATCCTGCCGCAGCCCACACCAACATCCCAGCCATGAGCAGTCGCCCAACCCCCACCGACCCCCGCATGTCACCCCCTTGTTGATGTGGACCCACACTATTGGATGCATCGGAGGCCCGATCGGTTCCCGCAATCTTCAAATTCCCAGTTCACGGTCCCCGGTTCACTCAGAGCGCATCGCCAGCGATTGACGCTCAGCTCAGCAGTCGCATACTGGAGAGGTTGACTACAACTTCGGGAAGGCACCGAGTGAGCGCACCGAAAGCCCCGGCCAAACCAGCGATCCTCAGCGTCGACGACGATCCTGGTGTTTCGCGTGCCGTCGTTCGAGACCTCCGGAAACGGTACGGCGAGAAGTACCGAATCATTCGCGCGGAGTCCGGCGACCAGGCCCTTGAGACCTTGCGTGAAATGAAACTTCGCGGCGATGCAGTCGCTGTGATCGTCGCCGACTACCGCATGCCCGGTTTGAGTGGAATCGAGTTCCTCGAACAGGCAATGGACCTGTATCCCGTAGCTCGGCGCGTTCTGCTGACCGCCTACGCCGATACCGATGCTGCGATCGACGCCATCAACGTAGTCGACCTCGACCACTACCTCCTCAAGCCCTGGGATCCGCCGGAAGAGAAGCTGTACCCCGTCATCGACGCGCTGCTCGATGCCTGGGCAAGCTCGAGTCATCACCCTGCCGAGGAAACAAAGGTGATCGGCCATCGTTGGTCCGAGCGATCATCCGACGTTCGAGAGTTCTTGGCACGCAACCAACTTGCCTATCGCTGGTACATGTCGGACGAGCCGGAAGGCCAACGACTGCTCTCGGCTGCCGGTACCGACGAACTGCGCCTTCCCGTCGTCATCGCACCCAATGGGGATGTCCTCGTCGAGCCCACTGACGCCGAACTCGCCGACAAACTCGGGTTGAGTACCACCCTCTCCGAAGACTTTTACGATCTCGTTGTCATCGGCGGCGGCCCTGCGGGTCTGGGCGCTGCTCTGTACGGCGCTTCGGAGGGGCTTCGGACGGTTCTCATCGAACGGCGGGCGACAGGCGGTCAGGCCGGCCAGAGCTCGCGAATCGAGAACTACCTCGGCTTCCCCGACGGAGTCTCCGGCGCACAGTTGGCCGATCGGGCGAGGCGCCAGGCAACCAAGTTCGGCGCCGAAGTCATCACCGCTCGCGACGTCACCGGTTTGGAAATCAACGGCTCGGCCCGCACAGTGCGTTTCGACGACGGTTCGTCGGTCGACGCTCATTCGGTCATCTTGGCGACAGGTGTTTCCTATCGCCAACTTTCGGCGCCGGGGCTCGATACATACACCGGCCGAGGGGTCTACTACGGGTCAGCCGTCACCGAAGCTGCACGGTGCAGCGAGCAGGATGTGTACATAGTCGGCGGCGCCAATTCGGCAGGCCAAGCTGCGGTCTATCTCTCCCGCGGAGCTAGGTCCGTCACCATTCTCATTCGCGGCAACTCGCTCGAAGCCTCGATGTCCTACTACCTGATTCAGCAGATCGAAAAGAATCCTAAGATCACCGTGCGCACGTGCACGGAGGTGATCGGAGCCGAGGGTGACGACCACCTCGAACGAATCACACTGCGTAACAGAGCCACCGGAGAAGAAGACACTGTCGATGCTCAGTGGTTGTTCATCTTCATCGGTGCCGCTCCACTGACCGACTGGCTCGGAGACGTGGTGGTCCGCGACGGAAATGGCTTCGTTCTTGCCGGCCCGGACCTTCCGTCCGAAGGCGTCAGACCGGACGGGTGGCCGCTCGACCGCGCACCACATCATCTCGAAACCAGTGTCCCCGGAGTATTTGTCGCCGGGGACGTACACGCCGAATCGGCCAAGCGCGTCGCGTCGGCCGTCGGAGAGGGCGCGATGGCCGTGATGTTCGTCCACCGCTATCTCGCTCAACAATAGGGAGATTCGATGTCCATTCCTGAATGCAGCCCCGACCTGCTTCGCACCCTGTTCCTGTTCGAGAAGCTCACCGACGATCAGCTCGAATCACTGTGCCAGGCAGGCCATATCACCGAGATCGATCGAGGTCAGGTCTACCTCGAAGGTGAGCCTGCCACCTGCTTCTACGTCCTGATCGAGGGCGAGGTGGTGCTGTCCAAGCTGTCGGGTGGCGAAGACATCGAAATCAACAGGACCACCCAGCGTGGCGTCTACTCGGGAGGATGGACGGCGTACCTCGGCGATCGTGTACCGCAGGTGTACGCGGGGTCGATGCGAGTGACGACTCCTTCGACGTTTTTCGTCCTGGACGCCGACAAGTTCGGCAACGCGATGCGCGAGTGGTTCCCGATGGCCGTCCATCTACTCGAGGGTGTCTTCTTCGGCAAGAAGAACACCCAGCAGATCATCGACCAACGAGAACGACTGCTGGCGCTTGGATCACTGTCGGCGGGATTGACTCACGAGCTCAATAATCCTGCAGCCGCGGCAGTTCGAGCGACGGCGTCGTTGCGCGAACGTGTTGCAGGCATGCGTCACAAGCTGGGAATGGTCGCGTCAGGCACCTACGACCGAGATGCCCTCGTCACGCTCATGCGACTTCAGGACGAAGTTGCAGAAGTTGTCGCCAAGGCGCCGACACTCACTCCCCTCGAAGCCTCCGATCGGGAGGATTCGTTGGGCGAATGGTTCGAGGATCATTCGATTCGCGAGGGTTGGGATCTGGCTCCGACCTTCGTGCAGGCTGGTCTCGACACCGCTTGGCTCGACAATGTTGCTGCAGCCGTAGACGACTCGGTGCTAGAAGGCGCAATTCGCTGGCTGAATTACACCATCGAATCCGAACTCCTGATGAACGAGATCGCAGACTCCACAACGAGAATCTCGACGCTCGTCGGTGCGGCGAAACAGTATTCACAGATGGACCGCGCTCCCTTCCAGACCATCGACGTCCACGAACTGCTCGACAGCACGTTGATCATGTTGGGGCAAAAGATCGGAAGCGGAATCGAAGTCGTCAAGGAATACGACCTCGCGCTGCCACCGATCGACGCGTACGCCGCCGAACTCAATCAGGTGTGGACCAACCTCATCGACAATGCGGTGTCTGCCATGGACGGGTCGGGAACACTCACCGTTCGGACAAGCCGCGATGGCGACCGCGTGTGCATCGAGATCTGCGACACCGGTGCCGGGATTCCCGATGACGTCATCGACAGGATCTTCGAACCGTTCTTCACGACTAAGCCTGTTGGCGAGGGAACCGGTCTCGGTCTTGATATTTCGTGGCGAATTGTGGTTGGCAAGCACCGTGGCGAACTGCGGGTGACGTCGGAGCCCGGTAACACCCGGTTCAGAGTTTTGTTGCCTATCGCGGGCCCACCGCGGGATACGCGCGACGACTAGTCGCCCTTGCACGGCCAGAACGCAAAGCGCACGATGAAATGACCGACTTCAGCCAGTGAGAGGGTGGACCATGACCGAGGGACTTCCAGCCGGGATCGATCCGAGCGTCCCGCCCAGTGGCGCGGGATGCGTCGAATGCGATGCGAGCGGTGGTTGGTGGGTGCACCTGCGTCGATGCGCGCAGTGCGGTCATGTCGGTTGTTGCGACTCCTCGCCGTCACAGCACGCGAGCAAGCATGCGGCCTCGACGAAGCATCCGTTCATGCAGAGCTACGAACCTGGCGAGGATTGGTTCTGGAGCTTCGAAACCAACGAGGCGTACGACGGACCGGAATTGGCTGCACCCACTTCACATCCCGTAGATCAGCCGACCCCAGGGCCTAAGGGTCGTGTCCCAGCCGATTGGCAGCGACACATCCACTGACTCAGTTCGGTTGGTCGATCGACCTCAAAGTCGAGACGTTCGACGACTCTTGATCGAATGCGTTGTCGATGCAGGCTTGAAACTGAGCCTGCATCGCCTCCACGACCGCGACATGACTCGCCAGCACATCGACCAGCGCATCGGGGCCGCCGACCGCTTTCTCCTCGAACTTAACCTGCAGTGCCCGGGCCGATCCGAGAGTGCCGAAGCCTCCCACTTGACCGAGAAAATTCGCATCGTCCGACAGTGACCTGAACAGCGAAATTAGATCATCACACGCCTTCGCCAAATCCTCTGCAACCCTCTTCTCCAGATACAAATCGGACATCACATACTCCAATTCACTACGAGTCGAATCTCTTCCGAGCGTTATTCGGGAAGCAGCGGTAACACGGTCAGGCCGACCCGCTCAACTAGTTCACACGGCGTTTCGGGGCGCTGGTCACCGACTTTCGCACCCACTCGAATCATTGCCGTGGACTGAGCAGTCGCGAAGGCGATATTGCACGCGGTGTCCGCCTTGTCGTTGTGTTCCTGGAACATCAGAACCTCTCGGCCGCCAATTTGAATTCGATGTAGATCGCGCATCACCGGATTTGCTTCGACGTCCGCCAGCGAGTGTGTTGTGGAAGTCAGACGGAGGAAGAACCAAGATCCTTCCCACTTGCATATATTGAACCCATCGATATGGGTGTCGACGATGTCAATCTCCATAGTTGCCGGGTCAACTCCGACTCTCTCCAATTCCTCATTGCTGAGAACCTCACAGGGATCGAACATCCCAATCACGTCGACAGGAAAAGCTTCGCCCTCGACCGTCGAGGAACAACCCCCAACCAACAGCGTGGCCGCGACCAAGACCACTGCACCCCTCACTCCCACAGCACTCCCCCTCGTTCGCGGCCCGCTCACAGGATTAGACGCTCCCCAGCACCGATCGGTTCCACCCCATTGCATTCCGTTGCAACCCTTCACCCGCGCCGATAATCGGCCTAACGTCGATCTACCAGGGGATTCACAACGAAGTGAGGTGCGGATCAATGAAGGCAGCACGGTTCCACGGGCAGAAAGACATCCGGATCGAAGAGATCCCTGAGCCCGAATTGCGGCCAGGAACAGTCAAGCTGAAGGTCGCATGGTGCGGAATCTGCGGCACCGATCTCCACGAGTACCTCGAGGGACCGATCTTCATCTCCGCACCGGGCCACCCGCATCCACTCTCACACGAGAATGCGCCGGTCACGATGGGCCACGAGTTCTCCGGCACCGTCGAAGAGGTCGGCGAAGGTGTCACGGACGTCGAGGTCGGCGAAAATGTTGTCGTCGAGCCGTACTTCGTCTGCAACGAGTGCGCCCCGTGCAAGGCGGGCAACTACCACCTGTGTACGAAGATGGGGTTCATCGGCTTGGCCGGCGGTGGTGGCGGGCTCAGTGAGAAGGTCGTCGTCGACCGTCGCTGGATCCACAAGATCGGCAACATCCCGCTCGATGAGGCAGCTCTCATCGAACCGTTGAGCGTCGCCCATCACGCAGTCGTACGCAGTGGTGCCGAAAGCGGCAACGTCGCCATCGTGGGCGGAGCCGGACCAATCGGACTCCTCGTTGCGGCAGTCCTCAAGGGTCTGGGTGTCACGACGATCGTCACTGAACTCAGCGAGGCCCGCAAGGCCAAGGCCCTCTCCAGTGGCGTGGCCGACTACGTCATCGATCCCACCACCGAAGACGTCAAAGCGCGCGTCCTCGAACTCAGCGGAGGCATCGGCGCAGACATCGGCTTCGAATGCGCAGGCGTCAACGCGGTCCTCGACACCATGCTCGACACGGTCAGGCCTGCTGGAGTTGTTGTCAACGTGTCGATTTGGGGCAAACCCGCGACCATCGACATGCAGAAGCTGGTCCTCAAGGAGATCGACCTACGCGGAACCATCGCGTACGTACGCGACCATGAAGCGGTCATCAAGATGGTCCAGGACGGTGTCGTCGATCTGGCGCCATTCATCACCGGTCGTATTCAGCTCGAAGAATTGATCTCCGAAGGGTTCACCACTCTGATCGAGCACAACGACACTGCAGTCAAGATTCTCGTCAGGTCGTGACCGGACGGGGCACCTCCGGGCCCACCGCAGTCAGCGACCCAGGTACCCGCCCCTTGCCCCATCCGATCTTCTCTCGGTAGCGGCCGATGTGATCGTCCTCGATCACATCGGCCGTTTCCAATGGTGTGGATTGCGGATGCACATACAGCGCATCCGTCGGGCAATATGCCTCACACATGAAGCAGGTCTGGCAATCCGATTGGCGCGCAATCACCGGGACGCCCGACGGCGTCCGATCGAAAACATCTGTGGGACAAACATCTACGCACTTGTCGCAGCCGATGCAGTCAGGCGCAGACACCAGCTCGATCATGAAGCCACCAGTGCAGACCCGGCAGATTCAGAAGTTCGGGTCCACACCGAATCCAAACCGCCGGTAAGAACGTGATGGTGCTGCGTCACATCGAGTTCGGGATAATCGTCCCGCTTGCTCATTCCCCGAGTCTCGGTCCGCGCCAACGTCGAGTGATACATCCAGCGACCGACGGCCGTGATCGCGGCAGCCTGCCGCGCCGCCATCCGACCTGCTGGATCCGCGCCCAGATCCGCACTCACTGCACCCCACAGCGATTCGAGCTCACCGAGCGCTGCGGATACTCGATCACCGCTGCGGAGGTAGTTCTTGTCGAAGGGAATCAGCTGCGCCTGAGCAGCTTTCATCACATCGTCGGCAGCAAACCCGGTTCGTACCGGATTACGCAATGCGACGGTTCCGGCTCCGCGTAGACCACTGGTAGCCCCGCGTCCGACCGACAGCGCATACCGCGCAGCGCCGGTTCCTGCCCATGAACCAGAGGACATCGCCCACGCGGCGTTGTGACTTCCCCCGCCGGTAAAACCTCCGCAGATTCGCTCTCGGGTCGCAGCGTCCCCGGCGGCAAAGAGTCCTGGAACGGATGACGCGCAATCGTCGTCAACGACGTTGATTCCCCCCGTGCCGCGCACCGTGCCTTCAGCGAGCATGCCGACCTCGAATTTGTCGGTGAAGGGATCGATTCCGCGGCGATCGAATTGCAGGAAGAAGTTGGGTTGCCCCAGCCTCATTCGACGCTGCACCTCAGCGTCGGCCCGATCGATCTGCGCGAAGACCGGCTCATTCCGCAACGTTCTGGCGATGACGGACCTCCCCTTCGCCGAACCGGCACCTTCGAGCACGCTTCCGTCGGCGTGGAAGAACGTCGCGTACGCGTAGTAAGCCGTCTTGGTGATCGTCGATCCGGCCGCTGCGATTCCGTACGCGTTGGAGAACTCCATGCCGGAGAACTCCGCTCCGACTTCGGCTGCCATCAATGCACCGTCACCGGTATCGACGTTGGTCCCCAACGCACCGGACAGAAACGCACAACCTCCGCTGGCGACCACTACGGCGCCTGCCGAGATTCGGTAGTCCTGGTGCTCGTGGCGTTGGTAGCCCGCAGCTCCGCGAACTCGCCCGGCGTCGTCCACCAACAACTCCAGCGCCGGCGAATGGTCGAGGATGCGCACCCCGGCTCGACGAATCCAGGTGCGCATCCGCCGCATGTACTCAGGCCCCTGCAAGCCGGTGCGTATCTGCTTGCCCGTGCTGGAGTCGACGGGGAACGGATATCTGCCCTCCACCGCGAGGAGATCCATGTTGGAGTAGGTCTGCTCGAGGACGCGGTCCATCCAATGGTGGTCGGCAAGATATCCGCCGAGCGCCTCACGACCGGCCTTTGCCCGCTCACGGGCAGTCGTATCCGGTTCGACGTACCAAACACCCGTTCCGGATGGGGCCGTTGCGCCGCTCGTTCCGCAGTAACCCTTGTCGACCAGGACGACGTCTGCACCGGCCTTGGCCGCACGCAACGCTGCCCATGCGCCGGCGGGGCCACCACCGATCACCAATACATCGGTGGAGAGTTCGAGGACGTCCGTCACTGGCCAGCTCCTGTCAGAGGTCTACGCAACACTTCTGTTGCTGCAATATTCCTCGAACGAACTACCCAGCGCCACAGCCAGAATCACTGTGAACTCAACCGGTCACCATCGCATCGACAGAGCGCTACGACGCTTCCCGCTCCTCGTCGGTGCACAACGCGGAGTACTTGGCGAAGGCTTCCTGCAAGGTCAGCGATTTGCGTCGCTCGGCGATGCCGCGGGGCTTTCCCTGTGCGACACATCGACGCGCATGCTCGATCACAGCTTCACGTATGACGCTGGAAATGTCCGCGCCCGTGAGCTCTTGGAGGGTCTCTAGGGCCCTCAGTTCCTCTACGTCGAATCTCACCGTTACCGATCGTCTAGCCACGCTCAGGATGTTACTTGCGGGTACACCAATTTTGGTGAGTTACGTATGCGTCACATCGAATATCTTTGGGCGCCAAAACCTTCGAATTCGGATCTACGTGGGTAAATCGTTTTCCACTCACGGCACTCATGTAATGCAACGCACACGGCGCTAGCCAGCGTGCCGACGGACACTGTCGCTGTCTATGCTTGCGAAACACTGCCTTCGATCGGAGATATACCGCGTGAGCATCGACCACATAGTTTCCGCAGTCGACGGCAACGCTGCCGAGCGGATCAAGACGGCTCTGGCCCAGAGAGCTGAAGCCTCGACGGACACGACCACGCTGGTGTTCGACGGCGTGAGCATCGAGATTCCGCCGTCGGTCGGCGACGCCGTCGTGCAGCTACTGACCTACCTCGCTGCCGGGGACAGCGTCGCCCTCGGGCCAGTTGCAGAACTCCTCACCACCTCGCAGGCAGCAGAGATCCTCGGCGTTTCGGACACGTATGTACGCAAACTCGCCGACGCCGGCAAACTCCCGATCGAACTACGCGGCACCCACCGCAGGTTCCGCCTCGATGACGTGATGGCCTACCGCGAGCAGTTCCCCAAACGCGCCTAGCTTTTCGCGTACATTCCTTCGATTTCCTTCGAGAACCGATCGACGACGACATTGCGCTTGATTTTGAGCGTCGCTGTCATCTCACCGTCTTCCTCGGTCAGATCGCGATCCAGAATGACGAACTTCTTGATCGACTCCGCATGCGAGACAGCGGCATTGGCGTCGTCGACGGCCTTCTGAAGCTCCGCGCGAAGGTCCTTGTCATCGCGCAGTTCTGCGACGGTAGCACCGGAAGGCTTGCCGTTCTCCGACTTCCACTTCTCGAACACCTCGGGGTCGACGGTCAGCAGCGCCGTGATGTAGGTCTTCCCGTCACCGACGACGACTGCCTGCGAGACGATGGAATGTGAACGGATACGGTCTTCCATCGGGCCGGGCGAGACGTTCTTGCCGCCTGCCGTCACCAGTAGATCCTTCTTGCGTCCCGTGATGGAAAGGTAACCGTCGCTGTCGAGTTCACCGAGATCCCCGGTGCGCATCCAGCCGTTGACAAACGACTCTTCGGTGGCCTTGTCGTTCTTCCAGTAGCCCTTGAAGACAACCCCGCCGTTGAGTTCGATCTCGCCGTCCTCGGCGATGCGAACCCCGTTGCCGCCCATCGGCTGTCCGACGGTTCCGATCTTCTGAGCACCCGGGACGTTGACGCAGTGCGCCGCAGTGGTTTCGGTGAGACCGTAACCCTCGTAGATCGGAACTCCGAGCCCACGGAAGAAGTGACCCAGCTCAGGAGTCAGGGCGCCGCCGCCGGAGATCGCGAACCAGCACTCGCCGCCGAGAGCCTCACGAAGCTTCGAATACACGAGCTTGTCTGCCACTGCGTGCTTCGCCTTCAAGATCAGCGAGGGACCGCCCTTGTCGAGGGCTTGGCTGTACTCCTTGGCGGTGGCTTCGGCGAAGGCGAAGATCGC
The DNA here is from genome assembly GCF_040489275.1 of Rhodococcus baikonurensis. NCBI lineage: Bacteria > Bacillati > Actinomycetota > Actinomycetes > Mycobacteriales > Nocardiaceae > Rhodococcus > Rhodococcus baikonurensis. The sequence goes on along the minus strand of NZ_JBEUOQ010000011.1, from coordinate 72,423 downwards.
GCTGGGGATCTTTCCACCGGATTCCGCCTTGCGTGCTGCGCCGTCACGAACTTTTTCGAAGACACGCGGAACACCGAGGATGGTGTTGGGCTTGTACCGCTCGAATTGAGTTGTGATGGTGGCAAAGTCGGACCAGTGCGCCTGCGACGCACCAGCTTCGAACGTCGCGAGGGACACCGCGCGGGCCAGTACGTGCGCGAGCGGCAGGAAGGTCAGGACTCGGTTTCCCGGAACCGCCACCTTGCCGATCGATGCCGTGAGAATCCCGCGCACCTCGGACAGGAAGTTGCGGTGCGTGAGGATGCATCCCTTGGGACGGCCTGTGGTGCCGGAGGTGTAGACGAGTGACGCCAGATCGTCGGCCTTGATGCCCGCGAGCCGCTTCTTCAGCTCGGTGTCGTCAACGTCGGCACCCTGTGCGGTCAGCTTTTCGACTGCTCCGTCGTCGATCTGCATGACGGCCTTGAGAGAGCTTGGCGCGTCCTGGAACAGCTGCTCGTGCGCGCCGGTTTCGACGATCGCGATGACGGCCTCGGAGTCTTCGAGGATCCAGCTGACCTGGCCCTGAGACGACGAATCGTAGATCGGGACGGTGGCGGCGCCGGCGGCCCAGATGGCGAAGTCGAAGAGCGTCCACTCATATCGGGTCGCAGAGAGGAGTGCGACGCGGTCGCCTGCCTGCACGCCAGCGGCGATGAGCCCGTTTGCGACGCCGGTGACCTGCTCGGCGAACTCTTTAGCCGTTACATCTACCCAACCCTCGCCCTTGGGGCGGGAGAACACCGTCAGATCTGGCGTGCGCTCGGCGTGAGTGAAGACGGTGTGCACCACAGACTCATTGTCGGAGATGGTGAACTGGGCTTTGGCGCTGTACTCACTCACAGGGTGTCATCTCCGTTGGTCTGCGATTCGATGCTGATTCTGAAGCGGTGGAGTGCGCGGGCGAAGTCTGCGACCTCGGACTCGGTCCAATCGTGCAGCCTGCCGGCGACTTGGTCGAGCCGACGCGCGTCGGCGGCGTCGAGGTATTTGCGGCCCGCCTCGGTGAGGTGCAGCGGATTGCCCTGTCGAACGGATCCCGGATCGACATACACCCAGCCTGCCTCGATGCAGCCGCGAACTTGGCGCGAGATGGTCGAGCGGTTGACGCCGAAGACTTCGGAGATCTCCGTGGCCTTGCAGCCGTCGTTGCGGCCGATGAAGGAGAGGAAGGAATGCTGCGCGATCGACGGGTGGTCATCGGAATGCCGATCCCCCGTCATCAGCTGCCGCGTCAGGTGCACCAGCTCGTCATGAACGGCTGGTGGACCGGTGAGCGCCATTGCTCCGTCGTGTTGCACTGCGCAACTATAACGCTGCCCCTAGTCCCGATTGCAATATGACCGCCGCCACCGACAAGAAGTCCGTCGGTGGCGGCGTGAAAGGTTAGACGAGATCCTCACCGTTGCGGCGAGCAGTTGCCCAGTCCTTGAAGAATCCCTTGCTGATAACTCCCAGCACGACCAAAACCAACGCCGGCCAGATCAGAACGTAAATGGTCAGTAGAGCAGTACTCATCCGTATTCCTTCCACTTGTCTCGACGGTTACTTTCCGGACGCTCCCACGGCAGGAAACTCGTCCTCGTCGAAGTCTCCCGTCCGCTGCTTGATCAGTTCGAAATCGAACGTCTCACGCTGATTGACGGACATCGCAAAGCACACGACGGTACTGACGGCATAGGCCACCAAAGATCCGCTGAGCGTTGGGTAATCGTGCAGGAAGCCGATTGCGAACGGCGCGGACAGCACGATCGCCAGGCCGCCGACGATCTGCGCAACCTTCAGACCGAAGAATCCAAATGTCATGAGCCCCAGCACCACTCCGATACCGACAACGGCAACGATGTCGGAGAGTATCCCGAACATCCCATCCATCGGCACCCAACTGAATCGGACGGGCAAGAAGGCAGCAAGGGCCACCAGCACCGACACAGTGAAGGCTTTGTTGGTGACCTTTCCCCAATAGAAGCTCGCGATAACCGGGAACACCAGCGCGCCCCACAGCGCGCCGACGAACACCAACAGATCCAGAATGCTCAATTGCAGACTTGCCAAGGAGATAGCCGCCGCCGTGGCAACAATCATCGTCACTCGGCCGATGAGCAGCATCCGTCGAGGGTTCGCATTAGCCTTGCCGGCGATAGCCTGGCCGTAGACGTCGGTCATCACGATGGACGAGAGCGCAGCAAGGTCCGAGTCTGCCGTCGATGACAGCGCGCCGATGATCATGACAAAGAAGACAGCCAGCAAAATTCCGGGCAGGTACGACGCGGCCATCTGCGGAATCAGGTTGTTGACGTCACCATCCATCGGCTCGATTCCGAGGTACAGCGCGAGAACACCCAGCATTCCGACGCCGATGACCGTGGCGCCATATCCCACGGTTGCGGTGATGAAGGTGGGCTTGATCAGGTCTTCGCGGACCGCGAACAGACGTTGGGCAATGGTCTGGTTGCCGATTGCGTAGGCAAGAACTGCCGCGATGTACGGCGCACCCTGCTCGAAGAAGGCAACGCTCGAGAAGAAGTTGCCCTGCTCAGCAGTAAGGTTTCCTGCCCCGGATTCGAGGGCTGCCGGGAACCCCGCCGCAAAGAAGATGAACGGCACCAAAACCGCTACCGCACCGAGCATTCCGATCAGCTGAACGAAGTCGGTCAACACCGAAGCACGGAAACCCGACCACAACGTGTACAGCAAAACGCCCAGCGCAACGATGAACACACCCTGAATGAAGTTGAACGGCGACACCAACGCGATCAGCAGACCACCAGCGAGGAAGTTCGACATCAAACTGATGAGACTGCCGACTATATTGGAACCCGCGAGCATCAGCTGACTCGAGCGTCCGTGCCGCGCGTACATGACCTCAGCCAGCGTGTGGGCTTTCGGCGCTACTTTACGAATTCGCTGGCCGAACGGATAAATGAAGAGAATCATCAACGCGCCCCACAAACCGTAGTGAATGGGGCCGGAGATTCCGTAGGTGTAGCCAGAAGTGGCAGATGCGTACATCGACGACGCCCAAATCCAGGTGGCCGTCATACTCGCGGCCGAAACACCAAATCCTAATTTGTTTCCGGCGGTCATAAATCCGTCGGCATTTTCCTGCTTCTTACCAATACGAAGAGAAATCAGAAAAGTTCCACCATAAAAAGCAACAAGCAGTGAAACAATCACCAAGGTACTGAACTGGACCATGTCGGACCCCGTCACATGCCACATCCTTCGCACATAATCGGCAGAATAAAGCACAAAACCCCTGTTCAGGGTCTTTGCGGTTCGTTTCTGCACGCCCTAGGAGCGACCGCCATACCAACACCGGTCACATATTCAATTGACTAGCAACACGCACTTCGTCTTTTCGGAAACCCAACCTCCACAAAATAAATCTTCTGCGCAAGCTTTTGGCTCGACCACGCAATTCAACAACTGAGAATCGACCATAGCATGATGGCAATTTTGAACAAAAATTCCGATATTTTCCCACCCGAAAATATTTATGATTCCGCCGCAGAAAAATCGTGCGCTTCCAGCACATATAACAACTCCGCATCGATTGAAATCGATGCTCGATTCGATCGCTTAGCTACACCGACAGGACCATCCTGGCAAACCGTCGGCCCCACTCGGGATCGGCGGAAACATGCTGGTCCAGCGGATTGGAGACGATCGCCCCGATCATTCGCAGGTACACGAGAGTGTCTCGCGCCATCCACGTCCAATCGTCGTCGCCGAGGCGGGTTCCGTCTGTTGTCGACCAACCCAATGCCGTGAGTCCTTCGATCATCACTTCACTACGTTCGGACTCCGACAAGCCGGCAGCCAACGTAAGGAACAGAATTTGGCCGGCTTCCTGCGCCAACTCACCCTTTCCCAACGGCATGGCCGTCACGATATGACGCCACAGCTCGCCTTCATATGCAAGCACTGACGCGCCGAGTCGAGTCAGAATCAATGTGCCTCGGAGTTTTCGGACAAATCCCAGTGTCTTTGCGGCTTCAACGAGTACTGCTAATTGCGCGTCACTCCCTGCCGTGACATCGATCCAGTCACTGCCCCAATCGAATTCGTCTCGGGCGGCCGCAACATGGTCCAAAGGAAGTGCCCCGGACGCCGTCAACGCAATCCCACCGACTCGCGCGGAGTTCAGCAGCCACAGCAGTTGGCGGGTTGCTCCCTCACGCATCACCTCGAAATAGTTGTCATATCCGCCACGAAGCTCCGATTTAGCGACTGAGGCAAACAGTTTCGGCGCGGAATGAACCGACAGGCGGCGCAAGAAATTCTCGAACAGCGAGCTTTCCACGGGCGGTGATTTATGCAGTGCCACTGCAATGGTGACGGCCGCGTTCGACTCTGTGAGAACAAATCGTTCGGGATCGAATAGCCCGGTACTCACCTGCGCGTTCAGGAACTCGAGATACCCGACCGGACCGCCAGAATCCTCCGGCGGGCACGCTCTCGCGCCGTCAAGACACGATGGCTCAGAAATCGGCTGGTCTTCGACAATCTGCTCGAGAACCAACGTGTGACCCCACCTTGCGCGGGCGTTGTACTCATAACGGACGTACTCCCCTACCGCGGTAACTGCCTCGTCGATCCGGACTTCGTCCTCACCAAACTCGTCTTCCTGGTATCCGTCGCGCTCGATCACTTCTCGCGCGATATACCGATCTGGGCCATTGTCCGTTGAGTGATGGACACTCACCCACTGATGAGCGTGTTGATCTCCCCATCCCATCACCGCCTGCACAATCGAATGAAGTTGGTCCAGTTCGATATTCGACGAAACCGAAAACCGTCTCCAAATAGGCGGCGTGATGCAGTCGAGTTCGATCCGCAGTACAAAGTTCGCCACTTCCGGCCGTCGACGCTGATTCCGCATCTGCCTCGGCGTAAGGACCTTCATCTGGCTTTGCGCCGCTTGATATGCAGGTACCAAACGCAGATGTGAAGCTCGCCGAACTCGCTGACCCGTCATGTATGGAGGCTAGATCTACCTACCGACAGCCGAGATACTCACTGCCACAAGGTTGCCCGATTTGTCGGGGCTCGCATGACGTCGCTGGTCGGCTGTTAAGTCCTGACCAGTGCGGACCTAGCCAGGCATCTTCAATCATCCACTGCGCGGACAATAGTGTGCGCCGATTACCGTAGACCTGACACCTACCGCACGAAAACCGTGCCCAGCGCCTGCTCGGACTGGCACAGAACATGAGGATCCATGAGCGACCACGACACGACCGCCGACCAGCCCCTCCACATCAACGGCGCAATTGCCTTGGTGACGGACGAGCGCGACGAGTTGGTTCGCCTGTGCGTCCAGACCCTCGCCGAACTACTGGGTAGTGAGCCTGCCACCGATGACGATGGCGACATTGTCGTGCCTGTTCACGGGTTTGTCGTCTACGTGACAGTTGCGGATGACGGCCCTCAGATCAACGTCTGGTCCTCGGTCCTGACGGGCCTCGGCAATCCCTCGCATGCCGCAACCCGGTTGATCGAACTCGCGCAGGAATGGCCGCGCCTGCGCTTCGCTTTCAGCGGCGACCACCTGCTGGTCTCCACGATGCTCGACGCGGACCCCTTCGCCCCGCAGCATCTGCTGAACTTGATCGACGAGGTTCACGACTTCACTCACGAACTCGACGACGATTTCGCTGAGTCCTTCGGCGGCACCCTCGACTGCGACGAAGACGACGACAGCTACGCCGGCGAATGCAACACCGGTGGCTGCGGCGACGATTGTGACTGCGATTGCGGCGATGAAGCAGACGGCGAGCTCAGCATCAGGGCCGTCACCTCGACGCCCAGCAAGTAGTGACTGTCCGTCCTGATCTTGAGTCGGAATCGACAAAGTCGACCCCGCAGGCGCATGCACCTCCGCAAGGTGCATGCGCCACGAAGTACTTGATTATCGAGCACGCAAATCCACGATCATCCACCGGCAGTGTGGAAGTTGGTAGAGGCATACCGCCGTTACAGCCGGATGGATGGCAGCCTCGGTTTCCCCGAAATCCTGGCGCTTGCCGCCGAGCATCTCCGATCGCGAGGTGAACAAGGTAAGGGATATCTGGCAGACCATGCCATCGTCGACGAAGCCCAGGATCTCCATGCAACTCACTGGGCATAGTTGCGCGCGCTTGTCGAAGAAGGTCCCAACGACCTGTTCATCGCCGAAGACTCACATCAGAGGATCTACGGGCAACCAGTCGTGTTGTCTCGCTTCGGAATTAAGATCATCGGCCGATCGCGCAGACTGACGTTGAACTACCGGACCACTGCACAGAACCTGCACTTCGCCGTGAGTATCCTGTCCGGAGCCGACTACAAAGACTTGGAACAGGGCAACGAATCCACCGAGGACTACCGATCCGCACGTCTCGGCCCCAACCCTGAACTACTCGAATGCGACTCTGTACCTGATGAACTCGACAAGGTTGCCGAGAAGGTGCGAAGCTGGCTCGACGACGATGTCGATCCATCCACGATCGCGATCCTCACCCGAGGCAAAACTGACAGGACTCAGTTTGTTCGCGCACTCGGCGAGCGTGGCATTGATGCCCGAGCTCTCGAAGACAATCCAGCCACTATCGGCCATGTTCAGGTTCTGACTATGCACCGGTCCAAGGGCATGGAATTCTCGCGTGTTCTGCTCGCCGGTATCGACGACACACATGTTCCTTCGGCAGCAACTCTCCGGACCGTGCCAGAGGAAGAACAAGCAGAAGCACTACTGCGTGAGCGGTCCCTTCTCTACGTCGCCGCCAGCCGAGCTCGAGATGAACTTGTCGTGACGTGGAGCGGCAAGCGTTCGGAACTTCTCGGCACCACTTCCGTGTCGTAGCCCATCTGTACAGTCGCAATCCGAACAGGCGGAAGGGACACGACGCCAGGTGGGGACAGCCCTCTCGACGAGCTGACGTCACGGCTAAACTGCCCCGGCTCGACCCCTGCGACAGGGAGCATCCCGAAGGGGATACGCAGGCAGCTATCGCTGTCCCGTGTGCAGAGAACCTATCGGGCTTTACCCCAATCGTCAGGTGCTCTGCTAAGGCTGGGTGAGATCGACGTCGACGGCACGACGCCCATTGAGGGTGACGCCCCGAATTTGTCAGACCTCACTCTGCGGCATGTCGATCCGAGCAAGCTACTTTTCGAGCATCTCGACCCGGTTGATCCCGAATGGCGACCATCCCGGTTCGGACTTGTTAACGACGGCGTTCTTGCTCTTGCCGGTTAGATCGGCGCCCCAATTCAGATACCGCCGGGGGCGACGATACTGAGTCGTCGGCGCGACAGATGACGAGCGACTGGAGTTTTCCACTCGGGCGATCCGCGAGTTGTATCCGTATCTCCGTGCAGAACTTCAGATCAGCAGCCGAATGTCGGGCTATTTCCGGGATCGATCTACAGCCCCAACCGCAAATCAATGTGGAATTCAACGACATGTAACCGAAGCTCTTGCGTCAATCCAGTCGACTCGTGACCTCTCGCAACCGCTCTACAAACGACACGAACATTCGTCGCTTCACCTCGCTAGGCAGTCTCAAATACCCCAGCCGATTTCTCGTAGGTGCATCCAACAGCGTTCTCCGCCAGCAGTTTCAACAAATCTTCGACTGGTCGATCAGGAAGCAGAACCGACACCTCAGGACGAAGGTCAAAGCCTCTCCGATAATCAAGTAACTGCCCCAACGCCATTCGTACCGCCTCGCGCGACGCTGACGCTTTCGCCTCGTACAAGTGATTATTCGAGACGTCGTGAATATCTACGAAGAGTGGACGGGTAGTGCCCTCTGGCAGAATTCGGTACCCTTGCACTTTGTGGTTCAGAGCAGTTAGGTAGTCCGCAAACCTGCTGACCAATTCCGACTCGACCTTCACCGCCGTCGTCGACGCAAAGCCTGTGAGGTCGTATGACCCAACCCTATGCCTTTCGAGTGCACATGGACCGGAATGTCGCCCACCCGCACGAGTGACACTTCCACCCAGCCAGGGATTTCCGTCGCGCAGGGCCAGCTTCCCAACATGGTCCTTCCACATCGAATCAAGCATCTGGTCCGATGGGCTGTAGACTTTCCGTCCCGAACTCTGAACCGGGAACTTGAAATCAGTAAGGGTGCTTTTCATCTGGTCGTACGGAAGTCGATCAGACGGATCGATCAACACCTCCCATTCCGCGGTGATGTAGGGTGCCATTTTTCCGGGTTCTGACCAATGCGGGTGGAATTCCACACCACTGGAAAGTATCTGGCCACTGGCGATTATCCCATTTCTATTACCGGTCTTGTGAAGGAAGATTTGATCACCAGGCTCCGGATCGCCGTGACCCTGACCGAAACTCCACCGTATCGGCGCCGTATATCCTTGGGCAGTAAGCCGAACGTGTTCGGCGAACTCGTCGGGGTCGTAGCCCCCATCGCTCCCGTCCCAGAGCACAACGAACGTCCTTGATGCGCGTGCTTCCATGGAACTGATCCTTCCGCGGACCCTAAACCGGTTTGACAAACTACAAATCGTCTCGCCAGGTCCTGCTGTTACACGAGGACCACTGTTAGCCAGCCGACTGAAACTTCTTGTAGCTCAACGCGAGCAGCTCCGGATCAGGCCGCTCAGCTCGTAGGGCTGGTATCACCATCAGTTTCTGACCGTGCCGTTCCTTGAGTCCATGTTCGAGCATCGGACCATCGATCTCTTCGAGAAGATCCTGCCTGATCTCAACTACAAGATCGGGACTGATTCCAAGAATGTGCACGTCGAAGGCCGCATGGTGAATCTTGCACATTGCCAATCCATTTCGAACCGAGGCAACGCCGGCCTCATCTGAGTCAGGGACGATATGCGCTGCATCGAGCAACGAACTGTGCCCCAAAGCGCAAACAGCACATCGAGTTTCGTAGGCTCGCATCACCGTCGCCCGAAATACCGGCTGGTGCAGACGTCTCTTCGTTTCGGAAATCAAGTAGCGTCGCAAGTGGGACTCGATCGGAGAATCCGTCACATGGAGATCACGAGCAAATTCGGTAGCGACAACAAACTGATGGAGACCTACCTCCTCATCAACGAGGTACACGGGAAATATCGGCTGAAACTGGCCCGGCCCGACACCGAAGAACCAGATCAACGGCACCTTCTGCTCCATCGCCGCGCGCAGCCCACGATTGTCCTGGTGATCCGGATCCACACCACTCCACTTGTAGCGGAGAAAGCCATCGGCTCCGACTGCATCCTCATACGGCCGATCGGCACCTTGGCGGCGATAAACTGTACTGATCGAAAGAGCTGACGAGAGCTGACGTGGCTTGCGGATACCTCGCTGAGGATCCATTAATCTGAACATCTCACCGTCGATGGTGAAGTCCAGCAGTTCCTGCTTGCTAATCGAGTCGAGTCCGTCGTTGGTTCGTACTGTGAGGAACTGCATTGCTTCTCGCCGAAGCCGCGTATCAAAATCCTCAGCACCGTGCGCAATACTCACAATGTCAGTCAACTAAGCGTCCTCTCCCCCACGTGTTGGCCACACGCAGTGATGTTGACGTTATCCGAGGCAACGGACTCGATCCCTGGCACCACGCCGGCGAACGGCAGTCCATATGTCGGCGAGGCGTGCCAGGATCTGCACATCGCGCACTGATAGCGCATTCGACGACCAGCTGTCGCGTCCAATCAAATTTGCGGCGGGTACGGTTGCCCCGGGGGTGTACTCGACCGACGCGTAGGTTGCACCCGCGGATACAGGACAAGATTTCGGGGGCTGGGGATGATTCGAGATGACTATAGGGCGATTGACGTCGTGCGATTCTGGAGAGCTGTCGAGTTATTCAGTCCTCAATCGGTACCCAAACCAGATCCCACCGAACCCAATTTTCCGGTAGAACTCATCCGAGACGACCGCCCCCTGCCGTGGGAATGCGGCCATCGACTGCACGCGCCCCCAACACGAAAAGGTTTCACTCGCCGACACACGATCTACCTCGGCATATATCGGATCGACGATGTTTGGAAGTCATTGGACGGGATCCTCGACCCTGGTGCCGAGAATTTCGATCCGCGACCGAGTGGCGAGTGTGCACTCGCCGCAATAGTCGTGGATGAACAAGGTTGCTATGTAACAGAATCCGGTGTGATGTCCAGTCTTGCATGGGCTGCCGGCCGCGCATTCAACCCGGGCCCGAAATGCCGCGGTTGGCTCGATGGATTCGACCAAATGGCAGAAAAGTTCAATCTCGCCGTCGCTGATGTTCTCAGCCACACGGAATTCGTCGACGATCAACTACCTTTCGACCACGACACCCTTGAAGTGCTGAGAGTGCGTTGTGCAGCGTTACTCGGAGCCGAAAGCCTCGGCATCAACGTCAACACAATCCGAATTGCATCACGTGAAGTTGCAACGCCCGCTGACGAAGGACAAGGCGACTTCCTGAACAGCTTCATCGCCAACGACCTCGCACATGTTGTCGAGCACATGAATACTGGCAACACTGGCCAAGGTCTCACGCAGTATCTCACCGAGGACGCTGCGATCAACCACACGCAACGAGTCGACCTTCGTACGAACGTCAGCGCAACGCTCAACGGTTGCAGACCCGCCGCAACCCCGCCGGGTCGGTGGCCTAGTCCGTTGGACCAACCACTCGCGCTGAGTCAGCAGTTTGCAGTGAATGCGATTATGGGCGAATTAAACAGCTCTGCGGGGATATTCGCGGTGAACGGCCCGCCTGGAACAGGCAAAACAACTCTCCTCAAGGATCTGGTCGCTGGAATCGTTGTTGAGCGCGCGCAACGAATCGCAGCCCTCATCCACCCCCGCGACGCCTTTGTCTCGAACTCGCCACATCGCTGGAACTCCGGCGACTACCCGCGAACTGTCCAACGATGGAACAGTGCATTTCACGGATTCGAGATCGTCGTCGCTTCCTCGAACAACGGTGCCGTCGAGAATATCAGCAACGAAATACCTTTGGTCGGAAAGCTCGCTGCATGCACTGACGATGCTGACTACTTCGCAGAGATCGCAACCGACTTACTGAACGTCGACAACGCGCCAGGTCCGCAAGCAGAACCCCAGACTGCGTGGGCGCTGTTGGCTGCGCGACTCGGAAAGAAGTCGAACCGTACTCGCTTCGTCGACACACTCTGGTTCGACAAAAAGATAAAATCCGCCGACGATCACACGCGACTCGGACTTCAGTCCATGTTGAAAGAGCTCGAGATTCGCGGACCCGAGCGGCCATGGCTTGATGCGACCAACGCGTTCAAGAAGGTTCACGACAATGTCACTAAAGCCATGCATGAACGTGACCGGGCCTACTCGACGTGGAATGACCTCATCACGTTGGAAAAACAGCTCCCAAATACTGTTCGCCGGCTCGACATCGAAAACACTCGTCTCGCTACGGCGGCTGCCGCCGAACAGGAATGCGCCGAAATTCTTCGCCGTGAACTCAACGGCCGTCAACACTTCGAGGAAGAGTTGCGCCGCCATGCCGAACGGCGCGGGCAGTGGTGGCAACGCCTCGGTAAGACCGCCCGTGCCCAGCACCGCCAGTGGCTGACTCAACTGAGCCAACTCACCGCGCATCTAGGTCGATACGAACATGCCTACACACAGGCCTGGACCGACCACCAAGCAGCCTCCGCGACATTGGTCGGCACCCAAAATGATAACTATATCGTTGCCGCGGAACTCCACTCACTCACCACGCACATCGCACATCTCAACCTCACTATGGCGGAGTACCGCACTCGATGGGGCGACGCAGTGCCGAACCCAGAACTTCTCGAGGACCCGCAGCGCCGCGAGAAATCAGCATTATGGGCCGATCAAGAAGTCAACGAACTTCGATCGCAGTTGTTCGTCGCCGCACTCGAGTTGCATCGCGAGTTCCTCGGCCACGTACCGAAGCAGATGAGGCAGAGCCTTCATGGCGCCATGGACGTCGTGGGAGGTTCCGCGCCCAAGGACCTCGCTCCAGATATTGTTGCCGACGCCTGGCGTGCCTTGTTCTTTCTGGTGCCGCTGGTCTCCACAACGTTCGCGTCGTTCGACCGGGTATTCCGCGGACTCGACGCGGCAAGTCTCGGTTGGCTACTCATCGACGAAGCCGGGCAGTCGACGCCGCAGAATCCCGTCGGCGCGATCTGGCGATCACAGCGGACCGTCATAGTTGGTGATCCTTTGCAACTCGAACCCGTGGTCACGATCCCGTTTCGCGCTCAGCAGGCCGTTCGTCAGGAGTTCGGCGCGAGTGAAACATGGTTACCTGCACATGCTTCGGCGCAATCGATCGCAGACCGCCTGAACCGATGGGGAACAACCCTCAACAGTTCTGACGGGCCGATCTGGGTGGGCGCACCACTGCGAGTACACAGGCGATGTAAGGATCCTATGTTCACTGTCGTGAACGAGATCGCCTATGCCGGAACGATGGTTCACGGTGGAAACCCCAAGCCTCAGGACCCTCTTCGGCCTTCTCAATGGCTCGACGTCACGGGTCCCGCAGTAGGGCATTTCGTGCAGGCGGAGTACATACTTCTACTGCGGTGCCTAGAGTCATTGGTCGCTGAAGGCCAACCGATGAGCGAAGTGATCGCTATCAGCCCCTTCCGTGATGTAGCACGCAGACTCACCAACCTCCCGGAGAAATACCCGGGCATCAAGGCCGGAACAGTCCACACCGCGCAAGGCAAAGAGGCCGATATAGTCTTTCTCGTCTTGGGTGGAGACCCGTCAAAGGCCGGCGCGAAACGATGGGCGTCGTCGAAGCCCAATCTGCTCAATGTGGCTGTCAGCCGGGCGAAGCTGCGACTGTATGTAATCGGGGACCGCGCGGCGTGGTCTCAGCACGCGCGATTCGACGTTCTTGCCCGGGAGTTGGACCGAACCGGGGCCGCATGATCTGATCATCAGTCACTGCGTTTATCCCGAGTGGCCGACAAGCCGTGACTGGCCGAGCACGTCATTGTCGACGAGGGCACAGGAATTGCACGCCACTCATTGGGCCCTGCTGCGCGCGTTGGTCAATGAAGGGCCAAATGATCTTTTCATTGCGGAGGATTCTCACCAGAGGATCTACGGACGTCCTGTGGCCCTATCGCGACTCGGCGTCAAGATCGTCGGTCGCGCACGCCGACTCACACTCGGTTACCGGACCACCGCACAAAACCTCAATTTTGCCGTCGGCATCCTGGCTGGAGCCGAGTACAAGGACCTCGAAACTGGCACCGAATCAACCGCGGAATATCGCTCGGCACGCAGCGGACCAATACCGAAGATGGTCGAATGCACTAATCAGAGCGACGAGCTCGACCAGGTGGCGCAGCACGTCTACGAATGGATCGAAGACGGAATCGTTCCCGAGACGATCGCAGTTCTCACTCGCAGCCATGATGACCGACTTCGATTCGTCGACGCGTTGGAAGAGCGAAGCGTGGAGACACGGGCCTTGGACAACAATCCCCAACTCCTGGATACGTGCAGGTCCTGACTATGCACCGCTCGAAGGGTATGGAGTTTTCCCGCGTCGTGCCCGCCAGTGTCGATGACGCCAACATCCCGTCTGCGGCATCGTCGAAGGCTGCAACACCCGAAGATCGTGAGGAAGCTCTTCTGCGGGAACGCTCACTGCTCTACGTCGCCGCAAGCCGCGCCCGCGACGAATTAATCGTCACGTGGAGCGGCCAGAGATCTGAACTGCTAGGCAAGATCTAGGTCAGTCCTCGTCCACCTCGACGCCGTAATCGACTGCCATGACGCCGAGGTCGTGGTTGTGTCCCTGGCCTACTGCCCGGAGACGCCAGACGTCGCCGCGGCGGTAGATCTCGGCGAGCACCATAGTTCGTTCGACAGTTCCAAGATCGAGCACAAATGTGGCAAATGTTCCGTCGGGACCATCAACGCTGACCGATACGGCACCCAAATCGCCGAAGGTCCGTTCACCGTCCACTGCAGCCGCGATTACAACACGCTTGCATTCGGCAGGCAGAGAGTCGAGATCTGCACGAATACTCTGCTCGCTGTCCCCGTCGACGGAAAGCTCCACTGCGCCGTCCTCATCCACGGTGTTGTTGTAGAAGACAAAATCCTGATCGGAATCAACCTTGTTCGCGCCGTCCAGGAGGAAGGCAACTACGTCAACGTCGAATTCGTCGCCGACATTCTCGGCCCGCCAAGCAACATTGATCGACCACGTCGGCTGAGCTACAGGGAGATCAACAACCTCGCCCCGCATCAAAATCGGTGCAGACAAGCGTGATTCGAGCTTCATGTGTGCCGGAACAGCGCCCGAAACCAGGGACTCGTTGACATCGGATTCCTTGATCTGCGGAAGCCCTCGTTCGATGACCCGTGCCATTCGTTTGTCAGACTCTGCGCCCTCCAACACCAAGACCTCGGTGACAGCGGTTGTCAGGTTGAGAGACGGCCTGGCACCCAATTGGAGAATGCGCGACCGCATGATCACACCGTCGAGGTGATTGCCACCAAGAATGAGCACGCGCCGACCCTGCCACGCCTTCGCCTTCCGATTCGCGAGAGGCGATGCGGCTGCAATCATCGAGGGACGTGCAACGGAGTTCGGCTCAGCGGGGCGCGATTGTGCCGGCACGACGATCTCCGGAACCAGAGCGACTGCACGCTCAGGCTCGACGATCTCCGGAACGAGAACGACTTCCGGTGCCGCAGGGAATACTGGCACTTCTACCGGATCGATGACGACGGTGCCACCGCTCTTGAGCTCACCAGGGAGTGCACGTACCAACAACTCTTCGAGTTGCTGCTCCGAGATAACGGGAATCCCGTCTGCACCGGCCTTACGCACCTTGCTGCTCTGCGATGCCGCGTTGTCGCACACCACAACGCTGGTCTGGCGGCTCACCGAATTCATGACATCGAGTCCAGCCTCCGTGAGGCGAGCGGCCAATTTGATTCGAGGAGTTTGCGTCGAGCCGCTAATCACGACCTTCATACCCTGAACCAAGCCGTACGCCATATTCAGGCGTCCAGGATTGGTGAACGACGACGGCACCCGCTTGATCTGATCAGGATAAACTGCGACGCGGCGATCCTTGCAACTGACTACAGGGAGCGGGAGCTGCAGAGAATCTGCCAGGGATGCACTCCGCCCGAAGATCTCGACAAGCACGCGGGCATCGTCGTACGCGTCATGTGCGTTGAGTTGCTCGATCTTCCAGTACTCGGCCAACGTTCCGAGCCTGTGGTTGGGCACGTCGAGTTCCAGACGGCGCGACAGTGCCAATGTACAGAGGCGTTTTTCGATCGGAGTTCCGAAGCCAGCTCGCTGAAACTCTGCGTCCAAGAAGCCGTAGTCGAATGACGCGTTGTGAGCCACCAGGGTCCGGCCCGAGAGCAACTCACCGAATTCCTCGGCGACGTCTTCGAAACGCGGCGCACCGGCCAAGCGGTCGGGAGTGAGGTTGTGAACGTGGACGGGCCCCGGATCGCATCCCGGATTGAGCAGCGTCGAGAACTGGCGCTCTACCGATCCATCCTCACGCAGGACTAATGCGGCGATGCTGAGCACACGATGCGACGCCGACCGCATTCCTGACGTCTCGACATCGAGAACGACCCAGCGGTGGTCCGCAGGCAGACAAAGCGTCTCGGCGTGGCTCAACGCACTAGTCATCGAAATTCCTCCATCAGAAAACTATGCAAACGATCGGCTCGGTGGTCGATTGACACCGACATCATTCCTGAACCGTCCGACAAAATCGTATTACGAGATACTGACAGTCTGTTGGCCCTATCGAAATGGCCCGATCGAAAACCGTCCGGAAGCGGCCCCCGCACTAATCTAGCGAACACTCATAGCAATCTTGCGTTTGGAATCAGATGAAAGTTGAGTCTCGATAAAGTCGTTCAACCGTTCCGGCGTCGTTTCGACGCGGAGCGCGACTTCCAGGATCGACCATGTGTCGTAGTTATCTTGTTCTCCGAAAGTTATGACACCGACTCCATGCTCCGCTGCAACACTTCGCACTGACAACAAGTCATCGGCCAAGGAATCTCGGCGCACCTGTGGAATATGCAGCAATACATAGGCATGGGTGGCGCTCCTCCTGTGCGCTAGCGCCTCGTAAACCGCCGTAACATTGATCTGATCAGCAGGCTTGACCTCAAATGTCACCACTTCGATGTACTTGCCTGGGAGGTAGTCGTACTCCTTCAGATTGATGGCGACGATGTCAGGGCGGGTCCAGCGACCGCCGGTGGAGCGCCTCCCTTGGTCCGAGGTATCTTCGACAACAATCGAATTCGAGCGAGTCTCGCGGCTCCATGATTCACGAAGCGTGTCGACAAGTGGGCCGTACAGGTGACGTTCTCTAACCCGCGCGGGAATACGCACCCCACCAACCGATTCAATGACCTGGCCTGCGAGTTCAATTCCATCGACTTGGTCCGGCGCGCGGCGCAGAGTTCCCCCACCACCAAGCCCCGCAATCGCGGCCTGTTTCCGGATCAACCCTTCACGAGTTTCCCAGTATTTTGTCTTCCTCCAACGTAGAGCTTTTCGGGTAGTGATATTCCCCTGGGCAGATCCGTCCTCAGGCAATGCTTGGTAGAGCGTGTATTCGTCGGTATTCAACTGAAAGTCGATCACTGCGGTCTCCAATACGAGAGGAAATTAGGACATCTCTGTTTGAAGTGAAATCAGCGGAACGCACTCCCCTTCGAGGTCAGTGCCTTCACACGCTCGACAGTCCAGATCGCAAGCACATCCACCTTGCGCTTGCGACCCGTCTCCTTGTGCGTATCCATTTCCTGTTCCGCGATGATGTCCTTGATACCGTCGGCGTCGAGGGCCGAAAGACGCTCCAAGAGAACCTCTTCCCCATCGAGCTTGAAGACCTCGAACGGGTCGAAAGCCCCCGGCTCCCGTTTCACCTTCGGGGCAGCAGCACGACGACGCGGCGCCGGTGCAGAAGCAGGTACCACAGCGGCGGATCCATCCGACGGAACTGCAAAAGCGCTTTCGATTGCCTTCGCGAAGCGCGGGGTGCGGGCAGCTTCCTCCGCGACTACCTGAACCAGCTTGGCCAGCAACACCGATGCCGAGGCATTCGTCGCCGCCAGCTTCAAGAGCGCAGCACCGGTCTCCTGCACCTGCACCCGTCGACGCGCTTCATCGATACCCGCACTCATAGCTTCGCCTGCGCTTCCGTGAGAATGTTCTGCGTGATCGCACGCATCTGATCGAACTGACCTGCGTTGCCGTACTTCACTTTCAAAGTGCTGTACGGGTGAAACTCCGCCGACGCCGCAATCTGATTCGACTCCGCGAGGTATTCCGGCAACACGTGTGGGACGTTCGGATCGCGCCGAAGGTTCCGCACAGTAGTGCGGTGCACCGCCGAGTTGGACTTGTATTTGGTGATCACCAACCCGAGTTCGAAGAGTTCACGGCCGAGTTCTTTGCCGAACTTCGCAATGTGCGTCTGGATCTGCGGAATGCCGTACGTGGAGAGCACATCTGGGATCGTGGGGATCACATAGCCGTCAGCCATGGCCAATCCGTTGAGTGTGATCGGCCCGAGATTCGGCGGGCAATCGATCAGAACGTAGTCGTAGTACGGCATCACCGGTGCGACGGCATCCCTCAATAATTCAACCGGCTTGGTGGAGTTCCGATCAGCCACCCGAAGGGCACTGATCTCTTCCTGCAGCTCGATCAAATCGAGAGATGAAGGAAGCAGATCCACACCCGTCACTCGCTTGACCGGCGAGACGCCGCGCTGAATCGAAGCTTCGAGATCGAAGTTCGACGTGCCATCGACAGCGTCACGGAAAATGGTTGCGCTGGTCAGCCCTTGCTTGTTGAGTTCGAGCCAATGATCCTCACTGATCATCATCGTCGTCAGATTGATCTGCGCATCGAGGTCGATCAACAGCACGCGCTGACCGAATTCGAGCGACATGAACTCGGCCAAACCCGCGGTGATCGTCGTCTTACCGACGCCGCCCTTGAGGTTGATCGTCGCAATCGTCTTAGCCATCAGAACCCATTCCTGTCTCCCACCACAACACACCTAGTTCGCATCGACGATCGCACCTGTCCCTGACTGCCTCACCCGAAAACCGATTCGCCCCAACGGCTCTGCTGCGTGTGGAAGCGCGTACGAGAACAACGTTGCAAAATCGCGCGAGTCCACCGGACCAGCCTGCGCCCGTTTCAACTGACGAGGAGCCGGATCGTTCGCAAACACCAGAATCAACGCACCGCGAGTCTTCCGATGAAGAGCTCCCGCAAGCGGTCCCCCGTTCTTCTTCGGGCTGCCCGCAATGTGCTCGATCGCATCGCGCTCACGAACGGCCGTACCGGTGAAACCTGTTCGGTACTCGCGTTCCTGACGTTTGCGATTGACGATCGGAAGTTTCTCGTGCCAACCTTTGATCTCGATCGGCTCCCGGGTCTTGGGGTACGGAAGCAGAACTGCGAAGTCTTCGAGCAATCCGGATTCGATTGCGGTCGAGAGCGCTTCGCGGTGGGGACCGAAATCCCACCCGTTCGCCCACTCGAACTGGTCGACGGCCGCCAACACCACACGGGCAGGGACGATGCCGTATCGCGCAGTGAACGATCGCGAAACGTCATCCTTGTCAACGAAATTGAAGGACCCACTTTCGTCCAACGACTTCAAAAAAGGTGCAACCGCGTCGAAGTGTCGAGCGTTGATCGAACCGTCGCCTCGCGGGGGCTGCATCGTGAAACTGAAACTTTCACCACCCATACCGCGATAAACCAGATCGGCGTTGAACATCTTGTTTCGAGCCGTTGGCCTCAGCCACGGCAGCTGCTGAAACACCATCGGAGGCACATCGCGTGGAGTGACCCACGGTTCGCCCTTCTCGTTCACACCGCTGAACCGAGTGAGCTCATTCCGGAACTCCTGCTCGTCCCGAACGATCGCCTCGAACGCCTTGTACATGTCGTAGTCCGCGCCGGCGGGTCCGCCAACCGTGCGGCCGATGAACAGGCGCACCAGGTCTCGGTACCCGGGGCGGAATCCGAACCATCGTCCCATCTGCATCAATGTGTCAGCTTGGCCCGTTCGACGCGTGTAGTAGGTGATGGTCAGGCCCTCGACTGTAAAGCCGCGACTCAGCTTCGTTCCGCCGACAAGGATCTTCCACACTCCTCGTTCCTGGAAGTCGAGGGAATCCTGCTTGTAGTCCTTCTCCGCCGCACCATTGACCACGATGACAGGGCTGGTGCCCTCGGAAATCTTGTCGTAGGCGGCGCCGATGAACTCCTCCAGCTCACCGAACGAGCTGGGATTAGCCAACTCGCTACCACGCGCAGCACTCACCACTGCAAAGTCCTCGGCCCAGAGCTTTTCCAGCCTCGAGAGACTCTTAGCCTGGCTGTACCCCGCCGACTTCCACAAGGCCTTGAAATCATTGGCCACAGCGTCGTGCTCGGCCTGCTTCACCGATTCGTGCACCAACATCGTGTGGTGCCGATACGGCTTGGCGCCCTTCGATTCCCGGAAAAGCTTGATCGCCCCGGTCAGGACAAACGAGTCGAGAGCCCGCAATTGTTCGGCAGAACGATCCTCGTCGCACTCGGCCCGGAGATCCCGTACGTACGCTTTCTCGTTCGAATTGACCGGAGTCTTGTCGTCGTCCTCGACGTCGTCGAGATCGTGGAAGTCCGCACCACCCATGTACGGGCCAGGCCGCTCGAGACTGACGATGAAGTCCGAAGGAAAGACGTTGACGCTGTCCTCCGGATCGACAAACACATTGGCAAAAGGTGTTGCGGTGTAACCGATGTACTGGGCACGCTTGAGTAGACCGAGGATCTCAGCGATCTGGCCGTTGATCGCCGTCCGCTCGATCTGCTCGGTTTTCATCTTCTTCGGATCAATTGTGTTCACCGACGCCTGATCGGCTTCGTCGTCGATGATCAGGGCAGGAATCTGATCGAGTTCGGTCGGCACTTTCTTCAGATCGGCCACCAGCTTCTTAAGGCTGGAGACGTTCTTCTTCACGACCGCGATGCGAATATTGCTGGGGTACAGATTCTTCGGATCATTGAGTGGAAGAGAGTGATCCACGGTTTCGAAGTGCAGTGCGCTCAAGCCCGCGAGCAGACTCTTGTAGTCAAAGGTCGAGGTGGTGAGCCGGCGGATAGCCGGGATTTCATTCGTCTTGTTCGGATCGATTTCGTGTTCGAGAAAGTTCCCGTGCCGCCAGTCCTCGTCGTTGGCGTAGTCATCGTCCACGCCGGCACTGATGTTTTGACGACCGACCAATTCCATGTCGAGGCGTCGCTGAGTCTGGCTCCGGAGAATCTCGATCGTGCCGGTCAGAACGATGACCAAGCGGTATCCAGCGTCGATCGCCTTGGCCACGACGCCACTGAAATTCGCCGTCTTCCCGCTCTGGACGTAGCCGACCACCAAACCTTTGGACTGATACGGCTCCGGCCTGGTTGGGTCGGCGAGTCGATGCACAACCTCGGTCGTGGCGATGTCCAGCTTTCCGATTGTCGCTTCGTCCCAGTTCTTGTCGGCTAAAACTCGCTTGTAAGCGCGCCAATAGAAGTCATGCTCACGACGACGCTCTGAGGTGTACCAGGGGTCCCACGGCTGCTGAGCAGCAATGACAACCGGCCCACCTTCGCGAGGGAAGTGCGCATCCATCTCGGCGTGGGCGTCGACCGGCAATCCCAACAAGTCGTAGATCCGAGCCCGCCGTTCCGGACTTTGCGGAACAGTCGCCCCCACCCATGTCTCAACACTTTCCGCATCCCACTGCCGCAGACGCGAGGTGAGCGCCGTTCGTACACCGACAGCACTGTCGTCGAGGAACACATCGATGATGTCCGCGATGGTCAGGCCATCCGGATAGCTCGCTCGCAGGCGCGCGTTGACCGGGTACAGCACATTCTCGGGCGGAAACCCGTCACCGAGTTCACGTGCAACCGCACGGAATACTTCATCACTCACTGCACTACCTGCTCCCGGTGCGCTGCCACTGCGGAAATCAACACTTCCTGCCACGCCTGCATCTTTTCCCTCTGACGAGCGCCGATTCTCGTTCCTTCGAACATCTCACTCACCAACAGGAAGACAAGAGTCTTGAGCACCGGAGCGTCAGCCGGGTCGAGACTGCGACGTCCGAGCAGATCACGCCGAAAACGCGCATTGACCCACAAAGTTCGAGTCTTTAGATCGACTTCGAAGAACTGATCACGCGCCAAAGCTCGCCAACCCACCGCAACAGGATCATCACCGACGCTGAATTCGAAGGCGTCGCTGAAGGAATCGAGCACGTCTTCCGGAAAGCCGGATGCCGGCTCGATGACGCTGATCGGCCGAGGTGCAGAACTTCGGGCTGCCCGCACGACGCGCTCGGCATCGGTCAGATACGAACGGAATCCACCGTTGCCATCCGTGAAGACGGCCCCGTCGAAGGCAGCCGACGCAGTGGCGTCGAGCGTCACCCCCGATTTCTCGGGATTGATGGTGATGTGCTGCAGCAGAGATTCGTTCAGGTCGACAGCAATTCGTGCCAATCCGTAGTCCGGTCGGCCCCGCACTATCGCGTTCCAGCCGCCGATCTGCAGGAGTCGATCGTGCCGATAGAAGTAGAGCCCCTGCTGGTCACGGCCAGGGGCGCCGTGGATGCGAAATTCCGGTGCATTGCTCCGGGCGGGCCACACGTGAGCTTCGGTGGTTACTGTGCCACCGGCGATCGACACGGTAAGTGTCCGAGGGTAGTTAGGGTCACCGGTGCGCGGATACCGGAACGGGTCGATGGCACTGACTGTGCGCAGCGCGCCGGCGCGTCCCGCTTCGACGTCGAAGACATCGACAGTCAGAGCAATCCGGCCGGATTCGATGAGACGGTGAAATACGACGCCGAGGTGACTGCGCACGTCGTTGATGGTCTGTTCGAGCCAGCTGGTCTGCTCGTCCGCGTGCGCGGACATGAGAAATGTTGTGATGCTGCACCATTCGACAACAGTTCCGGTGTCGAAGGGAAAGCGGGGCGTGACTGCGTCGAAGAATTCTTTGGCTTGCCGGTCCTCGATCACCGAAACTGACTGACGCCCCTGCACTGAGGCCGAGTCGATCTCGCGGCCCTGCGTCGGGTGCCCGGACTTTCGAGACCACACTCGGAGCAACCGAGCCTGACTCAACGACGCCGCCTTCATCCCTACACCGAAATGACCCAGGTCCTCGGCGGCATACTCGCGTCGACGGCCGTAGGTCATCGCAGCATCGATGGTGTCACTGTCCATGCCGGAGCCGTTGTCGATCACCATCATCGACACGATCCGTGTGCCGTCCTGAACGAACCTGATCAGCACGTGCGACGCCGCGGCGTCGAGGCTGTTGTCGATCAGATCGGCGAGCGCTGTCGCGATGGTGTGGTGCAAGCCGATGGCGCCGGCGAGGGACTCGTCCGCCACAAGAATCTTGGTGCTCACTATGCGGGTGTCCGTGACGTCAGTCATGGGATGCGTCCTTACCCTCTGCCTCGCCGATTTCGGATGCTTCGCCACGCCTCCATGCCGCCTCCAAGAAGTCCAGAACCACGTCCTCACCACGATCTTCGTACGCGCGCAGTATCTTTCGTGGACGGTCTTCGCCGTCCAGACACACGGCTTCGGCAAGGATCCGCACCACATGCCTCTCGGCAGTTCGCAATGGCTCGCGATTGCCAACCTCTGCGAGTGCCTGACGTAGTGGGTCGATGTCAGAGTGGACGATCGCCGGTCGAACCACGCGGAAGGTTCCGTCTTGCCACAGCTCGAGCAACACGTCTTCGCCCTCGACAGCGGAGAGTTCACGCAGGAATCGGCGGATAGTGCCGAACGTCGGCTGCGCTCCGGTCCACCGAACTGCTTGAACGCCGAGGTGGCTCTCCAACTCGATGGTCTCACCGCGCACACAGCCGGCAGCGACCGCAACACCGGCGGGTACTGCAAACCCGGAGCCCCGCAGATGATCTGCGGTCACGGTCAGTCGATACCGCCACGTACTCCCTGACCGGTACAGGCGGCGAGTCAACTCTGGCGTCTTCGCAGTGTTGCGTGTCCGCTTGCGCCGGACTATCCCGTCACCACCAATGTTGAACTCACTGGCTTCTTCAGCCTCTCCCGAAGAAACCGATTCCTCCCCAACGGAATCCGCGCTTCCCCAGGCGTGCAGCCGCCAGACTGCGCCGTCGAGCGCCACGCGATCGTCGGCCTCGAGCGCGCGCTCGATCGACCGGTCACTGCGATCGGACTTCAGCAACTCCACTAGCTCGACGACGGACTTCGGCGATCCGACGGCTTCGAGCGCGCCGACTGCCAGATCGGAGATCCGACGCGCACGCGTCAGCGCAGAATCCGCCACTACGACGACCCCGCACCACGCAAGCCACTTCTCCAGTTCGCCGCGTGACATCGACACAACTTCGGCGACGTCGTCGAGTGCAACTACACCGTTGGGGGACTCAAAGTCTTCCAGCAAGGTCTGAGTGCGTTTCTTGGCCGCCGCGACGCCCGGAGCGGCTGCCCAACCGTCAGTCACCTCGAAGTAGTCGTCGAGACGGTCCAGAACCAACCACAGCGGAACTCCGTAACCAGGCACCTCCGCCGCGATGCTCGGATGCACGTCGAGGAGGCGATCGAGCGAAGCTACCGGCTGAATCTCGACGCGCAGGCTGGCAAGCAGGTTCCCCACGGCTGTCCCGAATCCGCACGCCGCGTTGAGTTTGGCTTTCACGTCGGCCTCGATCTGCCCGACCCGCCCCGAGCCCACTCCGAGCCTGGCTCCGATCGCTCCCCTACGCTGCGGCACTCGCGCTACGATCCGCTCACGCAACACCAACGACTCCCGCTCATCCAGCTGCGAGAAGAGATTGTCGATTTCGTCCATCGCGTCGGTACGGTCGGTGTCGGGCAAGTCGTTCGGCGTCAGAGCCGAGATCCGGGCGGCAACTTCCTGAATCGAGGCCGGAGATTCGTCGTCGATCTCGACGGTGACGAGTGGTCTGCTGTCCTGACCTCGGACCCGTCGCCACATAGCAAGCTGAGCGAGATCGTCGAGCAGCGCTGTGATCGCGGGTGGGGCACCTGCTTCCTCAGCGGCCTCGACGCGGGCGAGCGGAGTCGTCATGACCGCACAGACCAACAGGTTGAGCACTATGTCGTGCACCGTCTGTTCGCTCGTTCCGCGCACGCCGAAGATCTCAGCGGTCGTGTGCGTCAGCAGTCCGCCGATTGCTTTGTCGGTGGTGAGCCGAGACAGTGCCGTCACTGCGCGAGTATCGAGACTCAACGCCTCCAGCGGGAGATCTTCACCAAGGAGCGGAAAGCTCTCTCGTAATACCGCTGCCGCGTGGTGGGCGATGTAGAGGGACGCCAGCTCGGAGAGAACCTTCTCGAGATCGACCTCGAGAACAGTGAACGACGGCGCTTCGCTGAACCACCAATCAGGCGACGGGGCCAGCGGCTCGAGCAGCGCAGCACGATCGGATACGTAGTCGTCCAGCCAAGGAAATAGATCGACCCACAGCGTCTGACTCAGCTCGTTCGCGGGAAGCGAGTTCACACCCAACGTCAACGCACTACTCCCACTCACGGATACCTTCATTGCGGTCAAAACCGACCGCGATGTCGGTAACAAGTTACTGCAGCTTGTGAGCCGTCGCAGCGCCGGACCTGCTTACCCGACAGTCAGGCTTCTCCGCTCAGTCGACGGCGGTGAAACCCTTCGCCCGATCTTTGTCGACCGAGGTCCACAGCGTCGTCGACAGTTCGGCCTTCACCAGCGGGATAACCTCCTCCGCAAAACGGCGCAACGTGTCCTTCTGCTGCTCGAAGTCGAGCACGTGATTGACCGACACCGATTGGAAATCGTGGCCGTAACTCTCGTGATAATCGAGGATCTTCTCGGCGACCCGCTCCGAAGACCCGACCAACGCCGGCCCGCGGTCGACGGCTTCCTCGATGGTCCGGAAGCTCGTCGACTTCCCGACAGCTTTGGGATCGTGCTTGCGTTTGTCGGCCTGCGCAACGGCGCCTTCGTAGATCGGACGGAACTCTTCGATGGCCTGCTCGGTCGTGTCGGCGAGGAACAATCCGCCCGAACCCGAACCGACATACGCCTTGGCCGGGTCATGTCCGTACGCCAGGTACTGCTCGCGGTAGTGGTCGATCAGCACTTTGTAGTTCTCACGAGGCTGGAAGGCGTTGGCGGTGACGATGGGGTCGCCCCACTTCGCCGCGAGTTCGACGGCCTCGAACGAGGTAGCCGATCCGTGCCAGATACGGAACGGGCCGTCGAAAGGACGCGGTAGCGTCGTCGCGTCCTCGAGCGAAGGCCGGTGCGTTCCCACCCACTTGACGTTTTCCTCGCTGATCAGCAGTTTGAGGAGTTCGTAGTTCTCGGTGAGGTACTCGTACTGCTTGGCGATGTCGAGACCGAGGAGCGGGTATTGAAGAACCTCGTTGCCCTTGCCGATCACGATCTCGAGGCGTCCCCGGCTGAGTTGATCGATGGTTCCGAAATCTTCGGCGACTCGGATCGGATCAAGTAGCGAAAGGACCGTGACACCTGTCGACAGCAGGATTCTGTCCGTGGCCTGCGCAATCGCCCCCAAAACGACGGTTGGCGCCGACGAAAGAACCGGCCCGGCATGGCGCTCACCCACCGAGAACGAATCGATACCCAGTTCTTCGGCGAGAACCGCCAGTTCGACGACGCGGTTGAGCCGATCGGACGGGGCAACTTCCTCGCCGGTCACTGGATGGGGTGGGTTGAAAATGATGTCCAGAACCTGAAAACGCATGACCCGTCTTTCTCGATAACCGCACAGCGCGCCTGTCCCTTGGAGGCTAGTGCGCGGTTCCTCGACGGATCCACCAACCGACCGACGCTCCCAATGCAACCAACGTGCGAAATCTACTAATCAGCAACATCTTTCAACCAGAAGAGACCACCCAGTCGATAAAACTCTCGCCGATCCGAAGTCGACCGAAATCATGCCGAACTCCCGCCAGGCAGGACCTGTGTCACCGACCAATCGAGCGCACGGTAAACATGAAGTACTAAGAGTGCGTTCCCTTATCGTTAAGAGGTACTTGATATGAACGGTGCGGCAGCCATCGGTGATGGCATATTCCAGATTCCTGTCCCGATCACGGACAACCCGCTCGGCCACACGCTCGTCTACGCCATGGAATCCCCCGGCGGACTGATCTTGGTCGACGCTGGTTGGGGCGACGACAACGGCTGGCAAGGCCTAAACGCGGGGCTCGCCGAGATCGGGCATTCGGTGACCGACATCGAGGGCGTCGTAGTCACGCACTTCCATCCGGACCACACCGGACTGTGCGGCCGGGTCCGCGAGGCGTCCGGCGCCTGGATCGCGATGCACGAGGACGACCACTACCTGTTCGATCAGATGTCGACTGCACGCGACGACGAGTGGATGGCATACCAACTCGAGAACATGGAACGCGCTGGAGCCCCGAAAGCCGACCGCGATGCCTTCCGGTTGACTGCCGCGGGTGAGTCTCCCGTGGGCCCCGAGTCCGCTCCCGACCGCCTTCTCGCGGACGACGAGATCATCGCACTGACCGGCCGCGGCCTCCGCGTTGTCTACACCCCCGGCCACACGCCTGGCCACGTCTGCTTCTACCTCGACGACGCCGACGTCATGTTCACCGGCGACCACGTCCTGCAGAAGACAACCCCACACGTCGGCAACTTCGTGTACCCACTCGACGAGCGTGACGCCCTCGCCGATTTCCTCGACTCGCTCGCACGGGTGCAGAACATGAACATCACCCGCGGTCTCGGCGCTCACGGCATTCCGATCGACGACGTCGGAGGTCGCGCCGGCGAGCTGATCGAACACCACCAGGAACGACTCGATCACCTGCTGCAGGAGTTCGCCGACGACAAGCTCACGGTGTGGGACGTCGCGGCAAAGATGAAGTGGTACAAGCCGTGGGCCGAGATCTCCCCGATGGGAAAGACGATGGCGTTGTCCGAGGGCGCAGCTCACCTTCGCCATCTGGTTGCCCGAGAGCAGGTCTCTCAGGTTCCCGGCTCCGAGCCCGCGCTCTTCGCTCGCTCCGTCTGAAAGATCAGGGCCGACAAGCACTCCGCTCGTCGGCCCTGATCTCTATTCCGCTTCGGCCTGATCGACTATTCGGGTCGACGCGGATCGCGGGACCACCACCACCGGAACCGGCGAGTACCGCACGATCTTCGCTGCCCGACTGCCGAGGAACACCCGGGCCAGTGGACCTGCCTTGCTCGAGCCGACCGTCAGAACGTCACCTCGATCCCACTCGACGCCCTCGAGCGCCTCGGCCCAGTTACGGCCATGGCTGATAACCGATTCCATGACGTCAGGTATTTCGGGCAGTGCACGCACTCTCTCGAAGGCAGCGTTGGTCTCGCGCTCGACCACCTCGGCCCACTCGGAGATGACCGGTGAGTCCCCCTCTGTCCCGAGCGTGGTCGTGTACTGCGCGTTCGCACGAACTGCAAACGCCGCCAATCTGAGTCCGGCACCGACACGCGCAGCCACGGTCGCGGCGGCGAGCACCAGGTCGTCCTGATCGGGTGTGCCCGAGTATGCGGCGGTGACGCGGCGAACCACCTCACCGGGCTTGGTTCGAAATCCCCTCGGCGCCAGCGCGACCGGGACGTCGGAGCTGTGCAGCAAGCGGGAGGTGACGCTGCCGAGAGCCACGTGGCCGAACACCCCGGCTGTGGACGAGTCCAGGACGATCATCTTGGCTTCGTGCTCGTGAACGAGATCGAGCAGGCCACTCGACGTCGACTGAGCTTCATGCACGACATAGGTCACGTCGACGTCGGAGGGCATGTCTGCCCGCGCTTTCGCCAGTGCCGCTTCGGCTTCGGCTCGCAACTGCTGGTGGTATTCGGCGTCGACACGCGCCATCCCGGGCGGTGGCGGCGAGGGAATCACCGCGCAGATCACCAGCGGTTCACCGGACGAGCGCGCCAACAGCGTTGCAAGATGGACGGTTCCGGAACTGTCACCGTCGGGTGCGTATCCCGCGAGCAGCGTCATGACTCGGACTCCGATCCCAATTCGGCGCGGTTCTTCGCACCGAGGCGCGAGTGCTTCATACCGTAGGCGAAGTACCAGATGATCGCGACGGTCACCCAGACGAGGAACACGTAGATCGTGACGGTTCGGAGGTCCTTGATGATCCACAGGCAGCCCAGGATCGAGAGGATCGGCGTCACCGGATAGCCGGGAACTTTGAAGCTGCGCGGAAGGTCCGGGTCACTGCGCCGCAGGATGATGACCCCGATCGAGACCACGAGGAAGGCCACCAGGGTTCCGATGCTGGTCATTTCGGCGAGGAAGTTGATCGGAATGAAACCGGCCAGAATGCTGATGACGACGCAGACGATGATGGTGTTGGGCACCGGCGTCAGAGTCCGCGGGTTCACCTTGTGGAAGATCGACGGAATCATGCCGTCGCGTGACATCGCGAACAGGATACGGGTCTGACCGTAGATGACCACGAGCGTGACGCTGCAGATGGAGATCACCGCACCGGCGGCCAGAAGTGTTCCCGGCCAGGTAGATCCGGTCACCTGTTCGAGGATGGCGGACAGTCCGGCTTCCTGACCTTCGAACGATGTGGAATCCTGTGCACCGATCGCCACGGCGACGACGGCGATGTAGATCGCGGTGACGGACACGAGTGCAATGAGGATCGCGAGAGGGAGATTGCGACGAGGGTTCTTCACTTCCTCGCCGGCGGTGGACACGGCGTCGAGGCCGATGTACGAGAAGAAGATGATTCCGGCGGCGGACATGACGCCACTGAATCCGAACGGTGCGAAGTCGGCGAAGTGATTGCTGTTCCATCCGGCGATGCCGACCACGATGAAGAGCAACAGAATTGCGAGTTTGATCGAGACCATGATGGCGTTGGCCTTGGCTGATTCACTGGCGCCGCGGATGAGCAGAACACCGCACAGGCACACCAGGATCACTGCGGGCAGATTGATGATGCCGCCCTGCTCCGGCGCTTGTGACAACGCGTCGGGAATCTGGAACCCGAAGAGGTTGCCCAATAGCTGGTTCAAATACTGCGACCATCCGACGGACACCGCCGCGGCCGAGACTCCGTACTCGAGAAGCAGACACGCGCCGACGGCCATGGCTGGAAGCTCTCCGAGCGTCGCGTAAGCGTAGGAATACGACGAGCCCGACGCCGGGACAGCTCCGGCCAACTCCGCGTAACAAATCGCTGTGAGTCCCGCGACGACACCGGCAACAACGAAGGAGATGATCACTGCCGGACCCGCAACCGGGACCGCCTGCGAGAGGACGAAGAAAATACCGGTGCCGATCGTGGCACCGATTCCGAACATGGACAACTGCGCCAAACCGATACTGCGGGTCAGCTCACCGCCGTTGGTATCTGCGCCGGTCTCCTGGTCTATCTGCAAAGCCGGCTTGCGCCGAAGTACGTGTTTGACGAGAGTAGCCATCGACGCTCCTCTAGAGTGCCTGGTAGGAAACTGTTGTATCCTCATACTGCACGTAAGTGTCCTGTGACACAACAGTTGGAGCAAAGTTGTCCAGCTCACGCCAACCGTCCGGTCTGGAATGCCCGGATCGTGAACCGCCTTCGGAGAAAACGGGGAGATCATGACCGGACCGACCATCACCGTCGACCTGCGTCGTATCGAACAGAATGCGCGCGTCCTCGTCGAGGCGTCCAGCGCTCACGGTATATCGGTGGCCGGTGTCAGCAAATCTACGTGCGGCTCCCCCAAAGTGGCACGAGCAATGGTCCGCGGCGGCGTCACGCAGATCGCCGACTCCCGCCTGGACAACCTGGCCCGCATTCGCCGCGACGGCATCACCGTTCCCCTGATGCTGATCCGCGCACCGTCGCTGAACGAGATCGACGACACGATCCGCTACGCGGACATCAGCCTCAACTCCGAGTTGACGACGATTGCTGCTCTGGGCAGAGCAGCACAAACGCGAGGAGTCGTCCACGACATCGTGCTGATGATCGACCTCGGAGATCTCCGCGAAGGAATCCTGCCGGCGGAGGCGTTGGACGTAGTCGCTGAAATCCTTCCCATCGAGGGCATCAGACTGATCGGAATCGGCGCGAACCTCGCGTGCGTCGGTGGCATCCAACCGACCGTCGACAACCTGTCGAATCTGGTCTACCTAGCCGACGAAATCACGAAGCGGTTCTCGATCGAACTGCCGATCGTTTCCGGCGGCAATACGTTCTCACTGCCACTACTCGAGACGGGCACGATGCCCGAGGGGATCAACCATCTGCGTTTGGGCGCCAGCATCGTACTGGCCGAATCACCTACTCCCCCCAAACTGTACGAACTGCTGAACAACGATGCCTTCACTCTCACCGCGGACATCATCGAGGCGAAGGTCAAGCCGTCGCGGCCGTATGGAGTCTCAGGCGAAGACGCATTCGGCCGACGCCCCGTCTTCGACAACGAGGACAAGCCGAGCCGACGCCTGATCTTGTCCATCGGCCGCGAAGACATCTCGCCGGAAGGCTTGACCCCGATCGATCCGCGCCTGAAGGTGATCAGTGCCAGCAGCGATCACCTCCTCGTCGACGCCGGAGAAACAGGTGACGAATACCGACTGGGTGGCACGGTCGACTTCACGATCGATTACGGCGCGCTCTTGATGGCGATGACGTCGCCCTACGTCGAAAAGCGTTATGTCCTGGGCACCGAACCGATCGACGCCAATGCAACCGTCGAATTGATCGACCTCGAAACTGCCGGCCTGGCACGCCATCTCCTCGATCACGGTCTACGCGAAGACATGTCCGGAATCGGATTCAACTGCATCCAAGCCGAGAACGCTGCCGCGGATCTCACGACGTTGCCGCTGTGGCTCACTTCCGAGGCCTGGCAGAACACCAGAATTCCGATCGCCACCGAACCCGGAACCGATTTGGGTGCAATCATTTTCGCCTCCCACGGCGATATCGAGCAATTGCTGTCGTCCGCGGCGGATCTGCACGGCCCCAGTTTGGAGAACACCGTCTTGGTGGGGGTCAAGAACGCCACGGTCGATCACAAGCGCGCACTCGACGAGTACGGGGTGTTGCTGGTGACGATCGACGAGATCGATCGTCATGGCATGGCGGCCTTGATGCCTCGTGTCCTCGCCGCGGCGGGTCAGGGCGTGAACGGTGTCCACGTCCACTTCGACATGGACATCATCGACGGGCGTGTTCTCGGCGTCGACGACACGACGCATCTGGGCGGCCTCACATTCCGAGAAGCGCACCTGGCCGCCGAATTCATCAGCGAGACCGGCCTGACGAGATCGATGTCGATCGGAAGCGTCGCAGCGGCGGCTTCCGATCCTCTCGGCCGTCAGGCGACCTTCGTCGACGGATTGGTTGCATCGCTGCTGGGGCGCAAGGTGGTCAAAGCCTGACGTTGTCGGCAGCCCTTGCGAGAATCGTCCGATGATCACGCGGAGCCCCGGTCAACACGTATTCATCGCACTCGGCACGCCCTGGATCGATGCCGTAGTCGCGTTTCTCGAACCCAGAGCACGTGTGGATCCCTGGATCATGCACGGAAAGATGGCCATCGGTGACCTGGTGATCACTGTTCTCGACACCACTCCTCGCACGGTGCTCTGCATCGAGACCGTGGCTGCGCCGTTCGACGGCACGTCGCGGATGGAAGTCGACGAAGAAGTGAGCGCGCTCCGCTCTTTACCCGTCGTTCCCGAACTCGAACAACGATGGTCCATCACTTTTCCCACGGATCCAGGGCCGGTCGACGACGCACTGGCCGACCGGATTCTCACGGCCGTCCAGTCCTACGGTGCGCCCTACATCGGCGACATCGGCGACATCGGCGACATCGACACACTGGATCCGATGTCCACGGCTGCCCACGCCCGAACGTTGATGAACGAGCGCGGAGACTGCACCGGTTGCAGCTCACCGATGCCGTTGCGAAAGTTCAACAGCGGCGATCGCCTTCACTTTCATTCCGCACCACGGATCTTCAGGCGGGCCGAACTTGGGGACGACTACCCAGCAGTCCTGTGCCGCAAATGCACCGGAAGGATGGCCACTTCCGGGCACACCAACTTCATCGACTACATGCGGTCGAAGAATCCACTGTGCCCGCAGTGCGGTGCACACAGAACCGCTCAGTGTGCCCCGGGGATGCCGGTCCATCCGTTCGATCACCTACCGTGGCTCGCCGGAACGGGCTGCGTCGTGGGACCGGACACCCCGGAATGGACGTGCCGAGCGTGCAGTCACTCATGGGGACAGATGTTCCCGCCGGATCACCCGCAGCACGACTGATCAGTTCGCGGCGAAGCCGGGAAGCCGATCGATGTCCGCGATGATCGAATACTCCGCGGCGTCACCCTGGAGGATTCGACTCTGCTCGCCGTGGACGTCGACGGGGACGTCGCCGGCCAATGTCACTCGGTGCACACTGCGTGCCTGAGTTCCGTAGTCGGCGATCCCGTAATGCTGAGTCGCCTGGTTGTCCCAGATCGCCAGGTCGCCGGCCGTCCAGTTCCATCGAACAGTGTTTTCCAACTTGATGATTCGTGCCTGCAGGATCTGGTAAAGAGCGACCGACTCCGACGGCTTGAGCCCAACGAACTCCTTGAAGAAGTGACCGAGCAGGAGGGTCTTCTCCCCCGTCGCCGGATGGATACGCACCACCGGGTGTTCGGTCTCGTAGATCTCACGGGTGAATTCGGCGTAGTAGGCCTGGCGCTGCGCATCTACCGGGTTCGCCTGGTTGGCGACCTCGGCGTAGTCGTAGGCATTGGTGTGAACGGCCCGCAGATTCTCGACGAAGACTTTCAGTGAAGGCGGCAGTTGGTCGTATGCAGCGGTGGTGGACGCCCACGTGGTCGCTCCGCCGTACTCGGGAATGGTCGTCGCTCGCAGAATCGAGGCTTTCGGGATGCGGTCGACGAACGTCACGTCCGTATGCCAACTGTTGGCGGCGCGGTCGAGCACCAACAGCTTGTCGCCCCTGGACTTCACCGTCGGGTGCGGGGTGGTCTGCGTGCCGAGGGTTCCGGCGAATTCGTACTGCGACGTGTCGTCGAGATGCTGCTGCCCTTGGAAGAACACAACCTTGTGCGCTGCCAGCGCATAGTTGATCGCGTAGGCGGTCTCTTCGGACAAGTCCCCGGAGAGATAGACGCCGTCGATACGGGCGCCGATCAGCTCGCCCACTTTGTGGACGGTGATTCCGCCGGCAGCGTAGATCTGCTCCGGGGTCTGGATAACGCGTTCGAGTTCGGTGACGGACATGGCGATCTCCTGTGAGTCGGTCAAGCCTGCGGGCACGGCAGTCGTCATGGCGCTGCCTACTGTGAACACTCAATCATTGACGCTGCGGCCTCGAATACGGTTGAACTCGAGGTGATCTCAAAGTTCTCCGCTCCCTCGTCGGAGAATATTGCCGCTCACTGGGACGAGGCCGTCGTCGTTGTCGTCATGAGCTGTAGCGTGCGACCTGCCGCACCCACGTCTACGGAGGACAGCATGCAACCCGAGGGCCCTGCCGAACAGATTCGTTCAACGCTCGCTCGGATCGCGCATCTTGCCGATACCGGCTCGGTCGAGGCTTACGTGGAGCAGTTCACCCGCGAGGCCGAATGGAACATGCCCGCTAATCCCGATCGCAGTATCCCCGCACAGGTACGACGTGGCCGTGAAGAAATTGCTGCTGGAGTACGCGAGCGTCGGGCGGCCGGGATACAAGGCCCGGGCACATTCACACGCCACGTCACCACGGCGATCGCCGTGGACGTGACCTCGGAAACTACAGCCCGCGTGGATGCGGTGTGGACGTTCTACGTCGACACGACCACAATTCCCAAGCTCAGTGGCGTCGGGAGTTACGCCGACGAGTTCGAACTCGAAGACGGGCGGTGGCGACTGTCGCGACGAGTGATCTCGCGCGGCTGAAGAACACACCGGCCCGCCGCCGAAGAAGCAACAAACCAGCGTTGCCGTAGCGGGCTTCCTTCTCGGCGGTACGCATTGCGTGATCGACGACGGAGGTCAGTCCTTCCCAATCGATCTGGCGCAGTGGAACTTCCACCGAATCGAACTGTGGAAGTTCTGGTAGTCGCGGTAGCTCTGGGAGGGCCACTGCACCAAAACTTCCGTCGAGCCAGTTGAACTCGGGGCCTTGCACAACCTGTTTCGCGAGGAACGTCGAATCGAGCCCCGTCATCGCCGTCGCAATGTCGCCCAATTCCGGAACTTCGACAAATCTAACTGCCGGCGGATCGAAGGCGTACACGATATCGGTCGACTGCTCAGTCGTACCGTGACCATTCGAAGCTACGAGACGAAACTGACCGGATTGCTTCAACGTCAGCCGGTGCCGCGACGCACCAATTCCGAGCGCATGCACTTCACCCCATGGCGATTCGAGACTCAGCCGTCGATGCCCCCTAACGCGCCAAGTGACTTCGATGGACTGATAGCGCAACCCGTGTTCGGGAAGCACCTCGAACATCTCGATCACCGGAGGGGCAGAATGTGAGACAGTTTGGGAATACAGATACGAGTACCATTCGAAAGCCGACGGTCGAGCGTGAGGGTCTGTCCCGAGTCCTCGGTCGAACATACCGATTCCCTCATTGTCGATCCGGGCGCCCAGCGAGAACAAAGGCGCCGGACTCTCTTCGGCCTCACCGAGAATGCGGCGGAACAACGCGGCAAGTTTGAATCGATCAGTGCCAATGTCGTGCACAGTCTGCCCGCGGGCACATTCAGGCGGGCACATGCCCACTGAATGCACCCTCTGTTGCTCTCCAGAGAATCCCGCGACACGCATGAACTCTGTTCCGACCAGCATCACGTCGATGGGTGAATCACTTGTAACCACCTGTAAGGGACCGATGTCGCCGAACACCACCCCGCGAGAATGCACGAAATGAATCGCTCGCGCTATCTGTGCGCAATAGGCCACTCGCAGAATAATGTCGTGTGATTCGACCACAACTGAGGCACCCACAGCCCGTGCATGATCAGGATTGTTCAGCCAGTCCAGTGTCCGGGGAACTGTGACCTCTCCCGAATGCGGAGTGCGTACGCGCTCTTCGAAACGTGGTTTGACGACCGCGGTGAGGTATCCGACGGTGTGACCTTCTGATTCGACCAACGCCAGCGGCCACAGAAATAGCGCATCGAGCGTCGCTCGCTCGGCTTGCGGCAATTTCTGTCGAAAATCGATCAGAGATTGAACATTGGCGACGGCACCACCGTGTGCATTGTCGAATTCGCGGAAAAGACAGCGAAATCCTCGTCCAACCCCTTTCGGGGCCTTAACCTCACTGGACGGATTCCCGTCCGGCGCAACAAAACTACGGAGAACGCTCAGTTCAGCGATATCGACCTTCATACCCTGACTCTCCACAGATCTCTCCAATCACGACACTGCATAACCGACACCCCGCATCTGAGCACTCAGCGAAGCGCTTTCTACCAACGAGCCACACGAAGAATCGTGATGGGAGGGAACACCGCGTATCAACCCTCGAACCAACTGATGAACCAATGTTTGACAGGTACTCATGAACATGAGTGGGGATGTTGACTCGTCCGCCACAGTTCGACGGGTCATGGCATCAAACCGTTCATGCACCGTGAGCAACGCATCCGTCGAGCCGTCCCCGACAACCCAAACCAGCAAAGGTGTCAACGTGTCGATCCCACTATCGCCTGCGCGAGCAAGAATCGAGTCAGCCGGACCGACAACGACTGACAGCACGGTTCTGAAGTCCTTATCTCGGCGCCCTGGCCCTGGATGGCCGTAAACACAGTCCACGAGACTGTCGAAGGACGCACCTCCACCGAAGCGAGAAACGCTGAGCGCAAGCAGGTCCGACAAAATTGGCCGACGGGCGCACTCGTCACTGAACCAGTCAGTCAGTTGTGCAATGTATTCGAAAGTCTGTGACATGCCATCATCCGCAAGGGACCGAACGTCGATGTGGGATCGGATCATCGTCTCGATCTCGAAATCTTCGATCATTGTTGCATCGACTCCGGTGGCTGCAGATGCGCTGCTGGGCCATTAGCCCACGTCGTGTCGGACATCCAGTGCGGCAACGGACCGGCGGACACACCGCCTGGCGCGGGACTTTGCGGGTAGCTTCCGCCCACTCGACTGGCAGTGCCGATGGATGAAGAAGCATGCGGCTTGTCGAGCACTACTGGTCCTGTCGCAGCCAACGGCCACATCGTGGCAGTCTGCTCGGCGGCAGGCTGGGACGTTTCAATCCGAGAATTCCACTGGTCACTTTCGGCGCCGGAGTGGCCATCAGGCCGGACTGGTGGTCCATCCACCAGCTCTCTCTCCCATTCCCTCAGTCGCTCGGCAGATACCCGCTTCGCGTGACGGCTCCACTGCTCGAGAGCGTCGTCGACAACTTCCGTTTGATGCGCGACTACGGTCTCGTTGACTTTCAGAACAGTCTCTTGCTGCTTGTCTATGCGATCTCGTTCAGCCTCGAATTCGGCGTCCCTGCGGAACTCTGCCACTCGCTTGCGGGTATCGATGTCCTCGGTCGCATCACGCTTTTCCTCCTCTTCGAAGGCTTCTACCAATTCGTCGTAGGGCGTGCGGGTTCCCGCATTCGACATCACCTTGAATAAAACCGGAAGAAGTTCGACAAGCATGAAGAGGATAGACACTGCCAAGTGCGCCATGCTCGCCGTTCCGTCGCTACCAGACAGGTCGTTGAGTGCCTTGAGTCGGGCGATAATTCCCTTGTTCGCCTGTTCAAGTGCGTAGGAACCGTTCTGTGCGCTGTCGACCTGAGAACGTAACGTCTCGACACTCTGCTCCGCAGTCGGCAAATCCTTCTCCGCGTCGGCTACGGCCTTCGTACTTTCC
Source organism: Rhodococcus baikonurensis (assembly GCF_040489275.1). NCBI lineage: Bacteria > Bacillati > Actinomycetota > Actinomycetes > Mycobacteriales > Nocardiaceae > Rhodococcus > Rhodococcus baikonurensis. The sequence goes on along the minus strand of NZ_JBEUOQ010000011.1, from coordinate 35,439 downwards.
TCCAACAGAGTCGTTTTCAGCCGCTCGATGATGCTGGCTTTCTCGACCTCCTTGACCTTCATTTGTTCGAGAGTGTCTTGCCACAATCGCTCGGCGTCTTCGGCGAGTCGTTTCTTCTCAAGACACAACGCCGCACATCCTGGCACCCCGGTACCCGCTGAACCTTCTTCTTCCGCGAGCGCTCGTGTGCGCGCACTGTCGGCATCTGCCTTCTGCTTCGAGGCGGTCGTCCCGAGCTTGTCTATCTCCGCCTGCACCAATCCGACCTCCGGGTTTGCCGCCGGATCGGCGGTAGGCCCCGCATTGATTAGTGCGCGCATTCGAGCCAGTTGCGCCTCCGCGTCCGCGAGGTCGGAACTCAACGTCGAATCCTTGAGATCCGTCCGCAATTCTTCCTGCGAGGCGAGAATATTGCGGTTGAGCTGCGTCTCGATCTCACTCTCGAATACCTTGAGCATCAACGGAGTTGAGATGACGAAACCGATGACGATCGCCAACACGACCCGAGGAATTGCGAGCATCAAACTACGGCCGATTCGCTTCTCGTGCGATAACCCGATCACCAAGAGTCGGTCGAGATTGAGAATCGCAAGTCCCCACACCACACCACCCGCGATGGCCGCCCATCCAGTTGCGATACCGGTGATAGACAACGCGTACGCAGCCGAGATCGCCGCAAAACCCGCGGTCGTCAACAACACCGACCCCATCGCTGTCTGCTTGGCAACCGATCCTGGAAGCTTCGCCAAGACATCGACACGTGAGCCCGCTAGGCGCGCAAGATAATACTTCTTAGTCATACCGATCCATTTCAATGCCTGCGAGTAAATCCTCGGGCTACTTGTTGCGATGACCGAATCTGGCCAGAGCGAGAGGGAAAAGAACGTAGATCATGCTGAGAGAGAACAACATCGGCACCGCGGTAGGCATCTGCCACAATCGCAAATACCCTACAGTCGAGTAGCAGGAACTGGCCGCGGTCGGGCCAGTCCAGGACTGGATGAACTGGCAAGGTGCGTACGACGGCCACGTCGGCGTGGCGCCGTAGACTGCGTGTGGCGTCTGATCACCTCTCCATTCGTCGGTCATCTCTGCCACGACCGATGGAGCAGACATCGCTCCGAGATCGCCACGGAAGAACACTTGCACCACAGGAATGGACAGTGCTCCGGCCAGAACCACAAGGACTGCATAGGTGAGCACCCGACGAGTCGTGCCGCCGCCTGTTCTCGAACCCAGCCTCTGCAGCCCGGATTTGATCCAGCGGTGCAGGTTTCGCACGTAGATGGGTGTGAACAAAGCAAAAATGTATCCAAGAGGACGCCAAACGAGGGATCCGAGTGCGATCACCGACAACACTGGCATCATCGTGACCACCAGGACAGACGCCGAATAAGGGTTGCCCAGGTATCCACCTATCACAGTCAGACGGCGGACGGCAATCTGGATCACCCGTGGTCGTCCACGACGACGCCGTATGATGTGGCCAATTCGGCAAGTCCTCCGTCGAAGCCCTGCCATACCGAACGCACACGCCAGCGGCCGGCTCGGATGTAGAACTCACCGACGATCATCGCTTGCTCAGTGGTAGCGTGCGCGCAGACCGAGTCTGCAATCGGGAACTCGTTGTCCGTCAGAATCATTCGCAAAGGGTTCAAGGAACTGAACGATCCTTGACCAGTGATGACGATTCCCATCGCCACTCGGTGATACCGCGAAGCCAACACGCCGAAATCGAGATCCACACGCTGCATGTCGGGGCGCAGCACCGACAGTTTCACGGCCCCGTTCCCACCTACCGGAGCGTTGTAGAAGACAAAATCCTCGTCACTGCTCACCTTGCGGTTCTCGTCCAGGAGGAACACGACGACGTCGACCTCGAGCGAGTTCACCGCCGGCTGCGTCCACGACACCGAACAACCCCATCGAAGGGCGTCCGGCGGAAGGTCCATGACCTCACCCATCACCAGGCTGCGGAGTTCCGATTGGCTGACAACCAAATCCGTAGCCTCACTCTCGCTCACGCCGCCGGAGGAAGTGACCGCCGTACTCGCCGCTTCCGGCTCAGGAATGGTCGGAGCAACCATTTGGTCGCGCCACATGGCTGCACTTTCGCGGCCGTACACATTTGCCACAGCTCCGACTGCGATGTTGAACAATTCGGACTCGCCACAGAGTGACTTTGGCGAATGCGCGCGTATGACATTCGCCGCACTGGACATGGAATCGTGCATCTCCGGTGTGGATGCCACCGTCATCGCCAATGGCCACAATCGATACACACTTTCGTCTGCGAACTTCTGGTGGATCTTTTCCTGAAGAGCTAGCGCTGCAAGCGCAGTTTCGTGGTCGACGATCAGTGCCTCGGCCAGCAGCGACCACTGGGTGACGGTCACGGACGTCCCGCGTTCAGTCTGGTGGCCGTCGACCGACAACTCCCCGAGACTGCAATTGTCCTCCTCGCCGATCACCACCCCGGTGCTCGCTTCGGCCCATTCAGGGAGCTCTGTGAGCGCGACCGTAACCAGGTGCACTTCTTCGCCCACTGATCCACGGCCCTCCGCGTGCTGCCATCGGAACTGTTCGGCCGAACTCGGAGCGAGAAACATCGACACCGCTCCACGCCACAGCCTGGCTACGGTGTCGTCACGTACACCGAGAACGACAACGGAACCACCGTCCATTGCCGCGCCGACTGCGTCGAGCAGCAGACTTAGTAGGCCTGTTCGCCAAGTACCCGCTTCGAGGAGGAAATCGAGAATCTGGGAGTTCGTAGGTGCACTCGCCCCCGGAACCGATTGAGTCATGAGGTCACTGCCAGTGCCACACGCCGCGGGTTGCGAGCACCCAGCGAACCGGATCGAGACATCTGAAAGGCGTAATTCCGCTGGCATGCAAACGGTCACCGACCGGAGATTCCCCCAATGCAGAGACCGCGAAATATCGATTGGCCAATGGACGACCTGTGTGAGGCTGGTCCACCGACATCACCATTGGCGTTGCGTCCAGCTTCTTGAGCAGACTGCGAACCTCCTGGTTGAGAAGCTGACCGTCGCCGTCGTGGTATGGGGCCGGGCGCAGACTGAAATCACGCGAGAATGCGGCACCCGGATTCGACATGATCCGACTCCACTCGCTGCCTTCTACGTATTGAAGGGCTTGCAGTGCATCAAATTTCGACAAGATAATAGCCAAGTTAGGAGTGCCGAGCCCAACAATTCCGAGGACAGTGCGAAGTACCGTCCTGGGATCTCCTCCGACACGCTCTTGTGAAGGCAAGAGATCGTGGAGTTGGTTGGTCACCGCCTCCACCTTGAGTGGATCGAACATGAAAAGTACGCCGTCGGCATGCGTGAAGAACTGGAGCCATGGGGCCCGCGCATTCTCAGGGTTCTCAAGATCCTCTCCCGCAACGTCACGGATTACCAGGATCTGGGACACGTTGTTCCAATGCCCGAGGCTGAAGATCAACGGGTCACGCTGGTAGGGATTTCCGGTGTGGGCGGCTGGGGTGGCTTCCAGGATTCCACGAGCCTCATACAACGGCGCTTCGTAATGATCTCGATACGTGGCTTCCGTTGTGCTGTCGAATGGTTCGACTACGGCGTTGAAAGATTCTCCCAGCAACTGCAATTGCTTGATCAGTACTGCAATGTAGACCGTCTTGCCCGTCGCTCGCGCACCAGCCATTGCGATACACGTGACTTGTGCATTTCGCCACCCGTCGACGAGGACATAGTGACATGTTGGACATACTTCGCGGGCGGGTCCACCGAGTTCGAGTTCGGCATATTGCGGCGGGGGCGCCCAGCCCGCGTGGGCGTCGGCCGGTCGACGCAGTTTGACGATCTTGCGTGAAAGAACTTGACCACCATGAAATGCCCCGGCAATCGGGTCTGCCTCGGTAGCTGTACCAGACACCAGCGTCCAGGCAAAGTGATCAGGCGTCAGGCTGACGAAGCAGCGCGGGCATTTACTCACGAGAAACCACCCGGGTTCGAATCAGTCATGACTGGTGACAGTAATTGTGTTACAACCCGGGATAATCCACTCGGGTCCGAGGCTAGTGTCGATACGACCCGCGGAGAGATTACAACCATAGAAGCGCCAGAAGGAACCACCTCCGGAACTGCTTCCGTAAGGAGCACCAGGACACGGGTGATCAGGGGATCAGCCTCGGCGATACCGAGATCCGCCGGCACACCGTCGGTAATCGTGTAGACCATGCGCCTCGCGGTTACTGCCTGCGCGGATAGTGCGGAGCGGAATCCAACTCCCAGGGGTACGGAATCCAAAACCTCCTGTACGACCGAACGAAGCTCACGCAGGTCACATTCGGGAACGGTATTCAACCGCACGCCGAGAATCGAAACCATCGGCGTGGTGTCGCCCAGCACGGTGGACACACCTGCCAGAAGATCGACGATCGCCGCCGCACTGAAATCATCGAATCTCGGCAGCATCGACATAGAACTGTCAATGTCAATGCTCACCGAGTACCCATCGCCATCACGAAGTCGATCGGTACGCAGTACTCCACGGGCACTCGATCGCACGACCGCCGCCAACTCACCCAAGGCTACATCGATTTCCGTTCGCCTCGAGACGATTTCAAGCGAGGATGCTCCCACCGAGACAGTTGCCAGATCGGCACGATGCAGACCCGAAACATCCATTGGGCGAAGTTCCGCACGATCGGGGTCCGGGTCGTTCTGACTGTCGACGCTTATCGTCACGCGCAGAATCGTTCCCTGAGGAAACGCGATGAGTCCATTTCCCGGTCTAGCGGACACAGTTGTCACGTCAGCGATACGGGGAAGGATCATCAGTCCCGCCCGCGGATGCACGGCACCGGCCGATCCTCCCGATTGCGCCGTCGCCGAAAGCTCGATACTCACTGCACCTGCGTCGGCAGTGACAGCCAACGGCCGACGTGGGAGATCTACTCTCCCAGCTCCATCAAGCACATATGCAGGCATCAGATCTTGTCCTTTCCGAGACGACCCAGTGGGCCTTGCGAACATTCCGATTCAGATGTGGGCATAACCAAGTGCTCGAACCATTGCCAGACAAAAGGTCGGTACTTTGCGATTTCGGCTTGCGAATCCACATTCGGTCTGCGGCGCACTTCTTCACGAAACATATCTGCGATCGGGGACAACACTTCATCGCCGAAGCCCCGTAGATCCGAGAGCGTTTCCCGCGCCAAGGATTCCAACAATCCGACTCCGTTCTCGCTACCCAACCCCAGACTGGTCAATAGATCGGGACGACGGCGTGCCTGCCCAGGGGCGCCGTCCGTCAGAAACATCACGGTCACCAGGAGCCATTCACGATCGATTATTCCTGACCTGATCAGCTCGGCGATATTCGTTCTTGCGTAGTCGCTCGACCCCAGAATCGAGTGTCTCAAGCCGCTGATCTGGGCGTCACCCACAAATGGAACATGCGGCGCAGCACATCGATCGCGCGCCCAGCGGGAAGCGAAAAGCAACACCACCAACCGATCCAGAACGTCTGTCGACAATTCAGCGATCTCCGCGGCGTTCATCCGGCAGAAGCTCATCAGCGCCGGGCGCATGAGGCCCACCACACGCTCCAACTCCGCGAATCCCGAGGCTGCCCATCGATCAACCAATCGTACCTGCGCCCAGGACAGCGCCGTCGCGTCGCCGTCGACATCACGCAGACCAATCGTCAACGCCAATCGTCCGGCCTCCGCGTCTCGCACCAAATTCGCACAGACGAAACCGATTTCAGGCGGTTGCCGTGATGAGATAATCGTCGACTGTAGGTATCGCGGAGGAACAACATCGGGGAATCGTTGAGCAAGAGTCAACAAATCTTCGTGCGGCAGGTACTCCGGCGAAAACAAACTCGTCGCATCACCGACAAAGTACGCCTGCGCCGCTTCAGCATCGTTCTTCGTTCGGCTCTCCCACAGCACCCGCCACAGCGCCAGAGGCACAAACGGAGACCACTCGCCTAGGTGACAGCGAGGTGAATCTGCGACCGTACGAAGTACCAGGTCCGCCACCAACGCGACTGTCGGCTCCTCAACCGCCGTCGCGTTACCTCGAATACCACCGTCAATTTGCACATCTTCGGTAGGCAGCATCCATACGATCGCTGCACGAGGTACTCGAAAGCCCAGTGGCCGAACAGTAAATGACCCATTCACTCGCTCGTCGACAACGCACCCACGGATCAGCTGTCGTAGCGGAACGCTGATCGCACCAACTGAAGCAGTGAATGTCTGCACTGTCGACTCATCCAGAAGCAAAGGAACGACCGCACGGACAATCAGTGCCCGGACGGGAGCTTCGATCCCTTCGTCGAACAACCCCGCGTTCATGATCAAGTCAGCGAATCGAACGATTTCGATCTCCACCGACTGCGAATTAGCCGACCGCACAGGCATTGCCTCGATATTCAGCCGATCGAGGAAACCATGAGCGACCGATTGCACCGTTCGTAGCAGCTCGGGAGTCGGGCGAGCGTCCAGCCTTCCAAAGATGTTCCGGAAATCGAAGCCTTTCGTCGACCATCCCGGGGTTTCGCGAACGATTCCGAGAAATCGAAACCATCGCGCTTCGGATTGCTCCGGCGTGAGATTCGGCATCGCGAGGATACCAAGATACCCCTCCGAAACGCGTTGTGACTGTTGAATCGCGCCGGATGGCATGACTGACGGAACATCGCCGCTGCTACTGTCGAATGGGTCCTGCCGAGATCCGTGATATTCGGTTCCGGATTGCGCAATCGACAGAGCCACCGGTTGCTCGGATCCGATACGGCGAACTGGTGCCTGAACGCGATCGATCACACGCCTTGCCTCGCTCTGAGCGTCACTGAAGATGTCGTTGCGAATGACGAGCTCGGCCAATGGCCACGCGGTTTCAGCGATGAAAACAGGGCCGGCTTCAGCGATGTCATCCAACTGTGTCAACGCCTCGACTGCGGTATCCGGGTCCAGAAATACCGTCTGCGCCAAGACCGACCATTCCGTCACCTCGACTTCTGCATCACGTTCGGTGCGGTGAGATTCGTGGTTGGCCCCCTCCGAACTGTCCAACTCGCCCAACGAGGGTGTCTCGAGCTCACTCAGTACGACAACACTTCCTGGGAGCTCGAGCTCCGCAAGATCTTCAATCGGCACACACACCAGATGCACGTTCAATGCTTCGAGGTCTTCCCGACTTGGGTGACGTTCGTAGGTCGAGAAGTAGAATCGCGCAGCAGCTGACGACGCCATCAAGGCACTCACCGCGCCAACCCACAAAGCGCCACGCTCCGGATCCTCGACGCCGAGAATGACAGTGCCCCGCTTGGCGATCGCGTCCTGAACGGCATCGAGCAACACAGAGAGCACGCCGATCCGCCACACACCCGGATCAAGCACGAAGTTCACGATCCTCGACAGTTCGAGGACCTCCCCCTCCGGAAATGGCTCTGTCTCGACGAGTTCGGATCCGGCCACGAGCTCTGCTCCGAACGGTGTCAACCAACCCGACGAGCGCCACAGCGAAATCGGCCTGCGAAGCGGTGGAAGCAGTGGGGCTCGATCGACGAGCACGTGCACAAAGACGTTGCCTGGTCGACCCGATGCGTCGGAACCCGCCTGCACAGAGTGCCAATATGCGACGCTGTCGCCGATCAGTGGGCCGTAGTGCAAACGCCGTGGCCGACCTTCGATTTCTTCTTGCGTCGGAAACGTCGGTAGCGCAACCACAGTCTCGAACCGGGTGTTGATTCCGACGCGCACCGCATCTTGCTCGAACTCGTCGAGCCCGCCTGCAACAGCCTTGACCTGCCAGCCGCCGAGTACCTGACCCCGTCCAGCCGTCGGTCGATCGAACGACGTGTATGTCAACTGACCGCAACGAGGAACTGCTCGCTGATCGCCCGCCAGGACCCCGGTCGTGAAGTCGGTTTCCGAGAAGCCGCCAGTGGTCATCCTGTTTGCCCGCCCGCTATCTCGCGTCCGTCAACCCAGAGCTTCTCGACAGCTGGGTCGATCAGTGCAAAAGTGCTTCGATGGGTCGGCAGGAGATCGGCAAAGAGGCGGACGTAACCGTAGAGTCCTCGAACGTCGGCACTCCACGTCACTCCCCGGTCCGCTCGATTTAGCTGCACCGGCTGGAACTGCTTCCCACGTCCACGGCCGTCCGTACCCGCTGCCCACACATCAACCGCGGTCCCGTCCATCGAACTCAGCGGCAGTCGATTTGCGTTGTAGACCAGGATGAATGGTGGGGAACCATGCGTGTCGCGCTCCGGAGCCAATGCAATGTCAAGCACCAAACCTGCGCTACGCGCGATGACGTCGTATTGCACGCGAAGGAGTCCTGGATAGTCGACTACGCTCGGGGCACCCAGCACCTTGTTCCCCGCCGTGTACGACACGGGCACTACGTGCACCGAACAACCGTTGGCGGGCAATTGAGATGGGAAGTGCAGACCCCCGTCCCGCTCGTATCTGCTCCGTGAGATTTCATGGCCGGCCGGCTGCGCCAGTGCACTTGCCGAATCCATGCCGCGACTGCTGACGTGAACCTCGATGGCTGCTGCGCCCTCCGGCCACGCAAAGGTCAGCAGTTGCTCGGCACAGCGTTCTACGAGCCGCAAATGCCGGACGGCGCCCAACGGTCTTGTGGCAGTTACTGTCTTACCAACCTGAACCGCGTTGTCGAGCGTCGTGACTGGTGTGAAGTAAGCGCGCGTCCATCCACGCGGCCACGACACCTCGGCCATCACGCAGTTTCCGGTTTGTGCACCCTTGATCGGATGAATCAGGCGAGCATCAGTCGGCAACCCGCCGGACGCCTCCAACGCCCCCTCCGCCAAAACCGATTCCTCGACACCCGGCTTCGGGCCTGTTTCGGTTCGGTAGATGACTACCTTGCCAACCGGAGGGCTGCTCCATTGCAGATCGAAGCGTGGTTCGTCGGCGTCGCCGTAAGTATCGACCGAAAGATCAAGTACCGGCGACAGAATCACCGAGACCTGCACAACCTCCTCAACTGGCGGAGACAGCTCGGTACCGCTCCCGACCGGGACTTCACAGATCGCCCGATACAGGTAGCGCTGACCACGCTCGGCGGTAGAGTCCACGAACCCGCCAAGATTATCGTCGTCGGGGTGAAGTCGAACCTGACCGGCAGACCCGAGGGCGCCCGAAAGCGAAGTCCTCATCACGCGAACGACTTTCACGCCCGGCCAAGTGTCCCAGCGACCGATGATGGTACCTTCGTCCTCTGAGATCGCCAAATCCACTACTGGACTGATGATCTGAGCGGTGCCCAACAATATCGGCTGCTCAGATGCGGCATCGGCGACAGTTCGCCCGACATGACACCAGACCTGAACAAAGCGCAGCGCAGAACTCGGTGGCCGCAAATCAGTCAGCGAAGTTTCCATGGTCGATCCGAGCAGTTCACCAACTTCTGGCTTGTAAGCGGCGTGCTCCTCACTGGAGACGACGCGATAGACGACTACTTGACCTCCAGCGACCTGAAACGGTTCCCACGCGATGCGGTACCCACCCTGGGACCTTTTCGCCTGTAACTTGGCATCGTTGGACCCGTCGGTCGAATAGTCGAATTCGCAAAAATCGTCGGACGTCAGATCCAACATGTTGCCAATGGTCGGCGACGCCGGCGCCGAAACTACCTCGGCAGATTGCGAAGCCTGCGCCGGGTTCGCTGCGTCGCGGTCCGACCCGCTCTCTTCAACCCCCGCGATTACGTTCGCGATGTGGCCGGCCATCGGTTTGGCCGTGCGTGGGAGCATCGATTCGATCTCCGAGGTGGTTCGCCTGTTGGAGCGCGCAATCTGAGTGAGGTGCGCATCCTTGATCACCCCGATCTGAAGTTGATCTTCGGCAATTGCACCTGTCCTCCACTGGAGGAGCGCTTCAAGCACCTGACCGCTCATCGCTCGACTCCTCAGAAGTTCATGCCGTCAATTGACGGCGCACGGAAGGGATCGGACACAGGTGATTCCATGGACGAACGTCCGAATCCGTCGAGGGCTTCAGAATCAGGAGACACGGGAATCTCGTACGAATAGTCATCGTCGACAGCTGTGGACGGCTTACCGAATTCGAGTTCTTCACGCGACAGACCCTCACTGAACTGAGTGGTCACCGCGATCAATCCCAGTCCGAGGCGCACCTGATTCGCCCGTCCCCCACATACCGCCGCGCGTCCACTTGTCGAGGCGAGATCCGTGAGCATCGTCCGATCGAAGTATCCGCCTTCGGCGAGTTCACCCGAAACTCCAACACCGGCCATGAAACCATCGATCGACTTCATCGTCGACTGCCCCTCGTCATGCACCTCGATCGACGACACCAGGTCGCGAATCAAAGACGCTTTGGGTCCGGCGAGCTCTTCCAATGCTCGTTCCCAGACAACATCCGCGCCGTCCAGCACAATGTCACCGGCAGCCAACTTGTCAGACCACACGTCAAGAGCTGAACCAGAACCGGTGCCCTGCTTGGTGTAAAGCAGTTCCGGATTCTGTCGAATATCCAGACCCAGCGCACCCACATGATCGCCGGCAGAGCGAGTCAATCCGTCCCAGGGGGACGTCATCCAGCCAACTGTGAATAATTCACTTCGTAGCCGTTCTGCGACCTCGACAATTCGAGCCGGCGCCGGTCGCGCTGATCCGATCCCTGCAGAACGTGGCAGCCCCCAATCGATTTGACGCGTCGAGCCCGACCTTGCCGGCGCCCGTCCGAGAGGCTCGGACAAAAAGGAGCCGAGTGCTGCACTCCAAGAGACGTGCTGGCGATAGGCAGCGGAAAGTCGATCCAAGTCACGCAGTGCTGTGCGAAGGTTCGCCTGATCCGCTTCCAATTCACCCGCACCTCTTCGGTGTCTGTTGATCATCTGGAAGAGTTCTTGCTGGCTTCTGTTGAACAGAATGAACAAGCTGGAAAACCAAACGAGCAACGTCACCAAGACGATCAGCACCAAATGCCACCAAACCAACGCTTCACGGTAAGTCGCGTACCCGGCAGTGCCGAGAATGAGCACGGTGACGAAGGTGATGACCTGTGCCCATCGAGCGAGACTACGCTGACGCATCCTTATGCCCTCGGACTGGTCCTCGAATCCGGTGTGCGCGCGCAACCTCGAAAGTAAGCCACTGACTTCTGTACGTGCCGCGTGTATACCGCCTGCCAGAATCTGGCCGAATGCGAATCCGTACGAACGTCGAATGGTCTGCCCCCAGGTATCCACTGCGCTGGCTGTTCGACGAGCTTCCAAGCCCAGAACTTGATCTTGCTCGAGTTCACGCAACTGCGAACGGAATTCGGAGATAGCCAGCACGTCGTGAGCATCCAAGCTCGAGACGCCGGTACTGGCCGCGATGATTCCCGGGACATCGGTGAATCGTTGATCCCTGCCCGGAACGATATCGCCGGCAGTGCGAATGACGGCGCGATTCGCACCGACTTGAATGGGTGTCAACCCCTGTGACCGCTCCCCCGCATCGGCCAAAGTCAACGCGCCAGCGCAATAGTCGTTCCACAGCCTCGAGAGATCTGTGGCTGCGGAGTGGTGACGACTCTCGGTTCCTGGATCCAATGCAGTCATCATCTGATGGGATGCTTCACTGAAATCGCTCCACTTCACCGAACGCCCATCGGGACCCACACCGTTGACGACAATCGTGTACGCCGAAGAATCGGAACCGAATACCGCTGAGTTGACCGTTGATGCGACAGCTCCCGAAATGCCCTTCGACACTCGGTTGTAGAAAGCCATCGGAGCATTGCGCAGAGCAGAACCCATAAAGCTGAAGAACATCACCAATGCTCGCCACAACCCGATCGCCTGCGACCCAACGTCTGCTGGTTTCGGCACACGAACCCCGACGAGCGTGCCTCGATGCTTTGCCCACAGGTTCTGAGCCATCGTCCCGGTAGCCAACGGAACGTCCTCGACATAGACCACGCTGCCGCCCGCGTCCAAAGGCAGCGGCAGTGGCCCACCTATATCGAGTACACGCTCCCGCAGATCGTGCTCGGCACCTGACGTCTCCAACCTCCGGTAGAACGAACGCACCAACCGAATCGCATCGCCCGGAACGATATGGATGTCGTCAAACGGGGCATGTTCAACGTGTGCCCACAAACCGGCTATTCCGGCGACAACCGGAGCCGCGCTTCGTCCGATCACGATCGGGTCTGTAGTCGGGGAAAGGGATACGTGACCCATCCCTGGACCATTCGAATCCTCGGGAGCAATCAACAGGTTGTGCCAACCCGCGAGTGCCGGAGCCGCCGAGTCCGGCACCTGTAAACCACCGCGAGTAAGTATCATCCTGATTCGAACCAGCTGTGCGCTACCCGAGTTGGACACCAGCATGTCTGCCACTGCACGTTCGGACTCGACTCGAACCGTCTGAGCACCCTCGATGAAGGGCACCAGGACACAGAGCCTGACCCGCGCAACCCTCCTCGACGCCAATATGTCCTGTAATGCGACCTTGGCTGTCTCACCGCCGTCGACTGAGAGGGCATGCACGCCCGAGACACCGGACAACCCTTCATCTTCGTCGATCCACAAGAAGGGGTCGAGCAGCCCCGCTGCCGACAGGTCCGTGAGGACGTCACGTACGCCGTCGGACGGCCCGTTGGACGCGAGAAAAACCGTCAACACACTCATGTCAGAACTGTCCTAAGTCGGGAATCACGATGTCGTTGTCTCCGTAACCGGCCGAAGGCATTGCGGGAATGCCGGTTTGAACCGGCCGGAGCGCTGCCTCTTCGCATTCCTTGACCATCGACGACAACTCGGCCGTGGCCCAGAAGACGTCTGGTGCGAGGTCTCGAAAAATCGGGGTCTTGGCAGCTTGACCCCTAGATGTAATCAGGGAAAAGGTGCCACCCCCGGCCGCTCCGCCTTCTCCCGGAGCCATGTAGTGATGGCCGGCAAATGCGTTCAGGCGATCGAGCCACTCGATAGTCTTCGCGCTGCGTTCCTCAATCGTGGAAGCGTGGCCGGACTCAGGTACCGCTGATGGCCACCCTGTTTGTGTGTCGCCTGTGCGCAGCCAGTCCGTCATCGCGGCCTTTGCTGAGATTTCGTTGATCCCGCGCGCCGGATCCTCCAGCGTCGCATCATAAATCGATCTCAGCGCCCGATACGGATACAGCGAGGACATCACCGGCTGCTGATGCGACTGAGCCATCGCCAGCAGCACCGACTCGAGGACGGCCGGCAACCAGTCGTTGTTAGCGCCGAAACGAGATGGAGGTGTAAGCAACGGATTGGGGAAGTCCAGCCATGCACTGTCGGACGCTGACCACACGCGGACAGGTTCAATAAAAGGCGGCGCTGGAATTCGGATCCGACCGAGCACCAAGCCGAGGAACCAGCCTGCCGTCATCGCACGACGCTCGTTCTCGTGCATCGGCAACGAGGCTGCCAATGGCCTGGACCGGCGCATAGACCAGAACGCCTCCTGCTGCGAGGGCGTCGAGTCAGCCCATTGTTTCGCGGCCGGCTTGAGTACCGAGTCGTAAGCAAGCGGTGAGTAGTTCGGGTACGAACCAAAAATGTCGAGCCTTTTGAGCCCGCCCTCGTCAGTCAGAACACGACCGAAGCCGTCCGCGGTCTCACGGTCGATCTTCGGATTATGACTGATCACCTGCTCCAGCAAGTCCGAGACGGGCAAGTTGAGGAACGGCACAGCGGAGAACTTGTATCGGTAGGCGATCTGCTGACCCGGATGGAGCGCTTCCATTGCCTGCTGGTTGACGCTGGCCAAAGGACGAGCCAGTGAAAGCGCTTCACCGAACTTCGAAATCAGAAGCGAAGTTCGTTGCGACAGTTCGTATTCTGGCACGCCGGCCGTCACGATATAGTCCCGCAATGTGACTTTGCAGAACCGGTCGAAAGATTCGCCTGTCCGTGAAACATATGACCTGGCACGTCCTAGCAACTCACCGCTACGCAAGTGAATGTCGTAGCGAGCAGCCGAGGGAATGAGCGCTTCGTTGGTTGACGGATTGACTGGAAACGCTTTGGATCGCCAGGTCGCGGTCCGTTCGATCAACGGCACGACCTGGCCCGGCGCTCGCGAGCCGTCAGTCGTGGGCCAGAGTCCCGTGACGACGCGCCTCGCTGCGATCTGGACGGCAGATTCGAATGGAGGTGGCACGGCTGAGTCGTCCGCAACCGCCATCGGAAGGTCACTTCGGTACTGCGACAGGAACTCCGATGACGGCGTCAGCATGACCTCGTTGTTGGCCTCGGCAAATCGCTGCGGAACACGTTCCGCGGCATCGGACGGCCACGCTGCGTACTGATCTGTCTCCAATCGTGCCAGCCCGACATCGATAGCCGGCGACTTACTCGCGATTCGCAACACGGTCTGAGACTCGTTGAGCGCAGTCAACAGCGGCGTCATGATCTCGGGGACCAGCGCTGCCGCAACGTCGCGGACCTTGCCTGAGAGGGTCGAATATATCTGCCGATTGACATTCTGTTGATATTCGACGACCACAGAATCGATGACTGCTCGGCTCATCGGGATCGTACCGTTGAGGCTTGCGAGGGTTCCCGTTACGCCGGGCGTCGGAGCTGCGATGTCTGCAGGTGACAACTTCGACAGATCTTCGGCGGCTGGACGGATAACGTCGCGCAGATAGACCGCAATACGATTGACAATGGCTGTGGCGTATGGCAATCCGAGAGTGGCCACGGCTTCGGCGACCGTAGACTCAATGTTGTGGACGATACGATCTTGCCACCCGAAAGCGTACAGAAGTGCGGCGTTGTCAGACGCTGTCCGCAAGGCCGTAGAACGCCCACGAACAGCATGGTGGACATCGGGAACCCACTGCTTGGCGTTCATGCCGTCCCCGGACGGAATGAACGGGCGAAGTTGCGTTTCGACGATCTGGCGAGACATCCGACCAACCTCATCCCAAGGCAACACAGTCCCGGTAATCCATCCACCGACATTCGCAGGTGAAGCACCACCTCCTGCATTCCGATCGGACAGTCCGACACGTGCCAGGATCGACGGCCACTGACTGTCGAGGATGGAGTTGACCTGCTCTTCATCGGACGCCGGGTTACCCCGCTGAAGGTGACCGTCCAGCAGTCGATCGACACTACTGCGAGCGAGCCGCTGGGCGGCGTACTCGGCATACCGGTCGCGGCCCATACTCAAACTCGAGAACCCGAAAGTGCCCCACGGCAGGCTGTCCCATGCCCCGGCGCCCCATCCGATGTGCTCGCGCAACCCCGCCAACCCACCACCGTTGGTCAAGTCGTACTGGATAAACTGCCGAGTAGCGGCACCACTCATCATCAGACCCGAGAGACCTCGCCCCAGACCGCGATAGATCGCGTTCTGCGAACCGTCACCGAACGGTGCGCCTTCGGTTCCGACTCGGCGGCCGACTGGGAAAACCCGAGCGAAGGGCACTTCGGCTCCGTCACCGTTCTGCTGGCCCAAAGCTTTCAGGATCGCAACGTCGTGCTCACGCGCGGAACCCATTTGGCTCGCGACGATTTCCCCGAGCATTGCGAGGGCGTTGGCGCTCACCCCGGTAGTGGCGCTTTTGCCCAACCCGTCGAAAATGTCGGGGGCAACCATGAACACACCCATCATCCGAGGATCCAGACGGGGTACGAGGGTGAGAAGTCGGCAGACGTCCAAAGCCATCGACGCTCCCGCACCGCCGGCCATTGAAGAGACCACAAGTACGATCGGGGACTCGCCCGGGTCGAACGAACCACCACCAGGGACATCGAGCGCGCGCATTTCGGTCTCGGTCGCCACCGTGAACAGTGTGTCCCACGCTCGCTGCAACACTTCGCTGATCCCGGTTGTCTTACTCAACGTGATCATGCGGCCGAGAGCCCGGAACTGACCTGCGCCAGAACCGATCGGCACTGGCACATTCCGCGGATCGCGAGGCGCCCACGTGGCGATCGAGCTCAACTGTTGACGCGCGACCAGCTGGTTCGAGAGTGCGTTGTCCAGGACCGCATATGAATCTCCTTGCGGCCCGCTTCCGAAATATGTGCCGCCCTGATCGCGCACGTTGTTGAGACCGTCGGGCCCAGTCTCTGGAGCAGTCGGCACATCGAGGCTCACGAATTGCCAGCCGGCAGGGATCTTTTCGATACCAGCGGCGGCGAGATCAGAGCGCAGCTGATCCATCATGTAGGACAGCGTGACTGCTCCCGAACCACCGCAACCTACTACCAGGAAACGCCTCATACCGATCCTCTCGAAATGATGATGCTGAACGTCATTACCTGACACGCCCATCCGGTGGCGCGAAAGGGTCGAACCCGCTCGGTGGCGCGAAAGGATCGGGAGCATCCGTGATCCTCGTGGCCGTATCGCCGCCTGTTCCACCGCCTTGTGCTCCGGAAGGCCCACCGAATGGGTCGCCCCGTCGGGAATATTGCTGCTCGGATGCAGCACCCGGCGATTCTCCGTCGGAGCCCGATCCTTCACCGAACTGAGTCCGCAAGTGTGTGACCGCCGCTGGAACACTCCGCCTGGCGTCCTCGATCAAGGCGTCCACACGAGCCGAATCGGAATCAGTGCCTACAAGCAAGAGGAGCACCGCCGCCCCAGCGGGACCTGAAGGATCGTGGAAGACAACCCAAGTGTTGTGAACCGCCAAGGGAAGTCGTCCGTCTCCTTGTCGATCGGTGGCGGGCAGAACGCTCGACGCGCCACGCATTCCCGGCACGGACGCACTCACGTACCCGGCACCTATTGGCGACCATCCAATCCGCGTCCGCAACTGAACCCCGTCGGCGTCCAGAACCCGCGCGGACTTGTGCATTCCACGCACCGATTCCACCAAATCGCGTTCATCCAACTCGAAAGGACGCCCCGCGCGAAGGATGGCCCCTTCGCGGACTTCGATCGGAATCTGACGAGCCTTGAGTCCCACTGCCGGAATCTTTGCGGTCATCCACTTCGCCCCGTACAAAAACACCAACGGGATACCCGGCCCGAGCAGCAACGCTAAAACAAGAGTCACCCAGAAGCGTGCGGAATCGACAGGCTTCTGTACGTCCGCGCTGAATTGAACCGGAACCGTGATCTCGCGGTCGCTCTCGCCCTCAGGTGAAACCATCAGCGAAAGTGTTCCACTGACAGTGCCGTTAACCGCGTTCTCGATCGCCAGGGAGACCGGCAGTCCCGCGTCGGATTCGGCGCAATCCGATCGCACATCACCGTTCGCACCAACCACAGTGAATGTTCCGATACCGTCTGGCACGCCGGTGAGCGCCACAGGGGTACCTGGATCGAAACGAACGCAGCCTGGCCCTGTCACACTGATCGTGCGATCGAAGCTCCCGGCACCCTCCAGCGTGCCGAAATCGATACGCGCTGGCACCGACGGATATCCTATAGGTGGAGCGATCTGAAGCGGAATGTCGACTGACTGAGGCGTCAGCTCAGTGCCGGGCTCGACACCGCCGTCAGCCCGCGTCGCGTCTGCCGTAGTCACATTCAATGTGAGCCGCAAGATCGAACTACCGGCAGGCACCTCTGAAAGGTCCAGCTCTACCGAGTCTCCAATTCGATCTTTGAGGAGCGGCTCAGCGACCTCATGCGTCTGACCTGCTGAATCAATAATCGCGACAGACAAGAGCGCTTTGCCGAGGAGAGTCGCGGGGTCAATCGGCTTGCGATCGGCCCCCACGACACCAAGTTCGACAGCACTCGTCTTCTCCCCTGAATGAACTGCCGTCGTTTTTTGCCCGAGCCAAGCGGGATACAGGTTTCCGGAGATGTGGATGTTCGACTTCGAACGAGCTTGCAACGCTTCTCCGGTCGGATCCACGAATGCCAGAGCCCACACTCCCTGCCACTGAACCGAATCGGCGTCAGACATCGCAAAGGAGATCGAGTTAGGAGATTCCCATCGGTATTCGACCTCGACCCCGCCGAGACGACCACGGCCGTCCTCCCCAATGGCCGTCAGAGGCAGCGGCAACTTCTCACTATTCGGCGCTACCAGGGTCGGAACCAGTCCAACCGCGTCAGTGAAACCTAGAACGTTGACCGCGCTGATCGATCGGTCGAGAACAAACCTGTGCTTGCCTTCCTCGCAAACTTCACGCGAACAGACACCGCTTTCCTGTGAAAGCGGTGCTTGGCCCGGTGTACTCAAGGTGTCGAAGGCAAAAAGAAGATCGTCGATGTTCTCCGCGAGAAAGAACTCTCCAGGCGATGGAGCCTGAACCCTGCCGCACGTTGCGCTATCCGGAGCCAAACCTGCGGTGATCGATCGCATGAGGTCGAAATCCTGGGCTACGGAAGTTCCCGCGGCAAGGCCGATTCCGAATACCTTGACACCAACACTACGAAGCTGGTCGGCTATACCAGCGGGGCGACAAATCGACTCAGTCGCCGCCGCGATCACTTGGTTCACTCCGATACCCGAATTCAGAGACGCCCCCGGTGCATACGGCTTGCTCTCGTCGCGCTCCGAAAAATCGAGCTTTCCGTCAGAGAACCACGCCACGGCTTGGCAACGGTTGGAACCATCCGAGGTACGCGGGCGGTCGGCGAGCGTTCCTCGCGCGCCCTCCAAGGCGTTCCAGTAGTCCGTGTCGATGCCCTGGTTTCGATTCCGAAACGAATCCACGGACTTTTGCAATTCAGGGAGCGAACCGGCGTTCAGTGGCGTCCATGACGATTGGAGGTTGTACTCACTGGCAAATCCTGCGATTGCGACATTGAGATCGACTGCTGCGGTGGAACCGAATGCGGTCAGCCGATCCAGGAGAAAGTTAGCGGCACTTACTCGCGCAGCTTCGGGATCGGAAGCCTGCAAACTCGACGATTCGTCGATCAGGAGGAGCAGGTCACCGGTTTGCTGGGATGCAAGGCAGGAACCGAAGTCCCCCACCGCCGAATCTGAACCGTCGGACGGCAGCGCCGATGCAGCACCAGTCCCGGTCACGAAATTGAGGGCGAGTAACCCGAAAACCAACAGCGCACCGGTGCGCACTTTACTCACAGCCGTCCAATCCAATCTGCGATATTCCATGCACTGATCAAAACGCCGGCACAGGAAATGACGAGTACAGCGCGGACCACCCATGGGATCCACACCGGTTGTGAGTAGAACGCACTCGCTCGTGCACGGGTATCACGCGCTGTGAATGCTGCGAGAACGCCTATCGCGACAATGCCGCTGAGAGTCCAGGCAACGACGGCCGAAGTCCCCGATGCGAAGGAGCAGAGCGCAATGACAACGCCGACCACCGCCACAAAGCCCGCAGCGCTCAACCAAACGACCGGCGGGGTCACGGCACGAACGGTTGCCGGTCCGACGTCAGAACCGAAAGGTCCCGGACCACTACTCGAATATTGTGGACTCAAGCCTGACTGCGCAAACTCCGAGGGCGCGAAGCCTCGGTGATTGCCCGGATCTTGATCGAACGCCCCCGAAAATCTGGTGAAATCGGCCGAATCAGGCTCTCGCCGAGTCCCCGAATCTGTTTCCGGGCGCGAATAGTCACTGAAGTCGAACGGGTCGGGTGAACTCGCCAACGAAGCACTCCTTGCAATGAATGATTGAAACGGGTCTTCCAAAACTGGAGGGCTTTCGAAACAACAGGTCGTCCAGACCGCCTACGGCACTCGGTCTCCCACATAGTCTCACTACGTGCGTCAGAAAGTGATCACCGCTGGACGACCGATGGCAGTTGCACGAGGACATATCACCACATGTGTCGGACATATTTCGCGCCGACCCGCAAAAGGGAGGAAGTTCGCGTCGACAATCATCGCAACAAGACAATCATCGCAACAAGTAGTACTAAAGTATGATTCTCGATCGATTCAGTAACAGTAGAGGTTAAGCACAACACTCATCCGCCGATTCCTTTCACCTATTTTCATGCGATTCTCGCCCCGACGAGTTGGTGTCAGTCTTCTTCGCCGGTGATCGCCTCACACCAGTCTTCGACCTGATCGATCCCCTCTTCCGTCCATTCCGGGCTCATGTCTTCCAGTGCATCGAAGACCACCTCGCAGGTCAGCATCTCTGGTGAACCCTCCGACCCCGCCGTCTCGGCGCCTTCAGCAGAAGCTGTGGCAACTGGGCCGGCGGCCAGCGCAACAGCCATCGCGCCCGTTCCGACCATCGCTTTCACACGCATCGGTTCTCCTCCTTCACTCTCGCTTCGGTCCTCGGGGTACCCGACTCGCCCCGCCCTACCCATCGCCGTCACTCATGTCCGACTTTCGGCGCCGACGGCATAGACTGAGCTCGTCGCCACCACGCTCTCGCAGCGTCGGGGGCGACAGATACACAGCTGGATCAGAATCGGAAGGCATCCCATTACAGAATCTCCCGCTCCGCACGACATCTACTTCGTACCCCCGGAGCAGGACAGCCCCAATCCCGTGGAACCGGCGTCGGCCGCGTCACGCGCACGGATGGGTGAACTACCCGAGACTGTCCGATTCAAGAATCGTTTTGCCCTCGCGATCACGACCACCACGCCGCTCGAAGCGATGGTCGAAGATCTGCTGTTCATCCGCGACATCCTCGACGCCGCAGGAATCGAGTATCTACTCGTCCGCGGAAACGACGAGCGCCCGGTCATCGCGGTCAGCTGGACCGAACGCAAGAACCTGCGGCAGGCACTTGTCGAGGGATGCGCCAACGCACCCTTCTATTCCAAAACTGTCGACGCGAAGAAGAGCCCAGCACTCCTGGTCGCGGACGGTGCCCTGTCGAAAACCAACAAGTCACGGATCTTCCGCTTGTTCCGTCCGCGGGTTCACGTCGCAAGCGGGATGAACTACGGCGCGAACATCGGAGTTCAAATCGAATTGTGGTCGATTTCCGACGAAGAAATCGTCCTACCCGTCGAGAACTCACTGACACGACGAACCGTCCTCCCCGAAGAAGCTGTCCGAGGAACCGTCGAGCGATTCGGCCGGATCTGGCCGACTATCGAGAACATGTTCGCCGATCATGCCTCCGATATCAGCTTCGATATCGACCTTGTCTTTTCCTGGGTCGACGGCTCTTCCAAAGAGTTTCAGGCTCAGCGCGCCAAGCGGATGCAGAACTACATCGTCGGTGAGGGGGACGAATCAGAGGCGCGTTTCCGTCAGATCGACGAGCTCAAATACGCGCTACGGTCCATCCACATGTACGCGCCGTGGATCCGACGGATCTTCGTCGCAACCGATTCCGATCGTCCGGACTGGCTTGCCGACGATCCGCGAGTCACGTTCATGCCCAGCGAAAAGTTCTTCGCCGATCCAAGTGTGTTGCCTACCCATAATTCTCAAGCTGTCGAGTGCCAGCTGCACCATATTCCGGGTCTGGCAGAACACTTCCTCTACTCCAATGACGACATGTTCTTCGGTCGCCCCGTCGGCCCGGACATGTTCTTCTCCCCCGGCGGGATCAGCATGTTCATCGAGGCCGACACCAGAATCGGTTTGGGCCACAACGACAACGACCGCAGCGGGTTCGAGAATGCCGCCCGCGTCAACCGCCGACTGCTGCAGGACCGCTTCGGTCTGATGACCACCAGGCATCTGGAGCATGCAGCGACGCCACTGCGCAAGAGTGTGATGGCCGAGATGGAACGCGAGTTCGCCGAAGACTTCGCGGCAACTGCAGCAAGCACCTTCCGCGCGAGTTCCAATATCTCGGTGACCAATTCGCTGTATCACTACTACACACTGATGAGTGGACGGTCGGTGGTGCAGAAGTCCGCAGCCGTCAAATACGTCGACACGACGGTCAAGGCCGGTTTGCGCGACATGGATTCGCTGCTCGCCAAGCGCTCCATGGACTTCTTCTGCCTCAACGACGGCAGCGCTCCGGAGATCGATCTGGAACTTCGCACGCGCAAGATCACGGAGTTTCTGGAGAGCTACTACCCCATCCCGGCTCCCTGGGAAGCCTAGACGAAGCGAGGGTCCAGCCGATTTCGGCTGGGCCCTCGCCACTTCGGTCGATCAGCGTGCTGTCACATGCTCCCGCTGCACCGGAATGGGCAGACCGAGGTTGTCACGCAACGTCGTTCCTTCGTAGTCGCTGCGGAGAACACCTCGATCCTGCAGCAACGGCACCACGTCGTCGACGAACTCGTCGAGTCCCGTCGGTACGAGGTGCGAGCCGAGGATGAATCCGTCCGAACCGTCGTTGCCGACAAACGAATCGATTTTCTCGGCGACCTGCTGCGGTGTACCCACGATCGGTCCACGCTCGAACTGATCGATCACCACTTCGCGCAGATTCAACTTCTTGCTCTCCGCGACCGCGCGCAGTTTTGCGACGGTCGCGAAACGATCTTGGTGAATGAAGGCGCGCCCCTGGATGATCGGCGGAGCTTCGGGGTCCGGGGCGATGTCGGGTAGTGGTCCTTCGGGGTCGTACTTCGACAGATCGAGATTCCAGATCTGTTCGAGCAGAACCAAAGCGGTCTGGCCGGTGACCTGCTGGTCGCGAATCTCTCGGTATTTCTCGATCGCATCTGCCTCCGAGGTGCCGAGAACAAAACTCGCCGACGGCAGGATCTTGATGTCACCCGGGTCGCGTCCGGCCGCGACGGCACGTGCTTTGATATCGCGATAGAAGTCGGCCGCCTCGGGCAACTGACCGTACGGTGAGAAGATCGCGTCGGCATTGCCGGCAGCAAAATCGCGCCCCTGCGGCGACACCCCGGCCTGCAGAATAACCGGGCGCCCTTGCGGGCTACGCGGCACTGTGAATCGGCCGTTCACGTCGAAATGTGATCCATGAAAAGCGAATTCACCGGCATCCGGTCGCGCGAGAAAGCGCCCTGATGCTTTGTCGGCCACGATATCGTCACTGCGCCACGAATCCCACAGTTCACGCACCAGCGCTACGGTCTCCTCCGCACGCTCGTATCGTTGCGCACGATCCAGGTATCCGCCACGGCGAAAGTTCTGGCCGGTGAATGCGTCGAACGAGGTGACGACGTTCCAGGCGGCGCGGCCACCGGACAACTGGTCGAGCGTCGCGAATTGGCGGGCCAGTTCGTACGGCTCGTTGAACGTGGCGTTGATGGTGCCGGCCAAGCCGAGGTGTTCGGTTACTGCCGCCAACGATGCAAGGACTGTGAAGGTGTCCGGCCTACCGATGATGTCCTGATCGAATATCTGTCCCGCACGTTCACGAAGGGCGAGACCTTCGGCGAGGAAGAAGAAGTCGAACTTCCCACGCTCGGCGGTTCGAGCAGTGTGTTCGAAGGAATCGAACTCGATCTGGCTGCCCGCCTGCGGATCCCACCATGCAGTGTGATGGTTGACGCCGCCGAGGTAGGCGCCGAGGATGACCTGCTTACGCTTCTGAGAACTCATGAAAATGTATTCCTCGTCTGTCAGGCGGCCGGAGTACCGGCGGCGTAGCGGTTGGGAACGTCGATGGGTAGACCAAGTAGTCCGCGAAGATTCGTCTGCGGATACTCGGTACGGAATGCGCTGCGCCGCTGCAATTCAGGCACCAGCTCACCTGCGATCGCGTCGAGGTCGTCCACGAGGACGCCCGGCCGCAACCGGAAGCCGCCGATTCCCAACTGCTGCCACCGGAGCAGGAGATCCGCCAACTCAGCAGCGGATCCGGTGAAGGTCAGTGCGTCCGAACGGTATTCGGCGCCGGCCTGCGCGTCGAGGCGAGCGAGTCGTTCCTTCCCTGTTTCTTCGGTCGTATCGAAGAAGACGACGATGTCGGTGAAGACCCGAAGCGCTTCGCCGGTGCGCTGCACGTGTTCTTCGGCGGCTCGCACTTCACCCAGGATTGCCGTGACCTGCTCGTCGTCGAACGGCGTCACGAACACCAGGTCGGCCGTCCGCGCCGCCAGCTCGTATGCGACCCGCTGATGAGCCAATGCGGTGACGACGGGATGGCCCTGCGGCGGGCGCGGTGTAACCGACGGTCCACGAACCGAGAGGTACTTTCCTTCGAAGTCGATGTAGTGCAGCTTGTCCCGGTCGAGGAATCGACGCTGTTCGACATCGCGGATCTCGGCGTCGTCCTCCCAACTGTCCCAGAGTCTCCGGACGACGTCAGCTGCCTCCGCAGCTTCGTCGAACAGGTCGCGCACGAAGTCCGGGAGGACGCCGGAAACGATCGACTGACGGTCGGCATCGGTGAGGGCCGGGATGTCGCGACGCCCGAACTGTGCTGCCTCGGGTTCCGACACCGACACCTTCACCTGCCACCCGGCGCGACCACGCGAGGTGTAATCCAGCGTGGCAACGGCTTTGGACACGTGGAACGGCTCGGTGTGAATGGTGGTGATGGTCGGGATCAAGCCGATGTTGCTCGTGATCGGTGCCAGGCGGGCGGCCACGAGATGCGCATCGAGCCGAGCACGTACCCGATCAACCGCGTCGTCGACGGGTTCGAGTGGGTTGGCCGGCACCGAGAGACTGTCCTCGATGGTGACGAAATCGAGCAGACCGCGCTCGGCGGTCGTCACCACGTCGGTCCAATACGACGCGCTGAACAGTTCACTCGGGCGCGAGTGTGGCTCTCGCCAGGCTGCAGGGTGCCAACCGGCACCGTCCAGCGCTACGGCGAGATGCAACGGAGCAAGATGAGAGGAGGGGGTGGAGGTCATCGGCGCATACTCCTGTTCGAGAACTACTCGGGAGCGCACAGTGCCGACCGCAGAAACCGTCAGCACCTGGCTGACGGTTCTCGTGGCGACTGCCGCTTGCGACACGCACCGCGCGTGTCGCCAGGTGTGATTCCGGGGCACCCCATCGGCATGAAGGGTTGCCGTCCAGCTAGCCGGTCCTTGTTGCTGGAGCTCTGCACCTACCTCGACGGTAGTGAGTACGCGACCGCCCGGCAATCGCCCAGAACTGCGCGGGGGTGCCGGAAACCGCCTGCCACCTCAGACGATCGAGCGGCCTGCCTTTTCGCTCTCGCGGATTCGAATACCGGCAGCGCCGAGCCTGCGGGCACCCTCGGCCGCGTCGACGGGCTCACCGACCGTCACGTGCGCACCGAGTGGAACGACCGAATGAACGATTGTCTCGTCGTACACGTGCACCAGGTTGCACCCCTGAGCCCCGTCACGACCACGCTGCCCACCGACTTCCACGTTCAAGTCCTGGGTGTAACACGTCGACGACGCCACGGATACCGGAATGCCGGCAAACGTCGCCGTCGTCGAATAGTGCAGGTGCCCGGCAAGAATCGCTCGGACGTCGCTGCCACGCAATACGTCTGACAACCGGGACTGATCGCGCAACTCCACCAGAACGGCGAGATCCTGAATGCACGGAACCGGCGGATGATGCAGCGCCAGAATTGTTCCGTCGGGCGCCGACACCGCCAATTCTGCTCGTAGCCAATCCAATTGACGATCCGTGATCTCACCGTAGTGATGACCGGGAACCGACGAATCCAGGGTGATCACCCGCAGTCCGTCAAGGTCGTAGACGTTGTCGACGGGATGATCGGTGGCGTCCTCGCCCAACAGCAACGATCTGAACGTAGGGCGGTCGTCGTGATTGCCCATCGCCCAGACGACCTGCGCATCGATCTCGGCCGCCACAGGTTCCACGATGGCTTTCAATTCCGCGTATGCGTCGGGGTGCCCCTGGTCGGTCAGGTCGCCGGTGAATATCAGTGCGTCCGGGCGTGCGCCCGAGGCCACGATCCCGCTGAGCACTTCGCGCAATCTCGTCGACGCATCCACGGCGTCGTACAACTCCCCCTGAGCCACCAGATGCGTGTCACTGAGGTGCACCAGGAAATGCTTCGGACGCGGGTACTCGGCATTCCGAACGCTCATCGGTCTCTCGCTTCCGCTTGCCGACGCGTAGGCGCCGGTGCGGCACCTACTGATCGTCGAGACTAGTCAACCGACCAACAGTGACTGATCGGGGCACGCCCGACGAACACGAAGCGAACTCCCGCGACCACCCTCGGGATCGAGTAGTTGAAGCTGCGAGTAGTGTGTGGACAGTGTTGTTCCTGACCAGTCGGCGTTACGTCGACCTTCGCCTGCAGGCGAGCGCAATGTGTCCGCGCTCGCTCTGACCTGACGCGTACCAGGAAACATTTCTTCGAATCTGCCCGGCCTCTGGTGCCGCGCTGCGTTTCGCTCCCATGATTTTCGAAAGGCATAGTCATGCCCAGCTCCACCTCCACCGGCGTGCCGGAAAAGTCCACGTCCCGTTTTCCGTCCTGGGCGACGGCATTCGGACCGCAGATCGTCGCGGGTCTCGTACTCGGTGTCATCATCGGTCTCGTCGCCCGGGCAATGCCTGACGCAGCCGACGGCAACGTCAACTGGTTGGTCGGCACCGTACAGACCATCGGTTCTAGTTACGTCAAGCTGCTCACCGTTGCGGTGATCCCGCTGGTGTTCACCGCCATCGTCAGCTCGATCGCCAACCTCCGCCAGGTCGCCAATGCAGCTCGCCTGGCCGTGCAGACCTTGCTCTGGTTCGCCATCACCGCTTTCATCGCCGTGATCATCGGCATCATCGTCGGCCTGATCACCGATCCCGGTTCGCGGACCGACGTCGCCGCCGACGCTGCGAAGGAACCCAAGAGTTCGGGTTCGTGGTGGGCGTTCATCACCGGACTGGTTCCGAACAACTTCCTGGGGCTGGGCGCAAAGACTTCCGTCGCAGAGGGAGTAGCAACCACATCCCTGAGCTTCAACGTCCTGCAGCTGCTCGTCATCGCCGGCGCAATCGGTATCGCGGCGCTGAAGATCGGCCCCAAGGCTGCTCCGTTCCTCGAGTTCAACGCGTCACTGCTCGCGATCGTCCAGAAGGTCCTGTGGTGGATCATTCGCCTTGCCCCGATCGGTACGGCCGCACTGATCGCCAACGCTGTCGCCACCTACGGCTGGGATGCAATCGGCTCGCTGGGCGTATTCACCGCCGCCATCTACATCGGTCTGGCCATCGTCTTCTTCGTGGTCTACCCCATCCTGATTGCCGCGCACGGCCTCTCGGTCCGAAGCTTCTTCTCCGGTGTCTGGCCTGCAACTCAACTCGGCTTCGTCTCGCGCTCGTCGATCGGCACTCTGCCGCTGACCGAACGCGTCACCGAACGCAACCTCGGTGTTCCGCGTGAGTACGCCTCGTTCGCCGTTCCGCTCGGTGCCACCACCAAGATGGACGGTTGCGCTGCAATCTATCCCGCGATCGCGGCAATCTTCGTCGCCGGCTTCTACGACGTCCCGCTGACTTTCACCGACTACCTGCTGATCGTCGTCGTCTCGGTCATCGGCTCGGCAGCAACGGCCGGAACCACCGGTGCGACAGTCATGCTCACACTCACGCTCTCCACCCTGGGTCTTCCCCTTGCCGGCGTCGGACTGCTCCTCGCAGTCGAACCGATCGTCGACATGGGCCGTACCGCAGTCAACGTCACCGGCCAGGCTCTGGTTCCGGTCATCGTCGCAATGCGTGAGGGCATCCTCGACAAGGAGCGCTTCGACGCTCCCCGCAACGGTGATCCCTTCGCCGAGGAACTTGTCGACGCGTAACCCTCGCTGACAACAGCAGCGTCCCCGCACCTGAGCAATACGGTGCGGGGACGTTGCTTTTCACCCCGGATTTCACCCTTGCCGAAATAAACCATTTGGTCGTTATGACCAGTATGCTCAGCCGGCACAGCCCTCAGAAGTGGAAGGGCTGCCCAGTTGAACACGAGGTCACATGAAGCTCCGCCGTCTGGCATTCAGCGTCGCCGGTTGCGCCGCAATCACTCTGGTTGCCGCACCCGCCGCACAGGCATCCACGGTTTTCGATTTCCTACCGATCGAGATCGCACGCATGATTCCGACTGGCTCTGCGGACGCAGTCCAGCCGTTCCTTCCCCCTGTCTTCGCACCGCAGGCGCCGCCGGCGCCGCCTGCACCGCAAGCGCCCCAGAATCAGCCGGCGCCGCAGAACACTCCGGCGCGGTACTACCAGAACTGCACAGCCGTTCGTAACGCCGGCGCCGCTCCGTTGTACCGGGGCCAGAACGGATACGCCCCGCATCTCGACCGGGACAACGACGGCATCGCCTGCGAGTGATCCAACGCTCGGGTTGTGGGCACCCACAACCCGAGCACTGTTGCCGAACCGTCAGACGCCCAACGCCCGGGACAAGGTCGGCCACGCCTTGGGTAGTCGTTCACGCCAATATGCCCACGCATGTGTGCCGTTCGGCTCGTAATCCACCTGCGCCGGAATCTTCAGTTCCTGCAACCGCGCGTCGAACATCTTGGTACAGGCGTGCGCAGCAACCTCGATGCCGCCGCCGATCACCAGACGCTCGAGTAGTTCCGGAGTCTGCAGAGTCTCGTCGGATCCGGGACGACCATTCGCCGTCGACACGTAGATTTCCTTGCCACGCAGCTTCTCTGCGTTGATCAACGAATCGTGTGCCTCCCACTCGGGGCCTCCTGGCACACCCCAGATGTTGGCCGGATCTCCGCTTCGCGAAGAAATCGTGGCCTGGACGGCAGTTCGGCCGAGCGGATCCATCGTGGAGT
The DNA here is from genome assembly GCF_040489275.1 of Rhodococcus baikonurensis. Classification (NCBI taxonomy): domain Bacteria; kingdom Bacillati; phylum Actinomycetota; class Actinomycetes; order Mycobacteriales; family Nocardiaceae; genus Rhodococcus; species Rhodococcus baikonurensis. Next base: position 6,913 of record NZ_JBEUOQ010000011.1, on the reverse strand, counting down.
AGCAGCCACTGAAAACCGCGACGCCACGATACATGTCCGGAAAGCGTTGGGCGAGCATCATTGCACCCATTGCACCCATGGAATTGCCGGCAATCGCGTTGATGCCGTTGGTCTTCAACCGTGCGTCAATCAGCGGTGGCAACTCTTCGGTGATGAAGGTTTCCCACTTGTGCAGTCCCAGCCGCGGATCCGGATTCTCCCAGTCCGAGTACAGGCTCGCGATTCCACCGTTGAGCATCACGACGTTGACGTTCTTGTCGGCGAAGAACGCCGGAGCGCCGCCGATCGTCATCCATCCGCTGCTCTTCTCACCGGCGTCGACACCCTCGAGCATGTACAGCGCCGGGCGCGGAACCGAATTGTCAGCGGGTAGCAAAATCTCGACGCCGACCTCGCGTCGAAGTGCAGGCGACGCCACCGTCAGCCTGACCGCCTGCGGTGCGGTCACCTTCTCACCGACGATGGCCGGGACGACGATGTCGTCGCGCAGGTCCGGTTTGGGGCCCGGATCCTCCTGAAGTGGTCCCGGGATCGTCGACCCCGAACTCACGCTGCCCTCGACGCTGCCCAGACTTCCCGAGCTTCCCGCGCTCCCGGAACTCGGCGCTGCCGTCGACAGTCCGCCCAACTGCAAAGAAAGTGCACAAACGGCCACACACACCGCACCTGTGCGCGCAGATCGGATCCACGCACGCCGCTCAGTCCTCATGAAACTCCCAAACCGTCAAAGATGTTTTCCGTGAACATACCGTGCAGTTCGGACTTTCTTGGACAAATGACCACGAAGAGATCTGTCGGTCACCGCTACTAGGCTGGCCCCGTGCAACCGGATTCAGTCAGGGCCCTCGACCTCGACCGAATTCGCGCTGTCGTGGGCACAACCACCTACGAACGCGGTCTTGCCTACCTGCGGCAGAATGCAGTCGAATCCATCGGATGGAACGACACCGCTGATACCTTGACCGGCGCTGTGTCGGGAACTGCACGAGAGCCGTACACCTGCACGATTTCGGTAACCCGCAGCGCGACTGGTACCGCAACTTTCGCACGCGGCCTCTGCACGTGTCCCGTGCGGATGAACTGTAAACACGTGGCTGCGTTGGTACTCGCAGCAGTGGCCGAGGCGAACACGACGCCACAACAACACGGGTGGGACGGCGCGCTCGAGCAGTTGCTCCGACCCGACCCCGACCTCGGTGCCACTCGCGGACTCGGCATTCAATTCAGCACCCGAACCAAGGGCACATCGACACGGCTCCTCGTCAAACCAGTGCAACCAGGAGCGAGAGGGTGGATCTCCGGCGGACTCGCCTGGAACAAACTCGGAAGCACCTTTCAGTTCCCTGCGGATCACCTCCGGGTTCTACGCGACATACATCTCCTGCACAGCGCCGGCAATTACTACCGCAATCAGAATGCCGCGGAAATCGATCTTGCCGGGTTCACGAGCCCGCAACTCTGGTCGCTGCTTCGTGAGGCGATCAGCCTGGGTGTTTCACTCGTTCACTCGAAGGCCTGCCTCGGCAACGTCTCCCTACTCGACGATGCCAACATCTGCCTCGACGTCCACGGAGCAGAAGACGACAACCTCCGTCTCACGCCCCGAATTCAGGCCGGTGGGCACATCGTCACTCATTCCGACTGGGGACTCGTCGGCACGCCGGCACATGGCGTCTTCACGCTCGACGACGCCAACGCGATCACGCTCGCACCACTACACACGCCGGTAACCCACCAACTGAGGCAGTTGATCGACTCCGGAAAGTCAGTCGACATACCCGCCGAGCATCGGGATGCGTTCACGTCACGGTTCGTGTTCAAACTCGGAAACCTCGCTCCCGTCACATCTTCCGACGGCACCTACAACCCACCGACTGTGTCCGGTCCTCGGCTACAACTAGTCGCCACGTACGAGGACAACCATCGCATCGACATCGAATCGGCATGGAAGTACACCGTCGATGCCGACGAACTGATCATTTCTACCGCGGATACATCCACCGACGAGTCCGAGGTCCGCAATCACGTGGCCGAAGATGCCATCGCCAAGAGCCTCGGTGCGGCCGGGGCGAAGGCCACTCTCGCGGGAACGCTGACCGGTCTCGATTCCATGCAGTTCACACTCGACCTCCTCCCCCAACTCGACGCGAACGCCGCCGTCGACCTCACCGTCGCGGGCACGCCGGCCGACTATCGTTCTGCAGACGACGCTGTCGTAATCGGTCTCAGTACGTCAGCCCCCGACGGGAACAGCGGATCCGACTGGTTCGACCTCGATGTCACCGTCGACGTTGCGGGACAAAGTGTTCCGTTCACAACACTGTTCTCCGCTCTGAGCAAGGGTGAGACCCACATCCTGCTACCGGACGGCGCCTTCTTCCGACTCGACGCACCTGACCTTCTCGGTCTACACCGACTCATCACCGAAGCGCGGTCACTGCTCGATCGCCCAACCGGCAAACTTGCGATCAGCAAGTTTCAAGCCGGGCTGTGGGATGAATTGACCACACTGGGAAGAGTCGAACATCAAGCAGCAGCATGGGAGAAGCAGATCGCAGGATTGCTCGACAGTTCCGGGATCGATCCCGTCGAAGTCCCCGACACCTTGACGGCAACACTGCGTCCCTATCAGGTCGACGGTTTCCGCTGGCTCAACTTCCTCCGGCAGCACAGCTTGGGCGGCATACTCGCCGACGACATGGGCCTGGGCAAGACCCTGCAAACCCTCGCAATGATCTGCGCTGCACGGCAATCGAATCCAGCGGCGCCGCCCTTTCTGATCGTTGCTCCCACCAGCGTGGTCTCTAATTGGAAATCCGAGGTGGCCAAGTTCGCACCAACCCTCCACGCCGCTGTCATCACGGATACTCTGCGGCGCAGAAGAACCGACCTGGCAACACTCGTCGACGGGGCAGACATCGTCGTGACGTCGTACGCACTCTTTCGCCTCGACAACGAGGCGTATTCCGCAGTCCTCTGGTCCGGACTGGTACTCGACGAAGCCCAATTCGCCAAGAACCACAAGTCCAAAGTCCACCAGTGCGCGCGAGCGGTGGACGCACCTTTCAAACTCGCGATCACCGGAACTCCCATGGAGAACAATCTGATGGAGTTGTGGTCGCTCCTCGCGATCACTGCACCCGGACTGTTCCCCAGTCCCACCACCTTCACCGACCTCTACCGCAACCCCATCGAAAAGGGAGGCGACACAGAGCGATTGGCGCAACTTCGACGGCGCGTCAAACCGCTGATGGTTCGGCGCACCAAGGAACAGGTGGCCGCAGACTTGCCGCCGAAGCAGGAGCAGATACTCGAGATCGAGTTGCATCCGAGTCATCGCGCAATCTACGACACTCACCTACAACGCGAACGGCAGAAGATTCTCGGATTGCTGGACGACGTCGACAAGAACCGATTCACGATCCTGCAATCGCTGACGCTGCTACGCCAACTCAGCCTCGACGTCTCGCTGGTCGACGAGGAAAACGGACCCGTCCCGTCGGCCAAGGTCGACGCTCTCGTCGAGCAATTGGACGACGTCATCGCCGGCGGGCACCGTGCGTTGATCTTCAGTCAGTTCACCGGATTCCTCGGTTCGGTGCGCGCCCGACTCGACGCAGAGAGCATCCCCTACAGCTACCTCGACGGTTCGACGCGCAATCGCGGTGAAGTCCTGGAGGAGTTCAAGTCTGGCGCAATGCCCGTCTTTCTGATCAGCCTCAAGGCTGGTGGCTTCGGTCTCAATCTCACCGAGGCCGACTACTGCTTCATCCTCGATCCCTGGTGGAACCCAGCCGCCGAAGCACAAGCGGTCGATCGCACTCACCGCATCGGGCAGACGCGAAACGTCATGGTCTACCGTCTCATTGCCAAAGACACGATCGAGGAGAAGGTCATGGCACTCAAAGCAAAAAAGTCGGCATTGTTCTCGAATGTCATGGACGCCGAAGGGACACTCGGCACCGGACTCGACGCCGAGGATCTTCGCGCGCTGTTCGAGTGAGGTGCCTATTCGGTCGAACCGCACCCACCCGCTCACGGTAATGTGAGTCGAGAACGGACAACACAGAACTCCCGAGCGAAGAAATTCACTTCGTTCGAACGAGAGGAACCTGAATGGGCGTCACACTTGCCAAGGGCGGCAACGTATCTCTGTCGAAGGCCGCACCCAACCTCACCAAGGTCGCAGTCGGTCTCGGCTGGGATGCACGCAGTACCAGTGGTGCCGACTTCGACCTCGACGCCAGCGCGTTGGTCACCGGCCCGGAACGCAAGGTCCTTTCCGACCTGCACTTCGTCTTCTACAACAACCTTCGCTCGCCCGACGGATCCATCGAGCACACCGGCGACAACCTCACCGGTGAAGGTGACGGCGACGACGAAGTCATCAACGTCGACCTCCCGGCTGTACCGCCCAACGTCACCAACATCTTCTTCCCCGTCTCGATTCACGACGCGGACGCCCGGCTCCAGTCCTTCGGGCAGGTCACCAACGCCTACATCCGCGTCGTAGATCTGTCGAATGGCTCCGAGCTGGCACGCTACGACCTCTCGGAAGACGCTTCCACCGAGACCGCCATGCTTTTCGGTGAGCTCTACCGCCACAACGGCGAGTGGAAGTTCCGCGCAGTCGGACAGGGATACGCATCCGGACTCGCCGGTATCGCCCGCGACTACGGCGTCAACATCTGATCTCTATCTGTACGCGAAACGGGGTTCGATCCGGCATTTCCGGATCGAACCCCGTTTCAGTTGTCTGGGTCCGTGCTCAAGTTAACGCTGCAGAATCGCCCTCGCGAGATAGGGAGCCCAGGACGAGTCCGCTTTGGTGCCGAACTTCCCCAGCTCGTAGCCCGTAGCCCCGATCAAGCCAAGCACCTCTACAGTGCTCCCCGATGTGTCACGTTTGGAGGTCTGAGCTCCAGACATCAGGATGCTCGACGCGCGAATCGGTTCGAGCGCTCGCGAGACGAAGCGATGACGATCTGACGGCGACATGCCGGCCGCAACTGCGAGGAGTGCAAGGAGCTCCACCGCCCGCTGCGAGCCACCCGGCGCAACCGGAACCCCCTCGACGATTACCGACCACATCGTCGACGCGTCCCGCTGAGCTGACTGTCCCCGCCTCGTCAGAACAATCTGCCCTTTGTGCTTTCGCACCAGGCCAAACCTCTTGAGTACCGCGAAGAGTGATCGCCCTTTGGGGAGATTGACAGGTCCCAGTTCAGGTTCGTCGAGCATCGCATCGACGGTCGTGAAGAAATCATCCGCCTCGATCCCTTCGACACCGATCAGCGTCAGGACCGCCTGAAGGCGGTGGCCGGCTTCGAGGTGGATCAGCTCTCCGACTGCCGACCGATCTTCGATGCCGGCTCGGTCCAGAACCGCGTGCAATTCCGGGACTCGCGCGGGTTCCAGGCATTCGACGAGCTTTGCAACGTCGTACGGCGCAACGATCTCGTCCGGTCGAGATGTACGCCTGTCGGACAGGCGACCGTTGACCTCGGCGATCTCGAATCGTGTCGGCTCGAATTCAGTTTGCGGCCATTCGAGGGTCCACTCGTGGGAGCGCAGCTTCTCCGAAGCGAGGACACCGAGGAGCTGCTCGTACTCGTCAGGCCCGACGCATTCTTCCGGAGGACATGCGCCGCGACCCGCGGCGCACACAACTTGAAAACCGTCGGGCAGGCGGTCCGAAGATTCGAGAGTCAGTGTGTGGCGCCAATTCCCGTAACGTCCGTATCGATAGCTGAGCTCATCACCTGGCAAGACCATGACCTCGTCGAGGCGTACCGCGGACTCCACGACCGCCACTCGACCGGGGCGGCGCTGTTCTGCGTTGCTTCCGGACGCCACGTACTCTTCGACCTCACCCGGAAATCGGCTCCCGGACTTGGACCACGCGTGCGAATGGAGGTCACTCCACCCCATTGCTCGTTGGACCACGGAATGCAGGTCATCCAGATTCAGATCTGAGGTGACGAGAATTCGTCGCCAGATCTGAGTGGAAACATTGTCGACACTGATACGGATCGCGTACTGCGCTGGAACCGAGCGCCGCTGCGAACGCAACGAGCGCGCAAACGGAAAGCCCCCACGCTCTCCGCCAACTTCTTGAACAAACCTTTGCAGTTCTTCCGGTTCCGTCGGAACGAGTCGCAAATGCGACACCCTCGAGCTGCTCAACCCCACCATGTCACTCAGCCTAGGCCAAAGTGCTAGGGACAAAGGCACAAAATCGGAGAGTACTTCGAACTTATGAGGGGGTTCACAATCTGTACCTTGGCTAATAAGTCGCTACGTGCTTCGGCGCCGGCATCTTCCTCACCCCGTCTGCCTTTGCACTGCCTTTGCCCTGCCCTGATCGTGCGAACGGTACGTTGGGTCGATCTGAGGCGACGGATGTACCGTTCGCTCGACGTCGGGCGGGGTGGTGCGCCGGCCGCGACGGTGCCGCCAGTACCCTGCCCTGATCGTGCGAACGGTACGTTCGGTCGATCTGAGGTGACGAAGGTACCGTTCGCACGCGGTCGGGTGTGTTTTGGGTATGAGAAAGCCCCCCAACCATGACTGGTTGGGGGGCTTCTCTTACGTTGTGTTCGGCGGTGTCCTACTCTCCCACACCCTGTCGAGTGCAGTACCATCGGCGCTGAAGGGCTTAGCTTCCGGGTTCGGAATGGGACCGGGCGTTTCCCCTTCGCTATGACCGCCGTAACTCTATGAAACTGTCACAGTAACCAACCTGTGATCCAGATCCTCCACACACCCACCACCGGTGAATATCTCAGGGTGGTCGATGATGGATGATCGAAATCAAGGTATCTGTGTGTTGTTTCAGATACCGCACAGTGGACGCGTAGCTTCTTTGTGGTAAGTCCTCGGCCTATTAGTACCAGTCACCTGCATGCATTAC